>DASTPP010000175.1:0-56259 GCA_035762175.1 Polyangiaceae bacterium | reverse complement strand
AGCGGCTCTGCGATAGCCGCCCGAGGCAGGGGGGGGTGCCCCAAACGGCTCTGCGATAGCCGCCCGAGGCAGGGGGGGGGTGCCCCAAACGGCTCTGCGATAGCCGTCCGGGGCGGGAGGGGGTGCCCCAAACGGCTCTGCGACAGCCGTCCGGGGCGGGAGGGGGTGCCCCAAACGGCTCTGCGACAGCCGCCCGAGGCAGGGGGGGGTGCCTCGAAGAGCGTCCCCCGAGCCGTCTGAGGCAGGAGGGGGTGCCCCCGGCGGGCAAAGCCCCGCGACGCCCTCACGCCGCCTTCGCGGCGAGCGAGGCGAGCAGCTTCTGCACCGACTGCTTGGCGTCGCCGAAGAGCATCAGGGTATTTTCGCGGAAGCAGAGCGGGTTCTCGACGCCGGCGTAGCCCGCGGCCATCGAGCGCTTGAGCATGACGACCTTGGCCGACTTCCACACCTCGAGCACGGGCATGCCCCAGATGGGCGACGACTCGTCTTCGAGCGCGCTCGGGTTGACGATGTCGTTGGCGCCGACGATGACCGTGACGTCGGTCTGGTCGAAGTCCTCGTTGATCTCGTCCATCTCTTGGACGATGTCGTAGGGCACGGCGGCCTCGGCGAGCAGCACGTTCATGTGCCCGGGCAGCCGCCCCGCCACGGGGTGAATCGCGAAGCGGACCTGCACGCCCCTCTTCCGCAAGATCTCGGTGATCTCTTTCATCGGGTGCTGGGCCTGGGCGACGGCCATGCCGTAGCCGGGCACGACGACGACGCTCTTGGCGTGCAGCAAGAGGTCGGCGGTCTCCTCGGCGCTCGTCGGCGTGACGGGGCGCTCGGGCCCGGCGCCCGCCTTGCCGGCCTTGGCCGGGGCGTCGCCGAAGCCGCCGAAGACGACGTGCCAGATCGAGCGGTTCATCGCCTTGCACATGATGTAGCTGAGAATGGCGCCGCTCGAGCCGACGAGCGCGCCGGTGATGACGAGCAGGTCGCTGCCGAGCATGAAGCCCGCGGCCGAGGCCGTCCAGCCCGAGTAGCTGTTGAGCAGCGAGACGGCGACGGGCATGTCGCCGCCGCCGATGGCCAGGACGAGGTGCACGCCGAGCAGCGAGGCGATGGCCGTGACGCCGACGAGGGCGGCGAGGCCTTGCTCGGGCGCGGTGCCGCCCCAGGCGGCGAGCGCGACGCAGGCGGCGAGCGCGGCCAGGTTGGCGACGTGGCGGCCGGGCAAGAGCAGCGGGCGGCTGCCGATGGTGCCGCGCAGCTTGAGGAAGGCGACGATCGAGCCGGTGAAGGTGACGGCGCCGACGAGCACCCCGACGTAGATCTCGACGACGTGGGCGGTGTCGTGGGCCCGGCCCTCGACGAAGGTGCCGACGCCGACGAGCACGGCGGCGGCGCCGACGAAGCTGTGCAGGACGGCCACGAGCTCGGGCATCGAGGTCATGGCGACGCGCGCGGCGAGCACGGCGCCGATGACGCCGCCGACGGCGATGGCGCCGCCGAGCACCCCGAGGTCGGACGGGGCGACGGCGAGCCGGGCGCGGGGCGCGTCGGTCGCGGCGAAGAGCGCGGCGAGCGTGACGCCGACCGCGAGCGCCATGCCGACGATGCCGAGCAGGTTGCCCCGCCGGGCGGTCTCCTGGTGCGACAGGCCGCGCAGGCTCGCCACGAAGAGCAGGGCCGCGACGACGTACGTGACGGTGGCGAAGCTGGCCGGCATGCCTCACCTGCGGAACATGCGCAGCATGCGCTGGGTGACGAGGAAGCCCCCGGCCACGTTGATCGCGGCGACGAGCACCGCGACCGCGGCGAGGGCGAGCGTCTCGGGGCGGCTCGCCCCGGGCAAGAGCAGCAGGCCGCCGAGCAAGATGATGCCGCTGACCGCGTTGGTCACGCTCATCAGCGGCGTGTGCAGGGCGGGCGTCACGTTCCACACGACGTGCCAGCCGACGACGCAGGCGAGCAAGAAGACCGTCACGCGCTGCAAGAGCTCGGGCGAGCCCCGGGCCCCGAGCAGCCCGAGCAAGAGCGCCGCGGCGAGCGCGCCGAGCCGGCCCGGCCAGGGCGAGGCGGGCCGGTGCGCGTGCTCGCCCGGCTTGTGCCCCGGCCCCTCGGCCTTCGGCGGGCCGCCCGCGCGCAGCGCCGGCGGGTTCGGCGGCGGCCACTTGAGCTCGCCGTCGCGCAAGACCAGCATGCCGCGGTGCACCTCGTCGCCCTCGTCAATGGCGACCGCGCCCGCCTTCACCACGTCTTCGAGTAGCGTCGTCACCGTCGCCGCGTAGAGCTCGCTCGCGAGCGGCGCCATGCGGCTCAGCAGGTCGGTCAGGCCCACGATCGTGACGCCGAACTTCTCGACCACCCGCCCCGGCTCGGTCAGCGCGCAGTTGCCCCCCTGCTCGGCCGCCAGGTCGACGATGACCGAGCCGCGCGCCATCTCGACCACCGCCCCCGAGGTGATGAGCTTGGGCGCCGGCTGGCCCGGCACCAGCGCCGTCGTGATGACCACGTCGCACTCGGCGCAGTGGGTCGCGAGCAGCGCCTGCTCGGCCGCCAGGTACGCGTCGCTCACCTGCTTGGCGTACCCCCCCTGCCCCTCGCCCGTCTCGCCCTCGAACGTGAACTCGACGAAGCGCGCGCCCATCGACTCGATCTGCTCGCGCACCACCGGCCGCGTGTCGAAGGCCCGCACCACCGCGCCGAGCGCCCGCGCCGCCCCGATCGCCGCGAGCCCCGCCACGCCCGCGCCGACGACCAGCACGCTCGCCGGCTTCACCCGCCCCGCCGCCGTGATCTGCCCGCCCAAGAAGCGCCCGAAGTGCGACGCCGCCTCGACCACGGCCTTGTAGCCCGCCACGTTCGCCATCGCGCTGAGCGCGTCGAGCTTCTGCGCCCGCGTGATGCGCGGCACCGCGTCCATCGCCAGCACCGTCGCCTTGCGCGCCGCGAGCCGCGCGAGCAGCGCCTCGCTCTGCGCCGGCCAGACGAACGAGACGAGCAGCGCCCCCTCGCGCAAGAGGTCGGCCTCGTGCTCGCCGTCGCCGTAGGGCCCCGGCGCCCGCACCTTCAAGACGATGTCCGAGCCCGCCCAGAGCTCGTCGGCGTCGTGCACGATCGTCGCCCCCGCCTCGGCGTACGCCGAGTCGAGCGCGCTCGCCCCCTCGCCCGCGCCCGCCTCGACCATCACGTCGAGGCCCAACTTTCGAATGCGCTGCACCGTCGCCGGCGTCGCCGCCACCCGCCGCTCGTCGGGGAAAATCTCCCTCGGGACGCCGACGCGCAGGCGGCGCGGCGCGGGCGCTTCCGGGGCCTTTGCTGCCACTTCCTCCGGCATGCGCGGCGACCATAACAGCCGCTCGCGGCGCCCGTCATGCCCGAAAGGGGCCGCGGGCGGCGACGCGCCGCATCATCGGCGCGGCCTCAGCCGGGCACGACGCGCACGCCCCCGGGCCCGATCTCGACGAGCCCCGCGACGCGCGGCGCACCGTATTCGGCGCCCCCGGTATACGCCCGCAAGTTCGGCAAGATCTGCGCGAAGCCCGCGCCGTGCGTGTGCCCGCAGAGCACCGTCGCCTCGCAGCGCCGCTCGGCCGCGAGCCGGCCCCGCAGCACCCGGCCGAGCGAGACGCACGTGAACCAGGGCAGCCACTCGTCGTTCGACACCTCGCCCTCGTGCCAGCACGCCTCGACGAAGGGCGGCACGTGCGTCACGAAGAGCAGGTGCCTGAAGTCGGCGAGCGCCTCGTCGAGCAGCCGCGCCGCGAGCCGCGCCTCCTCGTCGCCGAGCGCGCGCACCTTCGCGAGCAGCGCCGGCCGGGGCAGCCCCGCGAGCTCGTCGATGTAGGCGAAGTCGTTGAGCATCACCCCCGTGCCCTCGGGGTCGCCCGCCCGCCCGTCGCCCCAGCCGTCGACGCCCACGAGCGCCACCCCCCCGCCGAGGCGCACGACGCCCGAGGCGGGCAGCCAGCGCACCCGCGGCCAGCGCGCGGGCAGCCGGCGCGCGAGGGCGCGCATCGCGCCGATGCTGCCCCGGTAGAAGTCGTGGTTGCCGAGCACGAAGTAGAGCGGGCACCTGACCTCTTCGGCCAAGGCCCCGAGATCGTCGGCGAACGCCGGCGCCTCGCTGATGTCGCCCGACAGAATGACCGCGTCGGGCCGGGTACGGACGAGCTCGCGGCCGAACGCGCGCCGGCCCTCGGGGTCGAGAAAGTTCACATGGACGTCGGTCGCCCAGACGATGCGCACGCGCCGAGTATGCCACCACCGCGGCCCGCCCAGGGGGGCGCGAGCCCGCCACGACCGCCTCAGCCTTCGCGCCCGTCCGCCCCGAACGGGCGCGCCGCCGCCTCGCACACCTCGGCGCACCCGCCCGAGGCCCGCCTCGGCGTCCAGGCCGAGGCCCACACCTTCGCGAACGTCGGCCACTCGTTCGTGACCGACGGCCACCACCCCCTGGCCGCCGCCCTGACGCGGCCCTTCTTCCGCGTGCGCTACGACTCCGAGACGGCCGAAGAGGCCTGGCGCCTCATCTTCGCCCACTTCGACCGGCACCTCGCGGCGGCGGGGTAAGCCGCGCCCGGGCGACGACCCGGCGGTCGTTCGAAGACGCCTGCGGTGACGCGCCCGGCGAAGGCGCGAGCGACGACGGCCTTGGGCGCACGGCAGGCCCGCGCGCCGGGGGCGAAGGGGTTAAGGGTTGGCGCCGTCGATGATCCACTGACGGACGAGGGCGATGAGCGCGGGGTCGACTTCAGAAGGAGCAGTACCCGTCGGCATAAGGGCGCCACAGGTGCTGTCAGCAGGAAGAGGCACGGTCGGGTCGAGCTTGGCCAAGAGGAAGCTCTTATTTACGTCCGTCGTATCGACATACTTCTGATAGTCATCGCAAGCGGTCTTGAAAGTGCTGCCGTTACGGAGATTCTCGTACGAGATCACGAGCCCGCCAAGGGGAGGCTCGTCCCCCGCGGCGTGACACCCCATGCACCCCCTCTCTGGGGGCGGGAGTGAGAACTCGGCCAAGACCTGGCTGAACGACACCGGCGCCGCACCGCCCTGCCCCGCCGCCCCCGCGTTGCCGGCCGCGCCGCCCGCGCCCCCGCCGCCCTGGCCCGCCGTGCCGCCCGTGCCGGCCGCGCCGCCGGTGCCGGCACCGCCACCCGCGCCCATGGCGCTGCCGCCCGAGCCGCCCGTGCCGGTGCCGCCGGTGCCCGTACCGCCTGTGCCGCTGCCAGCCCGGCCGCCCGTGCCGCCCGTGTTCGGGACGTCATCGTCGTCGTCACCGCAAGCCCCGAGCGATAGCGCCACGCCCAGGGCGAGAGCCGCCAAAGAAAGCCACGTGTTCTTCATGGCCGGCAAGATAAGCTGGAGAAAGGGAGGGGCGTCAAGGGCGGCCCGCACCCCCCGCTTCGGACGGCGCCTGGCGACGCGGCACCGAACGGACGGCGTCGCGAGCCGGAGCGAGACCAGGCGACCGAGCGGCACGCAGGGCTACTTCCACACGACCTTCGACGGGGGCTCGTAGTCGCTCGCGTGCCCAATACCCAATTGCCCGACGCTGTTGCTACCCCAGCAATAAACCTCGTTCGATGTCGACAAAGCGCACGAGTGCGAGCTACCGGCGGCCACTTGGTGGGTGGCGGCCCACTCGGCGCCAAGCCTCACCGGTTTATTAACATAGTCTCCCTCGCATGCCTCGGCCTCCGGGCAGACAATGCCCACCTGGCCGGAAGAGTTATACCCGAAGCACCAAACCGAGCCCTCTTCGCCTACAAACCAAGTGTGAGAAAGCGCCGTGGAAACCCCCAGCACCTTCATGCCAACATCGATAAGCCTGGGTTGATGCTGCTGACCTCCCTCGGACGGATTGGCGCCCACAACGCCGCCCCACGCGAGAAGCGCCCCGTCATCTCGAACCGCCAACGTTCCAAGGTGCGACAAGGCAATTTGAAGCACCCCCACCGACGCGTTCCCGCCGATCGGAACAGCCTCCGTAGCGTCAGCCCGCGCGGGGTCGCCAGTTTGACCCTGAGTCCCACCACCCCAGCAAAAGGTAGCCCCTTGTTCAGTGACGGCACAGGCATGACCCCCCCCTACCCCGAGGGCACGATTCGACGCGGGCAACCCTTTGACGGTTTCAAAATTGATCGACGGCGCCGTAGCGCCGTTCCCCAATTGTCCGACGGTGTTGAAGCCTCGACACAGCACGCTCGAACCGCTCGACACGCCCGTGACGGCGCAGAGGTTGTACTGGCCCAGCGCAACGTCTCGCACATCCGCGAGGCCGAGCACGACCGGGGCCCTAATCACATCGTTGGCGCCATTTGCATTGGGCGCAATTTGCCCATCTTCGTTGGAGCCCCAGCAGGCCGCGCTCTTATCGTGGCCAATGGTACAGAACCCCGACACCCCGCCGACGATCTTCTCGGCATTGCCGATCCCTACGACGGGCGTCGGCGTCAGCGATCCCGCGTCTGTGCCGTTGCCGAGCTGCCCCGAGCTGTTGGAGCCCCAGCAGCGAACGGTGCCATCACTGAGCAGCGCGCAGGCAGACCCGCCCCCCGCTGCCACCTGCACCGGCACCACGCACGCGCTGCCCGCCGCGTCGCACGCGATGTCGCACGCCTTCGCCGGCCCCCACTGCCCGCCCTCGCCGCAAGTCTCTTGCGCGTCGCTCGCGCACCGGGTCGCGCCGGCCGCGCAGACCGGCATCGGCCCGCCCCCTTCGCCACCAACGCCGCCGCTGCCGCCGCCGCCCCCCACCCGCCGGCCGAGCCGCCGAGCTCGTCGGGGGCCTTGCACACCTCGGGGTCGGTGACGTCACCGCCGCCGCTCTGCACGGTGCCGTCGGGGCAGCGCGTCTTGAACTCGCCCGAGCAGGCGAGAGGCCCCACGATGCCGGCCGCGAGGCCGAGCAGAGGCAGGGTCGTGAACCATCGAATGCTGAGCTTGGTCGTGGTCTTCATACCCTCCCGTCGACCAGCGTCCGGGCCGGTTGCCACGAAAAACCATCTGCCCCCTCAATTGGGGTACCTGTGAGCCTTGACGGCTGGTTCACGCCTGCCGCAACGCCGGGTAGCCCCGCCATCGAAGGGTCGGCCCCGAAGGGCGCTCTCGGGTTACAGACTGCCCCACCTCTCCGCGGGGCGGGCGCCTCGACGGGACGTCGCGAAGTACCGTCGGGGGGGCGGAGCCCAAAGGGACCACCGGCCCAAAGGGGATGCCGGCCCGAAGCCGGGGCGGAGCCCAAAGGGGCCGCCAGCCCCAAGCGGAGCCCAAGCGCCCCAGTCACCGCCCGACCGCCGCCCGAAATCAGGGGCCCGCAGCACCCCCCCTCACACCAGATCGATGCTGACCTCGTTCGCCACCAGGCAGAGACAGGGCTCGGCCGACGAGGCCGGCACGCTCACCACATGGCACGTGCCATCGGCGCTGCGCACCAGATCGCCCGGGCCGTACGTCGCGCCCCCGTCGACCGCCAGCGGCCCCTCGAACACGAGAATCGACTCTTCGCCCTCGTGCTGGTGCTTGGGGAAGACGAAGCCCGGCTCGAAGCGGGCGAACATCGCCGCCCCGCCCGCGCGCTTCGGCCCGAGCTCGTCGTTCAGCGGGTAAAAGCGCATCGCCCGCAGCGGCCCCGAGGCCCACGTCTCGGCGTCCGAGAGCGCGTGCAAGAGCAGGCGCGCCCGGTTCACCGGACGGTCGAGCAGCTCGGCCACTTGCGGCGCGAAGGGCGCGAAGCGCTCGAGCCGCTCGACCGAGGCGAAGAGGCGGTCGCGCAAGGGACGGGGCGTCTCGACGGGAGGCACGCTCAGCGCCACGCCGTTCAAGAGCAAGCGCAGGCGCTCTGCTTCGCCCCGGCACCGCGCGCAACGGCGCAGGTGCCGATCGACAGAGGCCTGGCTTGAAGCATCAAGCTCGCCGCCGAGGAACTGGTAAAGCCGATCGGCAGGGGGGTGAAAAAGCATGATCTGTACCGAATTCTAGAACGACTCAGGTGCCCGGACGGTTCCCACTTTCTTTTTGAGGTGCAAAGTTGTTGCCCGAGCGCACGAGCCCAGGGGCCTTTCTTGGCGACGATAGAGAGCAAGGGCAAGGGCCAAGGGCGCGGAAGGCTGCCGAGAGTTCAGGGGGGCGGGCGCGAGCCCAGGTAGCAAGGGTGCGGGGCCCGAGCTCGAGTCGCGAGGGGGGCGGGCCCGAGCCCAGGCAGCAACGCACGCAGCAGGCCGAGCCCGAGAGCATGGTGGCGGGGCAGGCCCGAGCCCAGGCAGCAACGGAGGCGGGCTCGAGCCCAGGCCGCAGGGGGGCGGGCTCGAGCAACGAGGCGGGCGAGCCCCGGGGAACGAGGCGGGCGAGCCCCAGCGCAGGGGCGTGCTTCGGGCCGAGGGGCCCCGGGCCGGGGGGTTCGGGGCCGGCACGCGATTGACGGGGCGAGGGGGCGCGACTCTGCTCCGGGGTGAGGACACCGATGAAACGTGAGAAACGTCTGACCAAGCGCGAACGAAAGGCGATCAACCCTGGCCCCGCGGGCAACCGGCTCGCCCGGTATCAGGGCCAGCACATCCATTGCGTCGCCTGCGGCAAGCACCTCGAGCTCTCGCACTTCGAGCCGCCAGCGACGGCGATGTTCGTGCGCTGCGAGCACCTCTCGGAGTTCCCGTCTTGCACGGGCTGCGTGCCGAAGACGAGAGAGCTACTCGCCGAGCACGACCGCACGGGCCAGCCGGTGAAGGTCGCGGGGGCCTGGCACTGAAGAGGGCGCGGGCCCGTGGCCGCCCGGCCGCGGGGGCCGCGGTGGCGGCGAAGCCGGCCTACCAGCCCACCCAGGCGGCGAGGTCGGCGAGCGCCCGCTCGACCCGCTCGCCGTCGCCGTCGACCTCGGCCATCGACGCGAGCGCGCGGCGGCAGGCGGGCGAGTAGGCCGCGAGCGCGGGCGCCGCGAGGTCGGGCGGCGCGCCGTTGAGGGGCTGCGCGAGGGTGAGCGCGAAGTGCAGGATCTTCGCGACGGCCGGCAGCACCGACGAGAGATCGCCCGGCACGGGCTCGCCCGCGGCGGCCGCCGCGTAGAGCCGCGGCGTGAGGAAGGCGGGGGTGAACTCGCGCAGGACGACCCGCGACGCGGCGGGCACGGCGCAGCCGGCGTCGACGACGCGCGTTGCGCCGCCCGGGGCGACGAGGACGTTGCGCGCGCTCAGATCGCCGTAGTGCAGGCCGGCCTCGCGCAGGCCCTCCCAGAACCACTTGAGCTCGCAGGCGACGCGCTTCGCCTCGCGCTCGCGCGCGGGCGCCTCGAGCGCGGGCCAGCGGGTCGTGGCGGCGCGCTCGAGGGTCGGGTCGTCGATGAGCGCTTGGACCAGGAAGAGCTCGTCGGCAAACTTGCGGAAGTCGGCCGCGGCGGGCAGCGGCGAGGGCGCGGTGCCGCCGCCGAACTTGAGCCGCGAGTCGTTCATGCGCGCGATGAGGTCGCTCGCCGCGGGGCGGCCGCTCGGCTCGCCGAGGCGCTGGACGACCTCGGCCGAGGTCGAGAAGACCGCGACGCCGAAGCGGTCGCCGGGCTCGAGCCGGTCGACGAACTCGCGCGCCGTGACGGGCGCGCCCGCGCGCGGCGAGCTAGGCTTGAGGGGCGGCGGGGGCCGCGTCGGGCGGCCCTGGCGGGGGCTCGTCCGATCGCCGCGCTTCGACCCATGCCATCGCATAATCTGCTCGTTTTGTCGGACGTGCACCTCGGCAGCGAGCTGGTGCACCACGTCCGGCCCGGGGCGCCGCCGCGCAGCCGGGCGGGCCAGCGGCGCGACGACGAGCTCGTGGCGCTGCTCGGCTGGTACCGCGAGCGGCGGCGCGACGGGCGGCCCTGGCGGCTGGTGATCGCGGGCGATCTCATCGACTTCACCGGCATGAGCGTGCCGGTGGTGCCGGGTGAGATCGAGACGCACCCCACCGAAGAAGAGCGGCGGCACGGGCTCGGCTCGGCGGCCGACCACACGCTGGCGAAGCTGCGGCTGGTGGCCGAGCACCACGCCGAGGTCTTCCGGGCGCTCGCGCGGTTTTGCGCGGCGGGCAACTCGCTCGTCGTCGTGCGGGGCAACCACGACGTCGACTTTCACTGGCCGCCGGTGCAGCGCGCCTTCCGCGAGCTGCTCTCGGCGCATGCCGAGGGCGCGGGCGAGCGGGTCGAGTTCGCCGACTGGTTTTACTACGAAGAGAACGTCGTCTTCGTCGAGCACGGCCACCAGTACGACGCGTACTGCTCGCACGACCACGTGCTCCGGCCCGTCTTGCCCTCCGACCCGCGGCGCTCGTACCGCTCGTTCGCCGACGTGCTCTTGCGCTACGTCGTCCGGCCGACGCGGGGCCTCGGCGAGGCGGGCCACGACGAGGCGAGCGCGCTCGACTACCTGCGCTTCGGGCTGCGCCTCGGCGCCCGCGGCGTCTTCGACCTCGGGCGGCGCTTCGCCCTCGCCGTCGCGGCGCTCGTCGCGCTCTGGCGCGAGCACGCGGGGGCGGCGGCCGCGCGGCTCGCGTCCGAGCACGAGCGGGCGCTCGCGCGCTTCGCCGAGGCGCGGCGGCTGAGCCCGCTCGCCCTGCGCGCGCTCGCCGCGCTGCAGCGGCCGCCGGTGGCGAGAAGGCTGCTGCCCCTGCTCGCCGGCGTGATGATCGACCGCGTCGCGCTCGCCGCCATCGGCCTGCTCGCGCTCGCCTCGTCGCTCGTCGCCGCCTACGCGCCGCGGCTGGGGGCCGGCTCGCTCGCCGCGCTCGCCCTGCTCGCGCCGCCCGCGTGGCTCTGGCGGCGGGCGCGCGGGCCCATCGATCCGAGCGCGGCGCTGCGCGAGCGGGGGCTGCGCGTGTCGGCCATCTTCCCCGCGGCCTTCGTCGTGATGGGCCACACCCACCTGCCCGAGGTCTGCCGCGGCTCGCCCGAGGGCAGCACGTACATCAACCTGGGCGGCTGGGCCGACGAAGAGCCCGAGGGCTGGGCGCCGCCCACGAAGCCGCCGAGCCGCACGCACCTGGTCGTGCAGCTCGTCGACGGCGCGCCCCGGGCCGAGTTCTTGCGCTGGAGCTCGCCCGAAGGCCCGACCCGCTTCGGGCCCCGCGAGGCCTGAGCCCGCCCCGCTTCGGGCCCCGCGAGGCCTGAGCCCGACGCGCTTCGGGCTTCACGACGCCCGGTCCGGCCCCCCCGCCGGGCCCCGGGCTCGCGGGCGCTACCTTCTCGCGGCGCCTGCGGCATGCTGCGCCCCCCATGGCCGGCAAGACCCCGCCCGCACGCCCCCGCACCCGCCGCGCGCGCCCCTCGGCCGCGAAGGCGGGCGCCCCCTGGGGCGGCGGCGCGAAGGCCGAGGGCGACTCGGCGCCGCGCGCGAAGGCGGGCGGCTCGTGGGCCGGGCGAGCGAAGGCGGGCCCGGCGCGCGCGTTCGGCCCGAAGGCGAGCGCGGCGCGGGGGGTCACGCTGCCCGCGGCCGCGGCGCCCCGCACGCTGGTCGTCGCCGAGAAGCCCTCGGTCGCCCGCGACCTCGCCCGCGCGCTCGGCGCCGGCGGCCGGGGCGAGGGCTTCTTCTACGGCGAGCGCCACGTCGTCACCTGGTGCGTCGGGCACCTGGTCGAGCTCGAAGAGCCGGGCGCCTACGACCCCGCCTGGAAGCGCTGGAGCGCCGCCACGCTGCCCATGCTGCCCGATCGCTTCAAGCTGCGCCCGGCGGCGCACGCGCGCGGCCAGTGGCGCGTCGTGCGCGACCTTCTACGGTCGCGCGGGGTCGCCGAGGTCGTCAACGCGTGCGACGCCGGCCGCGAGGGCGAGCTCATCTTTCGCTACTGCTACGAGCTCGCCGGCTCGCGCCTGCCCGCGCGGCGCCTCTGGGTCTCGTCGATGACCGACGACGCGCTGCGGGCGGGCCTTTCGCGCCTGCGCCCCGGCTCGCAGTACGACGCGCTCGCCGACGCCGCGCGCTGCCGCTCGGAGGCCGACTGGCTCGTCGGCATGAACGCGACCCGGGCGCTCACCCTGCGCGCCCGCCGGGGGGCCGCGGCCCCCGCGCCCGGCCGCAACGGCGCGCCGACGCTCTACTCGGTCGGGCGGGTGCAGACGCCGACGCTGGCGCTGCTCGTCGCGCGCGAGCAGGCCATCCGATCGTTCGTGCCGCGGCCCTACTGGGAGGTGAGCGGCGCCTTCGCCCGCCCCGGCGGCGAAGGCCCCTTCGAGGCGCTCTGGGGCTACGAGGGCCGCTCGCGCCTCGGCGCCGAGGGCCTCGCCAGGGCCATCGCCGCGCGGGCGGCCTCGCACGGGGGCCCGCCCTCGGGCCCCCGCGTCGAGTCGGTCGAGAAGAAGCCCTCGCGCGAGCCGCCGCCCCTGCTCTTCGACCTGACCTCGTTGCAGCGCACGGCCAACCGCCGCTTCGGCTTCTCGGCCCGGCACACCCTCGACGTCGCGCAGGCGCTCTACGAGAAGCACAAGCTCGTCACCTACCCCCGCACCGACTCGCGCCACCTGCCCCGCGACTTCGAGCGCGAGCTGCCCGGCATCTTCCGCGCCCTCTCGGCCGAGCCCTCGCTCGCCCCCTTCGCCCGGCGCCTGCTCGCCTCGCCGCCCGGCCCCCGCCCCCGCGTCTTCGACGATCGGCGCGTCAGCGACCACCACGCCCTCGTGCCGACCGACAAGGCCCCCGAGCTCGCCCGGCTCGACCGCGACGAGGCGCGCCTCTACGATCTCATCGCCCGGCGCTTCCTCGGCGCCTTCTTTCCCGACGCCGAGTTCGCCGTCACCGTCATCACGGTCGCGGTGGGCCCCGACGCCCGCCCCGCCGCGCGCCCGCCCGCCGGCGCCCGGCCCGGAGACACCGCCGCGCCCTCGCGCGAAGGGGCGCCGGGCGCCGCCCCGGCCTCGCGCGAAGGGGCGCCGCGCGACGCTCCGGCCCCGCGCGAGGGGGCGGCGCGCGACGCATTCGTCGAGGCCCTGCCGCCCGAGCCCGACCGCTTCGTCGCCCGCGGCCGCGTGCGCACCGTCGCCGGCTGGCAAGAGGTCGCGGGCATGACGGGCGAGACCAAGGGGGAGGCCGCCCTCCTGCCCGACGTCAAGGCGGGCGAGCGGCTCGAGGGACGCTACGCCGTCGCGGCCAAGCAGACCCAGCCCCCGCCCCGCTTCACCGAAGCCACCCTGCTCGGCGCGATGGAGACCGCGGGCAACGAGATCGACGACGAGGCCCTGCGCCTCGCCATGAAAGACCGCGGCCTCGGCACGCCCGCGACGCGCGCGGCCGTCATCGAGACGCTCTTGCAGCGGGGCTACGCGCGGCGCGAGCAGAAGCTCGTCGTGCCGACGCCCCTCGGCGAGTCGCTGCTCGCGCTCCTGCCGATCGCCTCGCTCGCCTCGCCCGCGCTCACCGGCGACTGGGAGGCGCGCCTCGCCCGCATGGCCCGCGGCGAAGAGTCGCGGGACGCGTTCATGCGCGACATCGAGGCCTACGTCCGCAACGCCGTGCGCGAGATCTGCCACGCCCCGCCGGGCGCGTCGGCCGCGACGGCGTCGGCCGCAACGAGCGCGCCCGCCCCGCCGCCCCGCCTCGCCACGGCCGCCCCCGGGCCCGCCGTCGCGCTCGCCCCCGCGGCAGCCGCCCCCGGGCCCGCCGTCGCGCTCGCCCCCGCCGCAGCCGCCCCCGCCCCCCCGCCAGCCAAGGCGGCTGCCGAGCCGCTACCGCCGTGCCCCAAGTGCTCGCGCGGCGAAATCATCCGGGGCAAGCGCGCCTGGGGCTGCGCGCGCTGGCGCGAGGGCTGCACGCTCGTCATCCCCTTCGAGCGCGAGGGCAAGGCGCTCACGCCGGCGCAACTCCGCGATTTGCTCGCGCGGGGCAAGACGCGCCCGGCGACCTGGACGGTGAACGGCGCCCCGGCCAAGGGCCGCTTGCTCCTCGACCTCGATGCGGCGCCGCCCGCGCTGCGCTTCGAGCCGGCCTGATCCGGGCGGGTGGTTTGGGGCGCGGAGGGCGGGTGCCGGCCCACCAAGGGCTCGTGGCGTCGATTCGCGTGGTCTCGCGCGCGGCTTAGCGTCCCGACCGAGGCCGCCCTCGCGCCGACCGAAGTGGCGCGCCGGCCGCCCCCGCCCTTGCAGAAAAGAGATGCGCGTTGCCGCCGGGGTAACGCCCCGAGCTCGCCCGGCCCGAGCCGCGGGCGCGCCGAGGGCCGGGGCGACCGGGCCGCGCGGCGCCGCGTGAAGCGGTCGAGCGCGAGGTAGATGACGGGCGTCGTGTAGAGCGTGAGCGCCTGCGAGACGAGCAGGCCCCCCACGATGGTGATGCCGAGCGGGCGCCGCAGCTCCGAGCCCATGCCCGTGCCGAAGGCGAGCGGCAGCGCGCCGAGCAGCGCCGCCATCGTCGTCATCAAGATGGGCCGCAGGCGCAGCCGGCACGCCTCGCGGATGGCCTCTTCGGGCCCGACGCCCCGCTCGCGCTGGGCCTCGATGGCGAAGTCGATCATCAAGATGGCGTTCTTCTTGACGATGCCGATGAGCAAGATGAGCCCGACCAGGGCGATGATGTTGAGGTCGGTCTTGCAGACGACGAGCGCGAGCAGCGCGCCGACGCCGGCCGAGGGCAGCGTCGACAAGATGGTGACGGGGTGCACGTAGCTCTCGTAGAGCATGCCCAGCACGATGTAGACCACCGTGAGCGCCGCCAGAATCAGCATCGGCTGGCTCGCGAGCGAGTCGTTGAAGGCCTGCGCGGTGCCCGAAAAGCTCGCGCGCAGCCCCGGCGGCAGCCCCGCCTCGATCTCGGCCCGGTGAATGGCCTCGACCGCCTGGCCGAGGGCGACGCCGGGGGCCAGGTTGAACGAGAGCGTCGTCGCGGGGAACTGCCCCTGGTGGTTGACCGCGAGCGGCATCGGCCCGGTCGAGGTCTTCGCCACCGAGTCGAGCGGCACGAGCCCGCCCGCGGGCGTCTTCAGGTAGATCGAGCGCAGGCCCTCGGGGCCCGCCGACAGCTCGGGCGGCGCCTCGAGCACCACGCGGTACGAGTTGCGCTGGGTGTAGGTCGTCGCGATCTGGCGCTGCCCGAAGGCGTCGTAGAGCGTCTCGTCGACGTCGCGCATCGTCAGCCCGAGCCGCGCGAGCGCGTCGCGGTCGACCTCGACGCCGAGCTCGAGCCCGGCGTTCTGCTGGTCGGTCGTCACGTCGCGCAGCTCGGGCATGCGCCGCAGGCGCTCGAGCAGCCGGGGGGCGAAGGCCCGCAGCTCGTCGAGGTCGGCGTCCTGCAGCGCGTACTGGTACTGCGTGCGCGTCGGCCGCCCGCCGATGCGCACGTCCTGCGTCGCCTGCAGGAAGAGCTGCACGCCCTCGACGCGCGCGAGCTTCGGCCGCAGCCGCCCGATGATCTCGTCGGCGCTCGCGGTGCGCCCCGGCCGGGGCTTGAGCGCGACGAAGACGCTGCCCGTGTTGGTCGTGCCCCCGCCCGGCCCCCCGCCCAGGAACGAGACCGCGTGCTCGACGTCGGGGTCGGTCATCACCACGGCGTTCACCCGCTCCTGCCGCTCGCGCATCGCGGCGAACGAGACGTCCTGCGGGGCCTCGGTGAAGCCGATGATCATGCCGACGTCTTGCTGCGGGAAGAGCCCCTTCGGCACCGAGACGAAGAGCGCGACGGTGAGCCCCACGGTGCCGAGGGCGAGCGCGAGCACCTTGCCCCGGTGGCCCAGCACCCAGCCGAGCGAGCGGTCGTAGGCCCGGTTCAGCGCCCCGAAGCCCCGCTCGCTCAGCCGGTAGAGCCGCCCGCGCGCCTCCGGCGGCGGCTCGGGCCGCAAGAGCCGGGCGCACATCATCGGCGCCAGCGTCAGCGAGAGCACCGCCGAGATCGCGATGGCCACGCTCAGCGTCACCGCGAACTCGCGGAAGAGCCGCCCGATGATGCCCCCCATCAGCAAGATGGGCAAGAACACCGCCAGGAGCGACGCCGTCATCGAGACGACCGTGAAGCCGATCTGCCGGGCGCCCTCGAGCGCCGCCCGCCGCGGCGGGGCGCCCCCCTCGACCAGGCGCGCCACGTTCTCGGTGACCACGATGGCGTCGTCGACGACGAAGCCCGTCGCGATCGTGAGCGCCATCAGCGACAGGTTGTCGAGGCTGTAGTCGAGCAGGTACATCGCCCCGAAGGTGCCCACCAAAGAGAGCGGCACCGCCACGCTCGGGATGGCCGACGCCCGCAGGTCGCGCAGGAACGCGAAGACCACGAGCACGACCAACACCACGCTCAGCGCCAGGCTGTGCTCGACGTCCTCGACGCTCGCCCGCACGCTCTGGGCCCGGTCGAGCGCGACCTCGACCTTGATCGCCGGCGAGATCGACGCGACGAGCCCCGGCAGGACCTCCTTGACGCGCTCGATCGTCGCCAAGATGTTCGCGCCCGGCTGCCGCCGCACGATGAGTAGCACGGCGCGCCGGCCGTCGACCCACGCCGCCGCGCGGTTGTTCTCGACGTCGTCGAAGACGCGCGCGACGTCGCCGAGCCGCACCGCCCGCTCGCCCTGCCCGCCCACGATCACCCGGGCGAAGGCGGCCGCGCCCGCGAGCTGGTCGTCGGCCGCCACGACCGCCGTGCCCTCGGCCCCCGTCACCGTGCCCTTCGGCGCGTTCACCGTCGCGCCCGCGACGGCCCGGCGCACGTCCTCGAGCGACAGCCCCGAGGCCGCCAGCGCCTCGGGGTCGGCGCGCACGCGCACCGCCGGCTGCTGCCCGCCGCCGACGAACACCTGCCCCACCCCCTCGACCTGCGAGATCTTCTGCGCCAGCACCGTGTTGGCCGCGTCGAACACCTCGGCGAGCGGCAGCGTCGCCGTCGTGAGCGACACGATGAGAATCGGCGCGTCGGCCGGGTTGACCTTGCGGTACGTCGGCCGGAAGGGCAGGTTCTGCGGCAGCTCGCCCCCCGCCGCGCTGATCGCCGCCTGCACGTCGCGCGCGGCCGAGTCGGTGTCGCGGCTCAGGTCGAACTGCAGCGTGATGCTGGTCGAGCCCTGCGTGCTCGACGAGGTGATCTCGGTGACGCCCGCGATGCGCCCGAAGCGCCGCTCGAGCGGCGTCGCGACGGCCGAGGCCATCGTCTCGGGGCTCGCCCCCGGCAGGTTCGCCGACACCTGGATGGTCGGGAAGTCGACGTGCGGCAGCGGCGAGACCGGCAGCATGAAGAACGCCGCCACCCCCGCCAGCAAGAGCGCCGCCGACAGCAGCGTCGTGGCCACCGGCCGCCGGATGAAGGGCGCCGAGAGGTTCACCGCGCCCCCGCCGCCTGCGGCCCCGCGGCGCCCCGGCCCCCCTCGGCCCCGCCCCCGCCCGGCCCGCCCGCGCCCGCCCGCCGGCCGCGGCCCGGGCGCAGCCGCTCGACCAGGCCCCCCATCGCCAGGTAGATGACGGGCGTCGTGTAGAGCGTGAGCACCTGCGAGACGAGCAGGCCCCCCACGATGGTGATGCCGAGCGGGCGCCGCAGCTCGGCCCCGGTGCCCGTGCCGAGCGCCAAGGGCAGCCCGCCGAGCAGCGCCGCCATCGTCGTCATCATGATGGGCCGGAAGCGCAAGAGGCACGCCTCGCGGATGGCCCGCTCGGGCGAGAGGCCCCGGTCGCGCTCGGCCTCGAGCGCGAAGTCGATCATCATGATGGCGTTCTTCTTGACGATGCCGATGAGCAAGATGACGCCGATGAGCGCGATGATCGTGAACTCGGTCCGGCAGACGATGAGCGCGAGCAGGGCGCCGACGCCGGCCGAGGGCAGCGTCGACAAGATGGTGACGGGGTGCACGTAGCTCTCGTAGAGCACCCCCAGCACGATGTAGACCGTGACGAGCGCGGCCAGAATCAAGAGCGGCTGGCTCGCCAGCGACTCGCGGAACGCGAGCGCCGTGCCCCGGAACCCCGCCCGCAGCCCCGGCGGCAGCGACAGCTCGGCCTCGGCGGCGTGCACCGCCTCGACCGCCTCGCCGAGCGAGGCGCCCTCGGCCAGGTTGAACGAGATGGTCGCCGCGGGGAACTGCCCCTCGTGCGCCACCGCCGGCACCGCCTCGCCCCGCTCGACGCGCACGAGCGCCGAGAGCGGCACCGCGTCGCCCGCCGCCGAGCGCACGTAGAGCCGGTCGAGCGAGACGGCGCCCGCCTGCAGCTCGGGCTTCACCTCCAGGATGACCCGGTACAGGTTGAGCTGCGTGAAGATGGTCGACACCTGGCGCTGGCCGAAGGCGTCGTAGAGCGTGTCGTCGATCGCCTGGGTCGAGACGCCGAGCCGGCCCGCCGTGTCGCGGTCGATGAGCATCGAGACCGTCGGCGCCCGCGCCTGCGCGTCGGTCGCCACGTCGCGCAGCTGGGGCAGCCGCCGCAGGCGCTCGAGCACCACGGGCGCCCACGCGGCGAGCTCGTCGGGGTCGGCGTCCTCGAGGGTGTACTGGTACTGCGTGCGCCCGACCCGGCTCTCGATCTGCAGGTCTTGCACCGACTGCAGGTACACCTCGAGCCCCGGCAGCGCGGCGAGCTTCGGCGCCACCCGCGCCCGGAACGCCTCGGCGTCGCCCGCCCGCTCGCGCCGCGGCTTGAGCGCGATCGACATGCGCCCCGTGCTCGCCGTCGGGTTCGTGCCGTCGGCGCCGATGAACGAGGCGACGCTGGCGACGTCGGGGTCGGCGAGAATGACCCGCGCGGCCGCCTGCTGCAGCTCGCCCATGCGCCCGAACGACGTGCCCGGCGGCGCCTCGGTCGTCGCCACGACGAGCCCCGTGTCCTGCTGCGGGAAGAACCCCTTCGGCACCGCGTACGCGAGCAGCGCCGTCAGCGCCACGGTCGCGAAGGTGATGGCGAGCGTCGTGCCCCGGTGCGAAAGCACCCAGCCGAGCCCCCGGTCGTAGGCCGCCACCGTCCGCTCGAAGGCCCGCTCGCTCAGCCGGTAGAAGCGCCCGCGCGCCGAAGGCGGCGGCTCGGGCCGCAACAGGTGCGCGCTCATCATCGCCGTCAGCGTCAGCGAGAGCACCGCCGAGACGCCGATGGCCACGCTCAGCGTCACCGCGAACTCGCGGAAGAGCCGCCCGATGATGCCCTGCATGAACAGCAGGGGGATCAGCACCGCCACCAGCGACACCGTCAGCGAGACGATGGTGAAGCCGATCTGCCGGGCGCCCTTGAGCGCCGCCTCGAAGGGCGGGTCGCCCTCCTCGACGAAGCGCGCGGCGTTCTCGACCATCACGATGGCGTCGTCGACGACGAAGCCCGTCGCGATCGTGAGCGCCATCAGCGACAGGTTGTTCAGGCTGTAGCCGAGCAGGTACATCGCCCCGAAGGTGCCCACCAAAGAGAGCGGCACCGCGACGCCGGGGATGATGGTGGCCCGCAGGTTGCGCAAGAACACGTACATCACGGCCACGACCAGGCCCACCGTGAGCACCAGCGTGAACTCGACGTCCTCGACGCTCGCCCGCACGGTCTCGGTGCGGTCGCTCAGCACCTCGACCTCGACCGACTGCGGCATCGACGCCCCGAGCTGCGGCAAGAGGGCCTTCACCCGGTCGGCCACCTCGATGACGTTCGCCCCCGGCTGCCGCTGCACGTTGACGATGAGCGCCCGCTCGGTGCCGGCCCAGCCCGCCAGCTCGGCGTTCTCGACGCCGTCTTCGACCCGCGCCACGTCGCGCAGGCGCAGCGCCGCCCCCCCCCGGTACGCCACCACCACGTCGCGGAAGCCCTCGGCCCGCGCGAGCTGATCGTTCGTCGCGATCGTGTAGTTCTGCCGCGGCCCGTCGAGGTTGCCCTTCGGCTGGTTGACGTTGGCCGCCACGATCGCCTGCCGCACGTCCTCGAGCGTCAGCCCGCTGCCCGCGAGCGACTGCGGGTCGACCTGCACCCGCACCGCCGGCCGCTGGCTGCCGCCCAGCGTCACCAGGCCCACCCCCGAGACCTGCGCGATCTTCTGCGCCAAGATCGAGTCCGCGACGTCGTTCACCTCGGTCAGCGAGAGCGACTTCGAGCGCACCGCCAGCGTCAAGATGGGCGTGTCGGCGGGGTTGCTCTTGCTGTAGGTGGGCGGCGTCGGCAGCGTGCGCGGCAGGAGGTTCGAGGCCGCGTTGATGGCCGCCTGCACGTCCTGCTCGGCCGCGTCGATGTCGCGGTCGAGCCCGAAGGTGAGCGTGATCTGCGAGCCGCCCGCGCTCGAGACGCTCGTCATCTGTGACAACGAGGGTATTTGCCCGAACTGCCGCTCGAGCGGCGTCGTCACCGACTCGGCCATCGTCTGCGCGCTCGCCCCCGGCAAGAAGGTCGAGACGACGATGGTCGGGTAGTCGACCTGCGGCAGCGCCGAGATCGGCAGCTGCCGGAAGGCGATGAGCCCCACCAGCAGCAGGCCGATCATCAAGAGGGTCGTGGCGACCGGCCGGCGAATGAAGGGCTCGGAGATGCTGCTCATGGCGAGCCCGGGGCCGGCCCGCCGCCCGGCGCCCCCGGCGGCCCGCCGCCCGACGCCCCCGGCGGCCCGCCGCCCAGCGCCCTCGACGGCCCGCCGCCCGACGCCGCCGGCGGCCCGCCGCCCAACGCCCTCGACGGCCCACTACCCGACGCCCCCGGCGGCCCGCCGCCCCCGGGACGCCGCGCGCTCGCCGCCGCCGACCCGGCCCCGCCCGCGGTGGGTCGCGGCACGACGCGGCTGCCCGGCCGGAGCTGGTTCTGCCCCTCGGCGACGACGCGCTCGCCCGGGGCGAGGCCCCCCGCGATGACGGCCCACTCGCCCTCGACCGCCTCGAGCTCGACCGGGCGGGGCGCGACACGGTCGCCCTCGCCGACGACGTACGCGAAGGTGCCCTGCGGGCCGCGCTGCACGACCGGCGCCGGCACGACGAGCACGCCCGAGCGCGTCTTGAGCTTGAGCCGCGCCTTGACGAAGGCCCCGGGCCAGAGCTGCCGCTCGGGGTTGGGCAAGATCGCCTTCAGCCGGATCGTCGAGGTCTGCGCGTTCACCTGGTTGTCGATGAGCGCGAGCTCGCCCCGCCCGAGCAGCGTCGAGCCGTCGCGCGCGAAGGCCTCGACCTCGAGCTTGGCCGCGTTCATCTCGCGCGTCACCCGCGGCTGCTCGTCTTGCGGCAGCGAGAAGAGCACCGCGATGGGGTCGAGCTGCGTGACCACGACGATGCCCGTGGGGTCGCCCGCGCGCACGATGTTGCCCGGGTCGACCAGGCGCACGCCCGTCACCCCGTCGATGGGCGAGTTGATGCGGGCGTAGTCGAGCTGCAGGCGCGCCGCGTCCGCCTGCGTCTGCGACGCGCGCACCGCCGCCTCGGCCGTCGCGAGCGCGGCCGCCTGGTTGTCGACCTCTTGCTGCGCGATGAGCTTCTCGCCCTGCAGCGCTTTGAAGCGCTCCAAGTTCACCTTCGCGTTGGCCGCCGTCGCCCGGTCGCGCGCGATCGCCGCCTCGGCCTGCGCCAGCTGAATCGCGAAGGGCCGCGGGTCGATGACGGCCAAGAGGTCGCCCTTCTTGACCGGCTGCCCCTCGGTGAAGAGCACCTTGTCGAGCCTGCCCTCGACCTGCGACTTCACGCTCACCGTCGCGAGCGGCGTCACCGTGCCCAGCCCCTCGATGTAGACCGGCACGTCGCGCCGCTCGACGACCGCCACCACGACCGGCACCGGCCGGTCGAGCGGCGACGAGGCCGAGGGCGCCGCCCCGCCCTTCGGGCCCGCCCCCTCGGCCCGCGAGCGCGTCAGCCAGACCCCCGCCCCCACCGCCGCCACCGCCACCAGCGAGAGCACGACGCGCGGCCCCGCCCCCCGCCGCCCCGGGCCCCCCCCGGCCCGGCCGCCTGACTCGGCCGCCTCATCGGCGCGGGCCGGCCCCGGGGGCTCGGGCGGGACATCGTTCAACGCGGCAGAAGGCAACTCGGGCGGAGAAGGCATGGTCGAAGGGTCGGAGCGGCGCGGGACGCCCCCGGGCGTCGCGCCCCCGCGAGCCTACTCTGCTTCTCGCTCGGGTCGAGCGGGGCCGTTCGACGCGCCGCGCCAGGGCCCGCCCCCCGACGAATGTCGGGGCCCCGAAGGGCTCAGTCGCGCCCGCGCTTCGCCGTGAAGCGCGTTCTCGTGCCCCGCCCCGACGAGGGGGGCGGGCTGAAGGGCGAACGAGGCCTCGGCGGCGGCCCCGCCGGGCGCACTACCCCCCTCGCCCCGGGCCTCGGCGCCGGCACCGCCTGCGCCCCCCGCTCTTGCCACCCGTCGCGCCCGCGCCGCCCGAACGTTCGCCCCGCGAGCCAGCCGAAAAAGGCGTGCGAGGCCGCCGACCCGACGACGACCGCCACGAGCGCCATCGGCGCGCCGATACGGCCCGAGGCCAGCACCGCCAGGGCCGCCAGGGTGACGAGCCCGAGCAGCGACCAGACGAGCGTCGGCGCCTCTTCGGCGGCCGGCGGGGGCTCGGGCGCCTGCGCCGAGCGCGCCGCCCGCCGCTCGTTCGCCCGCTCGTTCGACCGGCGCGCCCGCTCGGCCGCCGCCTTCTCGAGCTCTCGCACCCGCGCCTCGAGCTCGCCCGCCCGCGCCTCGAGCTCGAATGCCCGCGCCCTCGCCTCGTCGAGCGCCCGCCCCCCGCCCGCCTCGCCCGCCCGCTTCGCCGCGAGCTCGGACTCGAGCAACTCGATGCGCAGCCGCGCCGCGTTCAGCTCATCGCGATAGGCACCACGCGGATCATGAGGGGCCACGCCGCGATATCGTACCACGCCCCGCCCGATCAGCCAGCGCCGGCGCCCGCCTTTCGACCAAAGCGCTGCACTCCTCAGGCCCGACGCCCCACCGGCGCGGCCCCGACCCGCCAGGCCCCCTCCCCACCAGCCCGGCGCCCGACCCGCCAGCGCCGCCTCCTCCCCGCTAGCCCGGCGCCCGACCCGCCAACCCGGCACCCGACCCGCCAGCGCGGCGCCCGACCCCAAAGCAGCGCCCCCGGCGCCCCCATGGCATGCCAGCGGGCGAGGGCGACAATGGCGGCGACCGTTTACAAGATCATGCGAGAGTCCGAATGGCGCGAGGCGTCGGCGGCGGGCCGCTTCGAAGGCTCGGCGGTCGACCGGCGCGACGGCTTCATTCACCTCTCGACCGCGACCCAGGTCGAAGAGACCGCCCGCCGCCACTTCGCCGGACAGACCGATCTCGTCCTGCTCGCCTTCGACGCCGCCTCGCTCGGCGAGGCGCTGCGCTACGAGCCCTCGCGCGGCGGCGAGCTCTTCCCCCATTTGTACGCCCCGCTGACCGCCTCCGTCGTGCGCAAGGCCGCCCCCCTGCCCTGGGACGGCACCCGCCACGTCTTCCCGCCGCTCGAACCCTGACGCCGGCGGCGGGTGCCCTTGCGCGGCCCCGGACTGGACGAGGGGGTTGCGAAACGCGCCCGCTGGCGGCCCCCGACTCAAGTCGGGGGCAGCGAACGCCCGCTCGTGCCGCGCGGCCTCGGGCCGGTTCGGAGAGCCAAGCCCGCCCCCTCGCCGGGGGCCGGGCTCCCGCGGGCTTCGTCGTCCGGGCGAGCGCGCGACGCGGCGCGCTCCGCGGGAGCCCTGCCTCCGGCAGGGCGTTGCACGCCGTTTCCGCGGGCGTTCGCTGCCCCCGGCTTCAGCCGGGGGCGGCCCGCGCACCCGCCGCGCTCGGGCACCCTCAGTCGCGCGGCCGGAAGTCGATCTTCGCGCGGACCTCGCCTTTTGACATGTCCTTGATGTGATCGCTGCGCAAAAACTCGTGGGGGAAGCCCAGATCGACCGCCGTCAGCTCGTCGAGCTGCCGCCGCGCCTCGGCGGGCAGCTTCAGCTCGGCCGCCCCCATCACGTCGATGATCTGCTCGGGCTTGCGGGCCCCCACGATCGGAACGTACCGGTACCCGCGCGACAGCACCCACGCCACCGCCACCTGCGACGAGGTCGCGCCGAGCTCGTCGGCGATGCGGTCGACCAGGCGCGCGACGCGCAGCCCCTGCTCGGAGCTCCGGCCCCGCTCTTCGTTGCCCTTCTTGCGCAGCGAGTCGTTGTCGCCCCCGCGGGTGTACTTGCCGCTGAGCACGCCGCCGGCGAGCGGGGCCCAGGCCGTCACGGCCATGCCGTAGTGCTGCGCCATGGGCAAGAGGTCGCGCTCGGGCGTGCGGGCGAGCAGGTTGTACTCGACCTGCAGCGCGACCACCGGCGACCAGCCGCGCAGCTCGGCCGTCACGTGCGCGGCGCTCACGACCCAGGCCGGGGTGTCGCTGATGCCGATGTAGTGCACCTTGCCCAGGCGCACGAGATCGTCGAGGCCGCGCATCGTCTCCTCGTAGCGCGTGTCCTCGTCGTAGGCGTGCACCCAGAGCAGGTCGATGTGGTCGGTGCGCAGCCGCCGCAGGCTGCCCTCGACCGACCGCATCAGGTTCTTGCGGTGGTTGCCCGCCGCGTTCGGGTCGGCGTGGTCCATCGCCAGCGTGTACTTGGTCGCCACCACCATGCGGTCGCGCCGCCCGCCCAGCCACCGGCCCAGGTACTCTTCGGTCTGCCCGTTGTGGTACTTGTTCGCCGTGTCGAGAAAGTTGCCGCCCGCGTCGGCGTAGGCGTCGAGCACCCGCCGCGACGTCGCCTCGTCGGCGCCGAAGGGCCAGTCTTGGCCCATGCTCATGGTGCCGAGGCAAATCTCCGAGACCCGCAGCCCCGCCTGTCCGAGCATCTTGTATCGCATGGTCGAATGCCTTTCGTCGTCCCCGCCGCCAGCCGCGCCCCGGCCGGGCTCGCCCCGCCGCCCGCCGCCCCGAGGCCCCGCGCGCGGCTGAGCCCACCTTGCGCCCCCGCCCGCCGCCCGGCAACGCGGTTTGACGCATGTCTACCATCACGAGACGATATATCTCGTGCCCTACGATCTGAACCTGCTCCGGGCCTTCGCCGCCCTGCTCGAAGAGCGCAGCGTGACGCGCGCCGCCCGGCGCCTCGGCGTGACCCAGCCGGCGCTCAGCGGCATGCTCGGGCGCCTGCGCGAGCTCCTGCAAGACCCGCTCTTCGTGCGCCAGCGCTACGGCATGCGCCCGACCGACAAGGCCGTCGAGCTCGGCCCCGCGGTCGCCGCCGCCCTCGCCCAGCTCGACCAGGCGGTGCTCGGCCAGCGGGCCTTCGACCCGGCGACCTCCGAGCGCCGCTTCGTCCTCGCCGCCAACGGCTACGTCGAGTTCGTCCTCTTGCCTCCGCTCGTCGCCGAGCTGCGCCGGCTCGCCCCGGGCGTCTCGCTGCGCGTCGTGCCCTTCGGGGGCGCCCCGTCCGAGGCGTCGGCCGCCGCGGGCGAGGCGGCGCTCGTGCTCGGGCGCGTCGGCGATCCGTCCGAGAGCCTCGTCGTCAAGGCGCTCGCCGAAGACGGCCTCGCCTGCGTCGTGCGCGCCGACCACCCCGTGGTCAAGGCGCAGCTCACGCGCGCGCAGTTCGAGTCGCTCAAGCACGTCAACGTGCTGCCGCCCGGCCGGCTGCGGGCCGGGCTCTTCCAGGCGCTCGAGCGGCACGGGCTCCGGCGCGACGTCGCCGTGTCGGTGACCCACTTCCTGGCCGTCCCCGACCTCATCGCCGCCACCGACTATTGCACCACCCTGCCCCGCCGCATCTGCCAACGCCTCGCGGGCGACCCCCGCCTGAAGGTGCTCGCCCCCCCGGTCGACCTCGGCACCTTCCCCGTGCAGATGGCGTGGCACGTCCGGCACCGGCGCGACCCGGCCCACCGCTGGCTGCGCTCGCTCGTCGCCGCCGTCGCGCGGCGCCCGCCGCCGGGCGCGTGAGCCCCGGGGGCGCCGTCGCGCGACGCCCGCCGGGGGGGCGTGAGCCCCGGGGCCGACGACGTGGCCGCGCTCAGCGGCGACGAACCGCGGGCTGGTGCGTCACCGCGTGTCGGCTCGGCGGAGCCAGACGACGTGGCCGCGCTCAGCGGCGACGAACCGCGGGGGACGCCGCCGCGCGCCACGCCTCGGCCGAGCGCCGGTAGAGCACGTGGCGGCGTAGCCCGTGCCCCTCGGGCAGGCGGGGGTGGTCGAAGTCGTCGGCCGGGTCGCGCGTCATGCCGAGCCGTTCCATCACGCGGCGCGAGCGCAGGTTCGCGGGCACCGTGAACGAGACGATCTCGCGCAACCCGAGCTGCTCGAAGCCGAAGCGCAGGGCCTCGGCCGCCGCCTCGCTCGCGTAGCCCCGGCCCCAGCAGCGCGCGTCGAGCCGCCAGCCGACCTCGACGCAGGGCGTGAAGTGCGCCTCGAAGCTCGGCACGCTCAGGCCCACCATGCCCACGAAGGGCTCGGCGCCCGGCGCCTCGACCGCCCAGAGGCCGAAGCCGTGGCGCGCGAAGTGCTCGACGATACGATCGACGAGGGCGTCGCTCTCGTCGCGCGAGAGGGGGCCGGGCAAGAACTCGACGACCTGGGGGTCGGCGTTCAGGGTGGCGAAGGGCGCGCGGTCGCCCTCGCGCCAGGGGCGAAGCAGCAGGCGAGGCGTTCGGAGCTCGATGACGCTCATGGGCGCAGACTCTCTCGCCATGGGGCCGAACGAAAGGTGGGCGCCGCCCGAGGGGGGCCTGCGACCATGTCTCACCCGCTCAGCCCCCCCCAGGAGAGCCCCGGTGGTCGTTCAGCGTGGGGGCGCCCTCGAGAAATTACTAAACTTAGTAACCCCAGGGTGGTGACCCACCTCGAAATTACTACCGCTAGTAATTCTGGGCGGCTCGAGGGCTCGGAAATTAGTAGCGTTAGTAGTTCCGGGTGGGTCAGGGCCCCCAGAATTACTAACATTAGTAATTCTGGGGGTGGTAGGGGCCTCTAGAATTACTAGCGCTAGTAATTCTGGGGTGGTCACCCACCGAGAATTACTACCGTTAGTAATTTCGGGCCGCCCGCGCCCGCCGGCGCGGCGAACCAGCGCGGCAGCCAGTCGGCGCCGGGCGCCCGGGTCAGCCGGGTCGGGCCGCTGCCGTCGGCGCGCATGACGTAGAGATCGACGTCGCCGTCGCGGTCGGAGACGAAGACGAGGTAGCGTCCGTCGGGCGACCAGGCGGGGGCGCTGTCGCTGTGGCTGCCGTCGGTCAGATCGACGAGGCGACCTTCGTCGAAGTCGTAGAGGCGCAGCTTGGCCTTGCCGCCCTGGGGCTTGGCGCGGAAGGCGAGCTTGCGGCCCGCGGGCGACCAGGCGAGCTCGCCCTCGTCGGTGCCGGGGCCCGGGGCGCGGGCGGCGGTGCGTTCGGCGTCGGCGGGGGCGCGGGCGGCCGTCAGGCGGCGCAGCTCGGTGCCGGAGGGGGACATCACGAAGACGTGCTCGGCGCCCTCGCGCGAGCTCAGGAAGGCGAGCCGGTCGCCGGCGGGCGACCAAGCGGGGCCCCAGTCTTCGGCGTGAAAGGCCGTGAGGCGGCGCTCTTTCGCGCCCTCGGCGTCGGCGGCGTAGATCTCGGGGTCGCCGTCGCGCGACGAGACGAACGCGAGCGACTTGCCGTCGGGCGAGAGCGCGGGCGAGAAGTTGCCCCGCAGCCCCCCGCGCGTCAGGCGGCGCAGCGCGCTACCATCGGGCCGGATGCGGTAGAGGTCGGCGTAGCTCGAGACGTCGGCCTCGAAGTAGACCCAGCGTCCGTCGGGCGAGTAGCTCGGGTTGCGCACGCGGGCCGACTTCGGGCCGAAGAAGGCGGGCGCGCCGCCCGCGAGCGGCAGGCGGGCGAGCTGCTCGAGGTGGCGGCCCGAGCCCTCGTCGGCCGTCGCGAGCAAGAGCTCGCCGCCGTCGGGCGAGGCCGCGATGGGGTACTCGTCGAGGGGGCTCTCGGTCAGGCGCCGCTCGGCGAGCGTCGAGGGGTCGAGCAGGTAAACCTCTTTGTTGCCGTCGCGCTCGGAGACGAACGCGATTCGCCCCCGGAGCGCGCGCCGCTCGTCGTCGCCCAGGGGCGGGCCGCCGGGGGCGGGCGCCGGGGGCGCGGGCGCCGACGCCGCCACGGGCGCCGGGGGCGCGGGCGCCGACGCCGCGACGGCCGCCGGGGACGAGGGCGCGGGCGCCGACGCCGCGACGGGCGCCGGGGACGAGGGCGCCGACGCCGCGACGGCCGCCGGGCGGGTGCCTTCGGGCGGGGGGCGATCGCGGCAGGCGAGCAGCGAGAGGGCGAGGGCGGCGGCGGCGCGACGGCGGCCGCCGCGCCCGGCCATCAGCGCACCCGCACGGCGTCGGCGATGACGACGCCGGGGGCGCTCGTCCAGCGGGAGACGACCACGCGGTTCCAGCCGGCCTGGAAGGCGAAGGAGCCGAGGGTGTTCCACTTGCTACCGTTGATCTGCTGGTTGACGTTGACCGAGCCGAGCTTGGTGCCGTTCGCGTCGAAGGCGACGATGGGGGTGCTGGTCGAGCGGTCGGTGGCGGCCGTCCACCAGGCGTCGATGGCCTTGGTGGCGGCGGCGGGCAAGAAGAACCAGAAGCTCGCGCCGTCGGAGACGGCCTGGGCGGTGTTGACGAAGTAGCCGGTGCCGTAGAAGCCCGCGACCGAGCTCGAGGCTGTCCAGGTCGAAGAGACCTCGACGCGGGCCTGGTCGGGGTCGTTGTTGGCGTTGTTGCTGTCGACGATGATCTGGGCGGCCGAGCCGCAGTTGTTGTTGATGCGGTTGAGGTAGTCTGTCCAAGGCCAGTTCGGCCCCGGGTCGGTGCGCGTGGCGGGCTGCAGCTGGCCGTGGGCGACGACGTGGAAGCGGTCGCGGGGGATGCCGTGGCTCTTGGAGATGTCGCAGACGAGCTTGGCCGAGGCCTCGATCTGGGCCGCGGGCCAGGAGGCCTGCGAGGCGAAGCCGCCGTGCTCGATGCCGATGGTGAAGTGGTTCGACGAGAGGCCGTTGAGCGAGCAGAGGGTGCCGTTGTTGAGCGAGCAGTTGTAGGCGGCGCCGATGTGCCAGGCGCGGTTGGCCTCGGCGACGAGCTGGCTGACCTCGGAGCCGCTCTCGTTGACGACGTAGTGGGCGCTGACGCCGGAGGCGCTGTTGGTCAGCCAGCCCCAGCAGCCCGAGTAGTTGCCCTCGCAGCTGTGGATGACGACCATCGAGGGGTCGCCGGCGGCGCCGGTGGGGCGGCTGTTGAAGTTCGGCGAGGGGCGCCAGATGGCCGGGGGGTAGTCGGCGCTGGCGACGGCGAAGTCGGGGCCCGGGGCGGCGAACTCGGGGGCGACGTCGGCGGGGGCGATGGCGGCGGCGAGGGCGCCGGTGGGGGTGAAGGCGGAGCGGCCCTGGCGCAGGGCGCCGTAGACGTCTTTGTGGACGTACTCGGCCTGGACGCGCGGATCGCTCGCGCCGCCGTAGCGGGCGACGGCGGGGGCCCAGGCGCCGAGGCGCGCGCGGTCGAGGCCGAGCTCGTCGGCCCAGAGGTTCAAGAGGGCGGCGGCGGCGCGGACGTTGGCGATCGGTTCGTTTCGGGCCTGGTCGGGGGTGACGCCGGCGAGGGCGGCGCCCTGCTCGAGCCGCTCGCCGCGCAGGCCCATCACGCCGAAGGCGGGGGCGACGCCGTCGAACTCGGTCTCGCCCTTGACCATCTGCCAGCCGGTCTCGGCGTAGCCGAGGGCCTTGAGCAGGTCGGCGGGCACGCCGAACTCGGCGCCCGCCCGGGCGAAGGCGGCCTCGAGCTCGAAGGGCGTGCGCTGGGCGGCGCGCGCGCGCTCGGCCTGGGCCGCCTCGGCCGCGGGGTCGCCGAGCCGGGGCTGGGCGGCCTCGGGGGCGCCCCGGCCGCGCTCGCGCGCCGCCTCGCCGCGGGCGGCGAGCGGGTCGAGCTCGGCGGGCGTGTCGCCGTCGCCCGGCGTCGAATCGTTGCAGGCGGCCAGCGCGCAAGCGAGCGCGAGCCCGAAGAGTCGTCGGGTATTGCCCATCGGTGCGTCCCTCCGTCGTTACGGCGTAAACTGGGGTGAAAATGACGCCGCGGCCGCGGGGCGCGCGGGGCCGCCTCTTCGGCCCGCCGCGCGCCCCGGACCCGGCGCCGCCCGGGAGGTTAAGCTCGGCGGGCACTCTAGCGCCCGCGGGCGTTTCGAGACAACCACAGTTTTTCGGACAACGCCGCCAGACCTTACCGCATAAGGTGCGCAGCTTCCGCTAACGCGGGCAGACAACGACGGTCGCGACAGGAAAGGACGTTCACCTTACGAACGGCCCGTTCATTTTACGAACTCGGGGGTTGTCGCAGGGTGTCGCAGCGTCGCGGCGCGCGAGTTGGCGGTTGCCCTCGCCGCCGCCTTGGGCCAAGTGCGCCTGATGCCGACCCGCCCGAGGCGCGCCGCCGAGGCCGCCGCCCCCGAGACGCCGTCCCGATCGACCAAGTCTGGCGCCGAGCGCGGCGCCGCGAGCCCCGTCGCGGCCGCCCGCGCGGGCAAGGGCGGGCGGGCGCCGCGGGGGCCACAGAAGGGCGGGGCGCGGGCCGAAGCGCCGCCGAGGGGCCCGGCGCGGGCCGAGGCGGCGCCGAAGGGCCAGGCGCGGGCCGAGGCGGCGCCGAAGGGCCGGGCGCGGGCGGAGGCGGCGCCGAAGGGCCGGACGGGGGCCGAGGCGACGCCGAAGGGCCGGACGCGGGCGGAGGCGGCGCCGAAGGGCCGGACGGGGGCCTCGTCGCACCAGCGCGCCGAGGCCGAGTCGCGCGAGAGCTTGCGCGAGCACCTCGCCGAGGGCAAGGCGCGGGCCGAGCGCGTGGTGGCCGCGGCGGCGCGCGCGGGGCAAGGCGACGGGGCGGCGGCGCGGCCCGAGGGGCGCAAGGGCAAGGCGGGGGGCGAGGCCGAGGGGTCGCTGACCGAAGACGAGAAGCTGCTGCAGGCGCCCCCGCCCTCGCCCGAGGCGTTCCGGCATTCGGACTCGTGGCGCGCGCTGCGCATCCTCGGCGAGTTCGTCGAGGGCTTCGACACGCTCGCCCGCGTCGAGCGGGGGGTCTCGGTCTTCGGCTCGGCGCGCACGCGGCCCGACGATCCGCACTACCAGGCGGCGTTCGAGACGGGGCGGCTGCTGGCGCGGGCGGGCTACGAGGTCATCACCGGCGGCGGCCCCGGCATCATGGAGGCGGCCAACCGCGGGGCGCGCGCGGGGGGCGGGCACTCGATCGGGTGCAACATCGAGCTGCCCTTCGAGCAGGCGCCGAACCCCTACCTCGATACGTCGATCAACTTCCGGTACTTCTTCGTCCGCAAGACGATGTTCGTGAAGTACTCGACGGCGTTCATCATCTTCCCCGGGGGGTATGGCACGCTCGACGAGCTCTTCGAGTCGCTCACGCTCATTCAGACGGGCAAGATCTATCGGTTCCCGGTCGTGCTCTTCGGCCGCTCGTTCTGGGCGGGGCTGCTCGACTGGGTGCGCGAGCAGATGCTGGCGGGGGGCAAGGTGTCGCCGGCCGACCTCGATCTGATGCGGCTGACCGACGACCCGGCCGAGGCGGTGGCGTACATCACGCGCGAGCTGGGCGCGGGCGCGCCGAAGCGGCGGGGCGAGGGGGGGCGGCCGGCGAAGGGGGCGCCGGCGCGGGCGGGGCGCTGACGGGGGGCGCGCCCGCGTCAGCCCGGCGCGCGCTCGAGCAGCGAGCGCAGGCGGGCGAGGTCGGCCGGGTGGGCGCGCACGCGGTAGCGGGCGCCGCGCTCGTCGAACTCTTCGGACACGACGCGCGCGTGCTCGTAGATCTCGCCGAGCAGGCCCTCGCGGCCGTAGGGCACGTCGAGCTCGCCCTCGACCATCTCGGCGTCGAAGAAGGCGACGACGGCGTCGCGCAGGCCGGCGACGTCGGCGGGGGCCTTGGCCGAGAGGACCATCGCGCCGGGGAACTCGCGCGCGAGCTCGTCGCGGGCGCCGGGCGCGAGCCGGTCGGCCTTGTTGAAGACGAGGCGCGAGGGCACCGGGTCGGCGCCGATCTCGGCGAGCACCTCGCGCGTGACGGCGAGCTGGGCGCGGAAGTCGGGGTCGGAGCCGTCGACGACGTGCAGGAGCAGCGAGGCGTCGAGGGCCTCGTCGAGCGTCGAGCGGAAGCTGGCGACGAGGTCGTGGGGCAGCTTCTTGATGAAGCCGACGGTGTCGGAGACGAGCACGCGGGGCTTCGCCTCGGGCTTGAGCGCGCGCACCGTGGTGTCGAGCGTGGCGAAGAGCTTGTCTTCGACGAGCACCTCGCTGCCGGTGAGCGCGCGCATCAGCGAGGACTTGCCGGCGTTCGTGTAGCCGACGAGCGCGACGCGCCGCTGCTCGCGCCGCCGGGCGCGGCGGTTGCCCTGCTCGCGCTGGACGGCGGCGAGCTCTTCGCGCAGCTCGGCGATGCGGTCGCGCACCTTGCGCCGGTCGAGCTCGAGCGCGCTCTCGCCCGCGCCCCGGCCCGCCTGCCGCTCGCCGCCGCCGCCGGCCCCCTCGCGCAGCCGCGGCACGACGTAGGTGAGCCGGGCGATCTCGACCTGCAGCCTCGCCTCGCGGCTGCGCGCGTGCCGGTGGAAGATCTCGACGATGACGCCCGCGCGGTCGAGCACCCGGGCCGAGGTGGCGCGCTCGAGGTTTCTCGCCTGGCTCGGGGTGATGTCGTGGTCGACGCACACGACCGCGGCGGGCCGCTCGGGCGGCGGGCCCTCGCCCGGCTCGTCGTCGCCGACGTCGCCCTCGTCGATCTCGGCCCAGGCCTCATCGTCGTCGTCGGCGCCGGCCTCGCCCGCCTCGGCGGCGCGCCGCGCGCGGGCCTTGTCTTGGGGGGCGCGGGCCGCCGAGGGCACGACGCCGGTGCCGCCGGTCAGGCGCGCGAGTTCGCGGAGCTTGCCGCCGCCGACCACGGCGGCCGCCGCGAGCGCGTCGCGCCGCTGGGTCACGCGGCCGATGACGTCGTGGCCCAGCGTCTTGACCAGGCGCCCGAGCTCGGCGAGATCGGCCTCGAACTCGCGATCGCTCACGCCCGGCAACTGGACGGCGAGCAGGACGGCGGCTTCGCGGGGCGGGGCGGGCATGGCCCGTGGGTCTGCCCGATGCCGCGCCGCGGCGCAAGGCGGGGCGGCGAAGAGCGAGGCGAAGGGCGAGGGCGGCGCGCCCGGCGGGGGGCGGGGGCGGCGCGCCCGGCGGGGGGCGGGGGCGTTGCGAGCGAGGCGGGGGCGCCGCACCCGGCGGGGGGCGGAGGCGTTGCGGGCGAGGCGGGGGCGGCGCGCCCGGCGGGGGGCGGGGGCACGGCGCCCGGGCGGGGAGGCACCGCGCCCGGCGAGCCCGCGGGGCGATCAGAGCGAGGCGAGGGCGGCGGGCTCGTCGACGAGGAGGTCGGCGCCGGCCTCGCCGAGCTCGTCGGGCCGGAAGCCCCAGCGCACGCCGACGGCCAGCATGCCGGCCGCGCGCGCGGTACGGACGTCGACCGAGGTGTCGCCGACGAAGGCGATCTCGGCGGGCTCGCGGCCGAGCTCGGCCGCGAGCGCGAGGGCGGCGCCGGGGTCGGGCTTGCGCGGCACGCCCGGGCGCTGCCCGCGCACGGCGGCGAAGCTGCCGGCCGGGAAGAGCGCGGCGACGAGGAGGCGCGTGGCGGGGTCGGGCTTGTTCGACAGGACCCCGAGCGGCAGGCCCCGCGCCCGCAGCGACGCGACGAGCTCGGGCACCCCCGGGTAGGGCCGCGTCTCGCGGGTGAGCCGCCCGGCGTAGATCGCCTGGTAGCGGGCCACGAGCGCGGCGCGCCTCGCGTCGTCGCCGGCGATCGCGGGCGGGGCGGCCCGCCGCGCGAGCACGTCGACGCCCTCGCCGACGAAGCGCCGGTAGGCCTCGGGCGCGTGCGTCGGCGCCCCCGCCTCGCCGAGGGCCTCGTTCATCGCGCCGGCGATGTCGGCGAGCGAATCGACGAGCGTGCCGTCGAGATCGAAGAGAAACGCGCGGATCACGGGGCGGCACCTTAACGCGGCGGGCCCCCCGGGTTACAACAATCGAGCACGCGGCGGGCCCCCCGGGCTACACCAGGCGAGAACGCGGCGGGCCCCCGGCCACCACGAGCGATCACGAGCCCCATGACGGACAACGAGCGATCACGAGCCCCATGACGGTCGACTACCAGCGCATCTACGACGAGCACGCCGCCACGTACGACCGGCTGGTGTCGGCCGAAGACCACGAGGGCAACCTGCTGCGCGCCGTCGCGGGGCTCGTGCCGCTGCGGGGCGCGAGCGTGCTCGAGGTCGGCGTGGGCACGGGGCGGGTGGCCAGGCAGCTGCTCGGCGCGGGCTGCGCGCGCCTCGTGGGCGTCGACCCGGCCCGGGCGATGCTCGAGGTGGCGCGCGGGCGCCTCGCGGCGCTCGAGCTCGGGGCGGCGCGTCCCGCGATCGAGCTCGTCGAGGCCGACGGGCGCAGCCTGCCGGTCGCCTCGGGGTGGGCCGACCTGGCCGTCGCGGCCTGGGTCTTCGGCCACTTCCGCAGCTGGCTGCCCGGGGGCTGGCGCGAGGGGGTGGGCGCCGCGCTCTCGGAGATGCGGCGGGCGCTGCGGCCGGGCGGCGTGCTCGTCCTCGTCGAGACGCTGGGCACCGGGCGCGCGGAGCCCGCGCCGCCCGACGAGGGGCTCGCCGAGTACTTCGCCTGGCTCGAGCGCGAGCAGGGCCTCGCGCGCACCTGGCTGCGCACCGACTACCGCTTCGCCTCGCGCGCCGAGGCCGAGTCGCTCGTCGCGTTCTTCTTCGGCGAGGCGATGCTGGCGCGCCTGCCCGCCGAAGGCGCGCCCGGGGGGGGCGTCGTCTTGCCCGAGTGCACGGGGCTCTGGTGGTCGCGCGCGGCGGGCGGGGGCGCGCCGTGAGGGCCGCCATCCGAGAGGCGCTCGGGCTCTTGCTGGCCCAGAGCGCCCCCGGCGCCGAGCTGACGCTCGACGCGGTGGGCGACGCCCTCGGCGACCGGGCGGTGACGCCCGACGAGATCGGCTGGCTGCTCGACGAGCTCGAGGCGGCGGGCCGGCGCGTCGGGGGCGCGCCCGGGGCGTCCGCCCTCACGGCGCTCAACGGCGTGCTCGCCTCGGCGAGGGCCCTGCGCAACGAGCTGGGGCGCCCCGCGCGCGTCGACGAGCTGGCGGCCCGCTCGGGGCTGTCCGAGGCCGAGGTGCGGCGCGCCCTGCTCTTCGCCCGCGTGATGGGGCGCTGAGGGCCGTTCGCTGCCCCGGCCCTCGGCGGGGCCGGGGGCCGCCCTAGCCGCAGCCCTCGATGCAGTCGCGGAACGCGGCACACGGCCCGTTGCAGCCGGAATTCGGCGGGCAGTCGGGCGAGCGCGCCTTGCGACCGAGGCAGCTGATGCAAGCCTCGCTGGCGAAGCCGAAGGTCTCGCCCTGGATTTCGCAGCTGCCGCACTCGCCCTGGCAGCTCGGCGCGGCGCCGTCGAAGCAGCCGCAGGTGGCGAAGGGCTCGTAGTACTTGCTGATCGGGAGGGCGGAGCTGGCCTGCGCGCAGCGCTGCTGGCACTGCCTGGCCGTCTCGCCGCCGGCGCCGCCCGCCCCGGACGACGCGTTGCCCGAGGCGCCGCCGCCCTTGCCCGCCGCGCCGCCCTTGCCCGCCGCGCCGCCCGCCCCGCCCTGGCCGCCCACCCCGAGCACGAGATCGTCGACGTCGATGACATCGCGGCAGCCCCCCGCCGCGGCCCAGGCGCCGAGGGCGCCCACAAAAACGATGCTTCGGAGCGCGCTGGGCCCCCTTCGAACGCGGGCTCGGGCTCTAGGGCAAGTTGAGAAGGTGGCCACGCTACGGTCAGGGTCGGGTCGGCAAGCAGGCGCGAAATGCGCCTTCCGGGCAAGGCGCCCCAGGCTTGCACGATTCGGCTCAGCCGTGAACGTCCCGCGCGGGGGGTTGGGGCCGCCCTGGCCCGAAGGCCGGGCCCGGGCGCCGGGCGGGCCCGGGCGCCGTTGCCGGGCTCGGGGGCCGGGCCGCTGTGCGCTTCGGGGGGGCCGGCACCTTCGTTGCAGTCAGCGCTTGCATGGCCCTCGCCGAACCCTCCCCTACGCAGGCCCGCGTTCGCTCTCCCCGGCGGGGGTCGACGACCTCGGCCCGGGCCCGAATCGCCGGGGTCGAGCTGACGAACCCGTCGCGGGTGGTCTACCCGGCCATGGGGCTGACCAAGCGCCAGCTCGCCGCGTATTACGAGGCCGTCGCCGACCAGATGGTGCCGCACGTGGCGGGCCGGCCGCTCACGCTGGTGCGCTGCCCGCGCGGGCAGGGCGGGCCCTGCTTCGTGCAGAAGCACGCGGGGGGGCAGTTCCCCGAGCAGGTGCGCGAGCTCCGGGTCTCGGGGGGGCCTTCGGGCGAGGTCGATTACCCCATGGTCGAGACGGCGGCGGGCCTCGTGTCGCTGGTGCAGATGGGCACGCTCGAGGTGCACGCCTGGGTCGCGCGGACGCCCCACCTCGACCGGGGGCCCGACCGGCTGGTCTTCGACCTCGACCCCGACGAGGGGCTGCCCTGGGCGCGCGTGGCGGCGGCGGCGCGCGTGGTGCGCGACGAGCTCGAGGGGCTCGGGCTGCGCTCGTTCGTCAAGACCACGGGCGGCAAGGGGCTGCACGTGGTCGTGCCCGTCGAGGGCGCGCCCTGGGACGACGCGCTGGCCTTCTCGCGCCGGGTGGCCGAGGGGCTCGCCGCCGAGCGGCCCGGCGAATTCACCGCGCACATGGCCAAGGCCGAGCGCGGCGGCAAGGTCTTCATCGACTACCTGCGCAACGCCCGCGGCTCGATCGTGGTCGCCCCCTATTCGACGCGGGCCAAGCCCGGCGCGCCCGTCTCGATGCCGCTCGCCTGGGAGGCGCTCGGCCGCGCCAAGCCCGAGGCCTGGTCGGCCGAGCGCGTGCTCGCGCGGCTCGCCGAGTCGCGCGGCGGGGGCCCCTGGGCGGGCTGGGCCGAGGCGAGCGGCCAGCGCCTGCCGGCCCTGCCCCGCCCCCGGGCGAAGCGCGCGCGGTAGAGCGTTCGCCAGGCGGCGCCGGCGCGCTCTAAGCCCGCAGCCTCGGCCAGCGCCCGCTCGATGGCCTGCCGGAAGACCTCGATCGGCTGGGCCCCGGCGACGGCGTAGCGGCCGCCGAAGACGGTGAACGGCACGCCGCTGACGCCCGCGCGCGCGGCCTCGTCGGCCTCGCGGCGGGTGCGTTCGAGCTCGGCCTGGTCGCCCATGAGGCGGGCGGCCTCGGCCTCGTCGAAGCCGTGGCGGCTCGCGAGCGGGGCGAGCAGGGCGGGGTCGCTGACGTCTTGCCCGTCGAGGAAGTAGGCCCCAAAGAGGGCCTTGGCGAGGGCGACCTGGGTGCCGCGCGGCCGCGCGTGGCGCAGCAGCGTGTGCGCCCGGAGGGTGCTCACCGCGCGCCGCACCCGCGAGAAGTCGAGGTCGATGCCGCTCTGCCGCGCGGCGGCCTCGACCCGGGCGAACATCGCGTCAGGGTTGCCGTACTTGCGGCGCAGGCGCCCGCGCAGGTCTTCGCCCTCGGGCGGCGTCGAGGGGTCGAGCAAAAAGGGCCGGAACTCGACGTCGGCGTCGGCCGCGCCCGCGGCCTCGAGCGCCAGCTCGAGGCGCCGGGTGCCGATGAGGCACCAGGGGCAGACCACGTCCGAGACGATCTTGACGCGCAAGGGGCTTCGGGGGGCGATGGCGCTCATGAGGTCAGGGGCACCCTAGCGCGGGCGGAGCCCGGCGACGACCCGGGCCCCGGGGGCGGGGCCGCCCCGCGAGCTTTTCGCCTACCGCCGCCGCGCCGCCGTGGCATCGTCCGGCCCAGCCCCGCGCCGCGCGTCGCGGTCGGGGCCGCCATGCCCCCCCGCCGCCCGCCCGATCGCGCCAAGGCCCCGCGCCTGCCCCGCCTCAGCCCGACGCGGCTGAACCTTTACCGGTTCTGCCCGCGCGCCTACGGCTTCTATTACGACGAGGGGCTGCGCTGGGGCTCGACGTCGGCGGCGCAGTCGTTCGGGGGCAGCCTGCACCGGGCGCTGCAGACCTTCCACGCGCGCGGCGGCCCCGAGGGCGTCTCGCTCGACGAGCTGAAGGCGCAGTTCGGCGCCGCCTGGTCGGCCGCCGGCTACGAGTCCGACGAGCAGGCGGCCGAGTACCGGGCCTCGGGCGAGCGGCTGCTCGAGCGCTATTACGAGGCCGCGCGCGAGCCCGGCCGCGTCACCCTCGCGACCGAGGCGACGCTGCAGCGGCGCTACGACGAGTTCGTCCTCTTCGGCAAGATCGACCGGCTCGACCGGCGCCCCGACGGCGGGCTCGAGGTCGTCGACTACAAGTCGGGCCGGCGCGAGGTGACCGAGCGCGAGGTGCGCGAGAGCCTCGCGATGACGCTCTACCAGGTGCTCGTCGCGCGCCAGCACCCGGGCGTGCCGGTGCACGCCCGCGTCGTCGCCCTGCGCACGGGCGAGAGCGCGTCGGTCCTGCGCAGCGACGCCGAGCTCGACGAGGCCGAGGGCGAGATCGTGGCGCTGGTGCGCACCATCCTGGCCGACGCGGCGAAAGACGCGCGCCCCGGCGAGCCCTGCCGGAGCTGCGTCTACCCGCGCGTCTGCCCGCCCGGGCGCGCCTGGCTGCGCGAGCACGGCGCGTCCTGATGCGGGCGGCGCCCCGGCCGTGGTAAGCGTGCGACGGTGACCGCCGCCTCGCCCGAAGCCCCCGCGGCCGCCCCCCCCGCCCGGGGCGAAGCGCCGGCCCCCGCGGCCCCCCCCGCTGCCCGGAGCGAAGCGCTGGCCCCGGCGGCCGCCCCCGCCGCCCGGGGCGAAGCGTCGGCCCCCTCGCCCGGCCAGGGCTTCCGCGCGCTGACCGAGCGCTGGACGCGCGAGCGGGTCGAGCGCGTCGTGGCCCTGCTGCACGCGGGCGACCGGGCGGCCCTCGGGGCGTACCTCGAGCGCGAAGTGCCGCGCGTCGTGCACCCGAGCGACCCGCCCGACCTGCTCGACCTCAAGGGCATCTCGTTCGCCTCGCTCGGCTACCGCGTCGACCTCGGCCGCGTGCGCTTCGAGGGGCTGAACCTGTGGTCGAGCCGCTTCGTCGACACCAACCTCAAGGGCGCCTCGTTCGAGCGCTGCGCGATGGGCCTCGCGGTCTTCGACGCGGCCTACCTGCGGGGGGCGCGCTTCCGCGACTGCGACCTGCACGCCTCGTCGTTCTCGCGCAGCAACCTCGGCGGCGCCCGCTTCGAGCGCACCTCGCTGCGCTTCTCGACCTGGACGGCGACCGAGGTGAGCCCCCAGGCCTTCGCGGGCGGCCTGCACGAAGAGAACCAGGGGCGCTACGCGCTCGCCGCCGGCATCTACCACGCGCTGCGGCTGAACCTGAGCGCCGCCGGCGACGAGGCCGGCGCCGGCTGGGCCGCCTACCGCCAGTGCGTGATGCTGCGCCGCGACCTGCGCCACCGCCGCAGCTACCGCCGCTGGCTCTGGTCGCTCGCGCTCGACGTGCTCTGGGGCTACGGCGAGCGGCCCTGGCGCCTGATGGCCTGCGCCCTCGCGTTCTGCGTGCTCTGCGCCGCGTGCTACTTTTTCACCGGCATCCGCCTCGGCGACCAGTGTGTCGCGGGCGCCGGCACCGTGTCGGCGGCCGAGCACGTGTTCGAGTGCCTCTACTTCAGCGTCGTCACCTTCACCACCGTCGGCTACGGCGACGTGACCCCCTGCGGCGCGGCGAGCCGCGCCCTCGCCGCGGTCGAGGCCTTCGCCGGCATCTTCACGATGGGCCTCTTCGTCACCGCCAACGTGCGCAAGCTCGACGGGCGCTGAGCGGCCGCGCGGCCCGGCCCGCGGGCGGCGCCGCGGCCCGGGGGGCGTGCGCCCGGGGCAACTTGCCCCTCGGGGCGCCAACGCGCCTCAGGCGGCGTCCTCGAGCGCCCCGAAGACCGCCGCGCGCAGCTCGCCCCAGTCGGACGGCTTGGTCAGCACCGCCCGCGCGCCCAGGGCCAGCGCCTGCGCGTACGAGAGCAGGTCGCCGACGGCGCTGACGATAAGCACAGGCACCTCGAGGCGGCGCCGGCGCATCGCCTCGAGCACCTCCCAGCCCGTGCACTCGGGCATCATCAGATCGCTGATGACGAGCGAGACGCGCCCGGGCCCCTGCCCCGCCGCCCGGCGCTCGAGCAACTCGAGCAGCTCTTTGCCGTCGGCCACCGTATCGACGGCGAACCCCTCGCGGCGCAGACGCAGGCCCAGAAGTTCGCGTTGGTCGGCGTCGTCGTCCGCCACAATGACGTAAGGCTTGTTCATCGTACACGCTTCGCGACGGTAGGATTCTTTACCAGCTTCTCCCCGGTCCCTCCCGCCTCCTTCCAAGATTGATACCAGACCGCCTGCCCGGGCCCGGCTCAGCCGCAGAATTTACGCTGCCTCGGCCTTACGAGAGCGCCCCGAGCTCGTCGTTGCGGCGGGGCCTCAGACTCGTGCGCGGGGCGTCGTGCGAGCAGCCTTGTAAGGCCCTCCCGGGGTCTGGCCCACATCTTGCTGAGCTTCGTCGGCATGGCCGCTCGTAATCTCAGCCCCTCTACGCAGCCCCAAGCCCATGCCCAGGCGGGCGACGGCGAGGGAGAATCCAACCCGCAAAACCCGCCGCCCCCGGTCGAGGGCGAGCAAAAGAAGAAGTCAAGCGCCGACTGGACGTTGCCGCCGCACTTGCGCGAGTCGCTCCCCCTGAACCCCAAGGGCGGCCGGGCGCCGAAGCCGCCGGCGAGCACGTCGGCATCCTGACATGGAGGCCGGGAGCCACGGCGCCGCGAACGCCGCCCCGCTCGAGCTCGCCCGCGCGCCCGCCGCCGACCCGAAGGCGGCGGCGCGGGCGGCCGGCCTGCGCCACGTCGACGACCGCGGGCCGGGCATCCGCCGCTTGCGCCAGGGGCGCGCGTCGTTCCGCTATGTTGACGCCGCGGGCAAGCCGGTGCGCGACCGCGAGACGCTCGCGCGCATCGCGTCGCTCGGCATCCCGCCGGCGTGGCAGGGCGTGTGGGTGTGCCCCGACCCGCGCGGCCACATCCAGGCGACCGGGCGCGACGCGAAGGGGCGCAAGCAGTACCGCTACCACCCGGACTGGCGCGCCGTCCGCGACGGCACGAAGTACGGCAAGATGATCGACTTCGGGGCGGCGCTGCCGGCGCTGCGCGAGCGCACCGAGCGCGACCTCGGCCTGCCCGGGCTGCCGCGGGCGAAGGTGCTCGCGGCGGTGGTGCGGCTGCTCGAGGGCACGCTGATCCGCGTCGGCAACGAAGAGTACGCCAAGCAGAACGGCTCGTTCGGGCTGACGACCATGCGCGACCGGCACGTCAAGATCGACGGCGCCGACCTGCGCTTCCGGTTCCGGGGCAAGAGCGGCGTCGAGCACGCGGTCGACGTGCACGACCGGCGCCTCGCCCGCATCGTGCGGCAGTGCCGCGAGCTGCCCGGGCAAGAGCTCTTCCAGTACGTCGACGCCGAGGGCGCCCGGCACTCGATCGGCTCGGCCGACGTGAACGACTACCTGCGCGAGGCGACGGGCCAAGACTTCACGGCGAAAGACTTCCGCACCTGGGCGGGCACCGTGCTCGCGCTCATGGCCCTGCAAGAGCTCGAGGCCTTCGACTCGCAGGCCGAGGCCAAGCGCAACGTCGTCGAGGCCGTGCGGCACGTCGCCGCGCGCCTGGGCAACACGCCCTCGGTCTGCCGCAAGTGTTACATCCACCCGGCGGTGCTCGACGCCTACCTCGACGGCACCATGCTGCACACGCTCAAGCGCCGCGCCGAGCGCGCCCTCAGCTCGCGCCTCGGCCGCCTGCGGCCCGAGGAGGCCGCCGTGCTCGCCTTCCTGCAGGCGCGCCTGCGCTCCGAGGTCGGGCGCCGCAAGCCGCCCGCTTCGCGCCCCCTGCGCGCCCTGCGACCGCGCGCCCCGGCCGAGAGGCGCGTCGCGCTCTCGGCCTGAGACGGGCGCTCTCGACCCGGGCCCGGCGCGAGGCGGGCGCGCCGGGGCGCCCCGCGGCCAGGGCTAAAGAAAGGTGCGCAGCCACGCGAGGGCCTCGGCCTTGTCCGAGAAGAGCCGGGTGGGCACCGGCGGGCGGCTGGCGATCAGAAACATGTTGCCGATGACGCGGCTCACGCTCGACCCGACCAGCACGGCGAAGGCCATGGCGGCCCCGGTGCCCTCGGGGCTCGCGTAGAGCTCGCGGGCCTCGCGCTCTTGGTATTTGACGTCGCGCAGGTCGATGAGGGTCGGGCGCGGCGTCGTGCCGACGAACGCGCCGACCGCGCGGACGTTCTCGTGCGCGTCGGCCAAGGTGTGCACCGCGCCCTCGAGCCCGACGACGTGCAAGATGCCGTGCTCGTCGAGCCCGGCCTTCATCGTCCGCGTCGTCACCGGGTAGTGCATGGCCCTTGCGCCGCGCGCCGCGGGCGCCGCAGAGCTTACCACGACCGGCCCGAACGACGCGCGGCCCCCCCGCCGGGGCGCAGGTTGGCGCGGGCGAAGGGGCCGGGCGGCCCGTTCCGGGTGGGCGTCCGGGCGGCGCGCACGCCGCGGGGCCGCGCCCGACGTGGGGCGCGGCCTCGGAGCCCGGGGCGCGCGGGGGGCGCGCGCCGGGGCCCGATGGAGGCAGCGGGGGCGGCGTACGGTCCGGGCGCCCCGGCGAAGGCCCCCCCGGGAGGGGCTGGTTCGGAGGTTAAGAGAATGTAAGCAAGCGTTCGCGGAGAGAGAGAGGTCGTCGGCCCGAGGGGGCGCCGGGCTCGAGCGCCCGGCGCACGCCCCCCCTGCCGTCCGGGGCGCTCGGCCCGCGCGCCTCACAGCACGGTGCGGCGCGTGAAGGTCCGGCCGGCGATGAAGAGCAGGCCCAGGGCGCCGAGCAGGCTGCCGATGAAGCCGGCGGCGTGCACGTCGGCGACCGAGTAGCCGCTGATCAGGCTGCCGACGAAGCCGCCGAGCAGCGAGCCGGCCGCGCCGAGCAGCGTGGTCATGACCACGCCCATGCGCTGGTTGCCCGGCATGATGGCGCGGGCGAGGAGGCCGATGACGAAGCCGAAGAGCAGAAACATCAGAAGACCCATGTGCGTTTCTCCTTTGAAAGGGGCTCCCGGTGGGGGCCCCGGGGGCCGGCCCCGGGCGCCGCGGTGGGCGTCACGGGGGTCGGCGTTCCTGTCTTGTTGGGAAGGCTCAATCGCAAACTCGATGCCGAACCCTCCCGGGGGCCCGCGCCGGGCGCCCCCGAGGCCGGTTTCGGCCGCCGCGAAGGCGTTTTCGACCCTCGAACGCGGGGCGAGCGCCAACCCCTCCGGTGTGGCGCGCCTGTTGCCAAGTCGAAAAATGGCTCAACCTTACGCCGGCATCGGCGCGCGCGTTCGGCGCGACTCCTGCGCGCCTTTGCCCCGGGATGGCGACGCGCGACACGAACGCGAGCCCGGCCGTCGGGCCCGAGAAACGGACGAGTCAGGGCAAGCGCCGCAGGAGCGCGCGCAGCGCCCCGTGCATCGCGGCGACCGAGGGCGCGCGGGCGCGGGCGCCGTGGCCGGGCAGCACCCACGAGAAGGGCAGCGCGAGCAGGCGGGCGAGCGAGCGGCGCTGCGCGGGCCACGAGTGCCAACAGAGGTCCGGCCAGGCCTCGAGCCCGCCGCGGGGCGAGCCGGCGAGGTGGTCGCCCGAGAAGAGCGCGCGGCCGTCGTAGAGCAGGGCCATGCTGCCCGCGGTGTGCCCCGGCACCGGCACCGCCTCGAGCCCCTCGCCGAGCGCGACCGGGTCGTCGCCGCGCACGACGCGCTCGACCCCGCGCGTCGCGGCCGTCACGTCGCGCTCGTGCAGCACGCGCTCGCAGCCGAAGCGGCGCCGGAACGCCTCGTGGTCGGCGACGTCGTCGCGGTGCGTGAGGAACATCGTCGCGACGCCGCCGAGCCGCTCGAGGGCGCGGAAGAGCGGCCCGGCCGCGCGCGGCGAGTCGACGAGCACGTTGCCGCCCGGCCGCACGACGAGGTAGCTCTGCGCCCCGTACGAGCGCGCCGAGGCGAAGCCGCAAAAGTAGACCCCGCCGCCGAGCGGCTCGGGGAACGCGGCCACGGCCTCGCCCATCGGCACCCGCTCGCTCGCCCCGATCGACGCCGTCGGGCAGGCGACGAGCGCCATGCGCGCGCGCCGCTCTTCGGCGGGGCCCGCGGGCTGGCGCGCGACGAACGAGCGGCCGGCGGGCGAGGCGGCGAAGAGGCCCGGCGCGACCTCGCGGCAGACGCCGCAATCGATGCACGACGCGTCGACGTAATACGTGCCGGGCGCGTTGTCGGCGAGCCGGAGCGCGGGGCGGGCCATGGCCCTGCGAGTCTCGCACGCGGGGGCGGCGCGGGCGATGACGCGTCGCTCCGCGGCTCGGTATCCCATACTTCGTCGGGCGCGGGGCCCGGCCCACATCTGCGCCAAGCTGTGCCAGAGCCGGGGCGCGGGCGCGCGTTTCGCGCCGAAACGCCGCGCCCGACTTTGATTTATAACGATATCGAACTTTGCCGCGACTAGGGCGCAGCACGCCGCCCGACAAGGCCCGGCGCCGAAATTCTAGGAACGGGTCGCGGGGCCGGGTGGTAGAGTCGTACCCATGGCGGCCGGGCGTCAGACAGTGCTTGTCACCGGGGCGAGCACGGGCCTCGGCCTCGCGCTCGCCCGCCGCCTGATCGGCGACACCAAGCACCGGCTCGTCCTGACCGCGCGCTCGAAGTCGCTCCCGCGGTTCGCCGCCGAGGGCATCGCCGAGAGCGAGGGCGTGCTGATCCGCCCGCTCGACGTGACGCGCGACGAAGAGCGCCGCCGGCTCATTCAAGAGATCGACGAGCGCTGGGGCGGCGTCGACGTGCTCATCAACAACGCCGGCGTCTCGTACCGCTCGGTGCTCGAGCACGTGACCGAGCGCGAGTTCCTCAGCCAGATGCTGGTGAACTACGTCGGCCCGGTCGAGCTCGCGCGCCTCGTCCTGCCCTCGATGCGGTCCAAGCGCGCCGGGCGCATCATCAACGTCTCGTCCGTCGGCGGCATGATGGCCATGCCGACCATGGCCATTTACAGCGCCTCGAAGTTCGCGCTCGAGGGCGCGACCGAGTCGCTCTACTACGAGGTCAAGCCTTGGAACATCAAGGTCTCCCTCGTGCAGCCCGGCTTCATCAACTCGAGCTCGTTCGAGAACGTGCGGCTGACCGCCGCCGGCAAGCAGTCGGTCGGCGACAGCGACGAGGCGTACCACAAGCACTACGAGCACATGTCGTCGTTCATCGCCCGCCTCATGCGGCTGGCCTTCGCGACGCCCGACTCGATCGCCCGGCGCATCGTCGACATCATGCACCGGCGCAACCCGCCGCTGCGCTCGCTCGTCACCTTCGACGCCTGGCTCTTCGCCCACCTGCGGCGCTTCCTGCCCCGCGCCTTTTACCACTGGCTGCTCTACCGCTGCCTGCCGGGCGTGCGCGAGTGGGGCACCGGCCCGGGCAAGACGCTGCCCGCGCCCACCTTCGCCGACGCGCCGACGTACATCCCGCCCTCGATGGCGCCGAACCTGTCGGCCGCCTTCTTCCGCTTCGTGCCCAACCCGGTGCCGAGCGGCCCCTACGGCCAACCGGCCCCCTCGCCGGCGCCGAGCGGCGCCTTCGCCCAGGCCCAGCCCGCCCCGCCCGGCGTCGCCGCCCACGCCCCGAGCCTCGGGCACTCCGGCGCGCCGGGCTTCGGCCACCCGGGCCCCCCGCCGCCCGCCCACTCACCCTCGCCGACGCAGACCATGGCCCTCTTGCCGCCCGTCGCGCTCCCGAGCGTGCCGCCCCCCATGCCGAGCGGCGGCTACGCGGCCACCCCGCCCCCCATGCCGAGCGGCGCGTTCGCCGCCCCGCCGCCCATGCCCGGCGGCGCCAAGGGCACCGCGCCCCCGCCGATGCCGAGCGGCGCCACCCCGGGCGCGCCGCCCCCCATGCAGCCCGACGCGACCCCCGCGACCCAGCGTCCGGCCGGCCCGCTCAACGAGAGCGGCAAGCGCGGCACCTTGCAGCTCGCCCCTCGCTTCTCGCGCAACGCGGGCTGAGCCCCCGCCTGGCACGGGCTCAGCCCGCGCCGACTTCGCGCCGGCGCCGCTCGAGAAAGGCGCGCTCGGTCGGGTTGCGCACGAGCTCGAGCGCCCGCTCGTAGGCCCGGCGGGCCTCGGCGGCCCGGCCCGCCCGGCGCAAGATCGGCGCGCGCGGCCGGCAAGCAGCACCCCCGCCAGGGACGCCAGCGAAGCTCGTGATGAGCTTCGCTTGGCCAAAACGGTTGCCCTCGAGCCGCTCGAGGGCCCTTCGAAAAGACCCTTCTCGGGCTCCGGGCGTAGAACTCTGTGACGCGCCGCCCGGCCTCGGCCGGGGGTGCTCCCCCCGGGTCGCCCCCTCTCGAGCAGGGGCGCCCCGGCAACGATCGAGGATTTTGCCCCCCCATGACCAAACCCCAGGCACTTCGCCCCGTTTCGATCGTCTTCTTCGCCGCCCTCGCCCTCGGGGCCGGCGCTTGCAGGGGCTGCGAGAGAGAAGGCGAGCAGCCGGTCGCCATGCCCTCCAACACCGCGCCCCCCCCGCCCCCGCCCGCGACCATCATCCCGGTCGAGGTGCCGCCGGCGGACAGCGGGGCGGCCGGCGCCGGCGGCGCGCCGAAGGCCTCGCCCGGCGGCGGCTCGTCCTTGCGGGCGTGCTGCGCGGCGCTGCGCGCCAACGCCGCCTCGATGCCGCCGCCGAACAACGGCTACGCGCTGGCGGCGGCCGCCTACTGCGACTCGGCGGTCGCGAGCGGCCAGGACCGCAACGCCATCGTGCAAGGCGTGCGCGGCGCGCTCAAGGGCGCGAACATGCCCGCCGCCTGCAAGTAAGGCGTCGCCGGCCCCTCCCTTGCTGGTGCGCTTGCCCGCCGCGCCCCGCGGGCGTCGGTCGGGCGAGGGCCGGGGGCGCCCGAGGGGCACGAGGCGGGGGCGGTCGAGGGGCTCGGGGCAGTGGGCGCGCAGCCGGCAGCCCGCGCACTCGGCGCCCGACCAGACTCGCTCGAAGCGCGCCTGCGTCACGTCGAGCAGCACGTCGTCGTCGGTGACGACGCCGAGCTCGAAGTTGCGCCGGCCGCGCCCCTTGGCGCCGAGGCCCGCGCCGGTGAAGTTGGCGCTGCCGACGTAAAGGTGGGTGCCGTCGACGACGATCACCTTGAAGTGAACGCGCGGGCAGCGGCGCATCGCGAGCCCGCCCGCGCGCAGCGAAGGCAGCCGCGCGAGCTCGTCGCGGAAGGCCCGCGAGGGCAGCGAGGCGTGCAAGAGGCGCAGCTCGACGCCCCGCCGCGCCAGCGCCTCGAAGGCGTGCAGCACCGAGACGGCGCCGCGCCGCGCCCGGGCCGCGGTGCCGATCGGCGCCTCGACCATCATGGCCTTGACGTTGGCGGTGCCGATCCAGACGGCGACGCGCGCGTTGGCGATGGCCTCGCGCACGAGCAGCTCGTAGTGCTCGGCGTCAGCCACGAGGCGGACGCGCGCGGCGCGCTCGGCGTGGGCGGGCAAGCGCAGCATCGCCCGGGCATGGTCGTGCGGCCCTCAGCGCCGGGGCAAGTTTTCGACGTGCCCGTACGATGGGGCGGGCCATGAGCGAAAACCTGGCCTTCTGGTCACAAATACGCTCGCCCTTCGGGCCGCCTTGTGAGAGCGTACCGCCCATGAGCCGCCTACACACACCCACCTTGCCCAAGGGGCTTCTGGGCCTGCTTTTCGCCCCGACCTTGCTGGCCGCCGGCTGTGCCGAGGCCGGCGACGACACGGCGTCGACGACCGACGAGGCGACGGCGGCGGCCTTCACCTGCATTGCCGACACGGCGTGCGACGCGGCGCCGCCGCCGACGGGGCCGAAGCGTAGCTTTCGGCGCTTCGAGTCGCACCTCATCGCCGCGCTGGGCCAGCGCCACCGCGGGCGCGATCTGTTCTTGAACCCGGGCGACCAGGTCTGGGCGCTCGCGAAGTTCGCCTACGGCCCGACCGACAAAGATCTGCGCGGCGAGGACGTGGACGTCTACCTCGCGCGCGACTGCGGCGGCGCGTGGCAGAAGCTCGGCACGGCGCGCACGACCGACGACGGCGATCACCCGACGGTCGAGGGCGTGGCCGACACGGGCGGCTGGGTGTTCTTCCCCGTGCCCGCGTCGCTGGGCCTCGGCGAGGGCCGGCACCGGTTCCGCTTCGTGGTGGCGGGCGATTTGACGGCGACCGAGTCGTTCGTCGAGATCGTCAAGCCGGGCACGCCGGTCATCGTCTCGGACGTCGACGGCACGCTGACGACGGCCGAGCTCGAAGAGTTCGGCGACCTCTTGACGGGGCAAATTCCCGACGTGAACGAGAGCGCGCCCGAGCTCGTCGGCACCTGGGCCGCGCGCGGCTACCGGCGCTTTTACCTGACCGCGCGGCCCGAGTGGCTGGCGGGGCGCACGCGCGAATTCTTGCGCCTGCGCGGCCTGCCCGAGGGCGTGGTGCACACGACGCTCGGCTTCACCGGGGCGACGGGCTCGTCGGCCGCCTCGTTCAAGACGGGCGAGCTCGCGCAGCTCGCGTCGAAGGGGCTCGTGCCCGCCTTCGCCCTCGGCAACACCGAGACCGACGCCGAGGCCTATTCGAACGCGAACATCGGCCCGGCCTCGAGCCGCATCTTCCTCAAGTTCAGCGACGACGAGTTCGGCGGCCGCCGGGTCGAGTCGTACGGCGAGTTGCTCGACGAGGCCGCGGCGCTGCCCGACCTCTGCCCGGGCTGAGCGGCCGGGCGCCGCCGCCCTCGGGCCCCGCCGTCACTCGAGATCGGGGCCCTTGCGCGCGCGCTTCTTCGAGCCGACCTGGCGCTTGGTCTCGAGCCGCCTCGCCTGCGAGGCGCGCGTCGGGCGCGTCGCCCGGCGCACGACGGGCGCCTCGAGCGAGCGCGCCACGAGCTGACGCACCTTCTCGCGAGCGTCTTCGAGGTTGCGCTGCTGGTCGCGCGTGCGCTGGCTGACGACGAGCAGGCGCCCCTCGGCGTCGAGGCGGCCGCGGGCGAGCGAGCGCAGCCTCGCCTTGGCCGCGTCGCCGAGGTCGGGCCAGGCGGCGAAGTCGAAGCGGAGCTCGACCTTCGAGGCCACCTTGTTGACGTTCTGCCCGCCCGGGCCCGAGGCGCGTACCGCGCTCCAGGTGAGGAGCGCGGCGGGGATGGTGAGCGACTCGTTGACGGCGAGGGGTAGGGTCACGGCGGCCTCGCGGGCGCGCCGCGAGGGGCGGGCCCGCGGCGCGCACGCTTAGCACGGGCGCGGCCGTGGCGGAGCCCCGCCGAACCCGGCTCGCTTCTTGCTGCCTCGAGCCGGACGGACGCCGCCGAGCGCGGCGACAGGGCCCCGACCATGGATACGCTCTCTCCCCGCTCTCAGCCGCCGGCCAACGAAGAAGAGACGCGACCGCGACGACCCTGGCTCCTCGTCGGCGTGGGGCTCGCCATCAGCCTGGCGGTTCCCTATACGTGCTCGCGCGTCTTCGACCGGGGCGATATGCCCCCCCTCGCGGCCGACCCCGCCCCCGAGGCCACCACCGCGGCGGGCGCGGCCACGGGCCGAACCACGACGAGCCCCGGCGCGATCGAGCGCACCTTGGCCGCCGACCCGCCCGCCGCAGGCGGCGACGCCGCGCCCGCGTCTCCCTCGCCTGGGGCCGGGCCCGAGCTCGCCACCGGGGCCCCGCCCCTCGCCTCGACCCCTTCGCCGAACGAGATCTCGACCTCGGCCAACGCGGCCCCGGGGGCCTCGGCGAGCGCGTCGGCGGCGCCCGCGCCGGCCGCCGCCCCGACCGCGCCCGGCTACTACACGGGCGCGCCGCCGGGCCTCGGCGTGCCCTCGACGCGCGACGGCCCCCGCACCCGCGTCGACGTCAACGCCGCCCCGCCCGGGGCCGTGCCCGCGGGCCCGACCGCCGTGGCGCCGGGCCCGGTGCCCGACGCCTCGCCCCTCTGCGGCGACCGCGCCTGCCCCGCGGGCACGGTCTGCTGCAACGCGAGCTGCGGCATCTGCGCGCCGCCGGGCGGCACCTGCAGCCAGGCCCTGTGCGGCGGCGCCCCCTCGCTGCCCGTCAGCGTGCCCTGCGGCATGAACACCTGCAACGTGGGCGAGATCTGCTGCAACGCGAGCTGCGGCATCTGCACCCGCCCCGGCGAGGCGTGCTCGCAGCAGCGCTGCGACGGCATGCAGAACGCGGTGAGCGTGCAGTGCGGCATGAACACGTGCAACGTCGGCCAGGTCTGCTGCAACGCGAGCTGCGGCATCTGCGCGCAGCCCGGCGAGGCCTGCAGCCAGCAGACCTGCCGCTGAGGGCGGCGCACGCCCCGCGCCCGAGGCGCGCCCGCGACGCCCCACGTCCGGGCGGCGGTGGCCTTGCCCTCCCGGAGGTCGGGCGCCCTGCGGCTCGAGCCGCAGGCGAGCTCCGGGCGCCGGAAGCGGGCGCGCCTGCCGCCCCAATCAGGCCGCGCGCTCGACCTTCAGGCGCCGGCGGATCAGCCCCTCGAGCCAGCGCTCGAACGACGCGCGCTCGCCCTCGTCGGGGTCGTCGCGCACGATCTCGACGCCGCCCTCGGCCCGGCCGCCGCTGCGCTCGACGAGCGCCTCGACGAACGAGGTCCAGGTGTAGCTTTGCAGGGCGCCGCCGAGGGTCTCCATCATGACGAGGTCGGCGAGGGTCGCGGCGCGGTAGCAGGTCTGCACCTCGAAGCGCAGCGCCCCCTCGCCCGCGGGCTCGGCGACGAAGCGCACCGCCCCCGCGAGCGGGTGGCCCTCGAGCGTGGCGAGGGTGATGGCGCGGGGCGAGACCTCTTCGACGCGCACCTGCACGTGGCCCCGCAGCGGCAGGGCCATGGTCACCGTCGCGCCCGGCTCGAGCTTGGTCTCGGGGCTGGCGGGCTCGGCGCCGACCTCGACGGTCGAGCTCGGCGCGAGCTCGGCGAACGAGTCGCGCACGATCGCGAGCAGGCCCTCGGCGCCGTCACGTGCGCCCCGGATGAGGGCGCGGTAGACCTTGCGGTGCATCGGCCCGATGCCCTCGGAGGGCAGCTGCTCGGGCAGCGAATCGCCGAGCTTGGGCAGGCTCTCGGCGAGGGGCGTCGGGCGCACGCCGAGCACCTCGACGAGGGCGTTCGGGCGGCCCGCCTCGATGACGTTGCCCTCGGTCACCATGGCGATCTGGTCGGCGTTGACCGGCGTCTCGAGGCCGAACTTCGCCGCGAGCTTGGCGCCGGTCGACTCGAGCCAGGCGGGCAGCGCGACCCGGACGGGCTTGCGGTCGGTCATCGCCTCGAAGCGGTCGAGCAAGTCGTTCATCGAGGTCATCTCGTCGCCGGCGAGCTCGAGCTCGCGCCCCGAGAGGTCGGCCCGCTCGACCGCGATCGCGAGCGCCTCGCCGAGATCTTCGCACCACACGGGCTGGAAGCGATCGTCGCCCGAGCCGAGCAGCGGCACCGCCGGCAGCGTGCGCACCATCTTGAGCAGCAGCGAGATCTGGCCGTCGCCCGGGCCGAACACGTTGCCCGGGCGGCAGACCAGCCACTCTCTCGAGAAGGCCCGCACGAGCGCCTCGGCCCGCCGCTTCGAGCGGTGGTAGTCGGAATTGCCGCGGTCGGCGCCGAGCGACGAGACGTAAACGAAGCGGCGCACCTTGGCCCGCTCGGCCTCGGCCACGAGGTGGCGCGTCCCCTCGACGTTGACGCGCTCGAAGGTGAGCTCGGGCGGCTTCTCGGCCACGATCCCCGCGAGGTGCAGAACCGCCTCGCACCCGTCGGCCGCGCCCCGCAGCGACCCTTCGTCGCCGAGATCGCCGTCGAAGGCCTCGACCTCGCTCCCGAACGTCTTGCGGTCGCGGCTCGCGTGGCGCGAAAAGAGCCTCACGCCATGCCCACGCCGGACGAGCCGCCGAACGGCCTCGGGCCCGACGACCCCCGTGCCACCCGTCACCAGTACTTTCATCGCCCTGCTCCTTCTTCGACCGTGTGCGTCAATCGGATGACGGCTCGGAGGCGAAGGTTGTGCCAAGGGCGGCGCCGGGCTCGAGCTCGAGCCCGGCGCTAGCGGCCCCACGTTCAGGGCGCGGGCCGGGTGGACACGCGCACGTAACCTCTTTCGCGAACTCGACCCTGGCGTTCCTCGGAGCGCGGCCCACGTTGGCCCCGCCCTCGCGCGGCGCCGCGCGGGCCGCCGGGCGCCGATTCGAGCAGGCGCTCAGTAATCGGACTGCGCCAGGTAGGCCGGCGAGCGCTGCTTCAAGATGACCCGCCCGAAGCTCGGATCGCGCACTTCGCGCCAGGGGCGCACCACCACGCCCTCGCGCGCCACCGCCGGGTTGAGCGCCGAGGGGCCGTCGGACGCCGCGGCGATCGTGCGCCCGCCGAGCCACTCGCGCAGCGTCGCGCCGCGGGCGAGCGCGGGCGCGTGCTCGAGGCCGAAGCGCTCGCAGAGCGCGAAGAAGGTCGGCGCGTCGACCGCCGCGCCGTCGGCCTCGATCTCGAAGGCGACGAGGCGCCGCGCGGGCAGGCGGTAGTGGTTGCCCTGCACCCCCGGGCCGATGATCTCGCCCCGCAGCGTCACCGTCGACGGGCCCCCGAGCTCGCGCGCGATCGCGGGCAGCGCCGCGAGCACGCCGGAGGCCCGGGCGAGCGCGTGCCAGGTGTGCTCGACCCCGTCGACGGGCCGGATGCGAAACCGCCGCTGGCAGACCGAGACCTCGCCCGACGCGCCGACCGACGCGGCGAAGTGGCTGCCCTCGAGCTTCTCGGTGATCGCGACCGGGGCGTCGAGCAGGTACGACTCGAGCAGCGCCTGGAAGCGCTCGCAGCCCTCGATGTCGTAGACCGAGACGAGCGGCGGCAGCGGCACGAGCTCGCCCCCCTCGGTCGTGACCGGCGGCGGCTCGTACTTGGTGACGCCGAGCCGGGCCGTCACGTCCTCGCCGAGGGCGGGCTCGGCCCCGCCCGGCGGCAAGACGTCGAGCGAGGCCACCACGCCCTGACTGATCTCGCCCCGCAGCCGCACCGTCTTGACCCGGTCTTTCGACGCCCCGGCGAGCTTGCCCGAGAGCCCCAGCCGCTCGACGAGCGGCGCGGGCAGCACGCTGTCGATCGGAAAGTAGACCACCCGATCGCCCGCCTTGTACGCCCCCTTGGCGAGGACGAACTGGTAACTCATCGACCCGAGCCGGCCCAGCTCGAGCCGGTCGGCGTTCGGGTGCGGCCAGACTTCGCGCAGCTGCTCGACGGTGACGGCAAAGATGCTCACAGTGCCGCCATCGTAGACGGCCCGGGCCGCCGCGCCCAGCGCCTCGAGCGCGCCCCGGCCGCCCCCCGGCGCGCCCGCCGAAGCGCGCGAAGGCGGGCCGCGGGCGCCCCTCGAGCGCGCCCGCCGAAGCGCGCGAAGGCGGGCCGCGGGCGCCCCGACCCCGCCGCCCGGGTCAGCCGCCCGCCCCGAAGGCCCGGTCGGCCCACGCCGCGACGCTAAGCCGCCCGCCCCGAAGGCCCGCCCCGCCAGCGGCGCGATCGCCGCCTCGAGCGCCGCGTCGTCGCCCCCGAGCGCGACGCCGTCGAAGAGCCGCCAGCGCTCGACGTGCTCGGCGGCTTCGCCGGGCGCGAGCCGCGCGAGCGGGCCCAGCGTCTCGAGCTCGACGAACTCGCCCGCCGTGAAGGTCTCGACGTTGCACCCGTAGTCGGGGTAGGCCGCGCCCGCGGCGAACGCGACGCTCTTGACGAAGAGCTCGCCGCCCTCGTGGTACGCCGCATACCCCCGCCGCACCAGCGCGCCCACCTTCTGCGGCGCCGGCCGCGAGGCGTCGCAGCGCAGGCGCACGAAGCGCGGCCCGAAGGCCCAGCGCGGGTCGCTCATGTCCGTGTAGTGCCAGAGCACCAGCGGGCGCGCCGGCAAGAGGTAGTCGGCGTGGGCGCGGAACTCTTCGTGCGGCACGAGCACGACGCCCCCCGGGCGCAGGATCGTGAGCGCCCAGGGCGCGAGCTCGATCGGCGCCGGGCCCCGGTTCGTCAGCCGGTGGCGCAACGTCACGCCCGTGCCGGACGGGTCGAGCGAGACGTCGATCTGCTTCTCGACGCCCGTCCCGTCGGCCGGCTTGCCGAGCGCGACCGCCCGCTCGCCCCGCGCCTCGACGCGCACCGGCTCGTTGTCCGGCGCGTAGCTCGCCGGCATCGCCTCGGGCGCCACCCAGAGCCGGTGGCCCCCCCAGGGCTTGAACTCGCCGAGCGCCGTCGTCACCGACGCCCCGGGGCACTCGCCGAGCGCGTTGCGCCCGCCGGTGCGCCCGTAGAAAAGAACGCGCGGGCCGATCGCGGTCGCCACGATCACGCTGGCGTCCGGGTTGGCGAGCCGCAGGCAGCGCGGCAAGCCGAGGTACGTGACTTCTTCCATCGGGGCCTCCTCGGGCGGTCGCGGCGGCCGCGGCGGCCATGCCGCCTCGCGCCCGCCGCCCGCCGTGCAGCACCGGGCATGCCAACGCCCGGGGGGCCTGTCGATGGTGGGAAACCGCCCCCCCCCCCGAAATCGCCCCGACCCCGGCGAGGGCCCCGAGCCCGACCGCGCGTGGCCCCGGCGCCGGCCCCCCTCCGCCCCTCACTCGGCCGCGCGCGGGTAGCTCTCGCGCGTGGCGGGCGCGGCCTCGCGCGCGTCGGCGCCGCGGTAGACGAGGCGCCCCGGCCGCTGCCACCAGCCCGGCCGCCCGAGAATGCGGTTCTCGGGCTCGTAGCCCTGCGCGAGCGAGCGCACGGCGTCGGCCACGATGCTCGGCCGCGGCTCGCCGTCGACCAGCGCGAACACGCCGGGCTCGTAGCGGGCGGCGTCGCGGGTGACGAGCGAGTTCCAGTTGTACGAGCCGAGCAGGGCCCAGGCCGTCACCGCGCGCACGTCGACGCCCCGGTTGCGGGCGAAGCGGGCCTCGCGCCAGACGTGCACGAGCCAGCGCATCCGCTCGTCGGGCGTGCAGCCGAGGTGCGCCTCGGTGATCGCGAGCGGCGCGCGGTAGCGCCGGAAGGCCTCGCCGAGCAGGTACGCCGGGCCGAGCAGGCCCGACTCGCAGACGCGCGCCGCCTCGACGTCGGCGTAGCGGTGGCGGCCGTTGCCCCCCCGCACCTCGGGCGGGTAGATCTCGAGCCGGTCGTCGAGGAAGCGCTCGCTCGTGACGTAGTAGTTGAGGCCGAAGAGGTCCGGCGTGCAGGGCCGCTCGGCGAAGCGGGCGAGCTCGGCGGGGCTCACCTGCGACCGCACGAGGTAGCCGTAGAGCGGGTGCCCCGGCACGACCTTGCCCGCGAGCAGGTCGAACGAGAGCCAGCGCCGCTCGTTCTCGAAGTTGGCCTGGTACGAGAGGCCCGGCGTCGCGCGCGTGTGGCCGACGTCCTCGGTCTGCACGAGCCGGGCGCTCGGGTTCACCCGCCGGATGGCCGCCATCGCGAGCGCGACGGCGCGGCACTGCGTCACCAGCGCGCGGGCGAAGGTGCGGTCGTCGCGGCCGTGCGGGTACCAGTGCCCGTACAGGCCGCTGAAGCGCGCCGTCGTCAGCGGCTCGTTGATCGGCGTGTAGGCCTCGACCCAGGGGTAGCGCTCGGCCACGGCGCGCGCATAGTTGGCGAACCGCGTCGGGAACGAGGGGTCGACCAGGCTCACGTCGAGCGGCCCGCTGCCGTGGTGCACGAGGCCCACGATGGGCTCGACGCCGAGCTCGCGCAGGCGCTCGAGGCGCCGGTCGGGCCACGACCAGTCGGCCGAGCGCGTGCCGCGGGGGGCGACGCGCTCCCACAGGACGGGGTAGCGCAGCGTGCGCAGGCCGAGGCCCGCGAAGAGATCGAGGTCGGAATCGCGCCGATCGTGGCCCGTGCGTTCGAGCTGGTCGAAGTACTCGTCGCCCACACGGTTGACCGTGCACTCGACCCCGCCCCAAAGTTCAATCGAGCATGGAGCCACGGCAGGCCGCGGCGTAGAGTCCGTCATTGTACACCTCACGTCGAGAAACGGTGGCGTGCCGCCCGGCAGCCCCCCCACCTGCAGACAATTCGAAACTTGTCGATCAGTCGAGATTCGTATCGAGATTCGTATCGAGATTCGACCGCCGGCCGAATCTCATTCGGCGCCCGCGGCCGTCACGGCCGTCACGGCCGTCACGGCCGCCTCGGCGGCCGCCGGCGCGCCGAACCCCAGGCGCTCGGCCACGGCCCGGTCGACGAGGCGCGCCATCGCCTCCCAGGTGCGGTCCCACGACATGCGCGAGAGCGCCGCGTCGACCTTGACCCGCCACGCCGCCCGCTCGCGCGCGGTCTCGGCCAGCGTCGCCTCGCACGCCGCCACGAACGCGCCCACCCCGTCGGCGATGCGCACCAGGCCCTCGGCCCCGTAGGGCCGCACCACGTCGCGGATCGGCGTCGAGACGACGGGCCGGCCC
>DASTPP010000174.1:0-158257 GCA_035762175.1 Polyangiaceae bacterium | reverse complement strand
AACAATTACGGCCAGCTCGGCGACGGCACGACGACCGACCGATACACCCCCGTGCCGGTCGTGTTCCCCTGAGGTGGCGCACGGCCCGGCGCCCCTTCGGTGGTCGCCGGGCCGCGCTTACGCGCCGGCCAGGCCGCCCGGTTCGGCGGGCGGCGCCGGCGGTTCGGCCGGCGTGTCGGCCTCGCGACGCCGTCGCGGGCGACCCCGGAAGAGCGAGGGCAAGATCGCGTCGGCGTCGCCCTCCTCCCAGCGCAGGTACGTGACCGCGCGCAAGAGCCGGCCGTGCGTCCGCACCAGCAGGCGAAAGAGCTTCTTCACCCGCGCCCGCTGGTCCTCGCCCACCGGGCGGCTGCCGTCGCTGTCCGCCTGGCGCCGGCCCAGCGCGTCGAGCAGCTCGACCCCCAGTGCCCCCGCGCGCTCGACCTCGTCGCTCGTCACCGGCACCTTGCCCACCAGCTCGGGCCACTGCCCGCGGAACAGCCGCGCGAGCGAGAGCAGATCGTTGGCCGCGTCGACCCGCCCGGTCCCCCGTCGAATGGCCGCCACCTGCCCGGCGTCGAAGGTGCCGAGCTTGGCGTGGAGCTCGGCCGTCGCGAGCAGCTTCTCGCGCAGCGGCAGGCCCTCGGCGAGCAGCGCCTCGAGCCGGCCTGCGGGCACCGACGAGCCCATCGCCAGCACGTGCGCCAGCGCCAGCGCGTAGTCGCGCGCCTTGTCGATCAGGCCGGGGGCCTGGCCGGGCAGCGCCTCGATCTGGTGGCGCAGCGCCTCGAGCCGGGGCACCGCCCCGAGCATGACGAGCACCGCGACCATCACGTTCGCCGTGACGCGCCCGAGCTCGTCGTCGCCCACCGTGCCCAGCTCGGGTTCGACACGGTAGTAGGCCTCTTCGGCCACATCAGGAGGGGGCACCAGCGCGAGCTGGTCGGGGGAAGGGGAAGATTGCATTTTCATCGAACCGTTCTCCAGGGGTGTTCTTCATGGGGCGACCGGCCCCCGCGGAGTGCGCACCTCAGCGCTTCTGTTGGTCCGCTCGGCCAGCGCCGACCCCCGGTTGCGTGCCTTCTGAAAAAAAAACGCGAGGGCCCCCCAAAGGCCGCCTCCGGGCCCAAACCGCGCGGCGGTGGGCGACGCCCTCGCGGCCTTGTCCGCCCGAATCGACGCCCCCGGCTCGCCCCGACCCGCCCGGCCGCGCCCTCCCCCAGGGGGCCAGGCACCCCCGAACTCGCCCGACCGTTCGAACGGTTCGCCGAGGTCGTCGACGACCCTCAGAGACCTTTCGAAAGGTCAGCCGCGGGCACCAACGACCCCGAGGAAACGTTCGAAAGGTCGGCCGAGGTCGTCGACGACCCCGAAGAAACGCTCGAAAGGTCGGCCGAGGTCGTCGACGACCTCTCGGAGCCCTGCAAAAGGTTCAAAAAGCCCGTCGGCGCCCTCGAAACAGCGTTCGAAAGGTGCCCTCGGGGTCGTCGACGACCTCGGGGGCACCTTTCACGCGTTCCGATCAGGTCGCCAACGCCCTCGACGAGCCTTTCGAGCGATTTCGGCAGGGCGTCGACGACCTCGGCGAACCTTTCGAGCGATTTCGGCAGGGCGTTGCTGCGTTCGGCGAACGTTGCCACGCTTCTCGGCAGGCCATCGACGCCCTTGGCGAAGCGTTCGAACGGTGCGCCGAGGGGGGCGTGGGTGCGGAGCACGCGGGCGACCGAGCACGTGTTCATCGCGACGGCCCTCTCGGGCGAGCTGCTCGAGAGCGTCGACGGAGGGCAACCCGGGGTCGAGCGCCGTCGGTGGTCACGGGGGCCGAGCTCCGCTTCATCGAGGCCGGCGGTACGCGGGCGCACCACGGCGGCGAGTCGCCCGCGTCGGGCGGGGGCTGCGCTCGATATCGAGATGTGCCGGGGCCGGCGTCGCCGATATCGAGATGCGCCGGGCGGGTCGGGCCCGGCCTGACATCGCAGGTGTGCCCGGCCCTGATCGCGGCCGGCGTGGCACACTTTTCTTCGCCGAAAGCGGCCGTCGACCCCCTGGCCGAGTTCTTGCACAGAGCGCCGGCTGCGACGAGCAAGGCGCTCGCTCTCATCACCTGTTCTGGGGTCTTTTCATGATTTCGCGACGAACTCTAGGGGTCTCCCTTATTCTTGCCGCCGGCCTCGGCGGCTACGCGTGCGGTGACGACGATGACCCGTCGACCCCGCAGCCCCAGGCCGGCAGCGGCGGCACGGGCGGCACCGGCGGCACGGGCGGCACCGGCGGCACGGGCGGCACCGGGGGGGGGGGCGGCGGGGGCTCGGGCGGCGCCCCGGGCTCGGGGTTGGCCGTGCGAACCCTCGGCTCGGACTCGGCGGCGCTGGCCGGCGTGGCGCTCTTCGTGCACGCCGAAGACGGCTCGTTCGTCAGCGAGACGAAGAGCGACGCCGAGGGCAAGGCGCGCCTCGAGGTGCCCCCGGGGGGGTGGTTCAGCGCGTACTACGAGCGGCCCCACCCCGCGCCCACCGATCGGGTCGTGCGGAGCATCCAGACGGTACGGGCCGAGGGCCTGAGCGACGTGCCGTTGCACTTCGACTCGACCCCGTCGCCGGCCAACAACGAGCCGATGACCAAACTCGTGGTGACGGTCACGGGCTCGCAGCCCGCGTACCCCCTCAACGTCTACCTGTCGTGCCTCGACGGGGGCATCGTGACGGGGGGCGAGCTCGAGGTGTCCGAGTACCGCGGCTGCGCCGGCCGCGCGACCTACGATCTGCTCGCCGTGGCCGAACTCGGCAACGGCACGGTGCTCTACGGCGTGCTGCGTGACCGCCCCTTCACCCCGGGCGGCGAGGGCGCGGTCAGCGTCGCGCTCGACCAGCAGGCGTCGTCCGTCAATTACCGGACCGAGGTGCGCGACCTGCCCGACGGCAGCACCTCGTGGTCGGTCTCCTTCTCGCCGCGGCAGAGCGCGCTCCCCCTTGTCGGCATCGGCGAGGGCCGCGACCTTGGGCCCGACGTCGGCTCGCTCGCCGCGGGGGTGCTGCTCCCCGTCGACCCCGTCCGCGACGCCCGCGTCTCGGAGTTCGTCGAGCTGGCCGCGCCCGCGGGCGACGCGTCGCTCTCTCGGCGGAGCGAGCACTACTGGTCGGCGACCGACGCCGCGCCCTCGTCGACCTGGTCGGCCAAGGCGGTGATGACGATCGACGAGATGCCGCCCCTCGACCTGAGCGCCCCGCGGCGACCCGCCGCCTCCTGGCGGGGCTCCGACGCGGGCGCCGTCGGCGACGGCGTCACCGTCGGCATTCATTACTTGCTCGACCAGGGCGAGCGCGTGGCCTGGTCGATCGTGGCGCCGCCCGCGCGCTCGGGCACGATTCGCGCGCCCGACCTCGGCCCCACGTTCGACGCGATCACGGGCGGCAAGGCCCCCGAGCTCCACTCGGTCTCCGCCTACGACTCCGCGAAGGCCGACTCTTACGCGGCGTACGTGCCCCTCGACAGCGCCGGCTTCCAGCCCACGACCGGCTCGAGCGCCTTCCGCTCCGCCGACGGCGCCGCCGCCCGCGCCCGCGGCCCCAGGTTACCGCCCCGCCGCCCCCATGGGCGTTGGCGTCGAGGCCGTCAGCGTCTTGTCGCTCGAGGCCGATCGCTCGAGCGACCTCGCGGCCAAGACGCTCACCAACGCGCTTCGGCAGACGGTGCTCGATGAGCCCGAGTATACGCTGGACGACGAGAACCCTTCGCTGATTCTCATGGCCCGTGAGCTCAAGTGCCCCATGGGTCGCTCGGGCGGCGAGCTGCCCGACGAGCGCGTCCTCGACGATGCGTGTCTGCGAAAGGCCGGCAAGTTTCTCGGCGTCTCGCGGTTCTTCTGGGGCTACGTGACGGCCGGCGCCGGCGGGGCGGCGGTCGTGTGGCTGCACTTCTGGCAGCGAGGTCAACCCGACCGGGTCGCGACCTTGCCCTACGACGCGGCCGCCCGCGACCGCATCGCGGCGCGCCTCTACCGCACGTTGGTCACGCCCGAGAAGGTCGGCGACGTGGCCCTTTCCGGCGCGGCCCAAGGCGACCTCGTGGTCGACGGGCGAGGGCAGGGGGCGTACGCCCCGGGCGTCGAGCTGACGCTGTCCGCCGGCGAGCACGCCCTCAAGGTGCGGCAGGGCCCGCGGGTCGTCGCCCGCGCGAACGTTCGGGTCGAGTCGCGCGGGCGCGCCGAGGCGAGGCTCGAGCCCGTCGCCGAGCCGGCGCCTTCGCCCGCGCGCACTCTTTCGGCCGTCTCGCTCGGCGTCGGCCTCGTCGCGGGCGCCAGCCTCGCGGCCTACTTGCTCGCGCCGCGTCGCGGCGCTGCGCCGATCGCTGGGGCCGTCGTCCCGCTCGCTGGCGGCGCCGTGGCGGGGGTCGCGGGGAGCTTCTGATGCGGGCGCGGGCGCTCATCGGGGGGGCCCTCCTCGCTGCCGCGGCGTGTGACGAAGGGTACTTCGTCGATCAAGACGAGTTCTGCCGGCGCCGCCCGACCGACCCCTCGTGCCCCGCCCCTGCCGGCGCGGCGGGCGCTTCCGGGTCGGGCGGCGGCGGGGGCGGAGGCTCGTCGGGCGTGTCGGTCCGGGGCGGGGGTGGAACGGGTGGTGGCGGGGGTTCGGCCGGGGCCGACGGTTGTGACGGCGACGCGCAGTGCACGGCGCCCGGCTCGTTGTGCGTGACCAAGCGGTGCACCGAGCCTTCGGCGAGCTGCACCAAGAGTACGCGGGTGGTCGTGACCGACCCGGCGTTCGCGGGCCCGCTCGAGGCGGGGCTCGAGGGCGCGTGCTTCTACCGCGCGCTCGCTCCGGCGCTCGCGGCCGCCGGGGCGCCCCAGAGCGGAACGACGCGCGTGCTGGTGTACGCGGCGGCCGTCGCGGGACCGGCGGCGGTGCCTCCGGGGGTGCGGCTCGAGGGGCGAGCGACGGCGCCCGCGCAGCTCGTGGCGCTGACGGCGGGCGGCGCCGCGGGTGCCGCCGGCGCCGCGGGTGCGTCGGGGGCCGGCGGCGCGGGCGGAGGCGGCGCGTCGGCGCTCGTCACGCTCGGCGACGGGGCGGCGCTCGCCGGCTTCGCCCTCGATGGCAAAGGGTCGTTCGAGGGCGTCACGGCCGACGCGGGTGCGGTGCGGCTCGAGGGGCCACTGACGATCGCCAACGCGACGCGCGCTCGACCTCGGCGGTACGGCGGACGCGACCGTGACGGGCACCGAGGCGGCGCCGGTGCGGCTGAGCGTCAACCGACAGGGCATCGTGGTAGGGGCGACGGCGACGCTCACCGTGACGGGCGACGGCGACAAGGGCGGAGTGACCATCGAGGGCACGACGGCGGGCGCGGGCGTGCTCGTGCTGGCGGGTGACCTGACGGGCTCGGTGACACTTGAAGGCCTGCTCGCGAAAGACAACAAGGTCAGCACGGTCAACGACGGCACCGGCGCGGTCGAGGTGCGGCAGGGCCGGAGCGTCACCATCAAGAACGGCGTGTTCGGGGGCAACCGCCAGGCCGTCACGCTCAACGGCGAGCTCACGTCGGGGGCGATCTCGTTCACCAACGTGGTGCTCGAGGGCAACCGCTTCGCGCTCATGGCGCCGGGGCAGGGCAGCACGATTTGCGGCTCGAAGCTGGGCAGCCAAACCGAGCTGAACATCGGCCCCGGCAACGTCTTCCCGCTGGCGATGGCGGCATGCCCACCGGCGCAGGTGAGCAACTGCAACGGCGGGGCCGACGTCGGGCACGATACGCTCAACGACTTCTTCATCCAGTGCCCATGCAACTGACGATGCACCCCGGGCTGCTAGCGACGAGGCGCGCCTGGGTGGGCGCGGCGGCGCTGTGGCCGGGGTGTGGCGACGTCGCGAGCGAGTGCGATTGCGTAGGCTTGCAGGGCGGGGCGGCGAGCTGGGGCGGGTCGAGCAGCGGTGAGGGTGCGGCGGGCAGGGGCGGGGCGGACAGCGGTGGGGGCGCCTCGGGCGTCGGCGGTGCGGGCGGCGTGTCGGCGCTGGCCAAGGCTGCGGCGTAGGCGGGGGCGGGCATTCAGGCCTTGGTTTGGCCTGTTTCTGGCTGGCTACGCTACGCCGCGTAGGAGGCGCCCCCGACAAGAATCGAACTTGTGACCTTCGGTCTAGGAATGTGAGCGGCGAGGCCGATTCGAGCCAAAAAGGGCCCGTTTCGGAGGGGGAGACCCCCCCAAGAACCGCTCGCTAAGTGCTTGAGATCAGGTGGGCGGGTACCTGCCGCGGGTACCGAACAAGGGCTTCTGCCGCCCGCCTTGTACGATACGATCTGGGCCGCGCTCGAGGGCGTCGCCGGGGCGCTTGGGCGGGGCGACGTCGGGCGGGCGCGAGCCGCGGCGCGGGGGTTCGCGGCGGTCGTCGAAGTGTGCGCGGAGGTCGGGGCTGGCCAGGGCGTTGGGGTGCTCGAGGCCGCCGTGCCGGCGCTCGCGGCGCCCGCCGCGCTGCCGCTCGATCATGTGGTGCCGGTGGTGCGCGGCGGTAGCGACGACGCCACCAACCTCGCGACCGCCTGCGAGGTGTGCAACCGCGAGAAGGGCGTGATCCACCTCGACGCGTACCTTCTGCACCGCGAGCTGACGGGGCAGGGCTCCGAGGGCGTGCGCGAACGCCTCTCGGCGGCCTTGGGAAAGCCCCTCGACATGAAGGCGGCGCTCGAGTTCTTGACGTGGCTGCGAAAGCAACAACGCTAAAGGAGCAACCCACCATGGCCGGCCAGCCCTTCCCCCCCCCGTCCGCCCTGTCCGCCGTGCTCAAAGCCGCGGGCTTTGCCCCGCAGCTCGTCGTTCAGCGCGCCGACGGGGCCCCGATGACGGAAGCCGACGCCGCCCTCGTGCGCGCGTTGCTCGAGGCCTACGGCGACGGGCAAGAGCACTTCACCGATCGTGAGCTGCTCGAAGGGTTGGCCCGCTTCCAGGCCGCCGCCCACGCGCCCAAGCCCACGGGCACCGGCGGCTAGGCGCCCGCCGAACGGTCGCCCCCTCGGGGGTAAGACGCCTCGAGCCGCTCGCGCCAGCGCGCGAGCCACGCCTCGCCGTCGACCAGCTCGCCCCCCGCCTCGACGTGGTCGAGCGCGGCAGAGACCGCGGCGGCGTCTTCGGGGTCGATCGGCTCGCCGTCGGTCTCGGTCTCGGTCTCGGGCGCCTTGTCGTCGTCCCTCGGGGCCATGGCCCCCACTTTGGCGCACGGCCGGGGCGCGGGCGCGCGTCATCGCCCCCGGCCCTTCGGCGGCTTGCCCTTCGCGCTCGAGGCCTTCGCGCTCGAGGCCTTCGAGGGCGAGCGGGCCGGGGCGGGGGGTTCTGGCTCGGGCGGCGGGGGCAGCAGCCTCGACTCGGCCGAGGGCGGCGGAACGCCGAGGCGCTCGGCTTCGCGCGCGATGAGGCGCCGCAGAAGTTCGCTCGCGTTGAGCTTGAACTCTTCGCCCGTCAGGCGCCGAAGCTCTTCGTTCCGGAGCTCGAGCACGCGGTCGAAGACGGCTCTCTCCGCCGGGGTGAGCTTCACGCTCACGTAGAGCTTTTTGACTTCGTCGCGGTCCTCTTTCGGGGGCCTGCCTCGGGGCATGACCGGATGGTAGACGGCCCCCGGCCCTTCGGCCAAACGAGGCAAAACGTTGCAAGATTTTATTTTTGGTTGCAAGGGCGTCGTCGCTCGGGCCATAAGGGAGACCGTCGGGTGCATCCGGCACCCGGCAAAGAAAAGCCCCGGAGGCGCTCGCGACGCCCCGGGGCTTTGGTCCGAACCGATGCGAGGAACGAACCGATGCGAACGATACCATCACCCCACCACCCCTCCGCAACCCCGCGCCCCGAAGGCGCCGAGGCCCCGCGCGGGGGTGCGCGATGACGGCCCCCGACGAGCCCCGGACGGGCGGCCGGACGTGGGCCCACACCGAAGCGCTGGCCGAGATGTACCGCATCATTCGCGACGCGCTCCTGTCGGGCGACCACCCCCCGTTCGGTTGCTGCGCCGTGCCCCACTGGCAGGCCACGCAAGAGAGCCCGGGGGCTGACGCGCGCGACCGCATCAGCGCTCTCGTCGCCATGATTGGCGAGTTCTCGGGTCTCATCGACGGCTGGTGCGAGCATGTCGACGCCGCGGCGGCGCCGGTCTCGCCGAAGAACGCGCCGCCCGAGTCCAAGAGCCCCGCTGCCGTCGCCCGACTCGTCAGCGACGTGGCCGAATGGTTCGACCGCAGCGCATGCGTCCTCATCGTAGGTGCGGCCGAGATGAAGTATCTCGCGGCCGAGCTTGCTGGCGAGAAGGCGGCAGCGCCGGAGCACTGAGCGGCGAACCGAGCAGGTGGGGGCGCCCCAGGCCGACGCCGGCCTCGCCGTAGGGCAGGCTCGCGTTGTGCCCTCCGCATCCGTCAGGGGGGCGCGCGGGTTGGCCGTGCCGTTCGGCCTGGCGCCTCGCCCCCCCGCTGCCTGCTGCATTGCATGGCGTGCGAATGCCACCTTGGCATGCAACGCAGGCCAGCAAGCAGGTGGCCGTCAGGCTGTCGGACGCCGACGACGCGCTCCTCGCCGCGCTTCACGAGAAGCTCGGCATTCCGTCGGCGGCCCACATCTTCCGCCTGGCGTTGCGCTACCTGGCGAAGAAAGAGGGCGTCGAGCCGGTGCCCGCGAAGCCCGCCAAGGGGGCGAAGGGCCGGTGAGCGGCTTGAGCGCGGCGCGGGCGCTGCCCGGGCGGCTGGGGGCCGTCGGGGCGAAGCGGTTCGAGGGCACGGCCGAGCAACGCCCGCCTGGGGGCGACTCGGGCCGCGCTTCGCTCGCGTCGAAAAGCGGCGCGAGGGGACGCTCCGAGACCCGAAGGAACGTTCGCCGTGGTAACGCGTGGTAACGCCCGTGCCGGCCAGACTCGAGGTCTGGCCGCGCGCTCGGCGCGCCCCGCCCGGGTGTGGTAGAACGGGGCATGGCCTCGACGCCTCCGAATGCCCCCGCCGCCGACGAGCAAGAGGTCGAGGTCGTCGACGACCCCGACCTCCGGGCCTCGCTCGACGAGCCGGCGCCCCATGACGCCGACAAGGTCATGGACGCCATCGACCACATGATCGAAGCCATCGCCCGCGCCGTCGCGTGACCGTACGTCTTACCGACGAGGCCCGCCGCGAACTCGCCGCGCAAGTCGCCTACCTCGCCTCGGTGAATCCGGACGCTGCGCGGCGACTGGCTGCCGCCGTCCGCGGGGCCCTCAAGCTCCTCGACGGGGGCAAGGTTGACGGGCCCCAGGTCCAACTCAAGGACGGCCCGCGCGTCCGGCGCTGGCTCGTGTCGCCGCTGCAGCTCTTCGACGAGCGCGACGGGAACGACGTCGTCGTACGCCGCGTCCGGCACGAGTCGCAGCGGCCCATCACGCGACGCTGACGTGGGCGCCGGGCGTTCGCGCTCGACGAGGCCCGATGAGCCACGCCCCCGAGCTCCCACCCGCCTCGCCCGCGTCGCCGCCGACGCTCCCAGCCGAGGTGGCGGACCAGCTCGAGGCGTTTGCCCGCGGGCTCGGCCTGCGTGGCGCGGAGGTGATCGCGCTCGGCCTACAACTGCTCGACGAGCAGCTCGAGAGTGACCCCGAGCTCGTGCGCTCGCGGGTGCTCGAGTTGCGAGCCCAGCGTCCAGAAACCCCGGCCGCCGCCCCCGCGGTCGCGGGGCGGTAGGTGCGCCGTCGGCGGCGCCCCTTGCGGTGAGCCGAGCACCTGCCGCCTCGTCTTCAGGGCGGCGCGCACCACGGCCGCGTGCCACTGGGCCCCGGGGGCGGGTCCGAGCGAGGGCATGCCCGAGAGCCGGGGCGAGGCGCGGCGGAGGGCCGGGTTGGGGTACCATCGGGGGCGGGGCCCGCCCGCCCTTCGGTTCGGCCACGCGCCGGGGCTCGCCTTCGTACGAGCGACCCCCAGACAGCAGCAAGCCAGAAGGGCGGCTGGAAGAAGGCCGCCTGGCTCGCCGAGGTGCGGCTCGAGGCCGAGGGGCCCCTCGCCGGTGCCGAGAGGGCACCCGGCGCGCAGGAAGGCCAGGCCGGCGCGGCGCGCGTGGGCGAAGTGACCGAAGGACGACACTACGCGGGGCCCGAGACGGCGACGAGCGGAGGTGGTAACATCTAGGTATTTCTTCCAGCAAGGGCAGATACGGTGGGCGGCGCGCGCGGGTACTTCATCGACGTTCATCACCCAGGGCTGGGCCTCTCCAAGCGGGTCAAGGGGCCCAACCCCTACGTCGTCCAGCAGATGGCCTGGGCAACCTGGCAGCAGTGGGAAGCGCGCTGGTCGCGGGCGCAAGAGGTGGAGCGGGCGCGAGCCGAGGCGGCCATGGCTCGTATCGCGCGAGAGCGCAGCCGCGCGACGCGGGGCGAACGTGACGAGTCGCTACGGCGCGAAGCCGAAGAGGCGACTAAGGCCGCACAGGCGGCGCTCGAGCAACTCGAGGGGCTGCTGCGACACACGCTTGCCGTTGACGACCGGATCAACTTCGAGTCTCTCAAGAACTCGACCCCTTTCCAAGAAGCGCCGCCTCCGCCGCCCGCGTACCTAGCCGCCCCCTCCCAGCCGGTGCTCACGTACCGTCAGTACATGCCCGCCGGCCCCCACCATCTCGGCTCGCCGCAGGGGGCTGCGGTTGCCCAAGCCTGGCAGGGGCCGTTCACGCGCGACCAACCGCAGCGACAGGCGGCGCTGCGGGCTGAAGACGAGGCTCAGCACCGAGCCGCCATGGCTGCTTGGTACCGCCAGACGGCCGCCGTTCAGGAGGAGAACGCGCGCCGCTACGCCCAGTGCCAAGCGCTGTGGCAGGGCTACGAGAGGCGCAGGGCGGCGTACGAAGCGCACCGGACAGCAGTGAACGCCAGCGTCGACGAGGCGCAGCATCAATACATGAGCGGCGAGCCCGCCGCCGTCGAGCAGTATTGTGATCTTGTGCTCTCGAACTCCGCCTACCCCGAGGTCTTCCCAAAGAGGGCGGTGGTCGAGTATTCACCTGACCATCGTCTGCTTGTCGTCGAGTACGTACTCCCCCGCCCGGGCGACCTGCCCACGACGAAGAGCGTCCGGTACGTCAAGTCGACCGGCCAGCTCACCGAAGTGAAGCTCAAGGAGTCCGAGGTCAAGCACCTCTACGAGAGCGTCGTGCACCAGGTCGTCTTGAGGACCCTGCACGAGCTCTTCGAAGCAGACGCGGCGGGCGCGCTGGGCTCGATCGCGCTGAACGCCGTTGTCGAAGAGGTCGATGCGGCGACGGGGCAGCCTGCTCGAACCTGCCTCGTCTCGGTCCGCGTGGCGAAGGAGGCGTTTCAAGCCATCAACTTGGCGTCCGTCGACCCGAAGGTCTGCCTGCGCAGGCTCAAGGGGGGCGGCACCCATGAGTCGACCACGCTTGCGAGCGTGAAGCCAATTGTGTCACTTTCGGGCAACGACGGGCGCTACGTCGAGGGACGCGCCGTGCTCTCGAAGCTCGAGGCCTCGACCAACCTCGCCACCATGGCCTGGCAGGACTTCGAGCACCTTGTCCGAGACCTCTTCGAGCGAGAGTTCGCGGCCTCGCCCGGCGCCGAGGTACGGGTCACGCGGGCGAGCCGCGACGGCGGGGTCGATGCTGTCATTTTTGACCCTGACCCGCTCCGCGGGGGCAAGTTCGTCATCCAGGCCAAGCGCTACACGAAGACCGTGCCGGTCGCCGCCGTGCGGGAGCTCTGGGGGACGGTCAGCCACGAGCGCGCCGTCCGGGGCATCTTGGTGACGACGGCAAGTTTCGGCCCCGACGCGTACGAGTTCGCCAAGGACAAGTCCCTCACTTTGATCAATGGCTCGGGTCTGCTCAGGCTACTCGAGAAGCATGGCACCCGGGCTTGCATCGACCTGGAGGGCACCTGACGACCCGCACCCAGAACGAGGAGCGCACGGGCTGCCTACCGAGGCCTGTCGGGAAGGTCATCAATAGCCCAGACATCCGAAATAGCGACACCGAACGACGCCGTGACTCGGTGAAGTGAAGCAGCGCCCGTCGGCCATGAGCGCCGCGTCGGCGTGCTCGCCGACGACGAAGGCCCGGTGGACGGCGCGCCCGAGGGCATTGGATGGCCTCCGGGGGCACGTCGGGGATGGACCGCGGGGCCGGTCCAATCGCGGTCCCGCGGGGCTCGCTCGCGACAAGTTGCTGATCGGACTGACCCGGAGCCGGCTCGTTCGGGGGAGGTGTGGTCACTCCCTCCGAGGCATCTTCGAGCCTTTCTGGCCTCGAGGCGGCGCCCCCGACAAGGATCGAACTTGTGACCTTCGGTTTAGGAAGTCTTCGTCCGACGGTGCAGGTCGGGGCAGAAGCGCCGACGAGAGCCTGAAATGCCCCGTTGCGACCCTCCGGGCAACGGTTCAAAGGTCGCCAACGGTTGCTCAGGATGGGTGCAGCCGGCTCTTGCACCTGGCCGGTCAAGCGTGGGCGGGGCTACGGGGGCTGCCACCCGCCGGCGACGCGTAGTGGGCGTTCGAGCGCTCGTACGACCCCGCCCGGCGCGGCTCGCGCTCGAGGGGCTGCTCTCCAAGACACGGGCCGCGTTCGCCGACGCCGAGAACGCGATCGACCAGGCCAGGCATCGTCTTCGCCCTCGCGTGGGCGCCGAAGCGCTACCCGTAGTCCGAGCTTGCCGCCCTGCCCGAGACGAGCTTCGGCAAGATCAAGAGGGACCCCTTGGGCGAACGTGGCAAGCGTCCCTATACCTCCGGTACCCTGGCCGAGATCACGGACGCTTCGGCCGGAGACATGTCGCCTCGGCCACTCTACGACGGCAAGCGTGTGACCGAATGCGTCAACGTCGTCACCTTCTAGGCGGTCGGCTCGACGTGCGACCTCGTCGCGAGCAGCTGGGGGCGCTTCTGCGGAGTCGCGACGGGCCTGTCCTCGTACTTGAACGCCGCCGAGGGCACGACGCACTCCGTGCTAGCGACGGGCATGTTTGACCTGCTCCAGAACAGGAAGCCCCCGGCCTCGGCCGCGCCCACGCCGAAGCCCTAGCCGAGGGGCCGATGCGCGGCGGCGCCCGACCCCTACGCACAGGCCACCCCTTAATCGACGCCAGACGTTGCCAGGGGGCTAGGCGGCGCTTCGCGGAGACTAGTAACTTTCTCTATCTGGCGGCGGCCTTCGCGCCCCGCCAAAGGAGAGCGCCATGAGGGGTCTGTGGGTGGCCTTGGTCGCGGGGAGCGCGACGGTCGCGGCATGCGACACGGGCGTGGCGGTCGGCGGTGGGCCGGCCGCGCCGCCGGCGCCGAGCGAAGAGGAGGGCCCGCCGAAGTCGAGTGAGCCCAAGGTCGAGGCGCCGACGAATCGGGTCCCGATCGTGGCGCCCGCGCTTCGTCCGGCCGCGCCCGCGGAACCGCCCGCCTACCGACCCCCGCCGCCGCAGCCCACGCTGACGCTGCCGGCATTGCCAGCGCTCCAGCCGGCCTTGGCGGTTGCGCCGCCCGCCGAAGCGCCAGAGCCGCCGCGGCCACCCGTGTGGCGGCGCTTCGACATCGGCCTGTTCTCGGTCGAGATGCCTGCGGCAGCGGAGGTCGAACGCCAGGAACTCGACGGCGGTGAGCGCGCCTTGACCTACGGGGTCCAATTCGCGAGCGGCACCCATATCATGGCGCGGGTCATCTCCGGGGTCCTGACCGACAAAGACTCCGACACCTTCATTCACGACATAATGCAGGTGATCCCGCGTGAGATGCCCGGCACCTACGAGAAGGTGGACGTGCAGAAGATCGGCAGATCGCGGAGCGCCTTTTACAAGTTCGCCCTGGCATCCGGGACCACGCGGCTGTGGGGCCGATTCGTCTGGACGACCGAGGAGCTTTATCACTTCGAGGTGCGGGAGCCCGAAGGTGCTCTCTCCGCCGAAGGCGCCCGCTTTCTGAACTCGCGGCAGATGTCGAAGGCCCTTGAGGGCTTGGCGAAGGCTAAAAAGCGCTGAGTCGGGGCGGGGGCCATGGCGCGAAGGTTCGGGGTGCGGGCGATGGGGAATGCAGCGACGGTAGGCTCCATGGCCGCCCTCGTTTGGGCAGCCGTCGGCTGCGGGTCGTCCGGGGGCTCGACGCCTCCTACACCGGCCTTCGACATGAAGGCTAGCGCCTTCTTCGACGAGTACGACGCCAATGCAGTGGTCGCGAACGTCAAGTTCAAAGGGCAAGTCGTACGCCTAACGGGCGCCGCCGAAGAGCCCGACCAGCGTGGCGGTCCTGTCTTCGTGGCGATCGCGACCGCGCCGGCTTTCACGCGCTCGAACAAGCGCATCGAGGCGCGGTGCGAGCTCGAGGGGGTGGCCGAGAAGTCCGTGATCGGCTTCCGCGTGGGCTCGGTCGTTAAGATGACCGGCCGCGTCCGCGCGCCCGACACATCGCCGACCGGCATCTACGTGCCACTCGAGGGCTGCACCTTCGAGGTTGTCCAGAAGGCCGAGTAGGCGCCGTCCCAGGGGGAGCCGACATCCAAGAGACGCCTACAACTGCCGCGAGGCTCTTACATTGCTTGAGCCGCTGACGAGGACGCGGGGTAGAGTTCTGGCTGCGGCGAGAGCATGTTCGGGGTTCGGAACGTTGGGGTGGCTGCTCGGCCTCCAGCGGGGCGGAACTTCTATGACCGCGCAGCCGGGGGTGCAGTGGCAGCGCTCGAGCGTCACATGGTAAAGCTCGCGCACTGCGATAGCCGAGGACAAGGGTGGGGATGTGGGCACGCTCGATGCGGTTGACGAAGACGTCTGTTACGAGTTCAAGTTCACGGTTTGTGCCGAAGCCTACGACGGGGGAGATACCGAAGCCGTCATCGATGTCGAAGGTGAGGTGCTATGCCGCGAAGGTCATGGCGATGACACCGGGGTGCTGCGGGCTGGCGAGCTCTCCGGCAGCGTGCTGCGTGTGGGTTGGGCGCTCAATCACCGCGAGAGTCTCTTCGACCACTGTGACGCCCACAGCCAAACGCTGCACGAAATTCACGCGCTGCTTTTCCGCGAGCGCAGCTACGAGCTGCGTTCCGAAATCCACGAAGAGCTAGGAGGGGTCATTGAGCAAGACGTGCTCGTGCTCGACGTCATCCACGTCTTTCCGCAGCATCGCGGGCGCGGCCTCGGTCTCACACTGGCCCACCGCTTTATCGAGTTGTTTGGCCGAGGTTGCGGGGTGGCGGTTTGTAAGCCCTTCCCACTCCAATTCGACGTGACTTACGATGGCGCTCCGGAGCGCATCGCCCAAGCCGGCCTCGACCGATATTCATGCGACTGCAAGCTTGCGACGGCGAAGCTAGCCCGGCATTGGGGTCGCCTGGGGTTCCGTCGTCTTCTGCGCGGGCCCTATTACGCGTTGAATCTCGAGCACCGGCTGCCGGCGCTCGCTAGTCTTACGAGCGTGCGCTGAACCGGGTCGAGGGGCATGGGTTGGGGGCAAGCCAGAGCGGGCGACGACGGACGTCGAGACTGTCGATCCTCATGGGAAAGGACAGAGCATGGTCAAGCGAAGGCTGCCGATAAAAAACTCGTCTCGCAAGCCCGACCGTAAGGGGCGCGATGACCCTAGGGGCGAGGCTGCGGACGGCGGGCGCAGTGTTGCGGCTGAGTTTCTCAGCATATTTCGAGCCCGCTTTGCTGACGTCGAGAGCAAGATGCGCCAAGAGCGCACCACAGACCAGTTGCAGTTGGTAGCCGCAACTGCCTGCCGAACTTTCGATGAGACCCTCGCTGCCGAGCAAACAGCACGTAGGCGGCCTGTGTCCCTGGCCTGCCAGAAAGGATGCTCTTGGTGCTGCAGCGTGAAAGTGACCGTGTCCGTTGCTGAGGTCGCGCTCGTCGCGGCTTACATCGAGAGCAATCTCTCGGCCCGAGAGCGAGACGAACTTGTCGAAAGGGTGAGAGGGGCGTATGAACGAACCAAGGGGTTGACGTCGGATCAACGGTATTCTGAGCCTTGCCCCCTTCTCGTCGATGGCCGATGCTCGGTCTATGCAGCTCGCCCTCTCGCCTGCCGCGGTTGGAACTCCTTCGACGAGGAGTCGTGCCGTCGGGCCATACAAGAGCCAGAGTACGATGGCGCTCGGGTCGATCTGTTCCAGCAGCAACTCGCAGGCATCCTTCGTGAGGCCACCCACGCCGGGCTTTTTAAGGCCGATCTTAACGGCTCGGTGCTAGAGCTCATCGCCGCCTTGCGTGTCGTGTTGACCAGAGAAGACGCAGTGTCACGCTGGCTTGCGGGGCACCCGGCCTTTGCCAGTGCGTACGACGAAGAACACAACGTGCCCAGAGAGGCCTGCCTCGAGATGGCGAATCGGTTGCTTGACCCGAGGCTTGTGCCCCCGGTGGCCCCAGCGCGGTGAGCGATTCGCTCGCGCGGCGGCGGATGGCGGCCAAGGTCGTGGCAAACCGCGTCACTTGTGCGGTTCGATGGGCTCGAGGTCGCTCTTGCGCAACGCCGCCGCCAGCGACGGTGGGCACCCGAATATGAACGCAGGGGGCGAGTACGCTGAGGAAGCGTCGACCAGCTAGAAGTTCTACGGACGAGGAGATCGGCAACATGAAAGAGGTGGACGACTTCATCGTATCTGCTCTGGAGGCGAGCATCCTAGTGTCCCCCCGCGACCACGGCCTCACCCGCGAAGAGCTCATGGAAGCTGGGCAACGCGCCGGATTCAAGGTGGGGGAGCTTTCCGACGGAATTGTTCGCGTGTGGGCGAATAGGCGTTTGGGGCAACCTAAACTTCGGCTTGAGAAATCCGGCCCGATGCGCCTATGTGCGGATTTTAACTTCCCCTTCGAACCCGAATATCGGGACGTAGAGGCGTTCGAGTTCATCCGGCGAGAGCTTCAGAACCTCGCTGCGGAGGTCGGAGAAGCTTCAGCAAAGCTCTCGCGCGACGTGTTTGTCGAGCGTGGGGTCGCTCAAGGGTATAAGCGTGAAGCCCTTGAGGTGGCGATCACCGTTACTGTACTCGACGAAATTTTGGAGGAGAAAGAAGGAGTTGTCAGGCATGGCGACGGGAAGTCAAATTGGATCTTGCCCAGCCGCCAGCTAGCATCACGTGAGCACTTGCATGGGCGGGCCATACGACGCAAGTGGCTCGACACCGCGTACCCTGTCGTGCAGGACATCATCGCTCGGCGGGCGGACGGCCGTCACGCGGCGGCGAACCCGCTCGATGCTTTCGAAGGGGTTCTGGCGGAACTCGGGCACGACCGATTTCGAGCCTGGTGGGTCCAAAAGCGGCATGAACTGCGAACACTTGACACCTCTCTGCAGCCCGTCGCCGTTACGGTACTTTCTGCTGCCCTTGCCGAAGCGGCCCTATCGTTCGTCGTGCCGCGAGCGCAGGCGTCGGGGCTCATGAGAAGCATCGACGTTAACAAACCTCGACTATGGCGCTTCGTGGATCTGATCAAGGGTGCCAAGTCGAACGACCCCGCCGTACGGGCCATCTTGGACGAACGATCCGCCCAGAGGTGTCTCGACTTGAATGACGCGAGACAGCGCATACACGCCGGGTTCTTGATCGACTCGGCAGCTGGGGGGCCTATCCCCGACTTGAAGCCTGAGCAAGCACGAGACGTGCTTCAGACGACAGACATGCTGGTAAGAAAGGTGCTCGAATGGCTTGACGACCAGCGGAGCCGTCCTGCCACGCCATAGCGTTGGGGGCGTTACCAGCGGCGGCGTAGCTCTCTGCGGCCGGAGCCACCGGCGTCTAGGCAAACCCGACGAGGTAGCGCCCGTGCTGCTCTGCCTCTAACGCAGCGAACCGAACTGTGGCCAAAATCTGTGCGCCAAGGTTCTGACAGGTACCGTTAGGGGCCTCCCCTTGGTTTTTTTGAATTGTTCAGAAAAATTTACCATACGCTAATTTTGAGGAAGCCCTGACCCGCTCAGGGGGGGCCGAAAAGGCACCCCCTTTGGAATTTCGCCACTCGAGCCTGCCGCCGGGCCATCGTCGCTCGTCGGCTTAAATTGCCCTTCCGCCCCGCAGTGCAAAGGCTACAACGATAATCATGCGGTTTTCGGGAAGGAGCCGTTGCGAGGCTCGCCGGAGTCGTGAATAATAAGCAGCTAGCTTGGAACGCAGCTGAGGTCACAAGGAAGGGCGTTCGGCGTCGCCGCATCGAGGGGCGTCTTACGACGGCGAGAGTGGAACTGACGCCCGGTAAAGCAGGCGCGCTCCGGCGATCGGCTGCCGAGCAGTCCTCAAGCGCTCGCTCGATCGCCTTGCAGTAGACCTGCCACGCTGCGTCAACGTCGTCGGCCAGCGCCTTGCTCGGCTCCTCGAACTTCGCCCCGAACTCCTTGAGCGTCGGCGACCGGCCCAGTACTTCTTCGAGCTGCAGGTACGGCAGGCTCTCCGCAGCTAGCCGGCGAAGATCGTAATGGCGGCTTTGCTGCTCGGCTTGCCGCTGCGCCTCGTCCTCGCTCTCGACCATGGTACGTCGGACGAAGGGGTAACCGCCGAGTGCCTCGAAGACCGCGTTCACGAAGTGGTTCCGATCCCGAGGCACTCGCGCAGCGTGCTTGACGCCGTCGCCCGGGAATTTCTGGCCGAGCGCGGCGTAAACCAGGCTCACGTCGCCGCCGAACCAATGGCGGGCCGGCGCGACCACGTACTTGGCGAACTGCTTGAGCGTCGGCGGCTTGCCCTTCTCCTCCGTCATCAGGTGCAGTTGCCGACCGGTGGCCTTCAGCTCGACCTCCCAAATGGCTCGCAGGTACGCGTCGAAGTACCGCTCGGCCCACCACCGGCGGTGGCGCGTGACCACCTCGCGGAGAAGCTCGAAGCCGCTGCGCCGAGAACCTCGCGAGACCTTGACTTCGAAGGAGAGACCGAAACTAAACTCGTGCTGGCTGGGCTCCGAGTAGATGGTCTCCTCGGGGCCGAGGCGGACGGCGTTCAGGTCTGCGAACAGCTGCGAGTGAACGGGGCAACCAATGTCTTCGAGCGCAACCAGCTCGCGGCGAAGGTAGTGCGCGAGCCCGGGTATATCGGTTCGTGAATATGGCCCCTCGCACACGAACCACGCCGTGAGCGCGCACCCGTGCCAAAATTTGAGCGCGGGGCCGAAGGCCTCTGCCATTGCGATGTGCGGGTACGGTTCCGTAACGACGCGGTCGGGCCACTTCAGGAGGACAGTCGTCGCCCATAGTCGTTCGATGCTTGCCACGAGTTCGGGGGCGAGCAACCTTCGGTAGAGCTCGTGCTGGTAGGGCGAGTCATGCGTCGACTCCGACATGCCCCAGCCGCCCTCCTGCACGAGCCCCCAGAGGGGCGGCATGCCCGGTGCCTGCCTCGCGTGGATGACGTCGAATGCCTTCCAATGTTCGGCGAGCACCTTCGTACGCTCGACGACCGGCGAGTCTGCCCCCGTGCCGCCCCAATATGCGCCAAGGATGCGCTCGACTTCTTCGACGGGCAGGCCCTTCTTCTCCGCGAGCTCGGCGGCCTTGCTCTTGCCGCTCACGATGAGCTTGGTCTCAGGGAGCGCCGTCACCACCCGCTCTTCGTCGTGAGGCTGCTCGCCGAGGTAGCCGACGAAGCCGAGCCAATCGCCGGCGAAGAACGCGGCGAGGGGGCGCGCGTACTCTTTGGTGATCACCTGCCGCCGCTTTGCGCGCCCCTTCTTTGCCTTGGCATAATACTGCGCGACGAGCTTGACCGTCGTGGCGGCCCGATAGCGCCGCACGACATTCTTGTCCATCTGCTCGGCGATGGCGTTGAGCAGGGCGCGCTTGGCCGCGAGCTGTTGCTCGACCCCGAAGCGCGCCCAACCACCCCCCCACGCGAATGGGGCGAGTTCGTTCTCTAGCGACAGACCGAGTGACGTCAGCGCGCCGGTTGTTTCGCCCCAGGCTGCCTGAAACTCCTCCTGAGTGAGCAGACCCGATTTCTCCGCGCGGAACATGATAGGCCGCCAGAGCAGGCCGAAGAGGGGCTCGAGGGCTGACCAGACCACCATCGCGTCGGGGTTGCCGGCCAGCGCGACCGTGCCCCTCTCCTCGGCGGCGAGGGTATGAGCGTACCGCGGGAACTCGCGGAAGACTGCGCCGTAGCTGACCAAGTTCGCCTTGATGTCCACCGTTTCGGGGAGGAACCACGCGCCACGGGCCTGTTGTGACTCGAGTTGAAACGCTTCGTAGAGCGTGGCCCGCAAGGATTCGGGAATGCCGATGAGCTCGAGCCGGTCGCCGCGGTTGGTGCGGCTCATGCGAAGGACCCTGTCGCCCCGCGCTGTGCGAACCGCGAGCCCCGCCATGACGACGTCGATTGCGTCGAAACACTCTGTTCGGCCCTCGGCCCCTTCCAGATCAAGGAGCGCGTCGGGCGATGCGCATTTCAGGGCACGTTCTCCGAAGGTCGGCTCACCCATGGTCCTCTCGCATCAGCTCGACGTACTGCTCGAAGGTGACCGGGCTCGGCGACGATGCCGCGTAGGCCGCGTACTTTTGCGCCAGCCCCTCGAGCTCGCGCTCCGCTCGTCGCTGGTCTACCCTGGCTTGGTCGTGGACGACCCTTTGGTGCAACGCGCCTTGCTCGAAGAGCACGAACGCTTCTGGTCGCGAGGCGACGTCGTGCCCCCTCGTCCCTGGCACTTCGAGAGGCGCCGCCCGGGGGGAAGGGGAGGGGAGCCCGAGCACGGCGGACGGGTCCATGTCGTTCTCGCGATAGATGGTCTCGATGTGCCCATCGAGGGCGAGTTCGGCGTGGTAGATGACGTCGAGGTACTGGTCCGATGGTTTGACCCGCCCCTCGAAGGCCGGGTGGTGCAGCACGCGGATACCTCGACCGACGAACTGGTAAAATTCGCCGAAGCTGCCGTAGGGGCGCATCGGCACGACGACGGTGATGGCGGGGAAGTCATAGCCTTGCCCAAGCATCTTCAGCTGGGCCAACCCCTGAAGGTCGCCCGACTCTTCCTCGAAGCGCGCGCGGAGCGCCTTGATTCGCGAGGTGGTCATCGCATGGTGCACATATGCGCTCGGGATCCCGTGCTCGGTCGCGATCGCGGCGATCTGCTCGGCGTGCCTCTCGCCGAGGGCGGAGAACAGCACCCGTGGTTTGACGGGGCGGAGCAACTTGGCTTGCTCATCGAGGGCGGCTCGAACCGCTCGCATGACCTGCCGGATGGGCTCGTGCGACTTCGCGGTGACATGGGCGAGCTTCCGTTCGTCGTGCAATAGCCCGAGGATCGCGTCGCGCCCCCGAAGCTCTTCGCGCCGGCCGTCGGGCCAGACCATCTCGTAGACGGTCTGAGCGACGTCGGGGGCAAAGCGATGCACGCGAAGGTTCTTCGCGTTGCCGTCCGCGATGGAGTCGATGAGTCGGTAGCGGTAGACGACGTCGGCCTCGATGGGCTTGCCGTCGAGGCGCTGGAAGCAGGCAGACATCAGGAGCGCGCGGGCCCCGCGGAAGTGCTCGAACGCCCGTTGGTACGAATCGGTCGCCGCGATGTGAGCCTCGTCGATCACCAGGAGGTCGACGTCATCAGGTCGAAGCTTGCCGAGCAGATCGTCGGGGTCGCCGCCGTCGCCCAGCGCGTGAAAGTTCGTCACGATGACGTCGCTTGCGAGTAGCTCATCTCGAGTGACGAGCTTGATCGGGCGGACCCCGGATTCTTCTTTCTCTCTCGAGAGGGTGAGAACCTTCGGCGGCGGGCTTCCGGGAATGAGTGGGCCCCGCGGCAGCCCATTGAGGGCATTTCTCGGCGACTCGTGGTCGAGTGCACGACCAAAGGTGCCCAGGATGACGTTGCCAGGGGTTACAATGAGGGCGCGGCGATGCGTGAAGGCGAGGCACGCGGCGACGCCCAGCGCAGTCTTGCCAGCCCCGACGGACATGACGCACGCGGCGCGCTCTCCGCCCGCTCGGTAATAGTTGGCGAGTGCCGAGAACGCTTCGTGTTGGCACGCCCGTAGCGTCTTCAGATTCAAGTGCGAGCGCACGCGATCGAAGTAGCTGGGCCTGTGCTTCTTCGGGCTCGTGGGTGGAAGAGAGAGCGCAAAGAGCGGGTCCGGGTCCATGTCTGGACGCTCGACCTTGGGGTTCGGGACGAGAATGCGCTCGAGCGTCGGGTCGAGGCGCAGTAGTGCCTGCAGTTGTGCCACGCACCGGGCAGTCTCGAGTCGGATCGAGTCGTAGGAGAAGCGGATGACGAGTCGACCAGAGGCGTGCACGTCGTTCTGGCGCAGGCGATCATGGGTGAACGCCGAACGTGTGCCGTGGTGCTCGAAGCCGTCCAGTTCGACCGCGAATCGGTAGACTTCGCCTCGAATCTCGTAATCGACCCGGTACCGGTGCCCGTCGACAACGACCTCGGCCTGCGGCGTAACGTAGGGGGCGATATCGTCGGTCGCTGCGGCGGCAAGAACCCAGCGAAGGAAGGCGTACTCGAGGTACGAATCTGCGCGAAGGGTCAGGATGGCCCTAGCCATGCTCTGCGCGAAGCTGCGCGACCCGGGCGCGAAGCTCGGTCGGCGTGTCGAAGTGAGGGCGGAACCGCGAAAAGCGCTCGGCGAGCGCCAGGGCCTCGTGCCAGTAGCCTTCTCGTTCGTGCAGCTTCAGCAGGAAGCCAAGGGCAAACACTTGCAGGTAGTAGGTCTGGCCTTGGTGGCTGGTGAGAAATAGCTCGTGGTACGCTTCGACGAGCCGGACGTTGAACCAGGCCAACCATTCGACGAACGCAAGATTTTCGGGCTCCTGACGCCGCCGCTTGTACAGCAGCTCTGCCGCCCCTTGCAGCGCGAAGTGGTAGTCCTTGACTTCGCCGGGTAGCTCGAGCGCCGAAAGAACGCGCTCGCGGACTTGGGCGCTCGATTCGGCGGGGTCAAGTTCAGAGGCGAGGCGATAAACGGGGGACCCGGAGGGGTACTCGTCGTCGGAGGCCGGCCACCGGAGCGAAGGCTCGCGTTCCCTGCGTGAGATGCGCCTGTCTAGTTCGGGGACGAAGTCTCGCTCGGGCAATCGCGAGCGCCGTTGGGGGTCGCCTGGGTAGCCGACCCCTGGTACGTCGGCGAAGCAGCGAAACCACAGCACTCGACCGTTCGTCACCAGGCTAGGCTATACCGAGCTGTCGACAGCTGTCCTGAGCTGCGTGGCGCACTCGACCTTGCCGCTATTGCGTAGGTGGTCCCACGAGGCCTCGCTTGTCGTTTGCTCTGGGGCTGCATCATGAAGTGTAGGGGCCAGCGTTGGGGCGCAATTCAGCAGCCAGCATGGAGCGAGCATCGCCGGATATCGATGCTTTGACTAGACGGCTGCCGTTGCGGGCCGGGCCACCTTGGGGCGCACGCCTGAGCCGGAGTCGCCCGGCTGCGGCTCACGGAAGCTAATTTTTCTAGCAATATGCCGCCGGGGAGAAGGGCCTGGGTCAAGGCAGGGCCTGGCGTTTCGGGGCGCCGACGTGCCGTCGGTGGCCACCGGCGTGTGGTGCGGACGAGCTGGACGGGGGGGGGCGGGCCCGCCTGGCTACGGCTTCTCCCGGCGCTGCATTGCTCGAAGGATCGTGAGGATGCCTTCCTTCACCCCTTCGGGCGCCTGGTCAAAAAGACGGCCGGCCTCCAGGCCGGCTGGTGAGAGCTTGCCGGTACGGCCCAGGAGGTCGCCAGGCGCCACACCAAGGCCGCGGGCGATGGCGAGGATGGTCGACAGCGAAGGGTCGCGGCGACCGTTCTCTATGCCGCTCAGGTAGTGCGGGCTCAGGTTGGACTGCTCTGCGAGCTTTTCTAGGGTCAGCCCCGCAGCTTTTCTCCGACGACGAACTTCAGCCCCGAACGACGCCACGGCGAGGCACCGTCTGCGGGGGCGCGAAGGGGCGCCATGTTCGATCGTGTATAAAAGACACACGATCGTGTATGATCTGCGTCAGACGAGGACCCTCATGCTCCGCTCCATCTGCTTCCTACTACCCTCCGTGGCCGTAGTTCGCGCAGCCCTTCTCTCGGTCGATGGCGTTGGTCTCCGACTGGGGCAGGCCGGGCCAGTCGCGTCAGAACGACCTGTGGCATCCCGAGTCCTTCTTCTGGCGCTGGTGCTCACGTCCGCGGTCGCTTGCAGTGACAAGGCCCGCCCCGCCTACGAACGCTGCGTTGAGCTTCACCGCGGTGCCGACATCGATGGAGCGTGGGGGGCTTGCAACGAGGCAGTGCGGGCCGACCTGGCCAGCGAAGCTGGTCGGGCGGCAGCAGCGAAGCTCGAGGAGATGAAGCCGGCCTACCAGGCGAAGAAGGCGCAGGATGAGGCGGCCGCCGAGAAGAGGCGCGTGGAGGAAGAGAAGGCGGCCGCCGAGCGCGCGGCTGCGGCGGCCGAGGCGCAGAAGAAGCGCGTCGCCGCTCTCCGAGCCAAGGTGCGGCCCAAGTGGATCGGGTTCGACCCGGATGGGGACTGCACGGGCAAGGGGCTGCCGCCGTATCGCAAGGCGTACGAGGGGGGGACGTATGACGAAGACGAACTCGTCGCCTACGCCGACGGCTGCCAGCACCTCTTCACGAGACGGAACAGCATGAACGACGTTTACTTCTGTTGCCCTCAATGACCTCGTAGCCTGGCGGCAGCGGGCGTTGCCATCGAGCGCGTGAGTGGGCGGCTCAGGGAGGGGCCAGCTTGCGTGTCGTGACGTGGTGCCGGTGGCGCCTTCGGGAAGCTACCGGCGATCGGATAAAATGTTCTGGAGAGAGCAGTGAGGCCTGCGCACCCGATTGGCTGAGGAGCGTGGGGGAGCTACCTGCGCCCCCCGCATACCTACCCCGTGAGGTTCCATGCGATTTTCTCTGCAACATCAGACACGGAGCTTGGTTGCGTACTACGGGTGGGACGCTGTGCTCGGCCCCTTTGTCGAGATACTCGGGGAGGGTGAGCGCCACGAGTTCGACGTCTGGCATGAGTATGACGCTGCCGCGCCCTACGAAGGGGCATTGCGCTTCCTGGTCCGCCATGGCTTTCTTTCACAAGATGACATCGCGACGGCGCTCATAGAGGGGGCCTTTCTCGACCCTGAAGATCTCGACGAGGGCCCGCGTCGGGCGTACGAGGTGGTCACCAACCTTCGCAGCGAAGATGGCTGAGGTGCTGCCCTATGCCGGGTGGGGAGGCATCACCGGGGGCGCCGTCACGATGCCCCGCCGCATTTGAGGGCTGATGCTGGGGTCGCGGTTCCAGCGGCAGCGGAAATGCCGAGGGGTCGGCCTGCGGGGACCTTCGCTGAAGTAAGAGAGCGTTCGGGGCGCGAGGGCCCCTTCATGGGCGACGCAGGCCTGAGAAGAGGCCCTTGGGCCTAAACACCCCAAGGGCCTCGAGCGTAGCGCGTTCGTTCAAGGCTTCACCTCCCCGCCTGCCTAGCCTTGGCAGTCATGACCACCTCGCACAGCTTCGTGCCCGCGCTCGGCATCCGCGCCCTAACCCCTTTGTACGACTCGGTCGTGCGCCTGACGACGCGTGAGTCGACCTTCAAGCGCCTCTTGGTCGATGAGGCAAGCGTCCGCCCCAAAGAGCGCGTGCTCGAAGTGGCCTGCGGGACGGGCACGCTCGCGTTGCTCATCAAGCAGGCGGCACCGGGGGCAGAGGTGGTCGGCATCGACATCGACCCGGCCATGCTCGCGCGGGCCCGGCGCAAGGCAGCGGCCTCGGGGGTCGAGGCCCGCTTCGTCGAGCGCTCGGTCTTGGGATCGCTCGAAGAGCTCGGGCACTTCGACGTGGCGCTCTCGACGCTGTTCTTCCACCACCTCGGCACGAGCGAGAAGCGGGAGGCGCTCGCCAACGTGCGCGCGGCGCTGCGCCCCGGGGGGAGGCTGCACGTGGTCGACTGGGGGCCGCCGAGCTCGCCCCTGCTCGCGGCCTCGTTCCTGGCCGTCCGGGCGCTCGACGGTTTCGCGCCGACCGAGGCGAATGTGAGGGGGCAGTTGCCGGCGCTCATCAAGGGCGCAGGCTTCTCCGACGTTACCGAGACCCGCGCCCTCGACACGCCGCTGGGCACGCTCCGCTTTCTGCGGGCCGTCGTCGCCTGACGGGTGGCTTCGGTTCGCTCTCTCGGGGGCCCGCCGGGGCTTTGAGCCCCCAGGTGGCGTCCGCCTACGCGGCTCGGGGCGCGTAAGGGCCGTAGAACGGACGCCCAAGCGCCCCTGAGAAACCCGGCGAATACGACCAAGAACCCGACAACCTCGCCGACGATGAGCAGGGCCATGCCCCAGGTCGTTGTGAAGGTGCGCTCGCGGAACTGGTTGTCCGTCTTGTTTCGCCAACCCAGGCGTACGTAGGTGGCGACTGCCCCCGCGAAGCACGCGACGAGCGCGCCCGTCGCGACGAGGTTGACGCCCGACGAGAAGGCGCTCGCCTCGAGCAGGTGCGCAACGAGCACGCACGCGAAGCTGTAGAGCAGGGCGGCCTTATGCGCGACGTCGACGTACACCGGGGCCGCGTGCGAGGCGGCGAGCAGCATGTGCTTGTACTTCCAGACGCCCGTGGCGAGCGCGGCGAGAAAGAAGGCGCCGCTGGCGCTAAGCGCGAACGCGACCTCGGGCTTCACGGTCGGGCCTCGACGTGGGCACGAGCGCGATCGAGCACGGGCAGCGCCCCGGTGACCTCGTCGAGCCACGAAGTGACGACCTGCCGGAACGATTGCGGGCGCTCGAAGAACATCATGTGCCCCGCCCCCTTGAAAGGCACGAGCCTGGCGCCGGGAATGCGGGCGGCGAGCTCTCGGCTGTGGCGGAACGAGACCACCGGGTCGCGGTCGCCGGCCAGCAGCAAAGTGGGCGCCCGAATTGAGCCCACGTCTGCGGAGACGTCGAGCTCTCGGATAGCGCGCAGCAGGTGTGCCAGGGCGCCGAAATTGTGGCGGCGGGCGTCTTCGACCGCTTCGCCGAAGGCCTCGCGGAGGCCTGGGTAGCGCAGGTACGCGCCCGGATCGCCGGCGAGCGTGCTCGAGAGCCAACGATAGGCCGGCTCGCTTCGCGTCGCGAGCCACATGCTGAGATCGAAGAGTGCGCGGCCCGGCGGCCCTCCGCGCGCGAGTTGCTGCAGTAGGCCCTCCAGGCCGCCCCACTTCCCGACGGCGAAGCCGGCGAGGCTGAGCACGCCGTGCACCATAGCTGGCCGGCGTATGGCAAGGTTCAGGGCGGCGAACCCTCCGGTAGAATGGCCGGCGACGACGGCCGGGCGGTCGCCCGCGAGCCGCCGGACGGCCGCCGCGGTGACGTCCGCGAAGAAGTCGGGGTTGACCTGGGCGGCCGAGAAGCCGCCGGGTACCTGGGAAGGGAAATGGGCGGGCAAACTGACGGAAAACCACGGGCGGTTGGGCCCGAAGACGGGGCCGAGAACGTGGCGGGCGAAGCGAACGGAGGTGAGCACGCCGTGGAGGAATATGACGGGCACCCCGGGCGCGCCCTCGTTGTAGGCGGTCGCCGCTAGCCGGTGGCCGGCGACGTCGATGAACAGGAAATTTGATCGTTGCTTCATGGCTTTCGAAGACCCTCTTGCTCGTGGGGGGGGCGCACTCGAGACGGCGCACGCCGGCTAGCCTTCCGAGGGATAGCGCCCTCCGGCCGGCGGGCCTTGAACGAACGCGCTATGCCTACGCGCCGGGCCGCCCAGCGTGGCTGGCCCGCGGCTCGAAGGCGGCGCAGTCATGGCTCGAGAGGGGCGGCTACCTCTCAGCGCCGGCCGACCACGGGCAACCCCGCGGAGGGGCATTGGCGGTAGCGCGTTCGTTCAAGCAGGCTCGCCCAGGGGGGGCCAAACCTTGGCTCATGACCGAGCGCATTTGCCCCACCATTACCCGCCGGCGTGCCGTGAGGCTTCTTGCGGCCGGCGCTACCCTGCTCGCCGCTTCTACCGCGTCGGCGGGCCCGCCCGTGGCCCGGGACGCTTCCGACCCCAGGTGGGTCGGCGGGGCGGTCGTGGTGCCGTTGCCTCCGCCGCAGGCCCGCGAACTCCTCAACGACGTCGGCGGCTGGCCGAAGCTCTTTCGGGACGTGCGCTCGCTCGAGATCAGGCGGCACGACTCGGGCCGCTGGCGCGCTTCGCTGGTCTCGGCAACGCTCGGGGGCCATGCACACGATCTCGAGGCGAGTCGCACGGCCGAAGGGGTCGCGTTCACCATCGACGCGACCGGCTTGAACACGCGCGGCGTGTTCGCCGTCGCCGACGGCCCCTCGGCCGGGACATCGCGGGTCACGTTCCGACTCTTCGCCGAGACGACCGGCGTCGCCGGCTTGTTCCTGTCCGAGCAGTCGCTGCGCAAGCGGCAGGAGGGTTTCGTCGCAACCTACCTCGCCGACCTCCAGCGCCTGAACGCGGGGCGCTGAAGGCCGGCCACTGCGAAGGCTCACGTCCGGGGCTCGAGGGCCCTTACGGCGGGCCCTATCGGCGCCGCTCGTCCGCTTTATAGCCCGAGCGCGCCGGGCACGAAGGTGAGGCCCGTCGTCACCGTCAGCTGGTTGCCGTCGCGCGTCCAGCCGTCGCCTCCTCGGCGGGCTGCAAGTCGGGCGGGTCGTCGTTGACTCGCATGATGTAGTCGAAGAGCGGCCCCTCGAGACGGGCCAGGTCGCGCCCGCCCGTCGTCAGCGCTTCGTAGGCCGTGGCGTGGCCGTAGTCGAAGCCGTTGAAGAGCCGCTCGACGAAGTAGTGTTCTCGGCGAAAGGCGTAGTTGTGCCCGCGCACGGGCAGCGGCTGGAGCTCGTCTCGCTAGATGAACTCTCGGCACGCGCCGGCGGCGAGCGCCGCGCCCAAGGCGAGTACGACCGCCGTGCGCTTTGAGCGGTTCTCTGGGTGCGCCACGACAGGGGGTGCGGCTTGCCGCGCGTCCGGCTCAGTGGGCGTGATCGCGGCCATGGCCTTGCTCTCCCGAGGGGAACCGCAACCGGAGCCAGGCGATGATCTGGCGTACTTCTTCGTCGCTGAGCTTGCCCTGGTACGAGGGCATGATGCCGGGCCCCTCGTAGATGACGCGGGCCAGATCTTCGTCGCTATGATGCGAGACGTGCTCGGCCAGGTTCGGACCGGGCCCCTTGCCGGTCGCGTCGCCGCCGTGGCACTTGAAGCACGTTACGTCGGGCTTGGTGTGGCCGTTGAAGAGGGCCTGGCCGGGGTGCTCGACCGCGTCGCGCGGCGTCTGCGAGCCGCCCTTGCAGGCCGCGAGCGTGAGCACCACCCACAGCGTCCCCAGGATGAGCGCCGCCCGAGGGCGCGTTGCGCGTCGCGAGTCATCGACCCTCGCCCCGGGAGCTTGGGCGGCACAACGAGCCCGGGCCCGACGTCCACGCACGGGGTGCGGCTGACTGCCTTGCTTGAGACCCTCATGGTCACAGCGAGGCGCGCTCGGGTTACGTCCAGCGTGATGCCGAGAGGCGTTTTTCCGTCTACCTACCTGGCTGAAGGACATGGGCCGGCCGGCAGGCAAGGCGCGTGCCCGCCCTCATCCAGGTGCGTGCGGTACCCCGCTGGTCATCGGCCGAGCACCAGAAAGAGCTTCGCAAGGTCCGGCGCTCATTTGCGATTTGCGAAAGCTATCTCGGCCCCCGGCGAGACGACTTGGGTAGCGCTTCGGACTGCCCCGCGCGGAACGCTTCGGCGGAGACGCCGTGCCGTCGCATGAGGCGGTAAAAGCTCTCGCGCTCGATGCCCGCGTGCGTAGCGGAGGCCGCGACGTCGCCCTGGAACCGCCGCAAGACGGCTTCGAGGTAGCGCCGGCTGGCGTCGCCGCGGGCCCAGCTGAGCGCCTCGTGGAGCGTCTTCGCGCCGAGTGCGTCGTCGTCGATGGGCCGGTTGACGGGCGACGCGAGGGCAGAGCGGACTTCAGGGGGCAGGGACTCGAGCCGGACCTCGGACGTGGTCTCGGTGATGGCTGCGCGCTCGATGGCGCTGCGTAGCTCGCGCACGTTGCCCGGCCAGGGGTAGGCGACGAGGGCGTCGAAGGCTTCGGCGGAGAAGCCCGACGCCGTCGCGTTCACGAGCGGGCCGCGCTCGGCGAGGAAGTGGTTCGCCAGCAGGGGGATGTCGTCGGGCCGGTCGCGCAACGGTGGCATGTCGATGAGGCACACGTTCAGGCGGAACCACAGGTCTTCGCGGAACTGGCCGCCCTTGGTCATGCGGCGGAGGTCGCGGTGCGTCGCGGCGAGCAGGCGCACGTCGACCTTGCGCTCGCGCGCCTCGCCGATGCGCAAAACCGCCTGCGACTCGAGCACGCGGGTGAGCTTCGCCTGGACCGAGAGGCGCAGGTCGCCGACCTCGTCGAGCAATAGCGTCGAGCCGGTCGCCGCCTCGAAGAGGCCGGTGCGGTCGGCCACCGCCCCCGTGAACGAGCCCTTGGCGTGCCCGAAGAGCTCGCTCTCGACGAGCGAGCGGGGGATGGCCGCGCAGTTGACCGCGAAGAAGGGCTGCCCCGCCCGGGCCGAGAGGTCGTGCAGGGCGCGGGCGACCAACTCTTTTCCGCTGCCCGTCTCCCCCAGGATGAGCACCGTCGTGCTCGTCGGCGCGACCCGCTCAATGAGGCGAAAGAGGGCCTTCATCGGGGGCGAACGACCAAGGAGGCGCCCGAGCCCGTCGCCGTCGGCTCGTCCGACGCGCCCGGCCGGCCCGAGGACGCGGGCCGAGCCGAGCGCACGCTCGACGACGGCGCGCAAAGCGTCAGGGTCGAAGGGCTTAGTGACGTAGTCGAAGGCGCCTTCGCGCATCGCCTCGACGGCCGTAGCTACCGTCGCGTAGGCGGTCATGAGGATGACGGGGACGTGCGGCAGCGAGGTGCGGGCGTGGCGCAGGACGGCGAGCCCATCACCGTCGCCGAGGCGCAGGTCGCACACGACGGCCGCGATGGGTTCGCGTTCGAGGCACGCGATCGCCTCGCCGACGCCCGGCGCGGGCACCACGCGGGCGAGCCGGCCTAGCACCTTCGCGAGGAGCGACAGCATGTTCGGCTTGTCGTCGACGACCAAGACCGCGGGCAGGCTCGACTCTGCTTCGGCGGGCATCATGGGGCCGAGCCCCCCCCGTCATGCGTGACGGGCCGAGTCGGCAGTTCGACCGTGACGGCGAGCCCGCCCGCCGGGCGGTTCTCGGCGTGGATGCGCCCCCCGTGCGCCACGACGAGCCCGTAACAGACGGCGAGCCCGAGCCCGGCCCCCTCGCGTCGGGTCGTGAAGAAGGGCTCGAAGAGCCGCTCGCGGACCTCGTCGGTCACGCCCGGCCCGTCGTCGAGGACCTCGAACCGGTACCGGTCGTGTCCCGCCCTCCGGCCGCGTATCTCCACCTTGCGCGCCGATCCGGTCTGCAGCGCGTTGCGCACGAGGTTGGTGAGCACCTGGCGGACCCGCACCGGGTCGACGCACAAGGGGGCGGCCTCCACGCTCGAGACGACTTCGGCTCCGCCGGCGGCGCCCGCGCCGAGCGTTCGGGCGAGCGCGTCTTCGACAAGGGCCCGGGCGTCGGTCTCGCGGGGCGAGAGGGCGGGCGCGCGGGCGAAGGTCAGCAGGTCTTCGGCGATGCGCTGGCAGGCGGAGGCTTCCTCGTCGAGAATGTCCATCTCCTTGCGCAGCTCGGGGTCGGTCGTATCTTCGCGAATCGTCTTCACGTACCCGCGGATGATGCCGATGGGGTTGTTGATCTCGTGGGCCACGCCGGCCGCGACGCGGCCGATGGCCGCGAAGCGCTCGGCGGCGAGCAGCTGGCGTTCGGCGCGGGCCAGCGCGTCGAGCATGCCGTTGATGGCGCCTCCGACGACGGCGAGCTCCTCGGCCGCGAGCGGCTCGACGCGCGCGCCGACGTCGCCGCCGGCCACCCGCTCGGCTGCGTCACGCAGGGCGTTGAGGGGCCTCACGAGGGCCGCCCAGAGGCCCCGGGCGATGGCCGCGGCGAGGGCGGTCGCCGCGAGGCCCGTGCCGACGGCCGCGAAGACGAGCCAGGCCGTCATGCGCTCGACGGCCCGTTCGCTCTCCATCGCCCGGTGGGCGAAGGTGTCGGCGACGCGGTCGGCGCGGGCGGTCATGTGGTCGACGGCGTGGTCGGCGTCGTGGTTCGCTCGCCTGAGCCGAGCGGTGTCGCCCTCGTTCATCGCCGGCAGCATTTCGTTCGCGTAGAGCGAGGCGAGTCGCTTGCTCTCGGCCGCGATGGCGTCGAGATCGGCACGCCCCTCGGCGTCGACGTCGGGCCGCAGCGCCTCAAGCTCGCGCTCGAAGGTCGCCACGTAGGCGTCGTGGTGCTCGGCGTGCGACGCGTCTCGTAGAAGGACCGTATGCGCCTCGTGGATGTACTGCTCGCGGGCGAGCCGCCCGATGGCCGAAGCTCGTCGCGCCGACACCTCGAGCTGGTGGGCCATGGCCGTCTCTCGTCGACAGAGGGCCGCGACGGCGATCGCGCCGCCCCCGCAGACCAGGACCACGCCGACGAGGAGCCCGAGCGCGGCAACGAACCGACGCCGCAAGCGGTAGGGCCTCGCCGCCCTGCGATCGCCTCGGGCTTGGCCCGAAGTGGTTAGGGAGGGGCGGCGACGCACGACGGCCCTCCTTGCTCTGAGCTCCCTTTAGCGCGAGTGTGACTTCGACCGTTACAGAGAGTGGCCCGTTGGGTCACAATCGCTGTGCGCCCGTCGCTCGATGGCGACGGGCCTTGCACCTCGAAACACCTGCGTGGGTGGCGTACGAGGGCAGGCATCGTTGGGTCCATTGAGGTGAGAGGGCGCCATTCAGCAAGAAGCGATCCGAGGTTGGGGCTGCGCTTCTGTGACTCGTGTCGGCGGACCGCTTCGGGGCGGTGACTCTACCGGTAACCCCCCCAAGGGGGGGAGGGGTGTCCGCCTTGAACATCGCCCAGGCGTCTTTTATAGGAAGGTCGTGCGCGCGGTAGGACGACGGCCCCGCCCCTGGGTTGGGCCGCCGCGCTTGGCACTCGCGACCGCAAGCACACTCACCAATGACCTTGCTCGGCCGCACGGGCTCACCACCTTGGGACGGAAACCATGCCTGATGAGCGACTCGAGATGCGGCCCGTCCGCACAGCCGACGCCGACTCCCTCTTCGCGGCGATCGCGGGCACGTCCGTCACCGATACGATCGCGTGGGACGGCCCGAACTCGCTCAATGAGTACCGCGCGGTACTCGCGCGGCGCGAGCGCGAGGTCAGGGCGGGCGTGGGCCACACCTTCACCGCCGTCGAACGTTCGACGGGGCGGCCCGTCGGCACGGCCATGCTACGCCACACGGCCGACCCGGACTGCGCCGACCTCGGGCTCTGGATCGACCCCTGGGTGCAAGGCCGAGGGTACGGCACGGAGGCCGTGCGCTGGCTCGTGCGCTACGGCTTCAACCGCCTTGGCCTCTTTCGCATCGAAGCCCGCATCTTCGTCGATGACGCCGTGAGCCGGCGGGTCTTCGAGAAGAGCGGGTTCGCGTTCGACCAGACGCTTCGCGGCTCGGTCACCAAGCGAGGGCGCGCCCAAGACGAGTGGCTCTTCGCCCTCGAACGCCCGCCGGCGCTGTTCCTGACGCCGCCCCTACGACTGCCCCCAGCTTGGGCGACCATGGCGATGACTACGGAACGCCATTGGGACGCGCTAGGTCGATCGCGAGTCACCCCGAGGCGGCCTCGTCGCGAGCCCAACTAACTTCGGTTTCAAGGGCCCCATCATGAAGAAGATGTCCACCCCGCTCGCTGCCCTCGACCCCCTCCTTGCGTTGCTCGCACAAGAGCAAGGTCGTCGTCCAGTGAACCGTTCGCCCCTCCCCGGCGTACTGCACTCGTAGAAAGGGCTCGGTAGTCTCATGGCAACATCGATGCGTCCCCTCGTTTCTTTCGTTCTCGCCGCCGCGGCCGTGGCGCTCGGCGCCCCCGCCTGCTCCGACGACATGGAGGGTCACGGCGGCATGAACATGATGGGGGCGTCAGGCCACGGCGGCGGCGCGACCCACGGGGGCAGCGGGGGCGCGGGCGGCGACCACATGGGCGCGTCCGGCATGGGCCACGGCGGCGACGCGGGGCACGGCGGGGCGCCTTCGGGGCCGCCCTCGAGCACGCCCATCGCGGCCATCACGTACAACGCCCTCTTCGTCGTCAACGGGGGTGACAGCTCGGTCTCCGTCATCAACGCCGAGACGAACGAGGTCGCCGGCACCGTCGCCCTGCAGAACGCGCCCTACCCACACCACCTGTATTTGAGCCCCGACCGCGCCACGATGCTCCTGGCCGTCCCCGGCATGGATCTGAGCGGCGGGCATGGCAGCACGGGCGGCGCGGGCGGTACGCACGGCGGCACGCACGGCGGCGGCTCCGAGGCGATGCCGGGCATCGTCATGCTGCTCGACGCGACGACCGGTGCGACCCGCGCCACGCGCACCCTGCCCGCGATGAACCACAACGCCATCTTCTCGCCCGACGGCGCCGAGGTCTGGACGTCGCAGATGGTCGACCCGGGCTCGGTGCTCGTGCTCGACGCCGCCACGCTCGGCGACAAGGCGTCGATCGCGGTGCAGAACGGGCCGGCCGAGGTGACGTTCTCGGCGAGCGGGGCCTACGCGTTCGTGGCCAACACCGAGTCGGATTCGGTGACCGTGATCAAGGCCGCCGACAAGACCGTCGCCAAGACCATCACGGTCGGCGACGCCCCGGTGGGCGCGTGGCAGGGCGCGAACGGCGTCGCGTACGTCGACAACGAGGCCGGCAAGTCGCTGACGGCCATCGACACGACGACGCTCGAGATCACGCGCACCATCCCCCTCGGCTTCACGCCCGGCATGGCGGCGCTCGGCCCCGACGGCATGGTCTGGGTCACCGACGCCGACAACGGCAAGGTCAGCATGTTCATGGCCGACACGGGCGAGAAGCACATGGACATCGCGACGGGCGCCGGGGCGCACGGCATCGCCTTCTCGGGCGACGGCAAGACCGCGTACGTCTCGAACCAGGCCGGCGACACCGTCTCGGTCATCGACGTGGCCCAGGGCGCGTCGACGAAGACGCTGACCGTGGGCAAGGCCCCGAACGGCCTGGTCTGGCGGGCGAAGTGATCTCGAAGGGCCTTCGAAGGCGGCGACTGCCCTTGTCCTAGGTTTTCGAAGGGCTCGCCGCGTTGGCGCCGTTTGCCGTGCGGCGGGGCCCAGCGCGAGGCGTAGGGCCGCCAGGGCGGCGAGCCCGGCCAGCGCGGCGATGAACCAGAGAAAGCCAGAACGGATGAGGACGTTGCTGGCCAAGCAACGGCCGAACGCGACGAGCACGGCGAGCGCCGCGCCTCGGCCGAGCACCGCAGGGTGCGACATGAGCATGTAGCCGGCAACGGACGTCAAGAGTAGGCCGAAGGCGACGACGAAGCCGCCCCAGATTCGGAACACGATGCGAAGCCAGTTGAGCATGGCAGGCGGAAGGTGCTGAGAGTCGACCCCCGTTAGGCGCACGTCTTCGGGCAGCATCGCCGGCCGGATGAAGAGAAAGTAGGCGCCGGTCCCGAGCGTGAGGACGCCCAGGGCCAACAGCAGCCACGCGCTGAGGCGATCGAACTTCATGCTGTCGCCCTGGCGGGTCGAGGGGCGGTGCCCATCACGGGCCGACCGTTGTTGACGTCCAGCCCATCGTGCCAAACTCCGCGAAGAACTGGTCGTGCGAGATGGCCTGCTCGGGCAGCCAAACCCCCGGCTCGGTCACCCCCCGTCAAGGAGCGCCCTCGCGATCGCGGCCGCGCCGTCGGCCGTCGCGTCGGCTTGGTGCCGCCCGGCGAGGCGCATCTTCATGGAACGGCGCTCGGCTTCGACCGTGACCACGAGCGCGAACGGGTCGCGGCCCCGGTAGCGGCGCTTGAGTCGGTCGATCACGCTCCGATTTCCCTGGGCGACCCCTGGTCGCGCGAGCCACCGGCGCGCGCCGGCACGTACGAGGCCGCTCGCCAGTCGGCCGGCCCACGCTGGCTCGAGGGCGAAGCGCCTGAGCGAGGTCTGGGCGCCGAGGGTCTTCGGGTAGTAGACGACGTCGGACCAGGGGAAGAGATAGGCCTCGCGCGGGCCGATCGGCTCGGGAAACTCGACGACGGCGCCTTCGCTGAAGGGCACCGCCCGCGGTAATGCCCCGCTTCGAAGACGCGGAAGGGCTGCGTCACCGACTCGACGACGTGGCTTTTTCGGGGCTCGCTCCGACGCCGCAGCCACGTCCGCCAGCGGTCGCGCCTAACAGGGGCCCTTTGAACGAGGGCCTGCCCTCGAACGAGACGCCGGACGCAATGGCCGAGGGGGGCGTGCCGAACATGCGGCGGCAGGTTCGCGTCAGGTGCGCCGAGTCGGCGAAGCCCGCCGCGTGCGCCGCCTCGGTGAGCGTCGCCCCGGCGGCCAAGGCCCCCACGGCCTTCTCGAGGCGCAACCACAGCACGTAGGGCCGGAAGGGCACCCCCACTTCGCGGGCGAAGAGGTGCGAGAGCCGCCCGGGCGAAAGGCCCACGTGCGGGGCGATGTCCCGTTCGCGGATGCCTGCGCCGAGCTCGAGGCCGCGCACGTAGGTGAGGGCCTTCGTCACCGCCGGGTGCCGCGGTGGCGGCGGCCCGGCGCCACCGGCGAGGCAGGCTGCGACGAGCTCGACGAAGCGTAGCGCCTCGTCTCGGCCCGACGGGGCCCCCACGCCCTCGAGCGACGCCGCCAGTCGCGCCTCGGCGCCGTCGGCGTCGGCCACGAGCGCGCCGTTCATCTGCCGCCCCGAAGCGCCGTCGGGTTCGAGGTAGATCAAGGCGAGCGGCCCGGCCGTCGCCCCGAACTCGTGCTCGACGTCGGCGGGCAACGCCATGACGTGGCCGGAGCGCCAGCGGCCTCGCGCCCTCCGATACCGCAAGGGCTCGGCGAAGGAGATGGCGACCTGGACGGCGTGGTGCGCATGGGGCGACGAGTCGGCCCCCGGCCCGACGTAGAGCATTCGCCCCGGGGCGAAGAAGACGCGGCCCGCCCAGGCGCCCCTCGGCGCGCGTGCGGGCCTCTCCTTGGGGCGACCTTCGGCCGCCTTGCCCGGCGCTCGCGCAGAAGGCACGCGGCTCACTGCGCCGCCCGCGCGCGCCACGTCCGGCTTCGGCCGAGCGAGCCGCCCGCAATCAAGGCGACGCCCGGAGGAACGCAAAAACCACCAGCGCGGCCAGGGCGGCGAGCCACAGCCAACCGACCACCCCCCGGCGCTTGCGGCCGGTCGAACAGCGGGAACAGCTCATCGTCGCGCGCCCTCTCGCACGGTGAAGGTATCGCACGCTCGGAACGTCTCGCCAGGCCGTTCGTTGGAGTGTGACCGCGCAGGTTAGCGGTGACTGGCGAGGTCACCGTCGCCCCCGTCGGCGTCGCCCCCTGCCAGAGCGTCATGGCAACTCGCCCGTCCGTGGGTGCGCTGTTAGTGTGTGCGGCCTGATGGTTCGGCTCGACTACGCCGGCGGCGATGGCTGCCCCCTGTGCGCGTTCTCTACGCAAGAGCCCCACGCGGCCGCGGCGTCGCAGCTCCCGGTGTTGGTACTCATGCACGGCGGCGGCCCCGACCACCGCAGCTTGGTCCCTCTGGCCGAGCGCCTCGGCTCGGCCGCGACGGTGGTGCTGCCCGACGTGCGCGGCTACGGCCGCTCGGTGTGCGCCGACGAGGCGCGTCATACGTGGGCCCAGTACGCCGACGACGTCGTCTCGCTGCTCGACCGCCTTCGCGCGTCGCGCGCCGTGGTCGGCGGCGCCGGCCTGGGCGCGACGGTCGCTCTGCGAACGGCGATGGCGTACCCGGGCCGCGTGTCCGGCCTGGTGTTGATCAGCGTCGAAGACATCGAAGACGACGCGGCGAAGGCCGCCGAGCTCGCGTTCATGGCGGCGTTCGCCGAGCGCATGCGCACGCGGGGCGTCGAGGCCGCGTGGGCGCCGATCCTGGCCGACCTGTCACCCGTCATCGGGGCGATGGTGCGCGAGGCGATGCCCGACGCCAACCCCGCCAGCCTCGCGGCCGCCGCCGCCATCGGCCGCGACCGCGCGTTCCGACACGTCGACGAACTGCTCGGCATTCAGGCCCCGACGCTCGTGTTCGCGGGCGCCGACTGGCGGCACCCCGTCGCGCTGGCGAAGGCCTTGGCCGAACGCCTGCCGCGCGGTCGCATGGCGCGAGCGTCGATGTCGGACGACTTGCGGAGCACCGAGGATTTTGCCCGGGCGTTCGCGCCCGAGATCGAGGCCTTCTTGCGCGAGCTTCGCAGGCACGACTAAGCGATCGTTTGTGCCGTGCCGGGCGTCATCCCGGAGGGCCCGGGTGTAGGGGGACGTTGGGGGCGGAGCGTAGCCGAGCCGACCGCGCTGCCGAGGTGCGGCTTCGCGTCCGCTCCGTTTCGGGCCGAGGCCCCGGGGCCGTAAAACCTCGCGTCGTTGTCGCCCCGATGTGACCTCGGGGGTTACGTGTAACGGGCGCGGTTATTGATCTGGCGAGTCACTCTCCCCCTGCCCGAGGGGAGCGAGGTCGGCCTGGGGCACCGAGGTTCCTTGCCTCGCGGGCACGATGCCCATGGGGCGCTTCTGCCGTGCAGCTCGAGAGAGAGTCGGCGCGAGCGAACGCCCCGCTCCGCGGCCGGCAAGGTCTTTCTAGCGGCCGCGGGGCACGACGCTTGCTGATACGGGCGATCGCAGAGGGGGCACCTCACCCCGACTGATCTGGAGGTAACCATGACCCAGGAGCGGCAGCCTGCCGTCGGTGCGCCGAAGAGTGCCGGCGCAGGCCCGCGGCGTAGAGGGCCGGCGCCCTTGGCCGCATCAGGCCGGGCCCTGACCCGTTCCGTGAAGGCTGGCCGAGAGGCCTGCAGGCGGGCGCGGCTCCGCTTGGCCTGGCCGAAGGCCGGCCGAGTGGCCTCGTTACCCGGGCGTAATGGGGCGCGCCCGAGTGCGTCTGCGGCTTCAGAGGCCGGCGCCCGAAGCCCGGTACGATGCCTCTCCCAGAGGCCCAAGCTCGGCGGAGAACGCGATGAACACTACCCACTCGAACCACGCGTCGCACCATCACGGGCCCCAAGGGCACGCCCACAGGCTCGAGCCCGTCGTCGACCCCGTCTGTGGCATGAGGGTCGACCCTGCCGACGCCGCGGCCACCGCCGAGCATGAGGGTCACTCATACTCGTTCTGCAGCCAGCGATGTGCCGCCAAGTTCCGCTCATCCCCCTCGACCTACGCCGGGCCGAGTCGCCTCGGAGCGTCTCATCCACGCGAGCGATCGAACGTTGCCGGGGGCCATGAAACGTCTGGGGTGCACCGGCCTGCGCGCGCCGACGTCGAGGGCGGCTACGTCTGCCCGATGCACCCCGAGGTGCGTCAGCCGGGGCCCGGCGCCTGCCCCAAGTGCGGCATGGCGCTCGAGGTCGCGGTGCAGGCGCCGCCGAAGACGGCGGTCGAATACACCTGCCCGATGCACCCCGAGATCGTGCGCCCCGAGCCCGGCTCTTGCCCGATCTGCGGCATGGCGCTCGAGCCGCGCGAGGTGGCCCTCGACGAGGCGAACCCCGAGCTCATCGACATGCAGCGACGGTTCGTCGTGAGCACGGCGCTGACCGTGCCGCTCTTCGTCCTGGCGATGGCCGACATGATCCCCGGCCGCCCGCTCACGGAGCTCGTACCCCCCGCCGCGTTGCCCTGGGTTCAGCTCGTGCTCGCCACGCCCGTGGTGCTTTGGGGCGGGGCGCCCTTCTTCGAGCGTGCGTGGGCCTCGGTGCGCAATCGCAGTCTGAACATGTTCACGCTCATCGGCCTGGGCACGGGCGTCGCCTACGTGTTCAGCCTCGTCGCGACACTCGCCCCCGGGCTGCTTCCGGCGGCGTTCCGAGGGCATCATGGCACCGCCGAGGTGTACTTCGAGGCGGCGGCCGTCATCACGACGCTCGTCCTGCTCGGGCAGGTGCTCGAGCTCCGGGCGCGTTCGCGCACCGGGGCCGCCCTCCGCGCCCTGCTCGGCCTGGCGCCCAAGACGGCCCGACGCGTCCGAGACGGGCGCGAAGAGGACGTGCCGATTGACGAGGTACAACCCGGCGACGTGCTCCGCGTCCGGCCGGGCGAGAAGGTGCCCGTCGACGGACGGGTGCTCGAGGGCGCGAGCGCCGTCGACGAGTCGATGATCACGGGCGAACCCGTGCCGGTCGAGAAGGAGGCCGGCTCGCCGCTGACGGCGGGCACCATCAACGGCACGGGCGGCCTCTTGATGCGGGCCGAGCGGGTCGGCAAAGACACGCTGCTCTCGCAGATCGTTCGCATGGTGGGCGAGGCGCAGCGGACGCGCGCCCCCATTCAGCGCCTCGCCGACCTCGTCGCCGCCTACTTCGTGCCGGCGGTGCTCGTCGTGGCCGCGGGCACGTTCGTGGCGTGGGCCGCCCTCGGCCCCGAGCCCCGACTCGCCTACGCCCTCGTCAACGCCGTCGCCGTGCTCATCATCGCCTGCCCTTGCGCGCTGGGGCTCGCCACGCCCATGGCCATCATGGTCGGCACGGGGCGCGGGGCGACCGTGGGCGTGCTCGTCAAGAGCGCCGAGGCGCTCGAGACGATGGAGAAGGTCGACGTGCTCGTCGTCGACAAGACAGGTACCCTCACCGAAGGCAAGCCGCGCGTCGACACCGTCCTCCCGGGCGCGTCGCTCGGTGAGCTCGAGCTCCTGCGCTTCGCCGCCAGCCTCGAAGTCGGCAGCGAGCACCCGCTCGCAGCGGCCATCGTGAGCGCTGCGGCCGAGCGAGGGGTTAACGTCGAGAAGGCGTCCGGCTTCGCGTCGCTCACGGGCCGCGGGGTCGAGGGCGACGTCGGGGGGCGGAAGGTGGCCCTCGGCAACGAGCGCCTGCTCCGCGAGCGCGGGTGGGACCCGGGCGAGCTCCTCGCCCGCGTCGAGGGGCTACGCGGCGACGGGCAGACCGTGGTCTACGTCGTCGTCGACGGCGTCGTCGAGGGCGCCGTGGGCGTCATCGACCCGGTGAAGCCCACGAGCGCCGAGGCCGTGCGCGAGCTCAAGCGCGAAGGCGTGCGCGTCGTCATGCTCACCGGCGACGGCCGGACCAACGCCGAGGCCGTCGCCAAGCGCGTCGGCATCGACGAGGTGCATGCCGACGTCTTGCCCGACGGTAAGGAAGAGGTCGTACGGAGCCTCCGAGACGCGGGGCATGTCGTCGCCATGGCCGGCGACGGCGTCAACGACGCGCCCGCGCTCGCCCGGGCCGACGTCGGCGTCGCCATGGGCACGGGCACCGACGTGGCGATCGAGAGCGCGGGCATGACCTTGGTCAAGGGCGACCTCAACGGCCTGCTGCGGGCGCGGCGCCTGAGCCGCGTGACGATGCGCACCATTCGTCAGAACCTCTTCCTCGCGTTCGTCTACAACGTGCTCGGCGTGCCGATCGCGGCCGGCGCCCTCTACCCCTTCTTCCACGTGCTGCTCAGCCCTATGCTGGCTGCCGCGGCCATGAGTTTGAGCTCGGTCTCGGTCATCGTGAATTCGCTCCGCCTGCGCCGGGCCCGCATCTGAGCGGTTCTGCCTCGGGTCGGGCACGACCTCGGCGTCGCGGGTCGAGAGCTCGGCTCGTTACGAGCCGAACTCGGTCGAGACGGCCGGCCCCGGCCCGAGGCAGAAGTAGGGTGGCCGGCCGCGTGCGCTGCGCGCAAGGGTAGCGGCCGGCGTGGCGCCCCTGGCGGATCTTACGACGTCGCCCAGCAAACGAACGTGCGGCTTACGGACCCGCCGGGCGGGCCTGAAGGATGGCTCCGGGTGGGGCGACGAAATTCCTATCCGGGCCCGCCCCCGGGCGCCTGGCTCCGCACGAGGGCGACGAGCTCGACGAGGCCCTCGGGCCGGCAGAGCAAGGCTGCGAGGCGGCCCTCGCCCAGGGCGAGCTCGGCCTCGGGCGTTGGGCCCGCCCAAGCGAACAAGGCGCGCCCCGCGCCGGGGCAGAGGCGCTCAGCCTCGGCGAGCACGGCGAGGCCATCGCCGTCGGGCAGGGCGAGCTGCGCGACGACGACCTCGAAGCGCCGCCCGGCAAGCAGCCCGAGGGCCGACCGGGCGTCGCGCGCCATCACGAGCTCGGCCGACGCGCGCAGGGCACGGCCGAGCGAGCGCGCGACGCGGTCGTCGCCCGCGACGAGCAGCACGCGGGGCAGGCGGGGCGGCGGATCGGCCACGGGTCCGGCGCCGAGGGTAACCGAAGAGTCCCGACGCGGACAGTGGCTCGGACCTCGCACCGCGCGTTAGGCCAGCCCCGCCCGAACGAACCGCCAGCGCCGGCCCTGCTCGTCGAGCCGGGCGCCGACGCACGGGGTGGCCGGGCGCCGAGACCTCCTCTCTTGCGAGCCGACGTGCGATGCCCGGCAGTTGCGGAGCGCCAGCCCATGACGAGCCAGAAACCGGATGCCCGCCGCCGCGCCTTCGTGCTCGCGGCCGTGGTGCTCGCCTGCCTTCTGTGCTTCGCGCGCCTCGACCACTTCGCCGAGGCGCCCGGCGGGCCTCAGAAGCGATACCCGACGTTGAGATCGAGGTGGGGGAAGAGGCCCGAAAACCCGGGCGGCTCGTCGCCCCCGCGCACCCGGGCCGCGTGATACTGGGCCCCCGCCCCGAGCCGCAGCAGCACGCGCTCGCCGAGCAAGAACCCGTACCCCGCCGCCGCCCCCGCCGCCCAGGCGGCGCCGCCCTCCGCCTCACCGCGCACCGTGGCGCGCACGGCCATGGCTTGGACGAAGGGTGAGACGAAGAGACCGCCCGGGCCGCCCAGCGGGGTGAAGAACGCCCGGACGCGCAGGCCGCCGCCGGCCAGATCCTGCGTGCCGTCCCAGCGCGAGCCCCCGAGCCCGAGGAAGTCGCGGTTGACGGTCCAAGGGCTATAGAATTCGGCCGCCGCCTGCGCCGACCACCGATCGGAGAACACCCGCTCGTAGCCCACGCCGACGACGTGCAGGCCGAGATCGGCGACGACGACGTTCGGCGTGTCCGCCCGAAGGGTCGAGGGTCGGACACCGACGGCCAGCGCGACGAGCGCGGCGAAGGTAGATGCCGCCTTCGCCTTCTTTCTGCTCCCCATGCTACTCCTTCTTGCCCCTGTGTTCGAACGACGCGTCGTCGGGTGCACGCGTCTCGCCAACGCCGAGGTCGGGGGCTGCCTTACCCGCCCGTGCCGGCGGGCTCAAGGGGCCCTCGGTGCACGCCGCAACGCGCTCACGCCGCCGCGCGGAAGCCGAAGCGCCCGCGCGCCCAGGCGGCCGTCGCGGCGACGGCCTCGTCGATCGGCGTCGGCCCCTGCCCGAACGCGGCGCGGAAGCGCGCGTCGTCGAGCACGAAGGGGACGTCCCACTGGTAGGCCATCTCCGCGACCTCGCGCAGGAGCGGCGAGAACACGCCCGCCGTCCGCAGGACGAAGCGCGGCACGCGCGCCACCTCGGCCCGAACGCCGAGGGCCCGGCCCAGCCGCGCCGCCAGCGCCCGCGTGCTCTCGGCGGGGTTCGTCGGCAGGTGCCAGACCCGGCCGAGCGCCTCGTCGCGCTCGCCCAGCGTGACGAGCGCGCGGGCGACGTCGGGCGCGTAGGTGTACGAGTGCGGCAGGTCGGGGTCGCCCATGCACTCGCCCGGCTTGCCGGCGGCGATGCGCTCGAAGAAGCGCGCGTTCCAGGAGGAGAAGGGCAGGTTCGGGCCGAAGAAGTCGCTCGCGCGGCCGATGGCGACGCGAACGCCGCCCCCGCGGTGCGCCGCGAGCCGCTCTTCGGCGAGCGCGACGCGCAGCGCGCCCTTCTTGCTGCAGGGCGCGAGCGGCGAGCCCTCGTGCAGGGGGCCCTCGGGCCGCCCGTACATGTACAGGCAGTCGAGCGCGACGAGCTTCGCGCCCGCCTTCGCCGCGCCGTGCAGTGCGCCCCGGCCGATGGGCAAGAGCAGCTCGGGCCAGCGGTGGTAGGGCGGGTTCATGCAGTCGTAGACGACGGCCGCGCCGCGCGTGACGTCGGCGGCGAAGGCGAGGTCGCTGACGTCGCCGCTCGCCCACTCGAGGCCGGCGCGCGGCTCGCCGCCTCGCCCCCGGCGCACGACGCGCACGCGGCGCCCGCGGGCGAGAAGGATGTCGGCGACGCGGGTGCCGATCTGACCCGCGCCCAGGACCACGTGCAGGGAGGCTCGTTCGTCGCTCATGGCGCAAAGAATGGGTCTTGCGCGGTCGCAATGCAGCACCCAAATTTACAAGCTGTGGCCGCAAAATCGCAAGACCTCGGCGACGCCCGTTGGGACGACGTACGCATCTTCTTGGCCGTCTACCGCCAGGGCAGCTTGGGCGCCGCCGGCCTGCGCCTCGGCGTCGACACCTCGACGGTGAGCCGCCGCCTCGCGGCGCTCGAGGCCTCGCTCGGCGCGCGGCTCTTCGACCGCTCGCGCGAGGGCCTCGCCCCCACGCGGAGCGCCGAATTCGTCCTGCCCGCCGCCGAGGCGATGGAGGCGGCCCACGGGCGCTTCGCGCGCGACGCCTCGGGGCTCGAGTCGACGGCCGAAGGGGTCGTGCGCCTGAGCGTCGCGCCCGGCATGGCCGACGCCTTCATCGCCCCCGCGCTCGTGCGCCTGCGCGCCCGCTGGCCGAAGATTCGCATCGAGCTCGACGCGTCCGTGCGCGCGATCGACCTCACGCGGCACGAGGCCGACCTCGCCCTCCGCTCCGTGCGCCCGCAAGGGGCCGACCTCGTCATGACGAAGCTCATGACGACGCGCTGGGTCGCCGTCGCGTCACCCGACCTGGCGAAGGCGCTCGGGCGCATGAACGCCTGGGAGGACGCCCCGTGGATCACCTGGGACCGAGACCTCGCCAGCATCCCGACGGCGCGCTGGCTCGCGCGGCACGCGCCCCGGGCCGACGTCGTCCTACGGACGAGCCACTTCGCCTCGCAGCTCGTCGCCGCCCGCTCCGGGCTCGGCGTCGTGCTCGCCCCCGAGCCCTACGCGCGCGTGCACGCCCTCGCCCCCGTGGCGTTCGCCGACGCGCTCGCCCCCGATGCGGCCGCCTGGCCCTCGGACGACCTCTGGCTGGTCGGCCACCGCGCGCTGCGCGACGTGCCGCGCGTCGCGGCGGTGTGGGGCTTCCTCCTCGACGAACTCGGCCCGGCCGACCGGGCCGAGCGACCCCGCCGGGCGGGCGCGCCGCGCCGGGGCTGAGTGCCGAGGACGGGGCTCCACTCTTCGGCCGACTTCGTTTCCTCCGACTACCCGCCGCGAGGCGGCCCGCCGAGGGGGCCCGCGACGTAGGCGAGCGAAGGACCGCCGACTCTACGGCGGTACGATCGTACGCCCCTCGCTTCGCCTGCGCCCGTACCGTGTCACGCCCCGCGGCTTGTAGACCGACAGCGTCGTGGCCACGAGCAACACCAGTAGGGCGGCGGCCGCGTCGGCCGCGAGCTGGACTCGTAGCCTGCCGAAATCGCCGGCGGACAAGGTCGTCTCGGCCGCCACGACCGCCATGAGGCGAATCGGCCGCATGTGCACCAGCAAGACGATGGTGGCGAGCAAGGTCATCACGAGCTTGATCAGGACCCAATAGTGGCGGAACAAGCCCCAGGGGGTGCCCAGCGCTTGGACGAGGCCGGTCAGCAGCGAGGCGAGGCACAGGGGGACGATGACGAACCGGCCGGTCAACTCCATCGACAGGTAGGCGGCGCGCATCGTCAGCGCGTCGTGGCTGGTCAGGCCGGCGACGGCGAGGGCAAGGAAGGTGGCGACGGCGCCGAGCCAACCGACCGACGACGTGACGTGCGTGGTGAGCGCGAACTTGCGGAGGCCCGGCGCCATCGTCATGGCCGATGCGTGCCGTGTTCGCTGGGGCCGGCGGGCGGCTCGTGGCCGGCGAAGCCGCCCCCCGCGAGGTGCGCGACGAGGAACAGCACGACCAGGGCGAGGGCGACGAGGCCGAAACCTTTCACCCAGCGCGGGGGGCCGGGGTCGGGCCCCGCGCCGGGGTCGCCGTCGGGGTTGGGGTCGGGGGGCAGGGCGGCCATGGGGGTCCTCCGTCGCGCAGTGCTCGTCCGAGCGTTCGCGACGCCCCTTATTTTGCGAGACAGTATGTCTCTGTCAAATACAAACTGTCTCCGGTCGCCCCGCCGCGTATACTGGCGCGGTGCCGAAGCTGTGGAACGAGACCATCGAGGCGCACCGCCGCGAGGTGCGCGACGCGGTCCTCGACGCCGCGGCGGCGCTCGTCGAAAAGCACGGGCTTCGGTCGGTGACGATGTCGCAGATCGCCGAAGGGGCCGGCATCGGGCGGGCGACGCTCTACAAGTACTTCTCCGACGTCGAAGCGATCTTGACCGCTTGGCACGAGCGCCACGTCGCCGGCCACCTCGAGCACTTTTCCAAGGTGCGCGATCAGGCGTGCGGTGCCGGCGAGCGGCTCGCGGCCGTGCTCGAGGCCTACGCGCTCATGGCCCACGAACATCACGGCCATGAGCTCGCGGCCTTGCTACACCGCGGCGAGCACGTCGCCCGGGCGCGTCAACACCTGCGCGACTTGCTGCGAGACCTGCTCGCCGAGGCTGCGGAGGGCGGCAAGGTGCGCGACGACGTCGGGGCCGACGAGCTCGCGAACTACTGCCTGCACGCCCTCGCGGCGGCCGACGGCCTGTCGTCGAAGGCGGCAGTCCGTCGGCTCGTCACGGTCATTCTAGCCGGGCTGCGCCCCCCCTCGCCCTGACCCCTCGCCCGGCGGCCTCTCGTCCGTGCGGGCGGCGTGCGGGGCGGCGACTGGGGCCCGTGAGGTGCGGCCGCGCTTACTGGACGACCACCGAGCTCTTGTACATGCCCATCCCGCAGGTGAAGCTGAGCGTGCGCGCTTCGCCCGTCGGGATGGTGACGGCCACGGGCGTGTTCAAGGGCAGCTCTTTCTTCAGCTTGAGCTCGGGGAAGGTGACCTCCTTGGCGCAGGTGGCGTCGGTCGTCCGGGTGAACACGAGCGTGGCCTCTGAGCCCTTGGCGAGGGTGAGGGCCGGGGGCTCGAAGCCCTTGTCGGTCACCTTGACCGAGACGGACGTCGGCGCGCCGGCGCGGGCGACGGCAACGAAGCCCAGGTCGGCGGCGAGGGACGCCAACGTCAGGGCGAACAGCGATCGGGTCATCTTCTTCATGGTCGTTCCTTCTCTTTCATGGCGGGGGCGGGCGCCCTCACCGCGTCGAGCTCGTGGCCGGCGTCGGCGAGGGCTGCCGGGTCGACGGCGGCCCGGGAGGTGATGAGCCGCTTCGCCGCGACGAGGTCGCGCGGCCGCCCCAGCGTGAACGCCGCGCGGAGGCAGCCGTCGTGCACGAAGAAGGCCGTGAACCTTCGCTTCGACGCGTCGCCGCGCACGACGACCCGCTCGTCGCCGCGCACCCAACCGACGACCTGCAGGCGGCGACCGAACTGTTCGGACGAGGCGCCCGGCAGCGGGGCATGCACTTCCGGCCGCCCGATCATGGCGCGGCCGGCCGCCGCGCCCTGGGCGAACGCGTTGCCGTAGTGTTCGAGGCGCACGTACGCGCCGAGCACGGGGTTCCAGCTTCGCGCGACGTCGCCGGCCGCGAAGACGCCCGGCACGTTGGTCGCGGTGTACTCGTCGACCAGGGCGCCGTCGTCGAGGGCGAGGCCGGAGCCGGCGAGCCACCCGGTGTTCGGACGGACGCCGACCCCGATGACGACGAGGTCGGCCGGCACGGCCTCGCCGTCCGTGAGGCTGACCTCTTCGACGGTGTCACTCCCGCGGAAGGCGCGCACCGTCGAGCGCGTGCGGACGTCGACGCCTTGGTCGCGGTGCATCTCGGTAACGAGTCGCCCGACGAGGGGGCCGGCGAAGCGGCCGAGCATCGTGTCGCCGGCCTCGACCACGGTGACCTTCTTGCCGAGGCCGCGCGCGGCGGCGGCGACCTCGAGCCCGAGGAGCCCGCCGCCCACGACGACGACGCGCTCGGCGGCCCGGAGCCGTACGGCCAAGTGGTCGGCGTCGTCCACCGTACGCAGGTAAAGTACGTTGGCGAGCTCGACGCCGGCGACTTCGAGCCGGCGCGGCGCGGCCCCGGTGGCGACGAGCAGCCGGTCGAAGGCGATGCGTTCGCCCCCGTCGAGGTCGACCACGCGGGCCGCGGTGTCGAGGCGTGTTGCGCGCCGCCCGAGGCGCAGGTCGATGCGACCGTCGTGGTAGAAGGCGGGCGGCTGCAGCAAGAGGTCGTCGCGCCGGAGGGCTCCCGACAAGAACTCCTTCGACAGGGGGGGGCGGTTGTAGGGGAGCTCGAGCTCCTCGCCGACGAGCGTGATCGGGTCGTCGACGCCCGCCGCCCGAATCGCTTCGATGGCTCGCGCGGCCGAAAGGCCGGCTCCGATGATGACGTGGTGCATGGCAAGCCTCGCCTGGGCGTGAGGCGCAGGAAGGGGGGAGAGGGCGGCGCGCGTCTGTCGAGCGAGCGCCGCCCTCCCGCCCGCCTCAGGCGGCCGCGCCGAGCTTCGATTCGTACCCCGCCTCGCGGAGCGCCTCGACGAACTCGGTCACGGGCGCGCTATCGGCGTCGTGCTTGACGAGCACCTCACCCTTGCGCAGCCGCACCTCGACGCCTCGGACGCCCACGACCTCGCGCAGGGCGCTCTCGACGTGGCGCACGCACGAGGTGCACGTCATCCCCGAAACGTTGAGCAGGGTCTCTTTGGTCGTCGACATGGTCTCTTCGTCCTTTCGCCAGCCCTCGGGGTGCCCCGACCGGCTCGCAACCAGGCAGACGCAGCCCCCCGGCCGCGATTACAGGTCACCTCTCGCCCCCCCGCCGGGCGGCCGCCGGCCCTGTGCTCAGCAACAAGGCCCGCCCGTGAAGCCGGGCCCGAGTGAGAGATCGGGGCCCTCGCGAACCGTCCGACCTTCGGCGGGCTCCTCGCCCTGGGGGCCCGCCGCGTGACCATGAGCCTCAGCTCGCGAGGGGCGTGCGAGTGAATGAGGCGGTGCCTTTGGAGGGCCTTGTCCTCGCGAACTCGAGCTGAAGAGCGGCCCCCGCGGCGCTAGGTGGCCCCGGGAGGAGAAGGCGCGCTGAGGGGGCTGTAATGCCAAGGGGGGGGCTGCGTCTGCCTTGGAAGAGCGGCGATGGTGCCCGTCGGGACGTCGCCACGCCGGCGTCGGGCCCGGAAATCGCTTTCGAGCCCGCGCCCCTCATGACCGATCAACCGCCACCTCGCTGAGCCATGCCATGACGCCCCTGGAGAATGCTCTCTCGTCGCTCGCGTCCCTCTTGTTTCTCGCCCCTGGCCTCGGCTCCAAGGGGGCGTCAGCGACTCTTACGACGCGCCCGACTGCGTCGCCCGAGGCCGGCCTTTCACCCCTTGTGTCTGCCGGAGCGAGCCCTTCTTGCCGAGTGACTTGCCCGGCCACGGAACCGGCCCGCGAAGTCACTGTGAGCGAGGTGTGCGGCGCCGGTATGGAAGGCGCCGGTCAGGCCACGCACGTCGGGCAAATGCAACGGGAGGCCGCCGCCAGCGAGCCCGAGCTCTGCCCGAAGTGCGCCATGAACCTTGAGCCGAAGCCCGTCACCAGGTGACCGCAGCCGCGGCCCTCTCCCAACCTGAACATCGAACGGAGGACGTACCATGACGCTGCACCAAGCCATCGCCCTCGCCTCGGCCCTTGCCCTCGCCGGCTGCTCACCCGGCCCCGCGCCCGTCGCGACGTCGCCGAACGACCCGTCGAACCCGAGGGCCCCCGAGGGGGCGTCGCCCCTACCGCCCGCCAACCCGCCTTCGGAGGCGCCCGCTGGCGGCCATGCCCACGACCACGGGCAGATGCACGGCGCGCCTGGCCCGGCCGGCGCGGGCTCCGGGGCGCCGAGCCCCGGGCAGGCCGTCGTCTACACCTGTCCGATGCACCCCGAAGTCACCTCGCCCACGCCGGGGCAGTGCCCCAAGTGCGGCATGAACCTCGTGCCCAAGAAGTAACGAAGGAGACGGTCTGGACCGATGCCCGCGAAGCTCTCTCACCTCGCCGGGGCCGCGCTCTTGGCCCTCACCACGCTGGCCGGTTGCGGCTCGACCTCGGCGGCGCCCGCCTTCCGCGACGTCGCCGACGCGGTTGAGGCCCGCTCGGGCCATCGGCCACGCTGGGACCAGAACTCGGCCGAAGACAAGCAGGCCGAGGCGGCCGTCGAGCGCCTGCTTTCGAGGGAGCTCACGGTCGATGCCGCCGTGCAGGTCGCCCTGCTCGGCAACCCGTCGCTGCACTCGACCTTCGAAGACCTGGCCATCGGGCAGGCCGACCTGGTGCAGGCGGGCCTCTTGAAGAACCCGGTCTTCGGCGTCGGCGCGACGGCGTGGGAGCAAGAGCACATCGACCCGAACCTCTTCTTCACGGTCGAGCAAGACTTCCTCGACCTCGTCACCATGCCGATGCGCAAGCGCGTGGCGGCCACGGAGCTCGAGGCGACGAAGTTGCGCGTGGCCGACCGCGTGCTCGAACTCTCCGCCGAGGTGCGCAAGGCGTTTTACGAGGCGCAGGCGGCCGAGCAGGTGCTCGCGATGCGGCGGCTGGTGCGCGAGGCGGCCGAGGCCTCGGCCGAGCTCGCCCAGCGCCAGCACGAGGCGGGTACGATGAACGATCTCGCCTACAACACCGAGCTCGGCCTCGCCTCGCAGGTGCGGCTCGATCTCAAGAAGAGCGAGGGCGAGGCGGCCGTGGCCCGCGAGCACCTGACGCGCCTGATGGGCGTGTGGGGCACGCGCACCGGCTGGAAGCTCGGCCCGAAGCTGTCCGAGTTGCCCCGCGAGGAGGTGTCGCTCGAGCGGCTCGAGTCGCTCTCGATCGAAAAGCGGCTCGACGTCGCCGCGGCGCGCCGCGAGCTGCAGGCGATCGACTACACCCTCTCGCTCGCCAAGACGATGCGCTGGACGGGCTTCGTCAACGTGCAGGTCGAGGCGGCGCGGCTACGCGGCGGCCAAGACTTCGGCCCGCGCGCCCCGCGCATCGGCTTCGGCCCGAGCGCCTCGATCGAGGTGCCGCTCTTCGACCAGAAGCAGGCCTTTCTCGCGCGACTCGAGGCGCTCAAGCGCCAAAGCGAGCAGCGGCTGCGCGCGCTGTCGATCGGGTCGCGGTCGGAGGTGCGCGAGGCCCGCGCCCGGCTCGTGACGGCCCGCGCGATGGTCGAAGAGTACGGCGGCGTGCTCGTGCCGCTGCGCGAGAACATCGTCAAGTACTCGCAGGAGCAGTACGACGCGATGCTGCTCGGCGTCTACCAGCTCTTGCAGGCCAAGCAGAGCGAGTTCGCGACCTACCGCGAGTACATCGAGGCCCTGCGCGACTACTGGATCGCGCGCAGCGATCTCGAGCGCGCCGTCGGCACCCGGCTCGGGCCCGCGACGGCCCGGGCCTCGGCCTCGCCGCCCGCGAGCGCGCCGGCGGGACAGAGCCGCCCGCCCGCGCCGCCGACGAACGCCGCGCCCGCGGCGCCCGCCCGCCCCGCAACCCCTGCGACCCCTGCCTCTCCCGCGGCCCCCGCGCACAAACACTAGGACCACGACCATGACTCGATCGTTTTTCCGCGTCCTGTTGGGCGTGCTCGCCCTCGTGCTCGCCCTCGTTCCGGGGGCGGCGCGGGCCCAGAACGCCGGCGCCCGCCCGCCCTACACGCCCGTCGTGATGCCCAACGGCTCGACGCTCGCCTTCACCATGAACCGAGGCGTCAAGGAGTTTCGCCTCACGGCCGAGCCAGTGAAGCGCGAGTTCGCCCCCGGCATGGTCGTCAACACCTGGGGCTACAACGGCCAGACGCCGGGGCCCGTCCTCGAGGCGGTCGAGGGCGACCGCGTGCGCATCTTCGTGACGAACAAGCTGCCCGAGCGAACGAGCGTGCACTGGCACGGCATCTTGCTGCCGAACGGCATGGACGGCGTCGCCGGCCTGAACCAGCCGCACATCGAGCCGGGCGAGACGTACGTCTACGAGTTCACGCTCAAGCAGAACGGCGTGTACATGTACCACCCGCACTCGGACGAGATGGTGCAGATGGCCATGGGCATGTCGGGCTTCTTCGTGATTCACCCGAAGGCGCCCCGCGAGCGCGTCGACCGGCACTTCGTGGTGATGCTGCACGAGTGGTACGTCGAGCCGGGCACGGCGACGCCCAACCCCAACGTGATGCTCGACTTCAACCTCTTCACCTTCAACGCGCGCGTCTGGCCCGGCACCGACCCCTGGGTCGTGAAGAAGGGCGAGCGGGTGCGCTTCACCTTCGGCAACCTCTCGATGGACAGTCACCCCATTCACGTGCACGGCTACACCTTCGAAGAGGTCGCGACCGACGGCGGGCCCTCGCCGAAGGCCTCGCGCCGCCCCGAAACGACCGTGAACGTGCCCGTGGGCTCGACGAGGACGGTCGAGCTGGTCGCGAACGAGGCCGGCGACTGGGCCTTCCACTGCCACAAGTCGCACCACACGATGAACGCCATGGGCCACGACGTGCCCAACATGCTCGGGGTCAAGCAGGGCGGCGTCGAGGCGAAGGTGCGGAAGATCTTGCCGGGCTACATGGCGATGGGCGAGACCGGCATGGGCAACATGCACGAGATGGGGCGCCCGAAGAACACGCTGCCGATGATGACCGGCACCGGGCCCTTCGGCCCGGTCGAGATGGGCGGCATGTTCACGGTGCTCAAGGTGCGCGAGGGGTTGACGAGCTACGCCGACCCGGGCTGGTACAAGCACCCGAACGGCACCGTCGCCCGCAAGGTCGAGGCCCCCAAGTAGCCCCCTGGCCCTCGGGGGCCCGGAAGGACGCGCGCCCCGGCGTAATGCCATGCCGGGGCGTGCGTCTGCTTTGTGTCCGCTGGCCAAAGCCCGGCGGGCACGGAGGAGCCTCATGACGACGACAACGTTGGCGCCCGGCCTGACGGGCGCGGAGCCGGCCCCCGAGGCGCGGGCCGAGCTGTTCGTGGAGGGCATGACGTGCGCCAGTTGCGTCCGCCGCGTCGAGCGGGCGCTCGAGAAGACCGAGGGGGTGAAGGGCGCCAGCGTCAACTACGCCCTGGGGCGGGCCTCGGTCGTCTACGACCCTGCCCTGGCGAACGAGGCGTTGCTCGCCGCCGCGGTCGTCGACGCGGGCTACGAGGTCGTGGGTGCGCGCAACGCAGCCCGGTCGGGCACCGACGCCGTACTGGACGCGCGGGAAGGGGGGGAGCGGGGCCGAGGCCGGGCGCAGGCGGTCTCGAGAGCACTCGGGCCCATCACGGTCGAGTTGCCCGTCGTCGGGATGACCTGCGCCGCCTGCGCCCGGCGCATCGAGAAGGCCTTGCGGGCGGCCCCGGGCGTCCGAGAGGCGGACGTGAACTTGGCCCTGAACCGGGCGACCGTGGCCTTCGACCCCAACGAGACGAGCGTGGACGCCCTCGCGGACGCTGTCCGCGGCGCCGGGTACGAGGTGCCGTCGCTGCCGGGCGGGGCCGAAGCGGGCGGACGGCCTGCCGCCGAACTGCGCGCCGCCGCCCTCGAGAGAGCCGAGCAGGGCGAGCAGCGCTCGATTCGGCGCGACTTCGCCCTCGCGGCCGCGCTCTCGATGCCGCTCTTGGTCGTCGCGATGTCGCATGGGGCCCTTCCGGGCACGGAAGGGTCCTTCGGTCGCTGGTTGCAGTTCGCGCTCGCCACGCCGGTCGTCTTCGGGCCGGGCCGCCGGTTCTTTCGGCTCGCCTGGGCGGCGCTGCGCCACCGCGCCGCCGACATGAACACCCTCGTCTCCATCGGCGCCGGCGCCGCCTGGCTGTACTCGACCGTCGCGTTGGTCGCGCCCGGGCTCTTCCCGCACGCTTCCCACGGCGTGATGCCGCACCTCTACTTCGAGGCCGCGGCCGCCATTTTGACCTTCGTGCTCTTCGGCAAGATGCTCGAGACGCGGGCCCGCCGGCGCCTCGCCGACGCGGTGCGGGGCCTCGTCGCCCTGCAACCGAAGACCGCCCGTCGCGTCCGTCTGGGTGCCGCGGGCGAGCCCTCGCTCGACGCGGCCGAAGACGTGCCGATCGAGGCCGTGCGGCAGGGCGACCTGCTCCTGGTGAGGCCGGGCGAGCGAATCCCGACCGACGGCGAGGTCGTGCGCGGGGCGTCGGCGGTCGACGAGTCGATGCTGACGGGCGAGAGCATGCCGGTCGAGAAGGGCCCGGGCGCCGCGGTATCGGGCGGCACGCTCAATCAGAGCGGGGCCCTCACGCTCCGCGCGACCAAGGTCGGCGCCGAGACGGCGCTCGCGCGCATCGTCGAGGCGGTCGAGCAGGCACAAGGGTCGCGGGCGCCCATCGCACGGCTAGCCGACGTCGTCAGCGGCGTCTTCGTGCCCGTCGTGCTCGCCATCGCCGCGCTCACCTTCGCGGTCTGGTTCGCGCTCGACCCCACGGCCGTCGGCTTCGCGACGGCCATCGAGCGCTTCGTCGCGGTGCTCGTCATCGCCTGCCCCTGCGCCCTCGGCCTGGCGACCCCCGCGGCCGTCGCCGTCGGCACGGGTCGCGGGGCGGAGCTCGGCGTGCTCGTCAAGGGCGGGGCGGCGCTCGAGGCCGCGAGCCGCGTCGACACCGTGCTGCTCGACAAGACCGGCACGCTCACTGCCGGCAAGCCGGTGCTCACCGACGTCGTGGGCGTGATGGGCGAAGGCGTCGACCCCGAGCTGCTCGCGCTGGTGGCGAGCGCCGAGCAGGGCAGCGAGCACCCCGTCGCGAACGCCGTCGTCGAGGGGGCGCGGGCCCGCGGCGTCGCCTTGCGGCCGGTCGAGGGCTTCCGGAGCGTGGCAGGCCACGGCATCGAGGCGCGCGTCGGGGGGCGCCTCGTACGGGTCGGCACGGCCGGCTGGCTGCGCGCGGCGGGCGTCGACGCGGCCGCCCTCGACGGCGAGGCCGAGCGGCTGGCCCAGCACGGCCGCACGCCCTTCTTCGTCGCGCTCGACGGCCGCCTGGCGGGCGTCGTGGCCGTCGCCGACCGGCCGAGCCCCGAGGCCTTCGGCGCCGTCCGGGCCCTCGGCGCGATGGGCATTGGCGTCGCCATGGTCACGGGCGACCGCCGGCGCACCGCCCGGGCCCTGGCCGACGAACTCGGCATCGTGCGCGTGCACGCCGAGGTGAAGCCCGAGGACAAGGCGCGCGTCGTCGCCGAAGAGCGGGCGCGGGGGCGGGTCGTCGCCATGGTCGGCGACGGCGTGAACGACGCCCCGGCCCTCGCCGGCGCGCACGTCGGCGTGGCCATCGGCACCGGCACCGACATCGCCGTCGCGGCCGCCGACGTCGCGCTCCTCCGCGGCGGCGTCGGGGGCCTCGTCACGGCGCTCCGGCTCGCCCGGGCGACGCTGCGCACAATCCGCCAGAACCTCTTCTGGGCCTTCGTCTACAACGTCGTGGGCATCCCCATCGCCGCCGGCCTCTTGTACCCCTGGACGGGCTGGCTGCTTTCGCCGGTGCTCGCGAGCGCGGCGATGTCGCTCTCGAGCGTCTCGGTCCTCGCGAACTCGCTCCGGCTTCGGCGCTTCGCGGGGGCTCCGGCATGAGCCAGGGGCGCTTTTGCTTCGCGCTCGCGTGCAGGCTACCCTGGCGGGGCTTGGCCGCCTCCAAGGCCACAGCCACCTCGGAGGGGCTCGGCAGCTTAGCGTTTGTCGCGCAGCTCACGCCGCCTCCGCTTCTCGCGGTTACGCCGACGGCGCGCGTCGTGGGGGTCGACGGGCGCCGAAAGCTGACGCAGGCTCGGGTACTCTCGCTCGTGCGCGTGCCACGTACGGGCGCTTTTCATCAGGCCCTTCACTTCATGAAGCCAGCGCCCGCGCTCGAGTGCCTCGGCGGGCCATTCGGAGGTGTCGAAGTATGCCATCGTCTCGGAACGGCCCGGAGAATCTTGGGTCTCGGTCCCGATGCCGACGACATGTTGTAGATCTCGGTAGAGGTACTTGACCACGTCGACGTACGCGAGCAGCCTTTCGAGCCGCTCTCGCTGGTAGTCGTCGTAGTTGGTGCCGAGGTCGTGCTTGAGCAGCACGAACACGTACGCGGCCCCCGCCTTGGAAGGCGAGAGCACGACCCTCACGGCGAATGGCTGCCCTCTGGGCGTGTTGAGTGCGAGGCCCAAGAAGGCGTTGGCGAGCATGCGCCGCGCGACGCGACGCTCCGCCGCCATGACCCTCAGACCCAACTCGTGGGTCGATAGCTCGGTGTCCCCGCCCATCGTCAGATCGCCGCTCGCGATGCGGCCGACCAGGTACTCGATCAGCCGATCCCAGGCGTAACTGGGCCTATCTCGCGCCTTCTTCGCGGCGTACGCGGGCTGTTCGCTGATGTGCTCCCAAAGCCCTTCCTGAAGCCCAAAGAAGTCGCAGGCCTCCGGGAGCACGAAGTCGTGCTCGTCTTGGGCGTTGACGTTCTGCAGGTAGAACGCGAGCAAGTCCTGCTCGCTCGGCGCCCGTATGCCCGTGCTCGCCAGCAGCGCCTCCTTCTTGCGAAGGTAGGCCAAGAAATCCTGGATGGTGTCCAGCTCGTCGAGGACGACGTCCAGAGAGTGCTCGTCGAAGACGTGGACGATGCGCTTGTCGGGCGGCACGTTCGGGAAGACCGTGAACGGCGGCGGCACCTGTTGACCGCCCTTGGGTGAGGCGAGCATGAGGCTGCCGTTGTCGCCGAGCGCGCCCTGGCAGCGAGTGGACGCTCCGAGCGCAACGACCACCCGGTGAACACGCATCTTGCTCGGCTCGGGCAGGCCGATGGGCAACTTCACCGTGCACTTGCTGTCGACGAAGACGCGGCCGGGGTGGTCGCGCAGCCAGCGCTCGGCGCCGAAAATCTGGTCTGCCGACTTGGCGACGGCGCGCTGGTACCAGCGCGACCAGTCTTTGGCGTCGTCGCCCGAGTTCGGGAAGGCGCAGTGCTTGTCGGAGAAGATGACGACGCTATCCCCGAAGATGACCAACAGGTCACACAGCTCTTTGCCCCCGCCTTGGTCGCGGTAAACGTTCGCGTAGCTCCACAGGCTCAGAAAGGATCTGGAGCCGAGCTTTTTCAGGTGCCGTTCCGAAGGCGTGAGCCCTTCCGAATGCCCCACGGCGCTCATGAGGTCACTGTACCTGCGGTCGTGGTGAACAGTCCCGGCCGAAGGCATCAAGGCCGTGGGGCGCGAAGAAGTCTGCACGATGGCTGAACCGATGTGGGGGCAGGTGGCGGTGCCGCGGCCGAGGGTACTCATGGCTCGGCCCTGGTGACGAACAAGAGCTTCCAGGCGCGTCATCCAGGCCGGCCGCAGGGGCGGCGCTTCGGGCCGCCCGTCGCGCTACGTTGCCGACCTCGGGCCGTGGCTCTACGCTGCCGGCCATGTCAACCGACAGGGCCGACGAGCGGGCTTTTGAACCCGCAGATGACGGCGCGGGCCAGCAGCCGCAGAGCGCGCTAATCGTCCGGTCGCTCGTCGAGAACCACCGCGAGTTTTTGCGCTTCCTCGAGCGGCGCCTGGGCGGCCGCCGCGACCTGGCCGAAGACATCTTGCAAGAGGCCTTCGTGCGCGGCATCGGTCGCGTCGAGACACTGCGGAACGACGAATCGGCCGTCGCCTGGTTCTACCGCGCGCTACGCAACGCCGTCGTCGATCACCAGCGCCGCCACGGGGCCGCCGAGCGCGCGCTCGCGGCCTTCGCCGAAGAGCTCGAGCGCTACGAGGAGCCGGTCGAAGACGTCCGGGGCGCCGTCTGCCAGTGCGTCGCCCGCCTGGCCGAAACGCTCAAGCCCGAGTACGCCGAGGCCCTCCGGCGCATCGAAGTCGAGGGCGTGCCCGTCAAGGCCTTCGCCGAAGAGCAGGGCATCTCGAGCGGCAACGCGGCGGTGCGGGTGTTCCGGGCGCGCGACGCGCTACGACGCCAGGTCGTCGCCTCGTGCGGCACCTGTGCCGAGCACGGCTGCCTGAACTGCACCTGCGCTGGGCCGAAGGAGGCTTCTTCGAGCGAAGGCGGGCACTCGTGCGGTGGTCACACCCCGAGCGCGTAGCACCCCCCCTTGTGGCCTGCCCGGTTCCTCTTGTGGCCGAGCAGGTTACTCCGCTCGCCCTCGCTTCGCCGTGTGTCAGGGCCCGCCGACGCCCGAGAGTAGGGTAGCCCCGACTCGGTCGAACGGTGTAGTACACGACGCAAGGGCGGCTCTTCGGGCGCCCTCGTCAGAGCGGGGGCATGGCAGCAGGCCATCCGGCCGCGCGACGAAGGCCCAGAGGAATCGCCGCCCAGGCTGGCCCCGCTTCTGCCCCCGATGCCCTACGCAACCCGCGACCTCGACCTCGCCGCCGACCGCGAAGCCCTCGCCCGCCTCTGGGCCGGCAACATGCACGACCCGGCCATCGCCGGCGTGACACAGGAGCGCATCCGGTGGCTTTACGAGCGAAACCCCGAGGGCCCCCCCACCACCGTCGTCGTCGAAGACCAGGGGCGCGACGGCGTCGTCGGCTGCGCCTCGCTCGTGCCCCGGCGCGTGCGGCTCGGGGGGCGCGAGGCGCGCGTCGGCGTCGCGAGCGACCTCGCGGTCGATCGGCGCCACCGCTTCGCCGGGCCCGCCCTGATGCTGCAACGGGCGCTGCTCGAGGCCGCGAAGAGGGAGCGCTACGACTTCATCTGGGGTTACCCCAACAAGAACGCGCTGCCCATCATCAAGCGCATGGGCTACACGCTGGTCGGCGAGTCTACCTCGTGGGTGCGGCCCCTGCGCACCGGCGCGTTCCTCCAGCGCGTCACCGCTCCTGCCCTCGCGGGCCTCGGCGCCCCGGTGCTCGACGCGGCGCTCGGGCTCGCCGAAGGCGCCGCCTCGCTCGCGCTGGCCTTCGGACACGAGGGCGCCCACCTGGGGCCGGCCGACGCTCGCTTCGACGCCCTGTGGGAGCGGGGCCGGGGCGCCCACGACATCACCGGCGTGCGCGACGCGGCCTTCCTGCGCTGGCGCTACGACGAGTTCCCGAGCGCACGACATTACACCTTCGGCCTGGCCTCACGCCGCTCTGGCGCTCTCGCGGGCTTCGTGACCTACCGCGGCCTCGGCGGCGGGCGCGCCCACGTCGCCGACTTGTTCTGCGAGCAGCCCGCCCGACAACTCGAGGCTCTGCTCTTGTGCTTCGTGCGCGTGCTGCGTTCCGCGGGCTACGCGTCGGTCGCGCTCGACCTCATCGCCGACGAGGGCCTCTCGGCCCGACTGAGGCGGCTCGGCTTCTTGCGACGCCCGCAGGCGCGCTCGTTCGTCATCCACCCCTTGGGCCTCGCGGGGGGGGAGCTCGAGGCGGTGACCGACCCGCGTCGCTGGCACATTATCGACGGCGACCTAGACATCTGAAGGGGAGGCTATCGCCTTCTTTATCGATCGGGAGTGTGTATTGGCCCCCTACCTCATCAGTCCGGCAAGGACTTCCAGGGTATCGTCTGCGGCCTCTTCGACGGTCGTCCTGTACGTGTCCGGCGAGCCCCCTGCCAACGAACACTTGGTCGTCATGAGCCTCGTCGAGGTCGACCGGCACGAGCAACTGTCCGGGCGTTACCGACCCGATCACGGGCGAGCTGCCGGAAGAAGTAACCTGCCGCGGCGGCCGCCAGTATCTGCACGCCCTCAACGGCAAGGCCTGCGAAGACGCCATCGCGCCCTACGCGAGCGGGACGGGCGCGGAATGAAGGCCACGCCGACCAACGAGCCAGACGCCAGCCCCTAACCCTCGGGACGGTGCCCGCGGCTCGTAGTCGACCACTCGCCCGCGCGCATCGAGCGCGATCTCGCAGCACGCCTCGAACAGCTCGCGGAGCAGACGCCGGCCCCGCTGCACCCGCGACTTCATCGCGGTGAGTGTGACGCCCTCGCGCTCGGCCGCCTCGCGCATCGTGAGCCCCTCGAGCTCGGTGCGCGTGAGCGCCTCGTGGTAGGGCGAGGGCACCATCTCGACGAAGGCCCGGACGAAGTAGGCGAGCGTCTCTTCGTCGTAGCGCCGCTCGTCTTCGGGGCCCTGCCACTCGCCCGCGAAGGCCGCGTGCTTGGCATCCGCGCGGCCGCGGCGCCGGTGGTGGTCGGCGACGGCGTTGCGCGCGACGCGGTGCAGCCAGGCGACGTAGTGGGTCTCGTCTTCGACCGAGCCAACGCCCTCGTAAACTTGCTCGAGCACCTCTTGCAACACGTCGTCGACGTCGTCGCGGGGCACGCGCCGCTCGACGAAGGGCCGCAGCCGCCTCGCCACGTTCCGCAGGTCGCACGCGCTCGCCGCGCCGCTCATGAGGCCTCCGTCGCCCGAGAGTGCGCCGCCCAGGTCGGCGCCGCAAGCAAGACGACGTGCGCCAGGGCGACCAATGTGGAGCCAGGCAAGAGCCAGCCCGTCACGGCCGCGAGCGAGAGGGGGGTCGGGGTGCGGGCCGGGGCCTGCCGGGCCACGAGCGTGAACGCGACGGCGGCCGTGTGCAGCGCCACCAGCACGCCGTGCAGGGCGTACTCGCGCGTGCGAAGCCCCCCGGAGAAGGCCCGGCTCTGGCGCTCGATGAGCATGTCCCAGACCTCGAAGGCCAGGTCGACGGCGAGCAGCGCGAGCCCCGTGGCGAGCGACGCGCGCGCGTCGAAGAAGGCCAGGAGCACGGGCGCGAAGAGCACGGCGCGCGCCGTGTGCAGCCCGTGCTCGAGGCGCGAGCCCGGCCGGAAGGGCAGGCGCTCGAGGAAGAAGTGCAGCACCACCCCGTCGACGAACGAGAGGGCGGCGAACGCGAGCAGGCTCACCGAGGCGGCGAGTTCGGCGTCGAAGTTCATGACGGCGCGCCCCCCTCGGGCGAGAAGCGCGGCGTCGCGTCGTCGATGCCCTCGACCGAGAGCCAGAGGCGTAGCAGGTGGCGCTTGCGCTCGGGCTCGGGGTGGTCTTCGTAGGCGGTGCGCTTGTGCAGCACGAAGGCGTTGCGTAGCCACTGCACGTCGCCCGGCCGAAAATGCATGTCGAGCGCGAGCGAGGGGTCGTTGGCCGCCGCCTCGTAGAGCTCGAGCAGCTCGCGCCGGGCGTGGTCGAAGCGCGGCACCCCGTCGAAAGCCTGGGCGTTGCGCAGGTACCAGCCGATGAAGAAGGTCTCGAGCTTGCGGCCGTCGAAGGCGGCGATGGGCCGGGGCAGCGCCTCGGGCAGGCCGCGGGCCTTGCCGCCGGGCAGGTGAAAGAACCAAGGCTCGAAGAGCAAGGGCGCGAGGTCGGGGCGCGCCTCGCAGACCTTCCGGTAGACGCGCACCGAGCTGACGAGTCGGCTCTCGCCCCCCGCCTTCGCGCCTCGCAGGCAGAGCAGCCCGATGACGTCGGCGCCGTCGGTGTGGAAGTCTTGCTCGGCGCGCGTGCGGTAGAGCCGGACCTCGGGGTCGCTCGGGTCGGCGCCCGTGTCACGAACGTCGGTCATCCGCTCGCCGTCGAGGTTCTGCGGCACGGGCTGACCGATCGCGCGTCCCATCATCGCGTAGAGGGCCGCAACGGCATCGCGCGGGCGGCCCTCGACGGGCACACCCCGCAGCAGAATCAGCCCCGGGCCCGAGGTCAACGCCGTGAGCGTCCGCCGCGTCGCGTCGGCGAGGACTTCGCGCACGCCCCGTTCGATCTCGGGCCCCTCCTGCCCGCGTTCGATGGTCGCGAGCAGCCCCCGAAGTCCCGCCCGAACGGGAAGCGGCAGCTCATGGACGAAGGTGTCGGGCGAACGGGCGAGCTCGGGCCCGACGAAGTCGCCGGGCAAGGGCAGGCCCGCGGGGGGCGTCGGGGGCGAGGCGCCGCTCGGGGGCACGGGGAACGTCTCGGACATCGGGGTCTCCTTCGCCCCTTGAGGACGCCGGCCGGAGCCGATGGACGCAAGAAATCGTCCCCCCGTCCCCCAGGGCGGGCTCAAGACCGCCCCCCCGGTGCGACCGTGAAGCCAACTTCCATTTTTGTCGAAGATAGGGCTTGCGCCGCTTCTTCGAGAATATTAGAATTATGGCGTGCCCTCGAAGCTCGAACGCCACGCCGAGCAGCTCAGCGCCCTCGGCCACCCGGTGCGCCTGACGGTGCTGCGCTACGTGGTGCAGGCGGGCCCCGAGGGCGCGTCCGCCGGCGACATCCAGGCGCACGTCGACCTGCCGGCCTCGACCCTCAGTCACCACCTCAAGCGGCTGGTCGACGCGGGCCTTCTCTCGACCCGCAGCGCGGGCACGTTCCACTACTACGCGGCCGACTACACGGCGCTCCGCGCCCTCACGACGTACCTCTGGGAAGACTGCTGCCGCGGCAACGGCAAGTCGGGCTGCTGCTGACCGCCGTGTTTTTTTGCCCGTTATTTCGACTTTTTTGGAAGGAAGGACACCATGAACATCGTCAAGCCGCACCTCTCGCTCAACGTCTCGAACATCGACGCCTCGGTCGCCTTTTACGAGAAGGCCTTCGGGGTGAAGGCGACCAAGCGGCGCCCGGGCTACGCCAAGTTCGATCTCGACGCGCCCTCGCTGAACCTGACCATGCAGGAGGCGCCGCGCACGGGCATCAACGCCAGCCACTTCGGCATCCAAGTGGCGAGCAGCGAAGACGTCGCCGTGGCCTGGACCCGCTTCAAGTCGGCGGGGCTGAAGACGACGACCGAAGAGAACACCTCGTGCTGCTACGCCCTGCAAGACAAGGTCTGGGTCGAAGACCCCGACGGCAACGCGTGGGAGGTGTTCGTCGTCAAGGGCGAGGCGGCCGTGATGGGCGAGGGGCCGGTGCTCGAGAAGCAGGCGGGCGGGGCGGCGTGCTGCGTGCCGAAGGTCGCGGTCGAGGGCGAAGGGGGCGCGAAGGCGGGCGCCTGCTGCGGGTAGCACGGGGCGCCGCCCGCGGCCTCAAAGGCCCTGCTTGCCGAGGCGGTGCTTGGGGTTCGCCGCGTCGAGCGCCTCCTTGACCGCCCGCTCCTTGCGCTCGCTGTAGCGGTCGGTCAGGTAGTCGACCTGGTCGCGCAAGAGGAGCGTGAACTTGTAGAGCTCCTCCATCACGTCGACCACGCGGTCGCGGTACGACGACTCTTTCATCCGCCCGTCCTCGTGGAACTCGTCGTACGCCTTGGCGACCGAGCTCTGGTTGGGGATGGTGAACATGCGCATCCACCGGCCGAGCACGCGCAGCACGTTGACGGCGTTGAACGACTGCGAGCCCCCCGAGACCTGCATGACGGCGAGTGTGCGCCCCTGCGTCGGGCGCACGGCGCCGATGCTCAGGGGGATCCAGTCGATCTGGTTCTTCATCACGCCCGTGATGGTGCCGTGCATCTCGGGGGTCGACCACACCTGGCCCTCGGACCAGAGTGAGAGCTCGCGCAGCTCTTGCACCTTCGGGTGGCTCGCCGGCATGGCGTTGCACACCGGCAGCTCGCGCGGGTCGAAGAAGCGCACCTCGGCGCCGAGGCCCGCGATGATGCGGCCGGCCTCTTCGGCGAGCAGGCGGCTGTACGAGCGTTCGCGCAGCGACCCGTAGAGGAAGAGGATGCGCGGCGGGTGCGTCGAGAGCGGGCGCAGCTCGGGCGGGGCGACGTGGAGGTCGTCGGGCTTCATCGGTCGAGGTCTGCCGCCAGGGCCTCGCGCAGGGCCGTCAACCGGGTACGGATCTCGTCGCGCGCGGCCCGGAAGCGCCGGAGCATCTCGCCCGGTCCGAGCGAGGGGTCATCGGAAGCCGGGTCGGGGATGGGCCAGTGCACCCGCTCGACCTTGCCGAGGAAGACCGGACAGACCTCTTCGGCGCAGAGCGTGATGACGAGGTCGACCGTGCTCGGGTCGATCGTCTCGACCGACTTCGAGGCGTACGAGGCGAGGTCGATGCCGATCTCATGCATCACCTCGACGGCGTAGGGGTTGACGCGCGTCGGGGCCGAGCCCGCGCTCTGGACGCGAGCCGCGTCGCCGAACAGGCTACGCGCGAGCCCCTCGGCCATTTGACTGCGCGACGAGTTGGCGACGCAGAGAAACAGGATGCCGATCGGTTTCGTCATGGGGTCGACTCGTTCGTTCGAGGGCGTGGTCGTCTCAAAGGGGCCTCGCTTCGGGGACGAGGCGCGGTCAGAGCCCGCCCACGAGGGCCTTGAAGCGGCGAAGCCCGCGCGGCTCGAGGCAGTAACAGACGCGCGGGCCGTCGACTTCACCCCGAATGAGCCCCGCCTCCTTGAGCACCTTCAGGTGCTGCGACACGGTCGACTGGGCGACGGGCAGTTCGTCGACGAGGTCGCCACAGACGCACGAGGTCCGTGCGGCCAGGATGCGCAAGATCTGCACCCGCAACGGGTGGCCGACGGCTTTGGCGAGGCTGGCGAGCTCTTCGTCGGCCTCGGCCCCCTCAACGGGGCGCAAGTCGACCCCTTGGGCAGGCGGAGGGCACGCGCCCCGCGCCTCGGGCGGGACGGTCGAAGTCATCGTAAAAATGCGATACCAGCCGGAGCCGGCCGCCGTCAAAGGGGAACCAACGTTTCTTCGTAAATGCCACCTCCCGCGGCCTTGTTGTAGCGCCGCGCTGGCCCGTGCTTTATCGTCCATCCACGATGGCAAAAGCAGAGCACCCGAAGTGTCTCGACACCGAGCCAGGTCGTGCGGCGAGCGGGCCGCAGGGCCGAGCGGAGGGGCCGAGCCTTCACGCCGATGTGGGTGGTCGCCTATGACGGGCGTCGGCGTTCCCGGCCTCGCTCATGAGCAAGAGCGAGCCGGGCCAGGGGCAGGCAGCGGGGTGACCTTGCGGCCGGCCCACGAAGACGACCAAGGCGTCGTCCTCGCGTTGCTCGCCCGAGCGGCGCTGCCCCTCGGTGGCGTCGTCGAGACGTTCCCGACGGGGTACGTCGTCGCGGTCGCCGGCGAACGCTTGGCGGGCGTTGCCGGGGTCGAACGGTACGACCGATGGGGGCTGCTGCGCTCGGTGGCGGTTGCGGCCGAGCTCCGGTCGGCGGGGCTCGGCGCGCAGCTCGTCGGCCGCGTGCTCGCGGGAGCGACGGGCGACGGGCTCGAAGAGGCTTACCTGCTCACCACGACAGCGCCCGCGTTCTTCCGCAAGCTCGGCTTCCGCGAGGTCGGCCGGGCGAGCGTACCGGCGCCCGTGCGGGCCTCCGCCGAATTCGCCTCGATCTGCCCCGCGAGCGCCGTCTGCATGGCGCTCCGGCTCGGCGGCCCCGGCACGTTCGACCCGACGAAGGCCGGCGGTGGCTGCGCCGGTTGATCTGCCCCGAAGGGCCGTCGCCGAGGCCCTCGGCACGGGGCTGCTTTTGGCGACCGTGATCGGCTCGGGCATCATGGGCGAGCGGCTGTCCGGCGGGAACGTCGCCATCGCCCTGCTCGCCAACACGATCGCGACGGGCGCCGGGCTCGTGGCCCTCATCCTGACCTTCGGTCCGATCTCGGGCGCGCACTTCAACCCGGCCGTCACGCTGGCCGACGCCAGCCAGGGGGGCCTGCCGTGGGGCGAGGTGCCCGTCTACGTCGTCGCCCAAGGCGCGGGCGCCTTCGCCGGGGTGGCCACGGCCCATGTCATGTTCGGGGAGGCGACCTTCTCGTCGTCCACCCACGTGCGGGAGGGCGTCGCCCAGCTGGTGAGCGAGTTTGTGGCGACCTTCGGCCTCTTGTCGGTGATCTGGGGGTGCGTCCGCCGCCGGTCGTCGGCGGTGCCCTTCGCCGTCGGCGCGTACATCACGGCGGCCTACTGGTTCACCTCCTCGACGTCGTTCGCCAACCCCGCGGTCACGCTGGCCCGCGGGTTCAGCAACACCTTCGCGGGCATCCGGCCCGTCGACGTCCCGGGGTTCGTGGTGGCGCAGCTCCTCGGCGCCATCGCCGCGACGGCCACCTTCCGGTGGCTCGTGCCCGCGCTGCCGGCGGTCGCCGACCGCGTCGTGAATCGTGAGGGAAGTGACCCGTCATGAGGACCGTCCGCCCACCACGATGACCCGCGCCTTCTTCGGCAAGCTCGGCTTCCGCGAGGTCGGCCGGGCGGGCGTACCGGAGCCCGTACGGACCTCGGCCGAGTTCGCTTCGATCTGCCCCGCGAGCGCCGTCTGCATGGCCCTGCGGCTCGGTGGCCCCAGCGCTAGGCCCGAGAGACGTTGACCAAGCATCATCGACGCGAGGGCCCGCCCGAAGCGCTTGCACCCGCCCCTTTCACGCGGGGAGCGCGGGCCCATTCTTGGGTCAAAGGCGTGCCACGTTGAAGCCCGCCCGGCCGAGGGCCGTCTCGAGCTGGGCTTCCGTCACGGTCGCGGCATCGTAGCTGAGGGCCACCCGCTTCGTCGGCAGGTCGGCCGTGACGTCCGTCACGCCGGACAGCTTCGAGAGCGCTGTCTTGATCGTGCCGACGCACCGGTCGCACGACATCGAGGGGACGGAATACGTGATCTGCTTCGTCGCCATGGTCTTGTCCTTCCGTGGCCCGAACGGGGGCTCACGCTTCGAGTGCCTGAAAGCCGGCCTTCTGCAGCGCCGCCTTGAGCTCGCGCTCCTGCACCTTCGCCGGCTCGTAGCGGACGACGACGTGCTTGAGCGGCACCTTCGGCGTGACTTCTCGCACGCCCACGACCGGGTCGAGCGCCGACTTGATCGTCTCGGCGCACCCCTCGCATACCATCGTGGGCACGACGAATTCGACCTCGGCGAGGGGGCCCGACTCGACCGCCTCGTCGCGCTCGAGGTCGACGCCGCGGACGCGCAGCGTGTTGAGCAAGATGGCGAAGATGCTGACTACCATGATCGTGACCGCGAGGACGGGCGTGACGAAGCCCACCGCTGCCAGCGCCATGCCCACGACGTTGAAGAGGGTGGCGATGACGACGTTGCTCGTCATCGTGCGGTAGGCGGCGCGGCCCAGCACGAGCGCGGAGCGAACGTCTTCGAGCCGGTCGCCGACCAGGATGACACCGGCCGACTCGATCGCCACGTCCGTGCCCGCCCCGATGGCGATGCCGACGTCCGCCTGCGCGAGCGCGGGCGCGTCGTTGATGCCGTCGCCCACCATCGCGACCTTGCGCCCCTCTTTCTGCAGCGTCTCCACGGCCGCGACCTTGTCGGCGGGCAAGAGTTCGGCGCGCACCTGGTCGACCCCGAGCTGCTTGCCGATGGCTTCGGCCACCAGCCGCGCGTCGCCCGTGAGCATGACGGTTCGCACCCCGTCCTCGCGCAGCCTCGCCAGGAGCCGCTCGGCACCCCGGCGCGGCGTGTCTTGCAGAGCGATGGCCCCAAGCAGCGAGCGGCCGCGCCCGACGAGGACGACGGTCTTGCCGGCGCCCGTCAGCGTCTCGACGTGGCGCCGGGCCTCGTCAGAGACCGCGAACCCGCGCTCTTCGAAAAAGGCCGGCTTGCCCGCGATGACCTCGTCGCCGTCGATGACGCCGACGACGCCCTTGCCCGGCACGGCGCGGAAGTCTCGCGCGTCGAGCGCCGGCGCGCCCTCGCGCTGGGCGTAGAAGCCGATGGCGCGCCCGAGCGGGTGCTCGGACTTCGCCTCGACGGCGCCGGCGGCGGCGAGCACCCCGAGCCTGTCGGCCGCGAGGGGGATGACGTCGGTGACCGTCGGCCGGCCGTAGGTGAGGGTGCCCGTCTTGTCGAGGACGACCGTGTCCACGGTCGAGAGCCCGTGGAACACTTCGCTCGCCTTGACCAAGAGCCCCATCGCGATGCCCCGCCCGCCGGCGATCGCAGCGAGCATCGGCGTGGTGACCCCGAGCGCGCACGGGTAGCCCATGATGATCGTCGTGAGCAGCACGAGGACGGCGCGAGTGTGGTCGCCCGTCGCGAGCTCCCAACCGGCGAACGCGAGCCCGGCGACGACGAAGACGACGGGGCCATAGAAGTTCATGAGGCGGTCGGCGAGCAGCTCGATGGGGGGCTTCCGCTCGGCGATCTGCGTCATCAGGTGCACGATTTGGCGCAAGAAGGTTTCGGCGCCGACCTTCGTCACGCGCACGCTAAGGGCGCCGTCGAGGTTCAGCGTGCCACCGATGACCTTGCTGCCGACGCCCTTCGACGACGGCACCGACTCGCCCGTGAAGCTCGACTCGTCGACGCTCGCCGCCCCCTCGACCACTTCGCCGTCGAGCGGGATGCGCTCGCCCGGCCGGACTTCGACGAACTCGCCGACGCTCACCTCGGCGGTGAGCACATCGCTCGCCTCGCCGCCCCGCAGCACGCGCGCCCGCGGCGGCTGCAGCGACAGGAGCTTGCGGACGGCTTCGGACGCCTTCTTGCGCGTGTCGAGCTTGAAGTAGCCGAAGAACAAGTGCAGCGCCATCAGCCACGAGGCCACGGGCAAGAAGTTCGGCCACCGGAGGTCGACGAGCGAGAGGGCGCCGACGACGAACGAGCCCCACGCGCCCGCCGAGAGCAGCACGTTGGCGTTGATCACGCGCTGGCCGAGGGCGAGCAGCGTCTTGCGGAGGATGGGGTAGCCGACCCAGCCGAGGACGAACACCGCGACGGCCAGGCTGAAGAAGCCGCGCACGCGCGCCGGCAGCGCGAACAGGTCGACGGGGTCGACGAGCAGGTCGACGACCGCGCAGACCATGCCGATCGCGCCCCGGCGCTTGATGAGCGCGAAGAGCGCCTCGTCGGTCGCCTGCTGCTGGACCTCGGTCGCCGCGACGTCGTAGCCGAGCTTCTGCACGGCGGTCGCGATCGCGTCGCGGCCCATCTGCGCGGTGTCGGCCTCGACGAGCACAATGCCGTGCACCAGGTTCACGAGCACGCTGCGGACGCCGGGGTGGCGCTTGAGCGCCTTCTCGACGCTCATCGTGCAGAACGAGCACATGAGCCCCGAGACTTTCAACTGGACGGTTTCGACAGCCATAGTCGACAGCCCTCGTCAGAGCAGCGCCACGAAGGCGCGGAGGTAGTAGCCGCTCACGACGGCCAACGCGACGCCACTCGAGACCTGAAGGGCCCGCTGCGCCGCGCCGAGGCGCACGAAGCGCATGATGGCGCTTGCGAACACGCCCGCCAGCAAGAAGGGAGCGCCCCGGCCGACCCCGAACGCGAGCGCGAGGGCGAACCCGTACGCCACGCTCGCCTTGGCGGCCGCCACGGTGAGCAGCACCAGCAGCGGGGCGACCGAGGTGCCGAGGCTGAACACGAAGCCGTACGAGAACGCCCCGACGGCCCCGGGGCGCCGCAAGCGCGCGAGCTGCTCGACGCGAAGGCGCGGGCCGGCGAAGGCGACCGCGGCGCCCAGGCACGAGAGGGCCGCCATGAGCAGCGTCCAGTTGCGCCCGAAGCGCTCGGTCGCGATGGCCCCGAGGCGGCCGGCGAGCGCGCCGAGCAGCATCAGGTTCACGACGATGCCGCCGAAGAAGGCCGCCGCAATCGCGAGCCCGCTGCGGCGCGACTGTCCTTCCGAGGCCCCCGCGAGGCTCGCCACGCCGAGGCCCACGGGCAGGGTGCAGGGGCAGACCGCGCTCGCCAGCACGCCCCCGCCGAGCGCGACGGCGAAGGCCAGCGGCGAGCCCTGCTCGAGCAGGGCGGCGAACTGCGACAGGAACTGCTTCAGCGTCATGGCGCGCTTGGCTTCGGGGGGCCTGCCGTGAATTCGAGGGCGTTGATGGCCTCGACGAGCCGATCGGGGTTGGTCTTGCCCAGCACGTATCGGACGCGCGCGCCGCCGGGGTCGAGGCTGACTTCGACGCCGACGACGCCGTCGACGTCCTTGAGGCCGCGCTTCAGGCGGGCCGCGCACGAGCCGCATGACATGCCGTCGACGGGGATGAGCACTTCGGCCGTCTGGGACGGAGCGAGGGGTGCGGAGGCCGGGGGCGGCGCCGACGACGGCCTTGCGCCCGCGGTCGAACTCGACGGCGTGTCGCAGCCGCCCAGGACGAGCAAGCTCGCCGCCGCGAACGTCCACGCCCCGGGCCGACCCCGGGGCGCCTGCCCGGCCTCGGGATGGCCCCGGGAGGCCCCTCGCCGGGCCATCACGGCACCACCGCCGCTTCATAGCCGATGGAGACGAGCGCGGCCCGCACCTGCTCCGGGGTGGTCCGGCCGGCGTCGATGGTCACGGCGACGAGCTTGTCGCTCACGCTGGTGGACACCGCCTCGACGCCCGGCTGGGCCTCGAGCTTCTCGCGGATCTGCCAGGCGCACCCCTCGCAGGTGAGACCGTCGACCGAAAGGCGTACCTCGGCGCGGGCAGGCGTCGAAGCCACGGGGGCCCGGCCTGCCGGCATGGCCGGCGCCGGATCCACTCGGTCGGGCGCGGGACGCGCATCGCAGGCGAGGGCGAGAAGTGCCGCGCCGGCGGCCGCCGCAAGGTAAGGGGGCAACCGAAGTCGCTTGGGGAATGTCATGGCCATCGCGGCCCTCCGTCGTAAGAGTCTCAACGTCGTGGGGGTCCTCGAGCGCTTCGAGGATCGGGCACAGCACCTCGCCGAGCTGGCAGGTGCAGGTGGCGACGAGCTCGCCGAGGGCGTTCGCCATCGAGCGCAACTGCCGGATCTTCTCCTCGATGTCCTTCACCTTGGCGGCCGCGAGCTCGCGGACGTTGCGCTTCTCGACGCCCTTGAGCGTGCGCAGCCGCAAGAGCTCTTCGACCTCGTCGAGGGTGAAGCCGAGGTCTTGCGCCCGCTTGATGAACCGGATGATGCGCACCGTCTCGGCCGGGTAGACGCGGTAGCCCGTGCGTGTGCGCTTCGGCGCCCCGAGAATACCCCGCTTCTCGTAGTAGCGGAGCGTCTGCACGTTGACCCCGGCCCGGGCGGCCACGTCGCCGATGAGCAAGCGTTCGACTGCCATGCGTTCACCTGTCCCGGAGTATGAACCCTGTACCTAAGTATAGGGTCAAGGGCCGGCGCGGTCTTTGTCGGTGCGTGGCTGTTTTTCCCTGTCGTTCGTGCGCCAAGGGGCTCGGCGTCCGGCCCCCTCCCTCGAGCGCCAGGCGCCCGGATGGCCCCCGAACGCGGGCACGGCGCGCGGCCGGCGCGCCCGCCGGCGGCCGATGCGTTCGCGGCCCCGCTCGCGCGACGGGCGCCTACGGGGAGCCGAGGCCCATCGACCGCAGGTGCTCGACATCGACCTTGCCCGTCGCGCAGCAGCCGGCGAGCTTGCCGTCGATCACGACGGCGGGCACGCGGTTGATACCGTACTTCTTCGCTTGGGCGGCGACCTCTGGGTCGTTCATGTCCTTCACCTGCACGTCGCAATTCGAGCAAGCGGCGGACTTGACGGCTTGCACGGCCTCGTCGCAGCAGGGGCACCCCGCGGAGAAGACTTCGATCGTTCGGCTGGCCATGATCCGTTCCCTTCTGATGTGCAGTGGCAAGAGCGACGCCCGCGTGCGGGGTCAGGGGGAGGGCCGGGCCGGGGGGCTCGGACCTCTCGGACCTGAGTCTGGGGCCTATACCTAGGTAGAGGGTCAAGGCCACTCGTGCGTTTTTTTTTCCGCGCGCTTCCGAGTGCGCAATTTCTGGGTGCTCCAGCGAGCACGCCCCGGCGCGAGCGACGAGAGAGCGGCGCGGCTTCAACAAGCCCCCCTCGAGAGTATTGTTCGGGGGGAGGGACCCTACGTACCGGGTCCGCCCCCATACGCGCCTCTGCACCGAGGGCGGTGGCCGACGCTCGGGCAAACCCCAGATAGACCGGGCCGCCCGTCGACGGCGCCGCCCGTTTGAGCCGCAGGCGGGGGGCGGGGCGAACGATTTTTCGAGGACCTGTCACGCTCCGGGGGGAGCCGCCTAGATCGGGCAGCTGTCGTGCGACGGTCTCGCGAAGGAGAACACGATGCCGCGTCTTTCTAAGGGTCTGCTCGTCGCCCTGCTCGCTGCCATCCCCGTCGCCGCTTGGGCCGGGCCGAAGATCGCCCAGAGCTGCGACCCGAGCTCTTGCCCGGACGGGTGCCCGACGGCCAAGGCCAAGTAGGCGGTCGCCCCGGTGGACGAACGCGCGCGGTCGGACCTCGACGACGCGATGGCGCGGCTCGCCGATGGCGACCGCGACGCGTTCACCACCGTCTTCGCCGCGCTTCGCCCGCACGTCAGACGCTTGTGTGAGCGGATGCTCGGCCGCGGCGCCGACGCCGACGACGCCGCGCAGCAGGCGCTCGAGAGGGGGTTCGTCCGGGCGAGCACCTTCCGCAAGGGGCAGTCGGCGCTGCCCTGGGCGCTCGCCATCACCGCCTGGGAGTGCCGCTCGGCCCTCCGCCGCCGGCAGCGCGCGCGCCACGACGGCGACGGGGGGCTCGAGGCCGCCACGAGCTCGGCCCCCCTGCCCGACGAGGAACTCTTGGGGCGCGAACTCGAGGCCTGCGTTCGGGAGGCGCTCGGGCGGCTCTCGGCGCAGGACCGCGCGACGTTGCAGGCCACCTTCGACCCGGACGGGTGCGAATCGCCGGTCGTGTGCGCGGCGACCCTGCGCAAACGACGCGAGCGGGCGCTCGACCGACTTCGGCTGCTCTGGAGGCGCATCGATGACCGTGCTGGATGACAACGAGTCCGCGCGGCGCGCCCGGCGCGCGTACGAGCTCGGCCGCTCCCGCTTCGCGCTCCTCCGCGGCGTGCCGCTCCTCGCCTTGGCCCTCGGGTACACGTGGCTCTGGGAGGGCTCGGCGGCCTCCGTCGCCATCGGCGTGCTGCTCTTCGCCGTTAGCTTCGTCTTCGCGTGGCGGGGCCGGGTCGCCGGGCGCGCCATCCTGCCCGGCTTCGCCGCCGGGCTCGTGTCGCTGTGGTGTGCCCACGCGGCGCCCGCGTGCGAGCGCACGTGCATCGGCGGCGTGACCCTGTCGTTCTACGTGCTGATGTGCACCCTGGGCGGGTTCGCGTCGGGGACCTTGATCACCCTGCTCGCCCGACGCAACCCGGGCGTCGCGCGGTTCTGGCTCTGCGCCGGGGCGGTCGCCCTGCTCACGGGCTCGCTGGCCTGCTCCTGCGTCGGCGTCGGGGGCGTGCTGGGCATCGCCGCCGGGCTCGCGTTGACCGGGGCGCCCGTCCTCGCGCGTCGGGCGTGCACCTGAGTGCGAGGGCCGTCGCGATACGGTGTCACGTTTCGTCACCGAGCGACCTAGCTCGGGGTCGGGCTTCCCTCACGGAGCCCCCCTGCCAAGGACGCTACGATGGAAGACCCCCACGGCCGCGCCGGCCGTCGGGCCGTGCTCGCCCTGGGCGCGGCGACGCTCGGCCTGGCCGCCTGCCGGCCCGAGAAGAAGCCTCCGCCCCCGGCCCCGAGCCGCCTCGGCACCGGGTGCCGCGCCTATGGCGAGCGCTCGCGGTTCGAGACCGCGGCCCGCTCCTTTCGCGCGGCGAGCGCGACGCCCGGCACGGCGGCGAGCGGCACGCCCCTGCAGGACTTGCACGGCATCCTCACGCCCTCGGGCCTGCACTTCGAGCGCCACCACGCGGGCGTGCCGACCATCGACCCGGCGAAGCACGAGCTCCTGCTTCACGGCCTGGTCGCGCGCCCGCTCGTGTTCACGCTGGCCGACCTGCGCCGGCTGCCCTCGGTCTCACGCATTCACTTCCTCGAGTGCGCCAGCAACAGTGGCCGCGAACACGAAGGAAGGCCGGGCGAGACGCCGCAGAAGAGCCACGGGCTCGCGAGCTGCAGCGAGTGGATGGGCGTGCCGCTGCGCGTCCTGCTCGAGGAAGCGGGCATGGCCGATGGCGCCTCGTGGATCGTGGCCGAGGGGGCCGACGCCTGCCGCCACGCCCGCAGCGTGCCGCTCGACAAGGCCTTCGACGATGCGCTCGTCGCCTACGGCCAGAACGGCGAGGCACTGCGTCCCGAGCAGGACTACCCGCTACGGCTCGTCGTGCCCGGCTGGGAGGGCAACGTCAACGTCAAGTGGCTGAACCGCCTGCACGTCATCGACCAGCCCGCGATGACCAAGGACGAGGCGGCCTCGTACACCGACCTGATGCCCGACGGGAAGGCGCGCCAGTTCTCGTTCGTCATGGAGGCCAAGTCGGTCATCATGCACCCGGCCGGCGGCCAGCGGCTCGCGGGGCCGGGCTTCCAAGAAATCACGGGGCTCGCCTGGTCGGGCCGGGGGCGCATCGCGCGGGTCGACGTGTCGGTCGACGGGGGGCGTACATGGGCGCCGGCCGAGCTCGAGGAGCCGGTGCTGCTGAAGGCCTTCACCCGCTTCCGCCTGCCCTGGTCATGGGGCGGGGGCGAGGCGGCGCTGCAGTCGCGCGCGGTCGACGAGACCGGCTACGTGCAGCCCGTGCGTGACGAGCTCGTCAAGGTGCGGGGCATGCGCCCCGGCCCCGACGGCTTCAACCACTACAACGGCATCAAGACCTGGTACGTCCGCGCCGACGGGAGCGTGACCCATGCGTAGCGGGGCCGCCGCCGGCCTCGCGGTGCTGGCCGGCCTCGCGACCGCGGCCGCGGCGGACACCGAGCGGCGCTACGGCGTCGGCCGAGAGGCCACGCCAGAAGAGATCGGCCTGCGCGACCTGTCCGTTCTGCCGACGGGCGCTGGCCTGCCGGAAGGCTGGGGAACGGCCCAGGCAGGGCGCCCGCTCTACGAGGCTCGATGCGCGCCCTGCCACGGCCCGAAGGGCGAAGGCGTGGGCGACGACTACCCGCCGCTCGCCGGGGGACAGGGCTCGCTTGCGTCAAAGGAGCCCCTCCTCACGGTGGGCAGCTACTGGCCCTACGCCACCACGGTGTTCGACTACATCCGCCGGGCGATGCCCTACGACGACCTGGGCGCGCTCTCGCCCGACCTGGTCTACGCCATCACGGCGTACGTGCTGCGCCTGAACGGCATCGTGGCCGAGGGCGGCGTGCTCGACCGGCAGACCTTGCCGGCCGTGCGCATGCCGAACCGCGACGGCTTCATGCCCGACCCCCGACCCGACGTCGGGGCGCCGGGCGGGGGGAACGCCAAGGGGGAGCCGCCCGGCCGATGACGACCACGTTTTATCGCCCGTCTGGGCCCTCGTCTCCCGGGCCGAGGCGACGTCACGCCCGCCCGCGGACCTTGACGCGCACGACGGCGTGACCCCTCCGCTCGGCCACCCTTGCGAGCCGGTGCGTGCCTTCGGACGGGGCGCACGAAACCGGCCCACCCCGGCCCGAAAAGGCGAGGACTCCCCGATTCGCCCCCACCCCCCCAGAAGGCGCGCCTCGCCTTTTCTGCCCTGCCGTGATTGGCTCCGCTTGAGGCCCCTCTGCCCCATGCCTTCCTTCCTCGACGACCCCAAGGACTTGTCCTCACAGGCCGTGCCGCCCGAACCCGCCGAGGCCCCGCGGCGCCCATCCGGCCCCCGTCGCGGCCCTCTGTCGTGGCTCGGCGCCGGCTTGCTCGCCGGTGCCTTCGTCGGCTTCGGCGTCGGCGCCCTCGCGGGGGCGGCGCGCATCCGGGCCGACTACCGCCGCCCCTACCAAACGGTCCCCGTCTACGCCGACTCGTCGCCGAAGGCCGGCACGACGGTTTCGGGCGAGCCCGGCCGGCGCCCTGCCCCCCACACCAAGGTGCTCAGCCCCCTGGCCTTGCCGGTCGCCCGCGACGCCCTGCGGACAATGACGGCGGCCGACAAGGTCATCGTGACTGTGGGCTCGGTGGGCCGGGGTGACTCCGGCGCCGAACTGCATCTGAGCCTGCAAAACCGGGCTGACTGCATCGTGACCGGGGTCGAAGGGGTCGCCTACGGCTTCGACCCCGAGGGGCAGGCGACGGCCATGAACGCCTCCGGCGAACACTATGTCGCCTTCGCCTCGAAGGAGCTACGCCTTCCGCCTGGCAAGACCTCGATCGAGAGCTGGCCGCTGCGGCACGCCAGGATCGCTAACGTCGCCCTCGCTCAGGTCGACCGCGTCACGTGCGAAGACGGTCGCCAGTTCGGGCGCTAGAAGGGGTCACCACACGCCCGAGCGCCGCACAGCGCAAGGGCTACGCAGCACAAGGGGTTCGCTACCAAGAGCCCGAGGGCAAAGGCTGCGGCGGACGAAGCCATCAACCGGCCTCCGGAGCCAAAAACGAGGCAAGTCGTCGCTAACGGCAGTCTTCGCCGCGCCAAGCTCCGCGCCCCCCTTTGATCAGGAACATGCTCATGCCGAGCGCCGCCACCGGGTCGGCCCACCATCACCCGAATGCAACGTTCAAGCCGATGCCGGCGAGGACGATGAACGAGAGTCAGAAGCAAGCCATGGTCTGGATGGCGTCGGCCTCCATCGCGCGGCTGCCCAGGGCCACCGCCGTGCGCCGCTTCGCCCGCGCCAGCCACTGCATGAGGGCGGTCGAGAGCAGTGTGATGTCGATGCCGAGCGTGGGCACCTTGGGCCGTTCGGCGCTCCGCAGCGTCGTGAAGGCGTCGGCTAAGTCGGGCGTCAGGCGCGCCTTAACCGTGCCCCAACAGCCCTTGCGCTCGAGCGCAACGAACACCTCGGCGCAATCACCGACCGAGTCGAGGCGCACCTGCACCAGGCACGCGGGCTCGACCTATCGTCCCCTCGGGGTCGCGACGGAGGCGAGGAGCTCGCGAAGTTCGGTGACGGCGTCGCCTGAGACAGTTCGCACTTCGACGCATGGCACGCCGCGCTCGCGCCGCTCGTCGACGGCCTCGACGTGATACCGCATGACAAACCCATGGCCGTCGCAGCAAAGCGCGCCATGGTGGAGCGCGTCTCCCACATGCGCGACCCGGACCCCACGACGGCCGATGAGATCGACGACCTGGCGAAGCGGGTCCGGCGCGCCGGAGGCCGTGGTCGTCGTGCTTCCAAACACGACCGACGCGCGCGCGGCGGTCTCAGGCTCGAGGCTCGCGACATGGAGGAGAAGAGCCAGGTCCGCATACCCCGCCGAGTAGGGCGGGAGGAGCACCGTCACGGCCTTCGCGTCGGAGATGGCGTCGGAGCGCGCGCCGTTCTCTGCCTCGGGGGACGACAGGAAGATTTTCGAAAGCCTCCGGTCAAGCTTGGACGTCTTAGCTGAGTCGCAGGGCGGCACGAAGGGGAGGACGTCGGCCCCCTCGTCCTCCAGCGTGCGGAGCATGGCCGACGCGGCGGCGTCGTCCGCGCTCTCGCGGAGGAGACGCCAGCGCCAACTCCGGTCAGACAATCGGTGCCAGACCTCGAGGTCCACGTCCTCAAACACGATGATGGGCTCGCCGGCAGGAACCATTCGCAGGAGATCGACGGCGCCCATGGCCCCCTTCGCCCGAAGGCTGGCCTCGAAGGAGCCTTGGATTTGAAGGTGCTTCGCGCGAAGCTCCCGCTCGCTCGGTGCCGGCGGGATGGGGAGTTCGTGGAGGCCGCGCGAGCGCATCTCGGTGGTGCTCAGGAAGGTGTCGCGCCCGCCCGCGAGCGCGACACAGGAACGATATGGGTCGAAGTGGAGCTGGACGCTTTCGCGCGTGGGCTCGCGGAGCGCGACACGTTCCAGAGCGCTTCGCCCGCCGGGTGTGATGCGGATGCCGGCGTCGTGCTGAAGCGCTCCCGCCCGCATGAGGTTCGCGATGCTCGATGGCACGATGTCGGATTCGTCGACGCCCATGAGGGTCGCGATGCGATCCGGGTCCGCGATGCCCGCATCGACGAGACGCAGGACCGCTTCGTCGACGACGCGGAGCCGGCGGTCCTGCTCGGAAACGAACTCCACCGACCACATCCAGTGCGCGAGCGCGGAGGGCAGCAGTGTGTAGCGCATGAACCCCTCAGCTGCGAGGTTTCCCGGTCTGACCTCCGTCATCGTTTCTCCTTCGCGCGCACGTTTCGTGGCGGGATCGCTTCCAGGATGGGACGGAGCCACGCGCTCGCTCGTGCGGATGCGGTGTCGCCCACGATGATGAGCGCGCGCTTGCAGCGCGAGAACGCCACGTTCAGCCGGCGAGGATCCGTGAGAAACGCGCCCGCGACATCGCGAACGAGTGAGTACACGACGATATCGACCTGCCGCCCCTGGAACGCGTCGACGGTGGCCGCGACGACCTTGGTGCCCTCGCCCCGGAGGTGCAACTCGCGGAGCCGCCGCACCTGCGCGAGATACGGCGCGATGACGGCCACTTCGAGCGGCGTTGGGCGCGGGCGGTACAGGCTCTCGACGACGCGGACGACAGCTTGGATCTCACCGTTGTTCCACCAGCTCTTGCCTTCCATTGCCGGGCGGCCTTCGGCGTCCACCCAGAAGATGCGGCTCGGCTCGTCGAGCGACGGGACGTCGAGCGCGCGATCCGCGTCGGCGACGCCGGTCTCGAGGCCGCCGATGTCCTTGTAGAAGAGGTTGCCGACGAACGAGCCAATCGACCGATGCATGCGGTACTGCACGCGTAGGGTCTCGCGGTTCGACGCGGGGACCCGCGTGAAGAGCTCCTCGAAGAGCGAGGTCCGCGCGCGCTCCACATCGATCCCCCCGCCGCGGAGCGCGTCGCTTGTCTCCGTGTCGAGGAAGGGAGGGAGCTGGCGATGGTCCCCGACAAGGAGCGTGCGGCGCGCGACGACCATCGGAACGAGCACCTCAGTCGAGGTGGCCTTCGCGGCCTCGTCAACGATGGCCCAGTCGAAGTGCTCTTCGCGGAGCATCTTCAAGACGGCGGGAACGCGCAGGCACGTCGTCGCGACTACCTGGACGCTCGATGCGAAGTCCTCGCGGACGTCCGTCGCGTGCTCGATACGGTCCCAGAAGCTCTTGAGAGCGGCCTCGACCCGGGGAAGCTGCTCCGGCATCAGGCTCGGCTTTTCGCGCTCGAACGCGGCCCGGCTCCGACCGCGGACCCGTGTAACCCAATCGTGGAAGCTCTCCTCGAAGCCCCTGCGGCCGGGCTTCCGCGACTCGGCAGGGATGTCGCGCACGACACGCCAGGAGGAGGCGGTCCGATGCGCGAGATCCTCGAGACGCTCCAGCGCGTTGTCGACCGCATCGTGCGTTTGCGACGCGAGGAGGATGCGGGAGCGAGGAGCGCGGGCGAGGAGCTGCGCGACGAACTCGGCGATGATGGTGGTCTTCCCCGTGCCGGGCGGACCCTGGACGAGGAAGATCTCCTCCGCCCCCAACATACGCGCAAGAAGCTTTCGCAGGTCGTCCGCGGGTGTGAGATCGCGCTGAACGAGCTCGGGCGGAACGACAGTTTCGACGCGGCTTCGGCCGGGGTCGAGGAGGAGCGCTCGGAGCCCCGGGTTGGTCGTCATTCCCGACTCGAGGTCACGGAGAGCGCGCTCCTGCCGTGCGAGCGCGGTCTCCTTCGCGATGTCGCGGAGCTCGAGCTCGAATGCGTCGTCGACGTCGCACGGCGTGTCGAACCGGAGCCGAAGGACCTGGCCGGCCGGATCGAAGTCCTGGAAGCGGGCGACGCGCTTGCCGTTCAATCCGAACGCCGACTTGTCTGCTTCAAGCTCGTCCGCCCAGCGGAGGGGAAGGTCGTCGGTACCCCCGTTCGGGTCTTCCCAGGGTCGCACGTCGATGACGCGCAAGCGCACGACGCCCGTGAGCGCCCGCCCTTCGCGACCGCGGGCGCGCGATCGTTGGCGCTTGCGTACTCCGGGCGAGCCACCATCCAGGTGGCACCGGATTCGCAGATGCGAGAGACGCGCCCGCTGTCGCTCAAGGATGAAGCGTCCGACCTCGAAGAGCTTCCGCACTCGCTCGGCCTCGTTCTCTTCGCGCCGCCCAACGTCGAAGGTCTCGAACGCGGCCTGGATGAGCGGCTCCGCGCTGCCGCGCCCAAGTGCGAGCGTGAAGGGGAGCGCCTCCGCGCCCTGCCGTCGCCTGTTGAGGAGCGCGGGTTGGATCCGCATGACGTTGATCGCGAGGAGGCGCGTCGCATCCTCCTGGAGTGGCACGAGCTTGACTTCAAGGTTCTGGCCGTAGCAGAGGATGGAGGGGCGGCGCTCGCCGGTCTCCGGGTGCGGGGACTCCGTGTATACGGCGCGCAGGTCGCGATTGAGGTCCTCGAGCACCGCGCCCTCGGAGTCGAACCCGTGGCGCGTCGCAGATTGCCGTGCGGAGTTCGCGAAGGTTACCCACGCCTTCGTTCGCGGTACCGTGCCTGCGAGGAGGTCTACGAGGACTTCCCGGAACTCGTGCGAGCGCGGCCGGCGCTTCGGGTCCGCCTCAAGGCCGCGTCGGAGCAGATCCTCGGCGCGGTCGATGGAGGTCGCGGAGAGCGCCCCACCGTGGAGCGTGCGGAGCGCCGAGGCGATGTGGGACGCATCAAAGTCCTCAGTCGGCCGTCGGAGCGAGAGGACCGCCACGGCGAGGACCGCGAACGCGTGGAGGTCCGACGCCGGCGTCGCCTCGCGGTGGAGAACCTGCTCCGGCGCCGCGTACGGGCGCGTGAAGAAGCTGCGAAGCGTCGTCGATTCCGTGCCTCGCCCGTACACCTCGGCGACGCGCGCGATGCCGAAGTCGGCGAGCCGAAGGCGATCGTCCTCGAAGAGGAGGACGTTCGCGGGCTTCACGTCGCGATGCACGATGCCGCGGTCGTGCGCGAAGTCGAGCGCGTCCAGCACGTGCGTGAGCTGCTCGACGCGCCAGCGCAGCGTAGGGGCTGCGATCGTCGTCGCCTCGACTTGGGCGAGGTACTTGTCGAGGTTCCGTCCACCGGGAACGAGCTCGAGGACGATGACGAGCGCCTTGTGCGTCTCGTCCTCGAAGTGGCGGATGAGCTTCACGATGCCCGGATGCGTCGCCCCCTCGAGCGCACCGACCTCGCGGCGGAACATGGTCTCGGCGATCGTCCGATGCGTGCCCGCGAGCGGCAGAACCTTTAGCGCAACACGCTCGTCGCGGTCGAGGTCGTACGCTTCGAGGATCTTCGAGAAGAGCCCCGCGTTGATCTCCGACCGGACGGAGTATCGTCCGTTGTTGTAGGTCACACGTCGCAGTTGATCGCCCGGCACGGCACATCCTACTGCGCCTCACGGCCAGTCCGCGACAGTGATCGAAGAAGAAAAGCCCGCCGATCACGATCCGCGGGTTCGTCGAGGAGCGCCCACTGCTCCCGACTTAGCTAGGTCGTACGTTTAGGCACTTCAACCACCTCCTGGATCCGTGCCTCGGCCGCCCAGCGCAGGTTCGTCCGGCGGGGGGGCAGGGCCGGGAGCACATTCCGCCACCACTGGAACATGCTGCAACTTACCGCATTCACCGAATCCAACCGGTGGACACTCCCCTTGCGCCCCGCCCACCGGCGGCGCGGGGACTCTGCGACACATACGCCAGCAAGACACGTCCCGCGCTAGGGTAAGGCGAGGCGGCGCGACGGGCGGCGGACGCGCCCACGTCGCCGACTTGTTCTGCGGGCACCCCCCCGGCAACTCGAGGCCCTGCTTTGGTCCCTCGTGCGCGCGCTGCGATCCGCCGGCTACGCGTCGGTCGCGCTCGACCTCATCGCCGACGAGGGCCTCTCGGCTCGGCTGAGGCGGCTCGGCTTCTTGCGGCGCCTGCAGGCGCGCTCGTTCGTCGTGCGCCCCCTCGATCTCGAGGGGGCGGCGATCGAGGCCGTGGCCAACCCTAGGCACTGGCACATCATTGACGGCGACCTCGACATCTGACGAGGAGGGGCGCGGCGCGCCTCGCGCCCGAAGCCCACGAACCGAACCCCGTCGTCGGGCTCGCCCGCAGGCGATAGCGCCTAGGAGCCGGCGGGGGTGCCCCCTTCGGGGGCGCCGCTCTCACGCTTGGCCCGTACCTGGCCGTCGGGCCGAGCTTCCAGCAGCTCGACGAAGTCAGGGAGCTTGTGCTCGAGGCCTTCGAGCAGCTCCCGTGCGCTCGGGATCTCGCACTCCGGCCGCCGCGCCAGCTCGAGTATGCCGTGGAGCATGAGCGCCATTTCATAATGTACCGCGATGGTCTCGTTGTATGTTTTTAGACCGTGCTCCCGAAGCTCGTCGTTGATGGAGCGCTGAAGGTCCCACACCAGCGCGGGGCGCCAGTCGCCATCGGGCCGCTTCGCTTGGGCGAACGCTTGCATCGAAGGATCCCTCCACGTCAGATTCATCGGGTGGCTGAGCGCGTGGCGGTGCAGGTAAAGATCGCTCTGGCGTCGTATCACGCTCGACACCGGAAACAGCCTGTTCGGATCCTTCAGCGTTTCGGCGATGCTGACGACGGACCGCTCTTCGAGAGCCGACAGGGCCCTGTGGTGCAGGGTGTTCGCGGGGTTGGTGCGAAACCTTGCCCTCCGCTGCTCTTCGTCGAACTGGTGAAACCACGCGTCGGCGACGTACATGACGTACGAAGCCTCCATCGCGTTTGACACGTGGTGGGCGATGAACAACGCGAGGTCCGCGAGATTCTGCTCGGGGGTGTGGGAGGGCTTCGAAGAGGTCGCCATCGACATCGTCCTTCTTGGCGCCCTGGCCAAGAGGCTGATTTTATGTCTGCGTTACGATTTGGCAAGGCACGGGGGCGAGAAAATCGACCGAGCGGGTCGGCGCTTGTGGGCGCTGAGCGCTCTTTTTATCGATCGGCCCCGCCCCCCCTACTCGGGCGCTGCAGTCGAACTCTGACGCTCGCGTCCCGATCGGACCGCGGCGGGCTTCCGCGAGGAGGCCGCTTTGAGCGTCAGCCCCTCGGCCAGCTGCCGTTCGGCATTGCCTCGCCGCCCTGCAGGCGCGTGGTCGCCAGGGGGCGGCAGATGGTGTTGGCGGGCTCGTCGCCGGCGTACGTGAGCGTCGTCATGGCCCCCACCCGCGTCGTCCCGAGGATGACGCCCCGGGCGAGGGCGAGCCAGGGTGGCCAAGGGCCGTCGACAGAGCACAGCGCCGCCCCGACCAGCGCGGCCACTAGCGGCGCCAGGTTGCCGGCGAGGAAAGGCGTGCCGAGGTGCTCCGCGGGGGGTCGAGCGTGGGGGGCACGAGCAGAGCGAGGGCGATGGCGACGCGCTCGAGGTCGGTCCTGGCGCGCTCTGGGCTGGCTCGAGCCGCGGGCGCCCGGCGACGAGCGCCCGGCCCAGGTTCATGCGGGCGCGCGAGGCGGTGAGGCCCTGGTCGCAGCAGCCTGAGGCGTAGGTAGCGAGCTACTCGCCCTCGGGGCGGGTGCGGCAAGCACGTAAGGGGGCGCAGAGCGTTTCGAGCGCGCGTGGAGGCCGGGCCCCAGACGACGGGGGGACTCGCCCGCTCGTCTCCGCGCGGCCTCAAGCACGGCCCCGCCGTAGCGCCCGGTGACCCCGCATCTTGTGCAAGAAGCTCTGGGTTTTGCCCGCATCGAAGCCCTGAATCTCATGCAGCATCAGGTACGGCTACGCAGCGAATCTACAGGTGCGGAGCGAAAACCAGGACGCGTGATTTGGTCCTTCTCGGGTGTAAGATGATTCGTTTCATAGTTAACACCTTGAGTCGGCTTTGGTGGGTTTGTTGTCTTTGTCCGACATCCTTCGCACAGCATGCGAACGACCCGAGTGAGGGGGCGCGGGTGCACTCGAGCAGCTTTTGCCGCCGATTGCGGGGGCTCATCGCGAGGCTAGGTCACCGCGAGATTCTTTGTCGTTCGCTGACCCACTCGATCGTCAGAGCTTCGTGGCTCGGAGTGAAAGTGCTCGCCGAGTGGGCTCAAGGAGAGCGGTGAGGGCTAGGGCACCTCGCCCCAAAGGCCGCCTTCGGGCAGGACGGCAGGGGGTGCGCCTTTGTGAGGGGCTGCCATCTTTACCGCGCGCATCACCCGGCACGGCGGGCGCCGCGCCGGGAGCACTCTCCGGCATCGAGGCGAGCGGCAGACCCGTGTCCCAGGGCGCGCAGCAGGCCAGGGCCGGCCGCGCCCTCGAGATCGCGCCGCCGGAAGGCCGGTTCTGCGCGTTCGTCTGCATGTAGGGCGGGCTCAGCGCGCGCCGCGCATTGGACATGCGCGGTTGCTGCCGTCCTTTCAGCAGTTCGGGCGGCCTTCGCGCCGTTGTCCCGGCACCGCGTCCCACGCGTCGCCCGACGGGGGCGGGGGGCACACGACCTGCCTCTGGTAGGCACTCTCAGAACCTCGAGAAACGCTAGAGGGGCACGCTCTCAGCCAAAGTTAAAAACTCTGTGTCTCGTCGCCGCGTTGCTTCATTGGAGGAGAATCATGGACCATCACGATCTGACGGGCTATTACACCTATCGGAGTTTTCTCAACCAGCCTGCTCCGGCGGACGACTTCAACAAGATTCGTTTCGGCGAAGGAGAACTCTTCCTATACGTCGCTCCCAACGGAGCGGCGCGAGGTACGCTCGCTTTCCCTGCCGACGCCGTCTCGGGCGAGAAGGATTTCATGGACATCACCGGTCGGGTGACCGCATGGTCGCCGCCCACCCTCGAGCTTGAGGGCGTCGGGCGGGCCGGGACCGGGACGGACGCGTTCGACTACAAGTATCAGGGCACTTGGGCGCCGGCCTTCTCCGAGGCAGTTGGCCAACGCCCGGCGTTCACGGGTACTGTCGTGCGCGCGAAGCCACACGGAAGCGCGGCGGCCGGCGTGACCGCGAGCTTCGTTGCAGTGAAGCGCGATTTCTTGCCTCCCAGAGAGATCCCTGGCGTCGCCCTCATCCCCGAGGCTGTCCAGATGCTGAGCTCGCGCCGGCACCGCCTCCAGCACGCGGTGTGGCACACGGTTCGCACACGATGGCAGGCGCTCAAGGGCGACGCCAAGGCGGTTGCCGAGATCGAGAAGCGGGGTTGGTGGCCCAAGCGGCCCCCCTTTCTGGACACCCGCGCTCTCGACCTCGAGCACGGTGCCGGCGAGGATTTCCTCTTCATGCACCGGAAGATGATCCTCATGCTACGGGACGTCTACGCGCGCGCCGGCAAACCTGCGCCGCAGGGCTGGTCGGCCCTCCCCGCCGCCGACGTGCCGCAGACGGTATACAAAGAGGCGACTGCGTCCGAGAACAAGACCTTCATTTTCGATCCCGACGCGTCGGGGTTCATGGCCCCGCCGCCTGCGCGCGACGATGAAGACGATCGTTTGATGAAATCGCCCTCGTTCCTGAGCGGCGTCATGCGCCCGCTCCAGACGCTCTTCACGTCGCCTCGTCTCCTCTCCGGCTTGACGTTGGGGCAGCTCGGCAACTTGCTCGAGTTCACCATCCACGGCTGGATGCACCTGCGTTGGACCTACACCACGTATGATCCCAAGACCGGCGAGCCTATCGGTCGGAGCACCCTGTTCGACATCGATAAGAAGTGGGATGTCCCTTCGAACGACGACCTCGGCGACTTTTACTCATCCCACGTGCACCCGACGTTCTGGCGCCTGCACGGCTGGATCGACGATCGGATCGAGGATTGGGCCCGCGCCAACGCGACTCACATCAAGGCGACCACGATCGACGGCGTCCCCTGGTTCGAGGCGGACGGGCGACTCGTGACGGTGAAGGAGCCCTTCTACTGGCCGTCCGGTGGCCACCACCACCATCACGGGGGCGGGGAGGAGGCCGACGTCCATGTGATGGAGGAGGTGATGCAAATCATGAAAGGCGTCCTCGACCCCCCAACTCCGGCAGGACCCACCGCGGCGATCGCGCCGAGACTTCGGCCGCGGTCGGCCAAACAGGCGTTCCGGGAGACGCTACTCGGCGTCGAGGTATCGGACCTACTGTAGTGGCGCACTTGTCTACACCAGCTCGGGGACTGGCCCAGCGACCTTTGCAGCCTGAGAAGGCTGCGAACGCCTAAATGTTACCCAGCCCCGCCCTCGAAGGGTTCTGCTGGGCCGAGTTTCGTCGCGCCGCCGGGCCGCGCCGCGCCGACGAGGGCGCGGCCGGCGGCGCCTACCATGACAGCCCCGAGGATGACGATGGGCCCGTCGACCAGGAAGCCGAAGTCGATGGCGCCGAGGCTCATCAGGTCGCCCGCGCCGACTGACGCCCTCGTACGTTTGGCATGCCCGATCGATGGCGCGGCGGCGATCGACTCCTGCCGAACGGCCTGTTTGCCCTCGCGGCCCTCGGGCCGGGTCTCGAGCCACGCGTGCGCGAGTGGCTTAAGGCGATGCCCGGGCCCGACTGCGGCGCCGAGGCCTGGCGCAAAGAGGCCCACACCGTCGCGGCGCAGCCCGGGGTCGACGCGGGGAACGGCACCGCCGGCCTACTCTGCCCGCATGCTCTGGATTACGGGTCCGCGAACTCACGTGCACGCCGACAACTTCTGCAGCAACGTTGCGCGCCCCGTCCGGCAAAGGTTGCCGCCCGTGAAGAAGGGGTCGTCGGTCACCTCGCGCCGGGCGTACGCGGGCGGCTCGGCCGCTATCAGGTCGTCGAGCCCTTCGGCCTCGGTCTCGCACAGAACGAGCCCTTCGAGTTCGCCTTCGAACACGTCGATCGAGAACACCCGGCCGCGGTCGTGGTGGTAATGCCGCACCTTCACGAGCGGGTCGCCTTCGAGGCCGAGGAAGAGTTCGTACTCGCCCGGCGACAGCAAGATGCGGCTGACCGTCCGGACGTAGGGCGAGGCCGACTCGCCCTTCTTCGTCAACTTGCGGACGCACCGGCCGGTGTCCGAGTCAGTCAGGCGGCGCAGCCGCATCGTGGTGCCGCGCAGGTACCGGTCTTCGAAGCGCTTCGAGTAGGGCTCGACGAAGGCCCGCCAGCCCACGCCCGGCGCGACGAGGAACCTTCGCTCGTACTCGACGCGCGTGTACTTCGCCTCGTCCGCGTCCACGGGGCGGGGCGGGCTACTCGGGCAACCCCGCCGTGACCTGGCCGAAGAGCTCGGCGCCGTGGGTCACCCCCTCGCGCATCGTGAACGCCTTGCCGCCCGTGACCCGCTGCCGCTTCTTCCACGCGTCGAGCCCGGCCTGCGACGAGAAGAAGAGCATCTCGTCGCACGAGCCGCCCCGGAACACCACCGCCTCGGGCGGGTCGGCCGACACGAGCTTGTCGCCGTCGACCTCGACGCGAAGCTTCGCCTTGCCGTCCCTCGTCTCGGCCTCGACGACCGCCTTGCGCCCCATCATCTTCGAGATGCCGAGCGCGTCGACCGAGCAGCGCGCCTGCACCGGCTTACCGCCCTCGACCGTGACCGTGATGCCCGTGGGCACGTTGGCGAAGGGCCAGGCGACGGCGATGAGGTCGCTCTCGGGCACCTTCCGAATGCCCGCCTGCGCCGTCTCGCCGCACGTCTCGAGCTTGCCCAAGAGCTCGGCGACCCCCTTCGGCTCGAGGTGAAGCCGCTCGCCGACCTCTTCCGGCGTCGGCGCCCGCCCGAGCTCGACCCAGGGCCGGAAGACGCCGTCGCGGAGCGCCAGGCGCAGCCGATCGAGCTCGGCCTTGTCGGTCACGACGGGCTTGCCCCCCTCGAAGCGCAGCGGGCACGACCAGTCGTCGCTCGCTGCCATCGCGGGCTTCGTGGTGGAGCAGTCTTGCTGAGCGGCCCACGCCTCCAGCTGGGCCCGCCCGAACAGGGCCCCGACGACCCCCACGGTCACGCCCGCAATCCCGATCCACATGGGTTTCATGGTCCGCCTCGCTTCGATCGGCCGAGTGAGTTCGTCGACCCGACCACCCCGTCCGGGTTGACAGTGTTTAAGCATCTACTAATATGCTCCTCTGCCTTGTCAACCTCAGAGCGCACCTTGTCGAAGCGCGCCTCGCTCGGCGCCGCCCTCGTGGCCGCCGCGGCCGCGTCGTCGTGCTGCCTCGGCCCGCTCCTGCTCGGGGCGCTCGGCCTCGGGGGGGCCGCCTCGTTCGCGTGGCTCTCGGCCTACCGCCCGGCGCTGCTCGCCCTGACCGCGGGCCTCTTGGGCCTCGGCTTCTACCTCGCGTACCGCACGCCGAAGCCGAGCGCCGACGCGTGCGGCTGCGAGCGGCCGGCGAGCCGGCGGGGGCCCCGGGCGCTGCTCTGGGCCCTCACCTTCTTCGCGGCCCTGCTGGCGGCCTCCCCGCCCTTGCTGGCGAGGCTCTCCGACGGCGGCCGTCTCCTCGGGGCGCAGGGGCCTTTGGCGCAGGCGACGCTGCGGGTCGCGGGCGTCGACTGCGAGGCGTGCGCGGTGCCCATCCGCAAGGCTCTGGCCGAGGCGGGCGGGTTCGACGAGGTGCGGCTCGACGTGCCGGCCCGGCTCGTCGTCGTCTCGTACGAGCCAGGGCCCGGCCGGCCCGAAGCCTACGTGCGGGCGCTCGAGGGTCTGGGCTACGAGCCGAGCCTCGTCGAACCAGGGCGGCCCTAACATGCTCACCAAGAGGCAGGTCGACATCTTGTACTTCGCGTCGTGCCCGACCTGGCAACGCACGGCCGAGCGCGTGCGACAGGTCGTCTCGGAGGCGGGGCTCGAGGGCTCGGTCTTGGTGCGGCTCGTGCCCGTCGACACCGACGACGACGTGCGCCGGCTGCGCTTTCTGGGCTCGCCCACGGTTCGAGTCGACGGCGAAGACGTTGACCCAGACGCTCGTGGGGCCGAGCACATCGGGCTTCAGTGCCGGCTCTACCCGGGCGAAGGGCGGGTCGAGGGCGTCCCCCCCGTCGCGTGGATCCGCCGCGCCCTCGGGCTCGAGGCCGAGGCCGAGCACGCGACGGCCGGGTGCGCCGAGTGCGCCTGCGGGGGTGACGCGTGCCCGTGAAGTGCGTGCCGCCGGCCAACGGGCGCCAGCAGGTCGCCACGTGGGCAAAGGCGATGGCCTTCACGCCCGACCTCGACGAGCGGGCCGCCCTCTTGTCCCTCTTGGGGAATGCGACGCGCCTGCGGGCGTTTTACGTGCTCGACCAGCTCGGCGAGTGCTGCGTCTGCGACCTCGCCGACATTCTCGGCGTCACCCAGTCGGCCGTCTCGCAGCACCTCGCCAAGTTCAAGGCCTACGGGCTCGTGTCCGTGCGCCGCGACGCCCAGACGCTCTTCTACCGCCTGGCCGACAAGCCGGAGGTGAAGCGGCTGCGCAAGCTGGCGGTCGAGGGCATCGAGGCCCCGGCGACGTAGCCGCCGCCTGCGTTCCGCGGGTGGCGACCGACCTCTCGGCCGTCGGGCGCGAGGCCTCCGCCCGCCGCGCCACGTCGCCCTTGGGTGACGCCCCCCCTCTCGGAGGACGTCATGAACGCGAAACAGCTCACTCAGCTTACCTTCGTCGCCCTCGCCTCGCTCGGGGTCTACATGTTCGTCGCCTCGGCCCAGGACGGCGAACTACGCGCGGCCTGCTCGGCGCTCTGTGCCCTGCGGCCGGACTACGTCAACGACAACCGCCGCGTGCCCGACTTCGAGCTGACCGACCTCGACGGCAAGAAGGTGTCGATGCGGTCGTTCCGGGGCAAGACCGTGGTGCTGAACTTCTGGACGAAGACCTGCCCCCCCTGCCTCGAAGAGATGCCCTCGTTCGCCGAACTCGCCAACATCTGGAAGGACGACAAGGACAAGGTCGTGCTCTCGGTCGCCGCCGACATGACGGCCGAAGACACCCGCACCACGCTCAAGGCGGTGCTCGGTCGCGAGCCGCCCTTCACGGTGCTGGTCGACCCCGAGCTCGCCGTGGTGAACGAGCTTTTCGGCACCAAGCTCTACCCCGAGACGTGGATCATCGACCCGGAGGGCATCATCCGCGCCCGCGTCGACACCGCACGCAACTGGGCGGGCTCGGTCGCGCTCGACGTCGTCGCGAAGGTGAGCCAGCCGGGCGGCGCCTGCCCAGTGACATTCCGCGGGGGCAGGCCCGAGGGCGAGTCGCGGGGCGTTTGTGGCGACGTCGGGCCGAACTTACCGGCCCGAGGCCTCGCGTTCGCCCGCCGAGCCGCGCTCGCGCGTCGCACGAACGCGAGCCGGCGCACAGTCTCGTCGTCGTACTGGCGTTGACCGACGGCCGAGCGTCGCACGCGGCCGAGCAGGCCCTCACGTTCGTAGGACCGAACCGCGTCGATCGATAATTCGGTACGGCGCGCAACGTCGCCGATCTTGAGCATGGGCGACATCAGCTCGGACTTCGCGATCACCATGGTCCCACCCTAGATCTGGAGTGAACTCCAGGTACGAACGTTTTCGCGCCGCGCAGCCCAATCGCCTGCCCGAACGCCCCGGCCGCATGCCATGCTCCTGCCCGAGATGTCCCGCCACCTTGCCTTCGGGGTCTTGGTCGCCGCGCTCTGGGTCGGCGCCTGCAAAGACGCCGAGCCGCGGGCGACCTCCTTCACCTCCTCCGAAGGGGGGGCGCCTCCGGCGGTCGCCGCCGTGCGAGGCGAGCGACTCGGCGAGTTGCGGGCAGTGGCGCGCGAGACCCTCGGCCGCAACTGCGGCGAGTGCCACACGGGCGGGTCCGCGACGGCGTTGCGGGGGGCGCTCGCCGTCTTCGACCTGAGCGAGCCCGACTGGTCGGCCGCGATGAGCAACGCCCAACTGCGCGAGGCCGCGCGTCGGCTTCGCGAGCCGTTCGGGCCCTCGCTCGGTACATCCGAGACACGCGCGATCAGCGTGTCAGCCGAAGAGCTCGCGCGCTTTGACGAACTCGTGACGCTCGAGGCTGCCCGGCGTCCGTAGAGCGGCGTGAAAGGCGCGGGAGGGCTCAGTCGGTCGTCACGCGGCGCTGGGTGCGCGCGCCTTCGGGGGAGGGATGACCTCACGCTCGCGGTTCTCGATCAAAGCAACGCGCGGGTTGAGCGCAGTCGGCGATGCGCGTCCCTTGCCCCCCCTCGCCGCGTCCTCATTCTCCGGGCGTCGCTCAAAGGCTCGACGAGGTCCCGGCGCGACGTAGGGGGCGCTCCCTCGGCGCCTCGCAGTGCTTCGACGAGGTCATGAAAATCGGTCTCGAGCAGTCGAGAGCTATATTCTTCGAGAGGATAGGGGCTGTCGGGCCCCTGTGAAAACTGAGCCTCGAGCTCTTTGCGTGCGCTTTCGTCGAGGAGGGCGTCGTTCTCAAGGCGCGCCTGGAGGTCACTTGCGACGCCAAAGTAGCCGGCGTTTCGCAGCCGTTTCAGGCTCGGTTCGTGCCTCTGTGCCGTGTGAACTGTCATGGCACCATCGTACCCTCGGGCGTCAGCGCGCGTCGGGTGAGCGCACGGGCGGGAGCCAAAAGTGGCTCGAATTTCGTCTCCGAGCCCCGTTGCTCTGCGCGCCATCGTGCGCCCTGGCAGGAGAAAAGGCCCGCGGGGCTTTCGACGCACGAAACATCGGGCATCGACCCTGAAGGTATCCTCCACGCGTGTCGGCACGGCGCGCATCGAGGCTGGTGCTGTCGCGCCCGACGTCGTCTCGAAGGTGAGCGAACCGGGCGGCACGCGCCCGCGATCATCCGCAGGGGTAGGCCCAAAGGGGAGTGACGTAGCTTGCGCTCGAGCGCGAGCCCGAGGCTGCACCCCTTCGCTCGTGCGCGGCGGCGACCACGCCTGCAGCACGTTGAGAGCCAAATTGGGCCGCGAGAATTTTCTTGACTCCGGACTTGAGTACGGAGGCTACACTCTCCTTCGCCATGCATGGCGAGGAAGCTCTGACGATCGGCGAGGTGGCTCGGCGGGCGGAGGTCAACGTCGAGACCATCCGCTTCTACGAGCGCGAGGGCCTGCTCGCCCGCCCCGCCCGGCCGACCAGGGGCTTCCGGCACTACCGGGGCGACACGGTCGAGCGCGTGCGGTTCATCCGCAAGGCCAAGGCCCTCGGCTTCACGCTCGAGGAAATTCAGCAGCTCCTTTCGCTCCGCGCCACCACGGGCGCCAAGTGCGAGGCCGTGCGCACGCGCGCGCTGTCGAAGGTCGCCCAGGTCGAGCAGAAGCTGCGCGACTTGCGTCGCTTGCGAACGGCCCTCGTCCGGCTCGCCGACTCGTGCCATGGCGAGTGCGAGGTCGACGAGTGCGGCATCCTCGCGTCGCTCTCGGGGCACGCAACGTCGGCGCACGGGCGCAAGGGGGGCGGGGCGCCGTGAGACCCGCCGTTCCGCGTCATCTCCGCTGGCTTGTGCTCGTCGGGGTCCTGCTCCGGCTCGTGTTCGCGTTCGCGGCCGTTCAGGCGACGCGACTGCCCGTGGTGGTCGCCAACGTCCTCTGCCACGCGGAGGGCGATTGCGACGACTGCGACGACCGGTCGGACTGCCACTGCCCGCCGGGCTGCCCGAAGTGCCCCTACCCGCCGTCGCACGCCGCGAGCGAGCCCCCGCCCTCGCCGGCTCGGCTCGGGCCGAAGCTGGTCGCCCCTCCGGCCTCGCCCGACGTGCGGCCGCGGCCCCCTTACGCGGACGCCCCCCCGCCCCAGGGCGTCCCAACGTCCGTCTGGCGCCCCCCCCGCGCGGCCTGCTGAGCCCCAACGTGCGCCTCACCTGACGCCCGGAGTCGCTCTATGCGGCTCCGCGCCTTCGGGCCGAGGCAGGTCTCGGCTCGCGCCGTTCGCACCGCGTGGCGGCGCTCGCGTGGAGGTTTGATTCCGTGCGTCCCTTTCTGTCTTGGGCCCGGGCGGCCGGCCTGGCTGCCTTCCTGTCGACTTCGAACGCTGCCGCGCAGGCGCCGCCCGCGTGCGTAGCGGTGTCTCGCCAAACTATCGTTGCCTGTGCGCTCGCCAGGAGCGCCGACGTCGCCGCCGAGCGTGAAGGGGTGCGCGCCGTCGAGGGGCGCAGGGCGGCGACGTCCGTCGTTCTGCCCTCGAACCCGTACCTCTCGCTCAACGGCGGTCGGGCGACGGACTTCTCTCTGCAAGGCCCCACGGCCGTCTGGGGCGTCAACCTCTCGCAGGAGCTCGAGATCGCGGGCCAACGCGGGCGCCGCCTCGACGTCGCGTCGGCCGAGCGCTCGGCCCAAGAGAGGCGGCTCGAGGCCAAGGCGCGCACGGTGGCCGCCGACGCCCTTCTCGCCTACTTCGACGCCCTCTCGGCGGTCGAAGAGAAGCGCCTCGCCGACCGGCTCGCGGCGCTCGCCGAGGCCCTGCAAACGTTGGCACAGGCGCGGGTCGAAACGGGCGTCGGGGCCCCGGTCGAAGCGACGGTCGGTCGGGCCCAAGCCCTGCGCCTACTCCAAGCGAGGCTCACGGCCGAGCGCCGTGTCGCCACGTCGACGGCGACGCTTGCGACGCTGCTCGGGCACGACCCGAGCCGGGGCGGCGTGAGCGTCGATGGGCCGCTTGAGCCCCTCTCCGGGCTCGATGGGCCGGTCGCTCAGCTCGCCGACGCAGCCCTCGGGCGTCGCGCCGACCTGCGCGTCGCCGAGGCCGAGCGCGCCGCCCAGGCGAAGCGCGCCGACGTGCTGCGCGCGACACGCGTGCCGAACCCGACCCTCTCGCTCTTCTTGCGCAACGACTGGATCGGCGAGCGCACCTTCGGCGTGGGCCTCGGCTTCCCCATCCCGCTGCCGGCGCCCGTCGGCCGCACCAACGCCGGCGAGATCGCCGAGGCCTCGGCCCTCGGCCGACGGGCCGGGGTCGAGGTCGAACGCCTGCGCCGCGAGGTGCGCCTCGACGTCGTCAAGGCCGCCGAGACCTTCGCCTCGTGGCAACGGGCGCTCGGCCTCTTCGGCCCGGACGACGTGCGCCAAGCGGAGGAGTCCCTCGCGGCCGTTGCTGACGAACTGCGGGCGAGGCGCCTCGCCGCCCGTGACGCACTCCTGCTCCAGCAGCCGCTCGTCGAGCTCTTGCTCACCCACCTCGAGACGAGGCGTCAGCTCTGCTTCGCCTCCGTCGAACTCGCGCGGGCGGCGGGGCTGCCGCTCGAACGGGGGGCGCCATGAGCCGGACAATGTTCCGCGGCGCCTTCTCGAGCGCGCTGACGCCCTTTGTCGCCCTCGCGCTCCTTGCGGGGGCCTGTGGCGGCAAGCACGGTCGGGAGGCCCCCGAAGGGGGCAAGGAGGCGAAGGAAGCGAAGGGGGCCGAGGCGGGGGCGGGGCACGCCGAGCACACGGACGAGCCCGGCCACGAACCCTTGCCGAAGCGCGTGCGCCTGCCGCCGAAGGTCGTCGCAGACGCCAAGATCCGCACCGAACCGGTATCTCGTGAGGTTCTCACGGCCGTGCTCGAACTGCCCGGCGAGGTCGCGGTCAACCCCGACAAGGCCGCGCGCGTAGCCGCCCCGGTGGCGGGCCGCATCGAGCGGGTCGACTTCCAAGAGGGCGGCACCGTCAAGCGGGGGGCCACCCTTGCAGTCCTGCGCGTACCCGACCTGGGCCGCGTGAAGGCCGACCAGGCCGCGACCCAAGCGAGGGCGGTGGCAGCGCGCTCCAATGCCGGGCGCCTCGAGCAACTCGCCTCGCGGGGCCTCGCGGCCGCCCAGGACGTCGCCTCCGCCAAGGCCGAGGCCGACGCGCTCGAGGCGCAGGCCCGGGCCGCGGGCGAGACCGCGCGGGCGATCGGTTCGGGCGGAGACGCCATCGGCTCGCAGCTGGCTTTGCGCGCGCCCATCGGCGGCATCGTGCTGCGTCGCAACGCCATCGTGGGGCAGCCGGTCACGACGGACGACGTGCTCGCGACGATCGCCGACCTGTCCGAGGTTTGGTTCCTCGGACGCGTGTTCGAGAAAGATTTGTCGAGCGTGCGGGTGGGGGCCAAGGCCGAGGTCGAGCTCAACGCCTTCCCCAAGCGGCGCTTCGAGGGCACGGTCGAGTACGTCGGTCACGAGATCGACCCCGTGGCGCGCACCGTCACGGCCCGCGTCCGGCTCTCGAACCCCGAGGGCCTCTTGCGGGTGGGCCTCTTCGGCAACGCGCGCGTCGCCCTCGGGGCCGAGGCGGCCGAGCCCGTGCTCGTCGTCGCCCGCGACGCCATCGTCGAAGTGGCCGGCAAGCCCGCCGTCTTCGTGCGCGAGTCCGACGGCGACTTCGAGCTACACGAGGTCGTGCCGGGGCGTTCGGCCCTCGGCAAGGTAGCGATCACGTCGGGGCTGCGCGAGGGCGAGCAGGTCGTGGTCGAGGGCGCCTTCACGCTCAAGAGTGCGGTGCTCAAGAGCACCCTGGCGGAGGACGACTGACATGGCGCTGCTCTCGGCCATCGTCGCGTGGTCGCTCCGAAACCGCGCCGTCGTCCTCGTCGCCACGTTGCTTTTCGTCGCCGTCGGCATCCGGGCCGCCCTGAGTCTACCCATCGACGCCGTGCCGGACGTGACCAACGTCCAGGTGCAAGTCATCACGACCGCCCCGGCTCTTTCGCCGGTCGAGGTCGAGCAGTACGTGACCGTTCCGGTCGAGCGGGCCATGGCGGGCGTGCCCAAGAGCACCGAGGTGCGCTCGGTCTCGAAGTACGGCCTCTCGGTCGTCACCGTGGTGTTCGACGACGGCACCGACATCTATTTCGCGCGCCAGCTCGTGGGCGAGCGGATGCGCGACGCGCAGGCGGCCGTGCCCGCCCAGTACGGCAAGCCCGAGGTCGGGCCGATCTCGTCAGGCCTCGGCGAGATCTACCAGTTCGTCGTCAAGAACGACGGGCTCTCGCTGATGCAGCGCGAGGAGCTGCTCGACTGGGTCATCGCGCCGCAACTTCGCACCGTGCGGGGCGTCATCGAGGTCAACAGCTTCGGCGGCGAGAACCGGCAGTACCAAGTCATCATCGACCCGCGCCGCCTGCAGGCCGCTGGCGTCTCGGTCGCCCAGGTCGCCGAGGGGCTCGAGCGGTCGAACGCCAACGCGGGCGGGGGGTACATCCAGCACAACCGCGAGCAGTTCGTCATCGGCACCGACGGCCTGGTGAAAGACCTCGACGACCTGCGGCGCGTGGTCATCGGCGCGACCCCGCAGGGGGTGCCCATCACCATCGCCACGGTGGCCGACGTCCAGTTCGGCCCCCGCTTGCGCCGGGGCGCGGCGACGCGCGACGGCGAGGGCGAGGTGGTCATCGGCGTCGCCATGATGCTGCTCGGCGAGAACTCGCGCACCGTGACCGAGACCGTCAAGCAGAAGCTCGCGACGCTCCAGCCCTCGCTGCCGCCGGGCACCAGCATCGAGCCCTTCTACGACCGCTCGGCGCTCGTCGACCGCACCATCGGCACCGTGGGCACGAACCTGCTCGAGGGCGCGGCGCTGGTCGCCCTGGTGCTCTTTCTGTTGCTCGGCGACCTGCGCGCCGGCGTCGTGGTCGCCACGGTCATCCCCCTGTCGATGCTCTTCGCCGTTACGGCGATGAACGCGTGGGGCCTGTCGGGCAACCTGATGAGCCTCGGCGCCATCGACTTCGGGCTCATCGTCGACGGCGCCGTCATCATCGTCGAGAACGCGGTGCGAAGGCTCTCCGAGCGGCGGGCCGAGCTCGGGCGGGCCCTCTCGGCCGACGAGCGCACCCTGGTCGTGCGCGAGGCCACGCTCGAGGTGCGGCAGGCCAGCGTCTTCGGCGAGGCCATCATCGCCATCGTGTACCTGCCCATCCTGGCGCTCACGGGCATCGAGGGGAAGCTCTTCCGGCCGATGGCGACGACGGTGCTGCTCGCCCTGCTCGGCGCCTTCGTTCTCTCGCTCACCCTGGTGCCCGTCCTGACGAGCTACGTCGTACGCGAGAAGGCGGGCGGGCACGAGACCTGGCTCTTGCGCAAGGCGCACGCCGCCTACGTACCCGCCTTGCGGGCGGCGATGCGCCGGCGCTGGGCGACGCTCGGGGCGGGGGTGCTCGCGCTCGCCGCGGCGGTGGCCGTCGCCACGCGCATCGGGGCCGAGTTCGTACCGCAGCTCGACGAGGGCGACCTGCTCATTGAGGCCCGAAGGCTGCCCGGCATCGCGCTCGACGAGTCGGTTGCGACGGCGCTCCGGCTCGAGCGCGCCGTCCGCACCATTCCCGAGGTGACGCACGTGGTCAGCCGCACCGGCGCGCCCGAGGTCGCCACCGACCCGATGGGCATCGAGCAGTCCGACGTCTACATCGGGCTCAAGCCCCACGACGAGTGGCGCGACGGGCTCGACAAGGAAGAACTCGCCAAGCAGATCGCCGCCGCGGCCGACGAGGCCGTGCCCGAGGTCGCCGGCGCCATCTCGCAGCCGATCCAGATGCGCACCAACGAGCTCGTCGCCGGCGTCCGCTCCGACGTCGCGGTGCTGCTCTACGGCCCCGACCTCGACCGGCTCAAAGAGCTCGGCGAGAAGACGGCCGAGCTCGTCCGCAAGACGCCCGGGGCGGCCGACGTGCGCGTCGAGCAGGTCGCGGGCCTGCGCTACCTTCGGGTGGTACCCGACCGGGCCAAGCTCGCCCGCTACGGCCTGACCATCGACGACGTCAACCAGATCACCGAGACAATGGCCGTGGGGCACGAGGTGGGCGAGGTGCTCGAGGGCGAGCGGCGCTTCGGCATCGTGCTCAAGACCGGCCACGGCTTCTCGGGCGACCTCGCGCGCTTGGCCGCCTTGCCGCTGCGCTCGGTCAGCGGTCAAATCGTGCCCCTCGGCGACGTGGCCGAGCTCTCGTTCCGCGAGGGGCCCGCCCAGGTGAGCCGCGAGAACCAGTCGCGCCGCCTCTCGGTCGAGTTCAACGTGCGCGGGCGCGATCTGATGTCGGTCGTCCGCGAGGCGCAAGACGCCGTCGCGCGCGACCTGCACGCGCCGACGGGCTACCGCGTCGAGTGGGGCGGGCAGTTCGAGCACTACGCCGACGCCAAGGCGCGCCTGTCGCTCGTCGTGCCGCTCGCCTTCGCGCTCATCCTCTTCCTGCTCTGGATGGCGTTCCGCTCGATGCGCACGGCGGCGCTCATCTTCCTCGGCGTGCCCTTCGCGGTCGTCGGCGGGGTCGTCGCCCTCTGGCTGCGAGAGCTGCCCTTCTCGATCTCGGCCGGCGTCGGCTTCGTCGCGCTCTTCGGCGTGGCGGTGCTCAACGGGCTGGTGCTCGTCTCGTTCGCGCAGCACCTCGAAGAGGGCGGCGCGGACCACGTCGAGGCGATCGGGCGGGCCGCCGAGCTACGCCTCCGGCCCGTGCTCATGACGGCGCTCGTCGCCTCGTTGGGCTTTCTGCCGATGGCGCTCTCGACCGCGCCGGGCTCCGAGGTGCAGCGCCCGCTCGCCACGGTGGTCATCGGCGGGCTTATCTCGGCGACCGCCCTGACGCTCTTCGTCCTGCCCGTCGTGTACGCGTACTTCGGGGGGCGAAGCCGCCGAGACGCCGCCGGCACGATCGAAGCCCCATCGTCGAGAAGGGAGGCGCCCCATGGCGCATGACCACGAGCGGGCGCCGACGCCCGGGAAGGGGCCGGGCGAGGGCGGCGATGCCCGCCCCGGCCGACCTGACGGCGAGGGCCATAGTCCTGACAGCCACGGCCACGATCACGGCTCGGCACGCGCGCACGGGCATGCGCACGGCCACGCCCATGGCGCCCCGCATGGGCGCGCCTTCGCCGTGGGGACGGCGCTCAACCTGACGTTCGTCGCCATCGAATTCGGCTATGGGCTCGCCGCCCACTCGATGGCGCTCGTGGCCGACGCGGCGCACAACCTGGGCGACGTGCTCGGCCTCGTGCTGGCGTGGGTGGCGACGATCCTCGCGCGGCGCAAGCCCTCGCCGCGGCGCACGTACGGGCTGCGCAGCTCGACCATCCTGGCCGCGCTCGCGAACGCCGTGCTGCTGCTCGCGGCCGTGGGCGCCGTCGCGTGGGAGGCCGTCGGCCGCCTGCGCGCTCCTGGGGCCGTCGAGGGCAAGACCATGCTCGGCGTGGCCGCCGTCGGCGTCGTCGTCAACGCGGCGTCGGCGGCGATGTTCGTGCGGGGCAGCAAGGACGACGTCAACGTGCGGGGGGCCTTCTTGCACCTCGCGGCGGACGCGGCCGTCTCCGCCGGCGTCGTCATCGCCGGCGCCATCATCATGGCGACCGGCTGGGCTTGGCTCGACCCGGCCGTCAGCCTGGCGGTGTCGGCGGTCGTGCTCGTCAGCACTTGGTCGCTCTTGCGCGACGCGGTCAACCTGGCGCTCCAGGCCGTGCCCGACCACATTGACCCCGACGAGGTGCGGCGCCACCTCGCGGGCCTGCCCGGAGTCACCGAAGTGCACGACTTGCACATCTGGGCGATGAGCACGACCGAGGTCGCCTTGACGGCCCACCTCGTGATGCCCGGGGCGTCGTACCACGCGTCGTTTCTGCACGATGTGGGGCGGGTCCTGCACGACACGTTTCGCATCGACCACACGACGCTGCAGGTCGAGCCGTCGGGCGCGCCCGAGGCGTGCCGGCAGGCGGACGAGGGCGTCGTATGACGGGCGAGCACGACCGAGGGCGCCCGGAGGGAGGCGCCGAGCAAGAGAGCCTTGAGGGCGACAGAGCGAACGAAACGAGAGGCACACCATGAGCGATTGTTGCGAGAAGGGGCCATGCCACGGGGACGGAAGCCCGAAAGCCCCGGAAGTAGGCAGCGGGGCGGGCACCGGACGCGTCGAGAGGGCGGGCCTGCTCGCCCGGGGGCTTCGACTCGAGTACCTGACCGTCGGTTGGAACGTGATCGAGGGCGTCGTCGCCCTGGGCGCGGCCGCCGCCGCGGGCAGCGTCGCCCTCTTCGGCTTCGGCGTCGACAGCTTCGTCGAGACCGCGTCGGGCGGCGTGCTCATCTGGCGCCTGCGCGCCGAGCAAGGCGCCCGCGACGAGAAGGCCATCGAACAGGTTGAGCACCGCGCCCGGAAGCTCGTCGCCCTCTCGCTCTTCGCCCTCGCCGCCTACGTCGCCTTCGAGGCGGCCGAGGCGCTCTGGCACCGCGAGCGGCCCGCGCCGACGGCCGTCGGGCTCGCGCTGACGGCGCTCTCGCTCGTCGTCATGCGCTGGCTCGCGGGGGCCAAGCGCAAGGTCGCGGTTGCGCTGGGGAGCCGGGCGATGGAGGCCGACGCCTTCCAGACGACGGCCTGCTTCTGGCTCTCGATCATCACCCTCGCGGGCATCGGCGTGAACGCGCTCTTCGGCTGGTGGTGGGCCGACCCGGTAGCGGCGCTCGGCATGACGTTCCTCCTGGTAAAGGAGGGCCGCGAGGCCTGGGAAGGGAGGGATTGTTGTGGCTGAGGGGCTCGGGCTCGCGCCGGCCCGGGGCCGAGCTCGGCAGCACCGTCCTCGCCCCCGAGGCCCTACGACGAGCCGCCGGCCCCCGCCGGCGCCCCGCCGCCGCCCTGCGCCGGCCCGCCGGCCGCGCCCGCGGCCCCCGCGGTGCACCCGCACTCTTCGTCAGGCGGGGGCGCGTCGTCGTCGTCCCCGCACGCGAGCATTGTCGCACCGACAAGCAGTGCAGCCATGAGTCTCCGGCGCATACCGAGTGCCTCCCGACCGGGCGACGCCCGCAACGGGCCGGGCCGGTCGCGGACTTGCTGGGGCGGTTCGCTCCTCGCGTCAAGGCCGTCGGCGCGGCGCGAGGGCCCGCGCTTCGATACCGACGCTGAGGGTCAACGTCGACACCAACGACCGAAACGATGGGGCGATTGATGAGCGCGAAAACGTTCTGGGAGCGACGCGCCCGCGTCTACGACGCGGCCGTCGCCTTGCTGGGCCACCCGTCGCCGCGGCTGCTCCAGCTCGCGGTCGAGTCAGCACGTGGCGCGGGAAACGTGCTCGAAGTGGCGGCCGGCACCGGCCTGCTCACGGCGGCGCTCGCGCCGGCGGCGGGCCGGGTCGTCGCCACCGACTACGCCGAGGCGATGGTCGGCGTCCTGCGCCGGCGCGTCGCCGAAGCCGGGCTCGCGAACGTGGTCTGCGAGCGGGCCGACCTCTACGACCTGCCGTACGAATCCGGGGCCTTCGACGTCGTCGTGGCGGCGAACGTCCTTCACCTCGTGCCCGACGTGCCCGGCGCGCTGTCCGCGCTCCGGCGCGTGCTGCGCCCGGGGGGCAAGCTCGTGGCCCCCACCTTCTGCCACGACGAAACGCTGCGATCGGCCGCCGCATCGCGCGCCCTCGCGCTCGTGGGCTTCCCGGGGCGCCGGCGCTTCACCACGAGCACGCTGCGCGCGACGCTCGAGCGGGAAGGGCTCGTGGTGGAGCGTCGTGAGACCTTGCCAGGGCTCATCCCCGTCGGCTACGTCGAGGGGGCCTTCGCCCGCTGAGTGAGGGGGCGACGGAGGGCCAATATGGCATCGGAGTCCGAAGCATCGAAGTGACGTCATGAACAGGATGGAAAGGCTCGAACAGGCGAAGCAAGCCCTGGCGGGAGCGACGCCAGAGCAGCGGGTTCGATTCGCCTTCGCTTGTGTAGACGCCGTCTACCCCGAAGAGAACCGGAAGGGGCCTGGCTACATCATGCAATGGGCACCCTTCGTGAAAGCCCCCTTTGGGCAGGGCATCGCCCGAGAGGTTGCGGCCTACTTCTCGGTGACTTCGCCGGTCGAGGCGCACACGGCAGCCCAAAGAGCGGCCGCCGCAGCCGTCGCGCTTGAGGAGGGTGACGACGGCCGGGCGTGGCGACTCGTCGAATCTTGCCTTGACCACGCCTTCGCCGCCGACAAAGACGGCAAGCTCATCGACATCGCTGGCTGCGCCAATGCAGCACGCGCGGCAAGCCCCACGCTGCTGGCTCCGTATCCACTTCCCGACACTGGCTGATTGAGGCCCGCTCTGCGTGCCCCCGCAAGGCCGGGCGACTCTGCCCGAGACCGCTCGTATCGATGGGCCTGGGCACCTACCCGGCCCGGAGAGCGTGCTGGACGAGTGCTGGCCTTACAAGCCAGATGTCGCACGCTCGGGCGGTGATCTGCGCGTGCAGGGCCCCACAGTGCAAAAGAGGCGCCTTCCGGCCGGAATGGTTCGGCGGGGCCATCCGACGACGAACGCCGCCCGCGACGAGCGCCCGCTCTTTACGCACCTCCGAACTCATCCGCGAGCGGGCGCAGCCTTCTTCCTCGTGTACGCGAGTCGCAACGTCTCGAGCTCTTCGGCCGCCAAGAGCGCGTCCTTCGCGAGCGTGGCGAGCCGAAGGGACGTGTTCGAAACGCCCTCGAGCAGTGGCCCGCTGTTCTTGCTCCGTTCGAGGGCCTCGGTTGAGACGTGATGCGCGAGGTCTGCGAGGCGGCCGCAGACGCCGACCAGGCAAGCGCCTTCGGCCTGAAAGCTGATCCGCCCCCCCTTGAAGGGACCGCTGAAGCGGCGAAGCTTCAGGGCGAGCAGCGCGAGAGAGTGGTCTTCATGCTCAGCCGCAGCGCGGTAGCAGGCCATGAGCAGGGCGGCGCGTCTGTCGCCACTAGTCTCGGGCTGCTCGCCCAAGGCGAGTCTGGTAGGCGTTGTGGTGCGGGCGCGTCGACGCTTCGCCGCCGCCTTGGCGGCGCGCCTCATTGAACTACCCTCCTGGCCAGCATCGCCCCGGCAGGCCCCGAAGCGACAGGTGCTTCAGGAGGGGGGATGGCGCGGCTGCCTACAAGAGGGTATCGCAAGAGATAGGATCGGGCGGCACCTGGGCGGGGCGATCGGTTCGGAATTGAGGGGAGTGACGCTTTGCTGGCTTGGTCAAGGTCTACAAGGCGGCATGGTTCGGGCGACTGCCCCGCGGGGGGCCACCGGGGGCGGCGTTTCGTTGACGTGCAGGTAGGAAGGGATAGCGTCCGCATGCTTGTGACCTCCGAGTAGGTTGCGGGCCACGGCCCCCGGGCGGGTACCAGCCGCCGCGGGGGCCACTTTGAGCGCGGCTCGCGGCCACACCCATTGAGGGAATACCAAAGTATTCCCTCAATGGCAACGACAAATTTGCGACCGCTCTGCCGTCAGCCCTAGACTGGGGAGCCGATGGCGAGGTTGCCGCGAGAGGACCGCTCCAGCGTCAAGGACGTGGTCTTGACGCTCAAACTCTCCCGGGCCGAGCGCGCCCTGCTCGATCGCCTTGCCGCCGACAGGGCCGAGGAACTGGCAAGGCTGACTGGCGAGCGTACTCCGGTCACGGTCGCGAGGTACCTACGCTGGTTGATGATGCGCGACGCGGAAGCGCGGGGCATGTCCCTGAACGAAGTCCCGGCCGAGGGCACCGAGATCCCACCGCCTACCCGCCCCCGCGACGAGTCGACCGACGTCGGGCGTAGTCGACCCGCACAACGAACATCACAGGGCCCCGTGGAGCGAGGCCGGCCCAAGAGCAGCAAGGGACGACCACGCTGACAATTTAAGCTGGCCCCGAGGTCGGTTTCTGGAGAAGCCTGGGCTTCCTGTTCAGGATGACCGTTGCTAACGTTGCGTCTTGGCCCTGCAACCTGTGTGAGGCGGTAGAGTTAGTGGCGGGCCTGGACGGCTACGACCGGCGGCCCGACCGGCGGCCAGGCCCGCTCGCGGTCGGGTGGGGGCTGGAGCTGATTCTGGTCGTGGCCGACCCGCTTGGCGTGCAGGCTGAGGAAGCGCGAGCGCGCTACCGTCCGACGTGCAGAAAAGTCCCAGGGAATTGAGAGCAGACCACACCTTGCAGCATGACAGGTCCATATCGATGGAAGCCCGCAATCGCACTCTCCCTGAATGGTTCAACCGCATTCGCACGGGCCAGCTCCGCTTGCCGCGCTTCCAGCGCCACGAGGCCTGGGGCCACAAGGAAGTCGCAGGCCTCCTCGAGACTGTACTCCGCGGCCTGCCGTCCGGCGCGGCGCTGATTCTCGAGGTCGGCGACAGCGAGCCCTTCGTGAGCCGACCGATCGCTGATGCCCCGGCCCCGACGGAGCGCGTCACTGAACATCTGCTCGACGGGCAGCAGCGACTCACAGCCCTCTGGCGTGCGTTCAACGACGGCTACGAGGACCGCACGTACTTCGCGTTCTTCGACGGAGAACGTGACCACCAAGGCGCCCTGGTTCCGCACGTCGAGGGCGAGGGCCGCTGGCGGCGTGGGGAGACACGCTACCCTCTATGGGCCGACGTCCCGGCACAAGTCGCCGAACGCGGCCGGATTCCGCTCAAGCTGCTGCGGCCGGGCGACTTGACCAAAGAGATACACCAGTGGTGCGAGGCGGCCGCAGGCGGTGACACTAAGGTTCTCCTCGAGCACTTTAGGGTGATCAATGGCCTGCGCGAGCGCGTCGCGGTATTCCCGCTACCGTTCCTATCGTTGCCCGTCGGGACGCCGCCCGACATCGCCCTTGACGTCTTCATCAAGATGAACACGAGCGCGGTACAACTCAGCCCGTTCGACATTGTCGTCGCGCAAGTCGAGGACGCTGCCGGTCAGTCGCTGCATGACCTCGTTGCCGCGCTCAAACAGAAGGTACCAGCGGCCGCAGCCTACGCTAACCCTGCCGACTGGGTCCTCGGCGCCGCTGCGCTCCGCGAGAATCGCTCGCCGGGCCAGGCGAGCTACCTGGGTCTGGACTTCAGGAAGTTGGCCACAGAGTGGGAGCGAAGCGAGGAAGGTATCAAGTTCGCGGTCGAGTTCCTCGAAGAGGAACACGTGTACGACGCCGAGCGGTTGCCGACCGGCGCGGTGTTGGCAGTCCTCGCAGCTCTCCACGAGTTCGTGCCGAGCGTGCTCGACGCGCGCGGCAACGCGAAGGCCTTGCTGCGCAAGTACCTCTGGCACGCGTTCTTGACGCGGCGCTACGAGAACGCCGCGGCGACGCACGCGCTGCAAGACTTCCGCGGCCTCCGCGACGCGCTGGCGCACCCCTCGACCCCACCCTCGGCCCCCATCTTCGACGGCAGTAAGTATCCGCTTCCCACCGCTGAAGAGCTTCGACGCGCTGGCTGGCCGAAGGGCCGGGACATCCTCGCGCGCGGAGTTCTAGCGGCGGCCCTGCGCGGTGGCGCCTTCGACTTGGCCGACGGCTCCAAAGTCAGCCGCGATCACCTCCGCAAGCGCGAGTACCATCACCTCTTTCCGGATGCCTTGCTCGCCGGCGATGGAAAACTCGAACGCGAGCGCAGCTACCTCGCGCTCAACTGTGCCCTCATTACCTGGAACACGAACCGCACGATCGCTGCAAAAGAGCCAGTGAAATACCTGAAGCAGCGCGTCGAGAACGCTACGCTGGGCGAGGAAGAAGTACGGGCGCGACTTGCGACGCATGCCGTGCCCTTCGACGAGCTCAACGTGGGGGGGTACGATGCGTTCGCCGACCCAGAGCAACGAGCGGAGGCGATCCAAGGTCACTACGACCGCTTCCTAGCGAAGCGTGCTGAGCTCATCCTCAGGCTGATCAACAAGCTATGTGGGGGATACGCCTGGGCGCCTTAGCTTACGTTGGGTGGCATCGACTCCGTGGGACACGAGCTGCGACGTGATACCGCGGCTGATGTGTGCACATGGAGCGGGGCTTCGAAGATAAGGGAATGCGCATTAGGCTCTGCTCGGCCTCCCGACCTCCCCCGGGCGCCGGCCCCCCGCGGCTGACGGCGCGCGCCCCCATCCTCCCAGGACGTGCCAGGGTGAGGAGATGCTGTCAAACACGAGCGGTACGCTCTCGAGGAGAGCGTACCGCTCTTTTAGCTCATTTACGACGGCCCTGTTTGTTGTCCCGACGTGCGGGCACCCGCGCGCAGCAGCGCGGGCACGCGCGAGCGTACGAGAGCAACCAAACCAGGAGCCACAGCGTTTCGGAGGACGACATGGCTTCTCCTGGCCGAACACGAGACCAACGTTCGTGTGCGGCAAGAATGGGTTTATGTGCTTGCGTTCGAGGCGCTCGAGCTTTGCCGACCGAACGGCCCCAGCCCGCTTGGGGAATCGGACCTTGCTGGCCGAACCAGCCCCAGTCCGCTTGGGGAATCGAGCCTTGCCGACTGAACGGCCCCAGCCCGCTTGGGGGATCAGACTTCGCCGGTTTTAACGGCCCCGAGTCTGCTTCGGGAATCGAGCTTACGCGCGCAGCCCGCACTCGCAACCTACCCCGCGATGTACCTCTGTGCAAGAGCAATTCGCGCGCCTTGCCTCCAAGGACGCGCCACATGTGCGGCCTTGTAGTTAGCTTCCGGTACAAGTGATGGCGAACTGATTGGCCGTGTCGTACCCAACGTCTGCCCCCGTGTTGCAGCTACCTGCCTGCGCCGGCGGACAGTTGGTCGCCGCGAGCGGGAAGACGTTACCCGGTCCGAGCCGGAGCTGCGTCTGATTGCCGAGCTGCGAGCCGCAAATCGTACTTCCTTGCCCCGGCGTCGCGAGGGTGAAGCGGTTGCCCTCGAGCACCACATTGGTGAACGAGGTGAAGCCCGAGGTGAGCTCGCCGTTGAGCGTGACGGCCTGGCGGTTGCCCTCGAACACGCCGTTCTTGATCGTGACGCTACGGCCCTGACGCACCTCGACCGCACCCGTGCCGTCGACCGTGCCGACCTTGTTGTCCTTCGCGCGCAAGCCCTCGAGCCGCACCGCTGGCCCGACTTCGCCCGCGAGTACGAGCACGCCAGCGCCCGCGGTCGTCCCCTCGACCGTCACCCCACCCTTCTCCCCGTCGCCCGTGAGCGCCAAACTCGCTGTCGGGCCGACCACAATGCCGAGCTGGTTGCCTTTCACCAGCACCGGGGCCGCCTGTGTGCCCGCCACGGTCGCGTCGGCCGTGCCCCCGAGGTCGACCGCCCGTGTCGTGTTGGTGACTGTCAGCGGCCCTTCCAGCCGCAGCGCCCCCGCCTCGGCGCGCACGCCCGCGGCCGCGCCCTTTCCGTCGAGCGCGAAACCCGCCAGCACCGAGCCCACGCCGAGCGTCACGAGCGCCGGCGGGGCGCTGCTCCCGCCCGCCCCGCCGGCCCCCGACGTACCCGCAGCACCTCCGGCACCGTTCGATTCGGCCCCTGCCAACGCCACGAGCGAGGCGGGCGCGGTCGCCCGCCCTTCGAGCCGCACCCCCGAAGGCACGACCGCCGGCCCCGCGACGGACGAGGCGTAGACCACCACGCGCGTCGTCGCGGCCCCCGCCGCGCCCCCGGCCGCGGCCGCAAGTGCCGGGGCGAGCTCACGGTAGTGGCACGCACCGGCAAGCTCGGCATCGATGCCGCCCTCGTCGGCCTTCTGGGGCGTGACGACGAGTGTGGCCTTGGCGCAGCTCGCCGCGGGGGCGGTGCACACCTCGCCGACGCACAGCGAGCCCGTGCCCCGCTCGGCGCCGCACGCCGCGTCGCTCGCGCACGGGCCACCCCCGCCCGAGCCCCCGCCCCCGAGCCCCCCGGAGCCCATAACCGAGCCCCCCGTGCCCCCACCGCTGCCGCTCGCTCCGGCGGTCCCGCTGCCTCCAGAAGGCGGCGCCAGACCTTCACCCTCGCCCGGGTCGATCGATGCGCAGCGCAACGCGCCGAGCGCGCCGATTAGGCTCACGAGCGTGGCTCCCGAACCGCAGCGTTTCATTGGGCCGCACCTGCCATTTAGAAGCTCGTCGCCGCTTGCAGCCCACCGAACGACGGGCCGGCGAGCGGCACGAGTTGCCATGAGGTCGGCGCATTCGCGGCGCGTCGCGCCGATGATGTCTTCGACGTCACCAAAAGGGCAACGCCTGCGCCGATCCCGAGAGCGCCGACGCCATAGAACACCGAGCGCAGCACCCCAAGCGTGTCGCCGCCGGAGCACAGTCGGTCGACCCGCGCACGGGTCGCCGCACCGGGCCATGGCGACTCGATGCCCGCCTCGGCCGCATCGCAAACGTCCTGCCCTGGCGGCGCGCCCCGACGGTAAGCGGCCAAAGCAGGATCGCTCGACCAACGGTCGTCGAGGGCGTTCATTCGGGCGTTGAGCAACAGGCCCGCGCCGATCGACGCGGTGCCCGCCCCCAACGCCACCCACGCCCATGTCGTTCGCGCCGAGCTCTCCACGGGCGGCACAGCTTCACCCGTCGGCGGCAGGCGCGGGGGTGGTACTACCGGGCCAGTCACCGGCTCTGCCGGTGCAAGCGTTACTCCCTGAATCCGCCCTGGTGCGAGCGACACCAGCGCTTTTGCCGCGACGACGACCTTGCCATCGCGACGTACCTCGATCGCATGTTCGCCCGGGAAGAGCGACAGCCGGAGTCGAGGCTCATATGGGCCCCGTTGCTGGCCATCGATGAAGAGATCGCCGTCGACGGGCCGTTCGGTCGTCAGCTCTACCTCGGCCGTCTTCTCGGGGATGACAAGATGACGGTAGAAGCGCTCGGCCATGCGCTCGACCGCCTGCGGGTGGAAGGGTAGGTAGAGCGAGCGGTCGGGTTCGCCTTCCCGCCAGAGGTGCACCTTGACCATGGGCGCTGCCCCCTCTTTGGCGTAGCTGTAGACGTGCCCCCACAGAAAGCGCTTCACGCCCAGGCGGCGGCCGATGCGCTTGAGGCAAGCCTCGTCGACGGAGAAATCGCCCACTTCGGTGACGCCGTGCCGCGGGTCGATGACCGCGCATTTGGCTTGGATGCGGAGCGACGAGAACGGCAAGACGCCGTCCATTACCGTGTACTCGTCCGAGCGAAGCACCGCCTCGCGAAGCGCGCCCGTCACCAGCTTCGCCGCCCAGTCTTCTTCGATTCCGGCCTCGAGCGGGATGACCGGCAGCGCCTCGGTCGTCGGCCCGATCGGCGCAGCCGGCGCTTGCAGCGGCGCCAAAGCGAGGGCCGCCGCCACGGTTGCCGCTCGCCTCCAGCCGCGAACGGGCTGCCTCACCGAGCCGGCCCCCTTTCGAGCGCTGCACGAGCGATGCCCATGCAACGCGCGTCTCCGTCTCGCTGACAAAGCGACAAGAGTTGTTGCGCCTCGCGGGGGCCCGCTCGCCCAGCCCGCACCTTCGCTTCGAGAAGCGCCCGGTTTGGGACCGCAACAAGCTTGCCTGCCGACGGCCGCGCCGGGGGCGTCGTGCTCGCCTTCGGCGCCGCAGCGCTTGAAGCAGCGGTGGCTGGCTCAGACCCCTGCACCATTGGCGGCGCAGAGGGCACGAGAGGGGCGTCAGACGGGTTCGGCGCTGGCGGAGGCGTGAAGGCCGGGGGCTCGTTCGCCGCCGACCTCTCGGCCTTCAGCGAGAGCGTTGCGAGCTTCGACCCACCCACGGCGCCCAGCGCCACCACGGCGGCCCAGAAGAAGGCCGAGCGCAAGCGACTTGAATGTGGCGGCGTGTTCGGGGGCGCTACCGCACGCTCTGCTTCCGGCGCTTCAGCCTCGTCGGGCCAGGCATCGAGCTTTGGCGTTGGGGCGGTAGAAGCCCCCACCCCGGACACGCCGACCGGCGCCGCGAGCGCGGAGAGTGTAAGCCCCGACGGATAGCGCTCGGGGGCGACCGCCACAGCCCTCGGCTCCGTTGAACCCGACCCTTGCGGGGAAGCCATCGATGCCGGCACCCCCGCGTACCACGTCGAGACGTCGGTGCGGCGAGGCGTGACGCCCTCGATGGGCTCGCGCTTGACCACCACCGGCCCACGAACGCCATGCCCGATGGTCGCCCTGCAGAGGCGCTGAAACGACGCCGAGGGCGGGCGCGGCGCGGGCAGGGGCACCGGCCCCACGACCTCCACGCGATTTTCAGGCAGGGCGCCGTCCTCGACGTCGCGTGAGATGCGGGCTTCAGGGGCGGACGGCTTGATCTCTGGCGTGGTCTCGGGCGCGCCCCAGTGCTCATCGAAGCGCGGGTCAGGCTGTTGGCTCGCTTCGAGGTAGCGGAAGAGGGCGACGCCGCCCACGTTGATGGCGTCGCCGCCTTCGAGCGCGTGCTCGGACCACTCGAGCCGCTGGCCATTGACGAAGAGCAGGCCGTTGTGGCTCTTGTCGACGAGTTCGTGTCGTCCGTCGCCGAGCGGCCGAATCACCGCGTGAATCTCGCTCACCTGCTCATGCACGATCGAAAGCGTGCATTCGTCAGCGCGCCCGATGGTGACGAGCTCGCTGCGGCCGAAGACATGTTCGGCCCCCGCCAGCGGGCCGGAGAGCGCCCTCAACCGCGCGGGCTCGACGTAGCGCGGCGGGGGCGTCGGCGCGCCCTCGAGCTCGGCCTTCGAGAGGCGCAGCACATAGTCGCTGAACTGCACTACCGCGCCGTCTTGGAGCGGCACTGGCTCGTACGCCCTCACCAGACCGCAGTTGACGTACGACCCGAGCGAGCTGCCTTCGTCGATGTAGACCCAGTCGTCGCCCCGGCGCTCGAGCCGGCCTTGACGTCGCGACACGTTGAGTTGGGCGAGCACGAAGTCGTTGTCGGGGGCGCGGCCGAGCGTGTAGCGGTCGCCGGCGAGGCGATGAAACGTGGTCAGCCCCTCGTAGTCTTCGATGCTCAGCAGCCACATGACGCGGGTCCCCCAGTCGCCGGGTCAAGTCTCGGGGGCGAAGTAAGCTACGCGCAGGCCCGGGGGCGCCGCAAGCGCGGTGGCCCGCCCCCTCAGAACGAACCCGCCCAGATCAGCCCACCCCCCTGGGGGTTCGGCGCCACGACCACGCGCCCGCGCAGGCTGCTTGGCGCCCTCGCGGCCGGGCTCGATGGCCCCCCTCGGTCCATCTTCGCGTCCGAGGGGCCGCCTCCAAGAAGCAGCGCCAAGACGCCCGAAGCCACCGCGGCCCCCGCCGTGATACCCCCGGCCACCAAGAGCGCGTCTCCCCGGCCCTCTGCGCGGTCCAGAAAGTATGCCGTCGAGAGACCGGCTGAAGTCACGCCGAGCGCGAGCGCGGCGCCCCCCAAGTAGGGCGTAACGCCACCCGTCGAACGCGATTGCGAGGGCAACGAAGCCTCACGCGTGACAGACGCGTGGGGCGTGAGCACGGCCCCGTTAGGCTTCGGCGTGTCTTGCGAGAGGTCGAAGTGGACAGGGGTCAGAGGCTCAGGGAACGGTGTCCGACTTGTCTGGTCGCCCTCCTTTGAGTCGACCAAGACCCTCTTCTGCAAGGGTTCGCGGCCCGGGATGCGCACCTCGACCGTGTGTTCGCCTCGCAGAACCGGCCTCGGAGCCCACCAGATGGCACCGCCGTCCGACGGCAGCTCGGGGTCCTTCTCTGTAGGCACGGGCTCACCGTCGATGAGCAGAACGGGGCGCTCGACCTTGGGCAGAGGCCCGACGGAGATATGCAACCAGCCGAGACGTTTCTTCACCTCGGCCATCTTCTTGTAGCTCTCTTTCGCGATGGACGCGTCCTCTGGCGAAGCAGGGTCACCCATCGCGAAGGCACGCCCGAAGTCTTCGTAGGCCTCGACCCAGCGCTTCAGGTTGGCGAAGCAGAGCGCGCGGTAGAAGCGCACCGACGCCGTGTCGACGCGCTTGTCCAGGAGCGCGTCAAGCCGTACCAGGGCCTCCTCCCAACGGCCGAGTTCCATGTAATTCTCGGCCGCGTGGTAGATGTCTTGGTAGAACCGCCACTTCGGGTCGGCTGTCCTAAGTTGGGGCTTCGCCCCTGCCAGGGAGGGCGCCATGACGAGCGCGAACAACACCATCGCTCGAATGACTACGCCACGTAGGGACATGTGGGCGCCTCTCCTGCCTCTGCCCTTCCCGACCGGAGCTGCCGAAAGAGCGTTGCCAAAACCTTGCAACCTCTCTTTACTACGCGTCCACGCCGCTGCGGAAGGGGCCGAAACGATGGGACAGCCGCCCGACGTCTACCACGGCCCGACGTGGGCCTCGGGTTCGGTCATCACCGGCACGCCGTACGTCGTCACCTGCGAACTCGGCCACGGGGGTATGGGCACCGTGTACGAGGTTCGGCATGTCGACACCGGGCACCTCTTCGCCTTCAAGGTGCTCTCGACCCGCGTCGCCGAGCACCCCGAGCTGGTCGATCGGGTCGTGCGCGAGGCCGAGTTCTTGCGCCTCCTGAACGGCGCCCCGCACGTCGTGACTGTGGTCGGGTCGGGCCGGCTGCGCGACGAACGCCGCCGCCCCTACCTCGTGATGGAGCGGCTCTACGGCGACACCCTCTACACGCTGCTCACCCGGCGCTCGCTGCCGCTGACCGACGCCCTCTCGTACATGAGGCAGGTGCTCTGGGGGCTCGCGGTCGTGCACGGGGCGGGCGCGGTGCACCGCGACGTCAAGCCCGGCAACATCTTCGTGCAGCGCGACGGCACCTGCACGCTGCTCGACTTCGGCGTGATGAAGGCCCTCTGCGACATCGGCCTCTCGCCGAGCCAGTTCGACACGGCGCCGCGCGCGCTCATCGGCACGCCCTCGTACATGGCGCCCGAGACCGCCAGCCGAAAGCCCATCGACCATCGGGCCGACCTCTTCTCGGCCGGCCTCGTGCTTGCCGAATGTCTGCTCGGCTTCCGGCTTTTGCCCCACTTGACCGAGGACGAGTACCTCCAGCACCTCGTCAACGAGGGCGTGCCCTCTCTCGAGTTGTCGGGCGGCGCCCATCTTCCGCCCGAGGTTCGCGCGCTGGTGCGCCGTGCCACGCTCTACGAGCCAGAACATAGGTTCCCCACGGCACAGGCGTTCATCGGCGAAATCAACCGCGTCGCGGACGGGCTGGGCCTTCGCTTGCGTCCCATTCCGCCGGGGGCGCACGTCGCCCCCGACGCGCAACGCCTGTCTGCTTCGGCCAACCACGCCGCCACGACGCTGAGCGCGAGCAATGCAGGGTTCTCGAGCCCAGCAGCCAACAAGGCACCCCCGCCGCTCGTACCTTCCGACCACACGATGACGGCCGCAGAAGCAGCCGCGAGCTCAGCGAGGGCGGGGGCCCTGAGTCCGTCAGCGCCTCCCACGCCCGTCGATTCGGTCTCACCGACGCGGGTCAAGACGCCTGCGCCAGTGAGCGAGGCAGACCTGACGCCGCCCCTTCAGTCTCAGCAGAGGCTACGCTTCGGGGCCTTGCCTTTCGGCCCCGGCAGCCGCGCGCAAGGGGCCGCCTCGCTGAAGCCTGAGGGGCATGACCCGGGACCGGCGACCACCCTGCCGCTACCCACCCCATCGACGACCCGCTCGCTCGTACCGAAGTTCGAGAACGCTCTCGCCTTCTTCAAGGGGGTGTTGATAACCCCCACGAGCGGTGTGCGTGACCGCCTTGGGCCGACCGAGCCAGCGACTGATGAAGACGAGCCCCGCCCCGAGCAGCCCGACGCCGCTCAGCGCCCGGTGTCCACGCCGACCCGGCTGCGGCAAGGCGAGCCGACGAACTCCCCCGGGGGGCGTCGGGCGCGAGCGGTGAGGGTAGCGCTCGTGCTGTCACTCGCGCTGGCCTTCATGTTCACCTTTCGGCGACAACTCGAGCCCCCGCTGACAGGCTTGCTTCCGTCCGCCGCACGCAGTCCAGCGTCGGGTGGGGCGAGCGAGCCCTCGCCGATGGCCCCAATGAGTGCCGTACTAACGCCGGCCGTTGCTGTGCCCTCGAGCGCGGGCCTGACAGCAGGTCAGCCCCCAAGTGTTGCGAGTGCTACCCCTCCGGCGGAACCTCCGTCGCTAGTTCAGGAGACGGTCAGCGCATCACCGGTGGCGTCCGTCGAAGCATCCAGGGGCTCCGCGAAGGCGCAGGTCAGCGCAGCATCTGACGGCCGGGCCAATCAAGGGGGCAGTGCAGCGACGGCTGAGGGCCGTCCGAAGCGAAGCGTCAGCAACGCCGAGGGCAGCAGCGAGTTCGGGCTCCCGCGACGGTACAACTTGCGCCCTCCTACCCCTGCCCGTCCCTCGCCCTGAAGCATGGCGGTGGCTGGCTTATGGCCAGCGGCTGATCCCCCGTTGACGCTCGCCCCCAGCGTCGCCGAGCATGTCGAGATGAGGGTTCGTTTCATCGACCAGCATGACCAAGAGTGGGCAGTAGCCACGCTTTCGGACGTCCCACGCCCAGGTGATAAGGTCACTGTCTGCCGCGCTGGCGGCAAAGAGGACAGGGGGACCGTCATCCGCTGCCAGTGGTTCGTGCCATCCAATGGGGACCCACCACAGCAACCGCTGAACTGGGACGTGGAAGTGGTCCTCACGTTCTGACGTCGCCAGAAGAAGATCTTTCTCGACGGACGCTACCTGCCCGAGCGCGACTCAACGGCGATGGCGCGCAACGGCCACGTCGGCACGTGGAAGGCGAACGCGTTCATCGAGGCGATGCACGCCCGGTCGCGCCGGCCATACAGCCGAAGCTCCTGCTCGTAGCCGCCGGCGAGAAGCGCTGTCAAGGGCCGCCCAAACTGATCGCGCCGGGGTCGGCAAACCTGATCCGAGGCTGAGGGCCGACCGCTTCGCCCCGATCCGGGCCGACGGCCACGAGGGCCGGGGTCGGCCAAACTGATCCAGCGTGCTCAACCAGCTCGTCATCGAGCCACCTCCTTCGCTTTGTCGCGGGCCTTGCGCCGGCCCGGTGGCGGATTGCGGTACGTGTCGCCTTCCAGTTCGAGCACGTGCGCCCCGTGCAGCAGCCGATCCATGGCGGCGCTCGCCAAGAGCGCATCGCCGAACAGCGGGCTCAGTTCGTCGACCGCGCGGTTCGACGTGATCAGCAGCGACCCGCGCTCGTAGCGATGTCGAATCAATTCGTACAGGTCCACCGGCTCGTCGCCCGCGAGCGGGCGCAGGCCCAGGTCGTCGACGATCAGCAGGTCGGGCGCGGTGAAGCGCAGCAGCTTGCGGTCGTAGCTGCCGTCGCCGCGCGCGGCCCGCAGCAGCTTGAACAGGGCGTGCGCCGAGGTGAAGAGAACGCTGTAGCCGGCGCGGCAGGCGCGGTGGCCGATGGCCTGCGCCAGGTGCGACTTGCCGACCCCCGTTTGGCCCACCAGCAGGGCGTTTTCGCGCCGCCCGACGAAGGCGCACGTCGCCAGGTCAATGACCCGCGCCTTGGGGATCTGCGGGTTGAAGAGGAAGTCGAAGTCTTCGAGCGTCTTCTGGTGTTCGAAGTCGGCGCGCCGCACGCGCTGCTCGAGCTGCTTGTGGTCGCGCCGTTCGACCTCGTCGGTCAGGACGCGCAGCAGGAACTCGGCCGGCGCCAGGCCGTCCTCGACCGCCTGCCGCACCCGCAACTCGAGCGTCACGAGCACGCCCGACAGGCGCAACTTCTTGAGCAGCACCGCGATCTCGTCGTAGGCGCTCATGCCCGCACCCCCGCGGCGCGCCAGGTGGCCGCCGGCCGGGCGAAGCGCGGGGCCGAGGGCGCCCCCGGCTCCGGCCCCGGGGCGGGCGGCGGCAGCGGCTCGAGGTCCAGGCCCCGCTCGAGGATGGAGCGCACGGCGGCGTAGCTGTAGCTGCCGAAGTGGCTGGCGCGGGCGCACGCGGCCCTCGCCCGCTCGGGCGCCACCCTCTCCAGCCGCAGCACCACCGCCTGCGCGCACCGCAGCCGCGAGAGCGCGTCGTCGCTCGCGAGCAGTTCGTCGACGAAGCGCCCCACCGGCTCGCCCAGCTGCCCCGCGCGCTCGCGCCAGTACCCCTCGCTGCGGTGGCGCAGCTCGCGCCGGCCTTCGGGCAGGTGCGCCTCGAGCGTGCTGTGGCCGCCCGGGCCCGAGCGCGCGTGCGTCGCCACGCGCTCGTCGTCGGCGTACACGGCCACCACGTCGGCCGTAGCGCGCACCCAGACGCGCCGGCCGACCAGCCGCCAGGGCACCGAGTACAGCCGCCGGTCGAAGGCGACGTGCGCGTCGCGGTGCACCGTCGCCTGCTTCCACGTCACCGGCTCGAAGGGCGCCGCGGGCAGCGGCAGGAGCGCGGCGCGCTCGAGCCGCTCGAAGCGCTCGAGCGGCGGCTCGCCCGTCGTGCCGTGCGTGCGCTTGCCGGCCACCTCGCGCGTCCACGGCCCGAGCTCGGCGCGCACCCGGGCGACGTCTTGGCCCTCGCGGCCGGCGAAGAAGTTGCCCTTGACGTACTTGACGTTCGCCTCGACCTTGCCCTTCTTGACCGGGTCGCGCGGCGGCGTCGGGTCGACCTTGAAGCCGTAGTGGCGCGCCAGCTCGCGGTAGCCGCGGTGCAAGGCGCCCTCGTCGCCGAGGCCGAAGGCGGCGCGCACGACGGCCGCCTTGAGGTTGTCGGGCACGATCGTCTTGGGCACCCCGCCCAGCTCCTCGAAGGCCTCGACGTGAAGGCGCGCCCACGTCTCGGCGCGCTGGTCGAAGGCGACGCGCACGACCTGGTGGCGGCTGAAGCCGAGCACCAGCACGAAGCACCACGCCTTGCGCAGGGCGCGCGCCTCGGGGTCGAAGAGGCGGCCGACGTAGCCGAAGTCGACCTGCGCGACGTCGCCGGGGCCGGTCTCGACGGGGATGGCGACGTCGGCGGGGCGCACGCCGCGCTCGCGCCACAGCGCTCGCCACAGCCGCTTCATGGCCGAATAGGAGCCGGGCAGCGGGCCGTGCTCGAGCCGCAGCCGGTCGTAGATGGCACGCGGCCCCAGGCCCTTGGCGAACAGGGCGGCGACGGCGGGACGGTAGGCCTCGAGCACGCTCTGCTGCTGGGGGGGCGCGGTCGCGGGCGGCGGCCGGTGCGCCAGCACGGCGGCCTTGAGCTCGGCGAGCGGCGGCAGCGCGTCGGCCGACCCCTCGAGCAGGCCCGCGGCGACGAAGGCCTCGCGGTAGGCGCGCTCGGTGTTGGGGCTGATGCCCAGGAGGCGCGCGACTTCGCGCGTCGTCTCGCCGAGGCGATGAAGGCGGACGAGCTCTTCGAGTCGATGCATCGCGATCCTCCGATTGGCCATGGGGGCGACGTCGCCCGTGCCCCCGTCGCCGCAAAGTGCGGCGTCCGGCGGCCCGACGCGCTCGGCCGGCGCGCCGCCTCCGATGCCCTCAAGAAGCCTCGCCCAGCGGGTCACCCAGAGGGTGACCCCGAGCGCCAGGGCGAGGATCAGGTTCGCCGCCCCCTGCCGGATCAGGTTGGCCGACCCGGGGAAGATCAGGTTGGCCGACCCGGCGAGGATCAGGTTCGGTGACCCCATGAGGATCACATAGGGCGGCCCCTCACAAGCGCCCACGGCGACGGCAGGCGCGGCCCGCGCTTGCGCGGCCGGCCGACCTCGCCGGCTCGTTGGGCGACGGGGGCGTGTAAGCGGGCGTCGAGGTGCGGCTAGCCCGTCAGGCCGACACGCGTCGGCAGCCCGCGGAGCATCGGGTAGCGGCCATAGGCGTCGTCCGCGCGCGCGTGTAAGCGCCGCTCGGGGGAGCGCGAAGCGGCGGCCGTGCAGGATGAGGCCGGGTTAGGCCGGGCAGCGGCGTGGACGAAGCGGGCGAAGGACGCTACGAGCTGCATGGCGGGCCTCCGGGTGAGTGAGGTGGGTGGCACTCGCATTTTGCCCGGCGGACCCGCCTTACTAAGGCGGCCGCCCCGACCCCGCGCACCCATCCCACGGCGGCTTGGCCATAAAAGTACGGAACTCGACCTTGGCGCTTGGCCAATGTGCTAAGGGCACGCCGCCTTCGAATGCGGACGGCCCTGGCGGTTACTCGAACTCGATGCTGCGCGCCGGGTACCCACGCTCCCGCGCGAGGTCAAAGTATTCTTCATGGGAGAGGTGGCTGTAGCCGTCGAAGTACTCGCCGACTCGCTCGTGGCTTTCGAGAACGAGTCGACCTTGGCCTCGCCGGTGGGTAAAGTGCCGAACGAGGGTCGGCCTGTCGATTCGGATGGCATGTAGGTGAACCACTCCGCGAGGGACGGTCTCCGAACGTGCGATGCTCGTGCCATGCTCGTCTCGCAGGTGGAACCACGTGGCGTGGCGGATCAGTTGGCAGTCGAGCTCGAGGTTCGCGACGAGCGGCATGCCGTCTTCGCTGTAAGAGCCGGTCTTCATGATGAGTAGGCGCATTTCGGCCACGCGTGCTGGAAAGATGAACGTCGTGGACGAAGGGTCAGCTGCCTTCGGTCGCGTGCATACTAGCCTGTCGAGGCAGTCGTGGACGCGGCGCGCTACGGTCGTCGTGAGGGTGCGGGTGGGGACGTTCGACATTCGAGCCTCCTGGCTGTTGCCCCTCGCGGGGTACAGTTTCAGATGGCCGATAAAGAGATCATCGACCTATCAGCCATATCGCTCGACGCTCTGCTCAGGGAGCGCGACCCAATGGGACACGATGGACCATCGCTCGGCTGCGAACGGAACGCCCACGGTGCGAAGCACGTGATCGTTCGGGAGGTCGGCTTCGTGGGCCTCCAACCTCGAGTACCAAGTGCGAGGGGCTCTGCCGCTGCGAGAGAAACCGACGGCGATGCGCGCTGGAGGCTCGCCAAAGTCGTTCGCCATGGCGATCAGAACGGTAGCCCCGAGCCGAACATCCCCGGGAAGGAACCGGAGCTCGTAGAGCGGCGACACGACGTCGATCAGGCGCAAGCCCAACCGACCGAAGTCGCAGAGGGGCACGGCGCGCGAGAGCGCGTTGGCGGCGGCGGAGCCGAAGGCAAGACCGAACGCGTTGAGCCCAGCAGCCCGGGGGACCTGCAGCAGTTGCATGTCGAGGGTTTGCAGGCCAAAGAACTCGTCGAGGGCGCATTCCTGTGCGCGCACTAGCTTTCCTCGGACGGTGCCTTTGAAGGCGGAGCGGAGGAGTAGCCCGTTACGACGAGGCAAGGCCCCAGGGGAGGTGCGTACGGCGTCGATTAGGGCGCTCCGCATGGCCTCGCCCGTAGTAGCCTCCGTTTCGGCTGCTCTCATTTCCTGGGAGGTGGGGGCCGGGGGAAGCGCAGGCCGGCGATGGAGACGGCACTCACGCCAGTATTCGAGTAGATCGTCGATGGTTTCGTCCGTGCTCATGGTGTAGAGATGAAGCTAATAAAAAGAATCTCGGCCGGCGACGCTCTGCCGACAATAAAATGGCCGACGAGCGGGCCCGTCGCTAGGTCGCTGCCGGCCTTACACCTGTCGCCCCTTGGTCGTCGATCTCCCCTCGCCACGGGCTTGCGCTCGCCCGAGGGGCGGGCGGCAGGCGACGCGCATCTCGGACGTGCCAAGATGATGGTCGAGGCGCCTGCCTGCGAACAAAGCCGGGGGACCGATAGCGGGCGCAGACTACTGCGGTTGCTTCTCTACAGAGCCTCCCGCCGGAGGCTCATCCGTAGGCTTCGTCGGCGCCGTCACCCTGCTGACGTGGCCGAGTTCTTTAGCGGGGGAATACGTAGGCGGCATGAGAGCCGCGACGAGAACACGCCACCGGTCCGCGTCTCGGCTGATCAGATGGTAGCGCCCGTCGCGCTCGAAATGCACAAGGCCGGCTTGTCGGAGCTCTCGCAAGTGGTGGCTGACCGTGGACGTGCTGACGCCGAGTTGGTCGGCGAGCGCCGTGACGGCCCATCGGTGTGGGCCCAGCACCATCCAAAGTGCGAAGCGCGTGGCGTCAGATAGGGCATGGGCCGTTCGCACGATCGTTTCTGGATCCAAGTACATGTTTATGCAACTGTACAAGATGATCGTCAAAACCTCGGCGCTCGTGCGTCGGAAGCTTGCTCGCCTCGATATGCGTCTTTGCGTGGTGCGTAGCCGTCGAGCACGCAGGCACGAGAGGTCGATTTCCGGGGCCTGGGCGACGTTCGCCAGGCTCCGCTTCGGCGCCTTGACGTCAGGCGTCGCTGGCTTCCGCAGGCTGATCGGCCGAAGGGAGGCGTGCGGCCCGTAGTTCGACATATTCTCGAACCGCGTCGCGAACGAGATCGGCCATCGGACGGCCAGCAAGCACGGCGAGCAAGCGCAGTTGGCGGTGGACGGGGTCGGGATTAACGAATTGAATCTTTGCCATGGGTGCCCTCCTGGGTCGCTTGCGATGAACTATAAGTAGAGTATGCGATGGGGCATTCGTAGCGTTCAAGGTCGGGGTCGCAATGCGCTTCGCGGCCGAGGGCGCCAGGAGACTGGAACGGCATCCGGGCATCCTCGTATGGGTGGTCACGGCCCGCGGCGACTGTTACGTGAGCTGCGCTCCAGCACCTTAATACGGCGCGACACATGAGCTTGAGGCCGGGTTGGGTATCGAAAAGAATGTGCTCGACTGCGCCGAAAAGAGTGCAGGGAGGCAGTGCCGTCGGTGTCTAGAAGCTCACGCCCAGCAGAGAGGGCGAAGGAGACAGGTGTTATGCTTCAGAACGGCCTTCCCGAATTCCCGACGAATAGCCTCCCGAGTTGGTTCCGCCGCTTCGTCGAGAATGTCGCGGTGGCGAAGCAAGTGCCAACCGCTCTTCCTGCCATGATCGGGCTGGCGACCTTGGGGGCGACGGTCGCGACGAAGGCAAAGGTGGTCGTTCGCCCGGGCTACGAGGAGGTCCTTTGCGTGTGGACTGCTTGTGTCCTCGGCCCGGGGGAACGAAAAACCTCGGTCGTCCGCGACGCGACTCGGCCTCTCGAGCTGGTGGAAGCCGCCCTCTCCGACGTCTGGCACTCCGTGGCCGCGGAGGAAGGCGACCCACCGACTTCATTTCTCGCTCGGTTCGAACGGGCTGACTGGGCCCTGGGCCCCGCACCGGAGGGCGCAGAGCGGCCTGGCTTTCGGGAGGTCGTCAGGGCGATCGCGTCGCAGTACGACCAGATCGCTCCGGGCGTCGTACCGGAGCTCTTGGTTGACAACGTAACGTCGGCGAGCCTCGTAGAGATCCTCCACCGCCAGGCGGGGCGCATCGCGGTTTTGAACGGCGAAGGGGCGTTCTTCGACAACCTCACGAGGTATTCGCGGAATGGCTCAGCAGACATCGACGAATTTCTGCGAGGTCATGTGGCGGAAGCCATCCGGCGGCACCGCAAGGGGCAGGGCGCGATCATCATTCGAGCCCCGCACATAACCGTCGGCATCGCGCCGCAACCGGAAGTTTTGCGAGGCCTTCGCCGGACCCCTGCGCTGCGCGGGCGCGGACTGACGTCTCGATTTCTTTGGGCGGTGCCAGCATCCATGCTCGGCAACCGTGCGGTGGCTCCGCCCGGGCTCGACCCTTCCGTGCTCGGGGCCTATGAGGAGCATGTCTGGGCGATGATGCGGCTGGGGTGGGTCGAGCCTCTTCGCCCTGGGATCTTGCGCCCCTACGAGTTGGCCCTGACGGAGGGCGCGCTCACCGTACGAGACTCTTTTGCTGAGGAGGTCGAGGCTCGCCTCGCGATTGACGGGGACCTCCGCGTCGTCGCCGATTGGGCCTCCAAACTGCCCGGCATGGTCGTTCGCCTCGCGGGGATCGTCCACCTCGCCGAGCATGCGCCCGAAGGGGCCCGGGCGTTTCAGCAGCCAATTTCGGAGTCGACAATGGCTGCGGCCGTCCGCATCGGGAGCTTCGCCATCCCACACGCCCTCGCTGCCCACGAACTCCTGGCTGGCAGCACGCTCGAGGATGACGCGGCTTATGTCGTGTCGGCGATCCGGAAGGCGGGGTGGACGGAATTCAGCCTCAACCAAGTGCATCGGCGGGTTGATGGGCGGCTCAGGAGGAGCGAGCAAGTTGGCCATGTGCTCGAGCATCTTGTCGAGCAGCGGATCATTCGGTTGATCGCTGCGCGCACTCTCACGGGCGGGCGTCCGCTCGGGCCCGTCTACGGGTGGTCACAATCGGAGGAAGAGTAAGGACGAAAGGACGGAAGGCTGGGTTCACTGACGGTCGGCTCGCGCGGCGCCTCCAGCAGTAAGAACGTACCCAAGGGGCAGATGTGGCCGTCGCGGCCGCGTCGTATGCCTGCTGCCCACGCGGTCGTGCCGGCGGCCATTGGCAGTTCTCCAGCCGTCGTAGTGAAGCACCCCCCAAGGGTTGGGCTATCGTCCTTTCGTCCCAGGAACGCACAGACGCGTCCACGTCGCCGCTCTGCCGGGCTTCCTAGATGCGGGCGGTGCTTGCGGAGTTATCCGGACGTGCTCTGCGGGCGAGAAAGGCGCGAGACGCTTCGGTCGCGCCGGCCGCCCGTTCTTCGTTAGGCGGAGGACGAGTTGTCCGGTGAGGCTTCGGCGTTAGGTCCGGCAGTTGCGGCCCTCGAGAACTCGACCTTCAGGAGGTCGCCTTCGACACGGATGCGGACCCAACGGTTGCCCATCCGCCCCTCTCCGAGGCGAACTCCGCCCTCCTCGCGAAGCGCGATGCTGAGGGTCGTCGGTTCCTGGGGGGCTGTGGCGGGCTTCGCCGGAGGCGCCAGCTCGTTTGAGCGGATCTGCTCAGCGAGGGCAACCTGTTCGGCCTCGCTACCAGCGCGAGCGACCTTAAGGAGCACGGACTGCTTATCTTTGGCCTCCGTGCCCATCAAGACCTGCTGGGCGGTCGGCGCGATGCGCCCGATCTGTACGAGCGCCTGGATTGCCCTGCCAGATTTGCCTACCTTGGCACCAGCGTCCGAACAAAACGAGGGGGTAGGGGTAGCAGGCGCAGAGTTCTGCGCTTGCTCTGCTCTGCGACCACGGCCGCCAGCTTTGCCACCGGCAACGCCCTGCTTGGTCTCCGGGTGGATCGCCTCGTAGATTTCCTGCATCCTCCGCAGCGCTACCCCCTGCTGCAGCGCACAGAGTTCGGCCCGGGCCACATTTTCCGCGAGGGCCAGGTACTCGGTCTGGGGGGCGTCGCGCAGAATGTGTGCCTTGATCCAGCGCCGCGATTCGCCGACGTGCGCGTGATACCGGTGCCGTCCGAAGCACAGGCGGCCTTCCACGGTCACTCCGACCGGCCCGATCAGGGGGTTGATGCGAAGGGAGACGCGAATGTCTTCTACCGTGCGATTCTGAAGCGGCCGGATGGGGTCCGGGTCGACCCGCAAGGCTGCGACCTCGACGAACACGATGTTTCCCACGTGCTCGGAAAAATCGAAGCCTCGAACATGAGGCAGGCGGAAGTTCGGGTTCTCGCGAGCCCACCAGCGGTAATCGTCTCCGCTGTCCTCGGGGGCCGCAGCCACGAGGGGATCGCCGCACATCGGGCACGCCGGCGAAGACCTCTGCGAAGGGAGCTCGCCGAGGTGAAACAGCGCCCGGCACGGCGTGCACTGCAGCGGTTCCGCGGTTGACGCCGCCTGGGGCGCCGGGGGCTCCCCTTCGTTAGCCTCAGCCGGGACCTCTCCGGAAGGGGGGCTAGGGAGGACCGGATACCCAGGAGGCGTGTCGAGCGGGAGGTCCGGAACCGAGGAGTCGAAGCTCTTTGCGGCAGCGTAGGCGTGCGACGCGAAACGGCAGGCGTCGACGTAGGCCGCGAGCTTCGATTCCGTAGTGATATCTTCGGCAAGGTCCGCCACGATGAGCTTGAAGGCAGCGATGAACTTCAAAGCGACCTTCTTCTTGGCGCCCCCCGGCCACTTACAAGGATCGTGGTCGAGCTCGTTGAGCCAGAAGTACAGCTGGTTCAAGGCGTCGAGGTAGGTGTCGTCCAGGGGGGGCGTTGAAACGTGCATCGGGGGTTCTCGGGGTGCGTTGTGGCCACCCGCCGTGGCCTTGCGCAGGGGCAATGGCCCTTGCAAGGCCCGCTACACCGAGAGATCGATTCCCTGCGACAGGTTGCCGACGTTTTTTCTGGGTTCGGGTGTTCGATCCTGTGGAAGGGTCGAGGGGCCTTAAGTTCGGGTGCTTGAGAACTTGCCGCGAGGCACCGAACTCCCTTCGTCCAAGATTTGCCCATTGAACGGGCGTGCAGTAGTCTTCCCGGCCGTATGTCGTCTCCTGCGTTGGGGGCCCCGCTCTCGGGAGCCAGATACCAAGTCCGCTTCTTCTGGCGCCAAGCCCTGCCCATGCTCTACCGGACCCACATCGAACGGGCGGTCATCGAGCACCGGGGCGTGAACGCCATCGATGACGTGGTTGTCTACTACCGCTCGCCGGGGCTGAACGAGCGCGGTACCCAAATCTCGGTTGACTTTTACCAGCTCAAGTTCCACGTCGCCCGAAACGGCCACGTAGACTCCAGGGCGGTGATAGATCCGAACTGGACCGGCACGAAGCAGCCGCTCCTGCGTCGCTTTGCGGACGAGTGGAAGGTGCTCCGTGCGAGCCACCCGAACGCCCGCCTCAGCCTGGTCACCAACTGGCCCTGGCACCCGGAGGACCGGCTTGCCCCGCACCTACGCGATGGCGGCGCGCTCGCCGACGCGTTTTTCACATCCGGTGGCAGGTCGGCCGTGGGCACGATTCGGAAGGATTGGCAGAAGGCCTCGGGTCTACCCGAGAACGATTTTGTCGAGTTCGCCCGCCGACTTCGCTTCTCGCACACGGCGGTCTCACTGGAAGACGCTGAGCTGTGGCTCCAAGACCGCTGCCAGCTCGCGGGGTTGAAGCCCGTGCTAGCCTGGGAGGACCATAGCCGCTACGACGACCTCGGACAGAGGCTCATCGAGTCTGGCCGATTGGAGTTCACGCCCGAGCAGCTGCGCGCCCTCTGTGCCGAGCAGGGGCTCTTCGACGACGCGCGCTCCCCGGCCTTCGCATCGACGCTCGCGGTGCGCTCGTTCTCCCGGTTCGCCCACGACCCCCAAGGCGACGGCGCGATGGTCATCGATTTCACCGACCTCTTCGACGGGCGCGCCCCGGGGGGCAACACGGTCTGGACCGAGGACATCCCGCGACGAATCGATGCGGCCATCCCTGGCATCATGGCGCTGAAGATGCCCGTGCAGATCGCGCTCGATGCGCATTTGTCGATCGCGTGGTACCTCGGCACCGTTCTCAACCCGAAGTGCGGCATCCCGGTCGTTTTGCGACAGAAGATCCGGGGCAAAGGCCTTGAGATCTGGGACATCTCAAGGCCAGCCCCAGACTCATCTGCCGGCTGGTCGTTCGTTGAGGAGCCGGTTGGTGATGGCAAGGAGCTTGCCGTCGCAGTGTCTGTGACCTGGTCGGCCGTCGACGACGTACGTCCGCAACTGCCGCAACTCGCACCTTCGGTAGGCATCTTGCTTCACGCTGCTCTTCCGGTGCTCGGTGGGACTGCCATCGAAGGGGGCGCACACGCTAGGCGCCTCGCCGACTCGCTCGTCGAACACCTCGTGGGGCGTGTCCGAGCGCTCGGGGTGACGCGGCTCCATCTTTTCGCGGCCTGCCCCGTAAGCCTTGGCTTCCTGATCGGCCAGCAGGCGGACGTGTTCGGCCCTACCACCGTCTACGAATTCGACTTCGGGCGGACCCGCGCGTACGCGCCGGGGATGCGGATCCCTCTCAAGAAGACATCATGAACCTGCCCTCCTACTTCGACAAGCTGCTCGAGGAGATCGAACCGAGCCCCTCCTACAAGGATGACCAGCGCTCTGGCCACCAGACGTTGCGCCGCCGCCTCGCGGAGGACGACAAGTTCGGTCCGATCCACGTGAACACGTTCCTGCAGGGGTCCTACAAGCGATGCACCGCCATTCACCCCGGCAAAGACGTCGACGTGGTGGTGGTGACTTCGCTCGACCCTAGTCCGGGAAAAACCAAGGCGGCGGAGGCAAACGCGCTCCTCGGTGCCTTTCTTGAGCGCCACTACAAGGGCAAGTACAAGCCCCAGTCTCGCTCGTACGGCATCACCCTCTCGTACGTGACGCTCGATGTCGTGCTCGCGACTTCAACCGAGCTGCAGAACAAGAAGTTGCTCGCCGACGTGCGAGTACGCAGCGAACTGGAGGACCCCGGCGCCTGGCTCGAGTCGCCGCTGTGGATCCCGGATCGAGACCTGAAAAGGTGGGTAGAAACCGACCCGAAGCGGCAGCTCGAGTGGACCACGGCCAGGAACGCGGCGAGCGGCGGGTTCTTTGTGCCGCTCGTCAAGATGTTCAAGTGGTGGCGGAAGGTCACGTATGAGACGCCCAAATACCCGAAGGGCTACCTTTTGGAGCGGATCGCAGGCGAGTGCTGTGACGTGGGCAAGCGTGACCATGCAGAGGGGTTTGTCGCACTGCTCGAGAACATCGTAGCGAAGTACGGCAATTACCCCGCGATGGGGATCGTGCCGTTTCTACCCGACGCAGGCGTGCGGGACCACAACGTGCTGGGTCGGCTCACCCTCGAAGACTTTGCGACCTTCATGGATAAGGTCACGGCGGCCCTCATGACTGCTCGCGCAGCGCTCGCCGAGAAAGACAAAGAGAAGAGCGTTGAGCTCTGGCGGCAGCTCTTCAAGGGCGCCTTCCCTCAGGCCCAGGGGGCGAGCAAGGCGAGCTTCCCGGCAGTACCAGTTCGGCCAAACAAGCCCGCGGGCTTCGCATGACGTTCTGGTGGACGCGCGAGCCTCGGCGCGTTCTGGCCGAAGAAGAGGCCCTACGCGCGCTCGTCGCGCGCGGCCTGATCAGCACGTACCGTTGGGAGTGGTCCGAGCAAGTGGGCGTTCGGGTCCACGCGACGATCACGCTCGGGGCGGACGAGCAGGCGGTCGAAGTTCGCTTCCCGGATCACTACCCGCGTGAGTGCCCCTCGGTTCGAACGGTGCCCTATGGCACTCTCGTCAGCTCGCACCAGTTCCTGAGCGGCGTGCTCTGCCTTGAGGTCGGCCCAGACAACTGGCACCCACACTACATGGCGGCAGGCCTGCTCGAGAGCGCATGGCGCCTACTCGAACATGAAACGATCGCGGCCGTAAAGCCGCGGGACATCCCTTCGCGTCACGTGACGCATGTCGGGCATCTGGTGCGGCGGCGCCCTTTCGTGTTCGTCCGACCCCCGGGTTTTGCCGAACAACTGGCCGCGGTCCCCGAACAGGGAGAGATTGGCGTTCGAGTCGTCTACGGGGAGGCGAGTGTTCAAGTTTGGCCCGTGGAAGTCCCGTTGGGCGTGCCACTCTCTGGGGTGCCGCCGGCATTGCGCGAAAGGACGGGGACCTGCCGCCTTCTACGCGTGGGGCCTGACATTCCGCGGGAACCTCCTGATGAGCGGCAGCCGTTCGTCGAGTTCATTGCGGAGCACACGGGGTATCGATGTGACGACACGAACGAGCGCCTCCTGCTCCTCTGGCCGGATGGCTTTTCAAGGCCATATCGGGTGACGGACTCGCTCGTCACGTCATTCGTCGAAGTGCCGCTAGAGGACGGCGTCGACCGCCTGCCTGCGCGAGCCGAGAGCCTCGCCGCCTCGCTGCGCGTCGGCATCGTTGGTCTGGGGTCGCTCGGCAGTAAGGTGGCCGTCTCGCTCGCGCGGAGTGGCGTTCGACGATTCGTTCTCGTGGACGAGGACGTACTGCTCGGCCCGAACGTTCGGCGCCACGCCGGCCGCTACGAGCAGGTGGGAATCATGAAGGTCGCTGCGGTCGCAGCGCTCCTCCAAGAGGTCGCCCGCGACGCCATCGAATGTGACGAGGTCCCGCTCGCGCTCGCTAGTGCCACGAACCCTGAGGTGCATGCGAGCAGGCTCGAGAAGCTTGGAGGCGTCGACGTGCTTGTCGACGCGACCGCGGACCCCGGCGCGTTCAATGCTCTCGCGGAGGTCGCGTCGCGCGGTCAGATCCCGCTGGTTTGGGCGGAGGTGTTCGAAGGGGGGCTCGGGGGGCTTGTTGGCGCAGCGCATCCACGCCGCACGCCTTGCCCGCTGTGCGTGCGCGCCGGGTTCCTTGCACAGGCAGAGACTTGGCCCCCAGCACCCCGGTCGGCGTCGCTTCAGCCTTATGGGGGCGGCGGAGATGTGCCGGTCATGGCGACAGACGCCGACGTAAGCTTTGTGGCCGCCGCGCTCGCGACGCGCGTGCTGGAGGTCAGGGACGAGGCCGCAGACCCCGCGGCCCCGGTCGTGCTCTTTGGCCTGCGCCGCGGCTGGATCTTCGAACGTGTCTTCGACATCGTCCGTGTCGAAGTTCTTGCGGACGACTATTCTTGCCCCTGGTGCTGGAAGGAACCCGAGACGCCAGACCCCGTGGCCCTACGGACAGCAAGGGCGATTCTGACGGGCGAGGGGCCCGATGCTGACGATCCGGATCGCACCTGAAGCCGCGCTCCGCATACTTCGCGCCTGTGAGCGCGCGGGCATTCGCGAGACCGGCGGCATGTTGCTCGCGGAGCACGCTGAGAATGAGGTCTTCCGCGTGCTTGACGTGACGACCGCGGAGCCGGGCAGGTTCGCGTCGTTCATCCGCGCGCTCACGGATGGGTTCAAGAAGCTCGACCGCTTCTTTCAGCGAACTGGTCGCGATTACACGCGCTTTAATTACCTCGGCGAGTGGCATTCGCACCCATCCTTCGCGCTCCGCCCGAGCGCCCCAGACGATACGAGCATGTTCGAGATCGTGAACGACCCCGAAACCCGCGCTCGCTTCGCCGTCCTCGTCATCGTGAGGGTCGACGGGGGCGAGCTGCGTGGCGGTGCGTGGGCGTACTTTCCGCCGGAGAGTCGCGAGGACTGCGAGCTCGTCATCGAACGAGCCCAGAGCGGCGGCTGAGAGGCTCCGGCCCTACGACCCACCGGGCCTTATTGGATCTCTTCGGCGTCGTCTACACCCTGCTCCACCCACCAAGCGCGCCGAAGGTAGCGGTTGCGGTCCTGCCCGGTGAAGTCGGGCAGGCTGGTCGTTTGCAGGTCGGGACGGGTCTGACGAAGGCGATCCATGAGGGTGAGAAGCTGTTCCTGGGGCGCATGCACGAAGTTCTCGAGCGGTGGGAGCCCGAGGGCGCGGAGGTCACGGAGGTGCCGCTTGAAGGTGGACTCGCCGTGCCCCCCGGCCCACCCGACCAAGTCACGCACGTCGACGCCGGCGGCACGCACGAGGTAGGTGAACCCCAGGGCGGCCGCATGTTCCCAGGAGATATGCGGGCGGCTAGCACGTCGAGCCCCCCCGGGGGCACTGCCCTCGTTGAAGGCGCGTACCGCAACGAACAGGTCGCGGGCAACGGCGGCGGGGTCGATGCGAGACTCGGCCTCTGGCGTGACCCCGTCGAACAGGTCGAGCAGGCCAAGACGATCCAGCTCGCGGCACAAGAGGTGGTTCGCCGTGCGCCTGTCGGCCATCAGCCGGAACTTGGGCGCATACTCCGTCGGGATGACGCCTTGGCCGAAGGCCCCGCGAACCTGGCGAACGCCCTTAAACGTGAGCTCGCAGCGTAGAACGCCACGCGCCTGTTCGAGGGTGGCTTCCGAGACGTCTGGCGCCCGCCCGCCCATGGGGGGGCGCATCGGTGAGACCCTCGAGAGCAGTTGATCGCGCTTGGAGTAGAACATGAGCGTCCGTCGGCCCGCAGTGCCGAACTGAACCGAGTTCACTCGGCCGGTCCGGTCGCTCCAGGTCTGTACCTTCGAGTGGTACCGCCGGCGCAGCCCCTGCAAGGCGCGAAGGATGGGGCTGAGGTTTTGCTCGCCGACCTGCAGATCGATGGGGTAGGCGACCCCCGACACAGGCCACTCGCCGAGCCGTAGAAAGTCGGCGCCGTTTTCGATCGCCTCGTCGTCGAAGCTAAGGCTCGTAAGAATGAGCTGGTGCGCCGAAGTGAGGTCGAGGTCTTCGAAGCGCTGCAGGTCGAGCAGAGGAAAGTTCGGGCCGCCCGCCGAGGCCATACGGGTCGGGTTGAGCTTGAGCGCGCAAGACATCTCGTCCCGGCAGAAGGAAAAGCGGAGGCCGGGGGCCGTCACGGTCTCATGGTCGAGGCGGCGCCCGGCGCGACGGCTCCAGGGGTTGGACACCTGAACGCCGTCACCCTCAAGGCGCCAGTCTTCTGGCGACGAGTCGCCCCGCTGCCACTGCGCGATGATCGTGATGTCGTCGATCATCGTGCCCTCCGGTAGAAGGGGCCATAGCTCGGTAGGAACTCACGGCGCTGGAGACCGCGTTCTATCGCGAGTGGCTCGTCGTGTTTCCTTTGCACCCCTCGAGCCCGCGGATGCGGGCCGCTCCCGCCCGGAGACGGGAGACGGGGTTCCAAGGAGACCCTTGGAGCCGGTGGGTATATAGTGAAGGCGCCCTGCTGGCGGGGGTCCGAGCCCCTGGGCTTGACGTTGGGTCGATATGACTGTCGGTCCATGACCGACGCCCCCAACAAGTAGATTCGTAAGCCCGCTCTCGAACCTATCGGCCAGCCCGGCTGCGTACGCGCTTCCAGCTCAAGCTTGTGCGTCGTCGCGTCCAGCGGCGGGGCCGGACCTGCCTCTCGGCTCCCAAGCCCTGTCCAGGCGCCGAACACCTGGGTCCGAGCATGGGGGGATGTGGCAAAAAGCCTCAATTGGTGCGACTGGTTGAGGGAGTCCTCGAAAAGATGTGATGGCCTCAGGAATTCTTAGCAAACGATGGGCCATGCTTAAATTTGGCTGAAGATATGTCTAAGTTGCCTGAATCTGCCATGTTGCACGTGCTGTGCAACATTGGCTTTTTAGGCAACTTGCCTTGGGTGTTGCCTCAAAGTAGGCTGTTGCACAGCACGTGCAACATGGCAGATTCAGGCAACATCCTTGTTCAGGAAGGGCTCCGGCACCTACACGGCCGCCTCCCACCAGGGTGGAAAGTTCGGGAACTCGATAGGCGCTCTACCTTGGCGATCGACGCCATCGTTGAGCTCATCGCCCCCGACCGAAGGTCCGTGCGGGTGGCCGTCGAAACGAAGTCACAGCTCGACCCCAAGAACGTTGTTGCGGTCATCGAGGCCTTCCGGGTCGCCGACGTTAGCCCCCCATTTCTCGTCATCTCGCGCTACCTCAGCCCCTCGGTTCGGGAGCGTCTTCGTGAGAGAACGATCAATTTCTTGGACCTGACTGGCAACACGTACCTAGTGGTTCGGGAGCCCGGGTTGTTCATCGAGACCCAAGGCGCGAACGAGGACCCTGACCGCGACGAGCGTTCCGCCCGCTCGCTTCGTGGCCCCAAGGCCGGCCGTATTGTTCGGGTGCTGGTCGACAGCAAAGACCCGCCCGGCGTTCGTGAACTTGCCGCCGCCGCCGGCGTAGACGCGGGGTACACCTCACGGGTCCTCGCATTCCTCGACAGTGAGGCGCTCGTTACGCGCGTTGGCCATGGTCGCTTGCAAAGCGTCAACTGGCCGGCCCTGCTCCGGCGCTGGGCACTAGATGCCCCGCTCGAGGCCCGGGGGGCGATCGGTACGTATCTAGAGCCGAGGGGCCTTCCCTCCTTCCTCGCCCGGCTCGGCAAGTCCACAGAGACCTATGCTGTGACGGGGTCTCTCGCCGCCGCGCGCTTTGCGCCGAGTGCCTCCTCCCGCCTTGGTACGGTTTGGGTTCGAGATGCCAAGGAGGCAGCCGTCCGGCTCGGCTTGCGTCCGGCTGATTCGGGGGCCAACGTCTTGCTCATCGAACCGTCTGACGAGGGCGTGCTTCGAGGGGCGGCTCAGCACGAAGGCGTGGTGTACGCAGCCCCGAGCCAGGTGGCTGCCGACCTCTTGACGAGCCCCGGGCGCGGCCCTGCCGAGGCTGAAGAGCTAATTGCCTGGATGCAGGAGCACGAAGATGTCTGGCGTGGATGAACTCTACCTGGTCGCACGGCGGGTGTTGTTGGACGCGCTCGCAGCCCTCGGGCCCCACCGAGACGCCGTCGTTCTCGTCGGGGCGCAGGCCGTCTACCTGCGCGTCGGCGAGGCCGACATTGCGGTGGCGCCCTACACGACGGACGGAGATTTGGCGATCGACCCTGCGGTGCTCGCGGAGATCCCGCCTCTCGAACAGTCCCTCCTTGAGGCGGGCTTCTTTCTGAGAAAAAAAGGCTCGGTGGGAGAGTGGGCCACCCGCAAGCCAACCAAGGCCAACCCCCAAACCGAAGTGGTCATCGACTTGCTCGTCCCAGCGTCTGTCAGCCCCGGGGAAGGGCGTCGCGCGGCCAGCTTGCCCGGCCACGACAAGAAGGCAGCCCGGATCGTGCACGGGCTCGAAGGCGCCCTCATCGACGCGGATGTCATGGCGCTCGGCTCGCTCGAGCTGAGCGACGAGCGCACCTTCGATGTGCGGGTCGCGGGCCCGGCTGCGCTGCTGGTGGCCAAGGTTCACAAGATTAAAGAGCGGAGCGTCGATCCACGGCGTCAGAAAGATAAGGATGCCCTCGACATTCTGCGACTGCTTCGTGGCGTCGAGACCGCGGACCTGGCGACCCGGTACCAGCGGCTCCTCGCCGATGAACGATCGTCCGAGGTCGCGGCGTCTGCCTGCGCGTGGTTCCGCCAGCAGTTCGCGGAGCCTACCGGGGAGGGCATCGCCATGGCTGTCCGTTCTGTCGGGGTGCTGGCAGACGCGGCCGAGATCGCGGCGTCCTGCGAGGTTCTCGCGAATGATCTACTCGACGCCCTTGGTCGTTAGGGTGCGACGGGCGTAGCGCCCGGGTGGCGCTTGCAGGTCGAAGATGGCACGAACGTGCCATCTTCGAGGTGAAATTCGAACCTGCCCGTTCGTCTTAGGGCAATGGCCCTGGACCTGACACCCGAGACCAACTCCGAGTTTCTTCCCGCCGCTGGCACGTGCCCCTCGACCGAAGTGCCTTCGGAAGAGCGGGCGCGTCAACAGCTCGAGAAGCTCTGCTTGAGCTTGCGGCACGAGCAGAACGAACTCACCAAGGCCGAGCAGATCGGTCGCGCAAAGGAGCTGTACGAGATTGCCTTCCCTGGGGCACGTCGAGGGGGCGCCCCGGGCAAGAAGGGGGGCGGTAAAGAGGCTTCCACCGTCGCGTCGTTCGCGACGTACATGCGCAAGGAGACGATGCTTTCGGAGCGAAACATCAGGAACTACGTTGCCATCGCGGCCAAAATCGGCCCCTCCCTGCGGGACCAGATCCGAGGGACGGAGGTCGCCCACGAGAAGGAGCTGCTTCGGAAGTTGTCGACCTTCCCGGAGGATCGGCAGATGTCCCTCTGGGCGCAGTTCAAGCCCGACGGGGGCCTCCAGGCTCTAAAGAAGGCCTGCTCTGCGAGAGCGTCGGCCCCAGCGCACCAAGACGATGCTCCGGCGGAGATGATCCTTCAGGTCGGCGATCACGTCTCGGTTCGGCGCGGGCCGCGAGTGCTGCCTTTCGCGATCTTCGCGGTCATGGAAGGCCAGGTTCATATACGTCCCGTCGAGGGGAAGGTCGCGAAGGAGGGCGCCCCCGAAGAGAGCGTGCCCCCTGTTCAGCCTGATGTCGTCACGATGGATCGGCCCCTGACTGCCACCGCAGAGGTGGCTGAGGACCGGCCCCCAACTGCCACCCCAGAGGTGACCGATGAACCTGAGCTTGCGATGATGCCGGCGAGCGATCCAACGGGCGAAAGCACGGGGGCCACCGGTTCAGCCGAGGTTCTCGAGAACCAGGAACCGCCGGATGCGGGCTCAACCACGAAGGCGTCGGGAGGTGGTCCAGCTGGCCCTGACGAAGGGTTGAACCCCGCTCAGGTTTGCTCGGAGGAGACCAGGGGTGGGGTGAGGCTCTCGCTCTTCTCGGTCAACCATGACCTCCTTCGGGCAAAAGGGAGGCCTTTGCCGGGGGGTGTGAAGGTTGCCGTTCAAAAGGTGCTGCTGTCGACCCGTGACGTCACCGTGGTCGGGCCAGTGAACGAACTGGGGGGCGAGGGCGGCGTTCTGTCGCCGGACGTTCGGCGTCTTCTTGCCGACCGCTTCGCCGGGCCTTCAAAGACCATGAAGAGCGCGCTCGAAAAGGACGGGTTCCGCCTGCTCCGGCACGAGGTCTGGTCGTCAACGTACGTGGACCCGAACGCCGAGGTTATCCTCGCCTACGCGCAGCCCGGCCGGCGGACGGTGCACCAGTTCGCGGTAGCCTTGAGCGGCCCCGGGGGAGAACTACCCGACCGCGTTTTTGCGTTCGAACCCACGGTGGGCACGATGCTTCTCCGTCTTCCGACCTTTTCTCGGTGGCGGTTGTCGCGGGCGCGCGAGGAGGCCGTCCTTTGGGTCGCTCTGTGGGCCCCTCGGGGCTCCGTTGCCGCGTCGAGCGAGGGCTGAAGAGCCCGCCGAACGTGATGAGCGAAGTCGCTCGCCTGCCATGGCCGGGCCGAGTCGGTGCCTAGCGGTGGGCGTGGCACTCGTCGGGAGCTGACGGCGAAGAAAATTCTCATTCAGGTCGGCGTGGCGCCCGCGAGTCGGTGTCTAGGGGCCATGACTGGTCGCAAGAGCAACGGGGCGCCCCTCTCCGCCAACGTGTCGGTCACGCTCGCCAGCGCGGGGCTGGCCGCCGCTGCGGCAGAGGCGAGCCTCGCTGCCGAAGAGGTGCTGACCACTCCCCTTGGCGCAGTGAGCGCCCGGCTGCGGTTTGCGGCGTTCGAGGTTGGCACGGTGGTGTCGCTTCCGCCTGAGCATTGCGGGCCGGCAGTGCCCAGGCAGGGGTTCTTGGGGCTTCAGTACACATAATCCTTCCGCCATACGGGGTGACTCGCCTCGTGAACCGGGGGACGGGCAAGTCGATGCTCAGGCTTCGCACAGGAGATCCAATGTTTTCAGTTCCGTCAGGGCGTTATAAATCAGCCGTCCACGCTCAGTTCATCAGGGAAAGGGAGATGGGTGCTCTTCGTAGCGCCCTCTGGGTCGAGGAGGTCGATGGTGGCTTCCGTCGCGCCTGGTTCGTTCGGCTCGGCCAAGGTCGCTCTTATACCGATGTGGGTAGCATGGCGGCAGCCTCGACCAAGACGCTCGCCGCCACGACCTGGGTGCGCGAATTCCTCGAGATCTTCGCGCACCGGTACGAACCGAAGGTCGTCACGCCGTTCAGGTTGTACCTTGCCCCCGACATCGTGAGGGTCCTCAAGGAACCCTCCCTGGCGAACGGCATTCAGGTCGAAGCCGAGGCTACGCAGATCCGCAAGCTCGCGTCTAAGTTCGAAAGCTTGTGCTTCCTTTGCGGGGGTGCGGAGCAGGTCCGAGCTGGGTACGATCTCACCAACGAGAGGTAGCCCCATCATTGGGGCAAAGCCCCGAACTAGGGGACACCCATAGCGCGGCGCTCTGCCAAAGCGCACCCCCAGCGAAACGTGAGGCCGTGCTCGGCGGCGTCAAGGGCTGGCTCTGCCAAAATTCTGGGCAGCTCAAGCTCGTGACGCTGCCCGCGCCCCCCTCATGGTCAAATGAGGAGGGGTGCAGGTGTTGGCCGCCCGAAGCTGGTCTGCTGCGAGCCAAGCACCCGTCCCAGTGCGCTCCGAGGGGTGCGACCTATGACGCCCGGGTCGAGCTGTTCGGACAGGGCGCTCGGCGGCGAGTTCCGTAGCAGACGGTAGGTTAGCCAGGGCGCAGGCGGGCCAGTGCACCTCAGTGGTGGCAATCAATTATGACGCAGAAGTGGTTCCACGCAGGCGTGGCATCCTTGCGAGAGTTGTGCTCAAAAAGCGCATCTGGTAGTGATGGGACAACGGTCTCATCCGTCTTCACTAGGTGAACCGTTGTTCCTGCGGGTTGAGCGGCGTCCGCCAGCACTTCATAGTGAAAAAAATCGCCGCCCGGGGTGACGTGACGGTTGCGTGCGGTGTCTACGAGCTTATGACCGATCGCAGAAGCCACGGTAAGCCTCTTCCTAAGAACGTGATGGCAGCCCTGTTCAAGGCCGAGTTGGCCGCTGCTGAGGTAGAGGCGGGTCTCGCAGCTGACGAGGCATTGATCACTTCCTTCGACGCCGCCATCTCCCGGCTGCGCCTTGCGGCGTACGGGGCGGGTATTCCAGTGACGTTTCCCTCCCACCCTTGCCCTTCGAAGGGCGCCACGCCAGTCCCGTCGGGGACATCGAGCGGCATCGATCGTGAGGGCCAAGTGCTTGAGTCCGCGGCGACTTGCAAGGGCCCTGCTGTGCTAGCGCAGCGCCCAGCGGACGTTTCGTCTACCGAGAGGCTGTACATGAAATTCACTGACTACGCTGTCCGGCACGGGGTCGGGCTGAGCACCGTCAAATCGTGGCGTCGTCTGGGGCTGCCGACCAACGGCGTGAGGGGTCGAGGCGTTCGCATAAAAGTGAAGGAGGCAGATGCCTGGGTAGAGGCGGGCGGGCCCCGGCTCGCGTTCTTCGAGGCGGGGGCACGCGACGCGCGGAAAGGGAGGGCACAATGACCACGCGCTTGATTATGCCGGAGGGGTTTGGCCGACCCTTTGTCCGAAGTGACGGGCGGTGGGTCGTACCCTATAAACCGGCGGGTGGTGAAACCATCAAGATTACGATCCCACGCAAGGAACAAGTCAAGACCGAGAAGCAGGCCCTGGAGTGGGCGGCAGGCAAGATTCTGCAGCAGAAGCTGGACGGCACCTTGCCAGTTCGCGCTCGCGCCGCGGAAGGGCCGACAATTCGCCAGAAGTACGAGGACTGGATGAAGCTACGCGAGCCTGACGACGAGCTCGCAGGCGCGACCGTAGACGGCAACAAGACGCACTTCGTGCTCCACATCCTCCCGAAGCTGGGTGACCTGCCTGTCGCGGTCCTGGCCGAAACATCTGGCCAAGCGCGCATTGCGGGCTGGCTCAGAGATCTCCGAGCCGCCAAGGGCGATAAGGGGCGTCAGACCGTTAGGAACGTGAACTCGAGCTTTCGTGCCTTCCTCGATTGGGTCCAGAGCCCCGAGGCCGGCGCCCTGCTCGCGGAGAACCCGCTTCGTACCGAATGGGCGAGGAAAATGCTGCCGAAGCGGCGGAAGAGCGACGCTCGCTTCGCGACCAGTGACGACGCCCCGCTCAGTTGCATTGATATCCAGGCGATCTTGAACAAGGTCGAGATCTCGACGCGCCTTCGTGCTCGCATCGCGCTCGCCTTCACCGCGCCGCTGCGGGACGGCGAGATCGCGGGGCTGCGCCTTCGAGATGTCCAAAAGGATGCGGTCATCCCCTTCGTCGACGTGCACAAGGCCTGCGTCGCGAATCATAAAGACGGCTATGCCAAGCTCGGCCGCGTGAAGAAAGAGTGGTCGAACCGCAAGCTTCCGCTCCACCCCGCGGCAGCGGCCGGGCTTCGCGAATGGCTGAACGCAGGTTGGGAGGAGTTCGTCGGACGCCCTCCCGCTCCCGACGACCCCGTCTTCCCGCGCGACGACGGCCACTTCGCTCGCCCCAAAACTGCGCGCGATTTTCGCGAGGCACTGAGGACGGCTGGCCTGCCCACCTCCGTACAAGGGACCGATCTTGTCTTCCACGACGCGAGGGGTTGCGCGGCGACCTGGCTGGTCAACGCGGGCGTCGACGGCGCGCTGATCCGGCGCTTCCTCGGGCAGGCCCCCCTGGGGGCTGCCGAAGAGCGGTACTTCAAGGGCAACCTTCTGCCGGCCCTGGCCGAAGCACAGAAGAAAATCACGCTTGTCTGGCCGGGTTCTTGAAGCGAACGAGCACGACCCGTCGATGACGGGTCTGGAGGCGCCGAACGCGCTTACCGTCGCCTGCCGTTCGACCGAGCGGGGGCAGTGCGTGCGAGTCCAATGGTGGCGGTACCCGCAAGCAGGGCCACGACTTTCAAGAGCTCTTCAAGGCCGCTCGACGAAGAAGGTCCGGTCGCACCCCATCGAAGGTCCGGGGCCGGCGGCACAGCCAGGAAGTCGCGAAGGGCCCTTTCACCGCGGTCCAGCGTCGGGCGTGCTCGCCAATCGGCGGCTGTCATATGCCAGACGATGGCAGCCAACGTTGCCGGACAGGCTGGGACTTGAGAACGTGGGTCGAGGTATGAGCCGTCTTCGGGGGGTCGCTCGCCCGTGAGCATGTGGAACAGCGTGGCGCCAATCCCATAGATATCTGACGCAGGCAACGCAGGCCCGACCCGCTGCTCGGGGGCCATATAGCCTGGGGTCCCAGCGCCCCCAGCGGTAAGCAAGAGCGACGCAGCACCCTTGCCAAGGCCGAAGTCGGCGAGCTTCACGCCTCCGTCCTTCAACAGGACGTTGTCCGGCTTGATGTCGCGGTGCACAACGCCTCGTTGGTGTGCGCTTCGAACCGACGCGATGAGCCGTACCGCGACCCCCACCGCGGTTTCGCTTGGCATAGGGCCGCGAATGCGTTCGAGAAGCGAGCCATCCGCCAACTCCATGAGAATGAAGGGATTGGGGCCATCGACGTCACAGTCGATGATCTGGATGACCCCGGGCGCCCCGCGCAGTTGAAGCAGCTTGCCTGCCTCTTCGCGGAAAGACTTCACGAAGTGGGCGGCCCGATCGGGGAGGAATTTCAGCGCGAACACTTGCCCGGCACGGTCTCGTACGGCCCACACCTCGCCGTAGCCGCCGGAACCCACCTTCTGAATCGGGGTGTACTTTGACGCCGTCGTTGTTGTCATCGGGTTCTCCGTGTGGCGGCGGTAGCTGAGCCGCCGTAGGCAAGGGCGAAAAGGCGGTGCATCAAGTAGGGCTGCCCTTTGGTGGCCCACTGCGCCAAGTGCGCAGGCAGGTCGGGGTCGCGTCGCAGACCCTCTGCAAGGGCTTGCAGGACGACGAGGACAGCGCCACGCGGCCCCGAGACGCCCTTGGTGTTCTCCCAGCGGTTCACGGTCGCGAAGGAGACGCCGAGAAGTCTGGCGAGCGCTTCTTGAGAGAGGGAAAGACGCGTTCGAAGCTGTCGAAGCTGCTCGCCGGTCACGCCCCGAGCTTGAGGACGACAGCCTACTCTGTCAACCAGATATTATAGCATTTGTTATGGCCCTCTCCGCCGGGCCGATCTGCCGCGCCAAACGGGGGGGCTACCGTCGGTGGCGCGCGACGCCACGTGGGCCGTGCTCGATGGAGCCGTCGGGGCGCTCGTGGCGGAGGCGTTCAGGATGCCGGGCGGGGCGACGCCAGACCGGCGCAGGTCGCGGCGGGGGCGGCCGTCGGCGAAGCGTGTACGAAAGTGAGGGCTAGCCAAGGGGGAGGGGCGTTCGGGGCGCCTGCGCTGGCGTTGCCGGCTGCCGCAGCGCCTCGGACGGTCACGCCGGTCCCAAAGCCCGGCGGCGACGGTGGGGGGTAGGGTTGCGCCTGGAAGAAGGGGGCCGTTGACGAACGGCGCCGAGATGGCCGGGGGCCACTCGCAGGGCCAGCAGGCTCGCCCTGCGATCAGGGTTGCGGAGGCGCCCAGGGCGGGCGTGCAGCAGGTGGGCTCTCGCCGTCGCGACGTTGCGGCAGGTCCACCGAGCGTCCGAACGGGGGCTACGACGCTCTTGCTGGTGCCATGGGCTGCCCTCGAGCCGCTGCGCGGGGGCGACCACGCCTGCTATCGTCTGCCCGCAGCACCACGGGGGTCGACCGAGGCGGCTGCCGTAGAGAGGCTCATGACCCTGGCGGGGGCGAGATTCGCTTCATGGCAAGGACGCTCGAGATACGTCGCCACACGTTCACCAAGAAGGGACCGGCGCGAGGCGAGGGCACGACGATCTCCCAGGAGGGCGTCGACCTGGCGAGGCGGGTGGGCGCGGGCCTCGGGCCCTTTCACCTCGTGGTCGTAAGTGACATCCCGCGCACGCTCGAGACCGCCCTCGCCATGGGGTTCGCTGTCGACGAGACCGACGCTGACCTAAGCGCCCATGACGACGCCCTGCACCGGCAGGTGGCCGAGCTCGGCGCGGGCAAGCGCCTGCCCTTCGCTACCTGGGCCCGTCTCGTGAGCCGGCCGGGCCCGATCGGCGAACATGCCCGGCGCCAGAGGCAGCGTTGGCTCGCCCTCGCGTCGCCCACGCCCGAGGGCGCTTCGACCCTCGTCATCTCTCACGGCGGCACGATCGAGGCGGGCATTGTCGCGAGCCTGCCCTCGGCGCTGTGGGTCGATTGGGGGCCGCTCTTGCCTTGCGACGGCGTGCGCGTCGAGGTCGAGGGCGGCGAGTTCGTGCGGGGCACGCTCTTGCGAGCTTGAGTCGGTGCATCGCGGGGCCGAACCGAGCTCGTAGAGTTTCACCCTGAGCGCGGCGCTGCGGGCGAACGCGTAGGGGGTCGACGGCGGCAGCGGTCATCACGGCGCCGAAGGCGCTCAGCGACGTTCGTCAGGTGCAGCCAGGTGCAGCTTCGAGGTGCAGGTTGCACCTGGCTCGCCAAATTCCTCAAGGAATTCGGGCGCCCCCGACAAGGATCGAACTTGTGACCTTCGGTTTAGGAAACCGCTGCTCTATCCACTGAGCTACGGGGGCGAGGCGCCTCGGGTTCTAGCGCCTCGCCCCGCCCCCGTCGAGGGGGATGCCGCCCCCGCCCGCCGGCGCCGTAGCGCCCTCATTGTGGTGGCCGGGGGGCCCGGGCCGGCGGCGCCCTGCCCTCGACGGCGGGGCCGGGGGGCGCAGGCCGGGACGGCGGTACGAGCAGCGGGGGTGGCATTGCCGGGCGCTCTGCCCGCCCGCAAGCCCTGGGGTCGCGGTGGGGGCCCGGCGTGATCGGCCCCGCCGCGGAGGGGCACAAAACGACTCGCCCCGACGCCGCCTCGGCGCGGGCGCTCGGGGGCGCGCGGCGGGCGGGTCGGGGCGGGGGCGTTTCGGCCTTGGGGGCGCCTTATTCTTTCTCTTCGCCCTCGTGGGTGATGGCCGGGGCCTGCTCGTCGCCCTCGCGCTGGAAGGCCTCGTCGGGGGCCTGGCCGTAGGCTTCGGTGAAGTTGACGGTGGGCGGGGGCGGGTCGCCGTGCAATTCGAGCTGGGCGGCGCACCAGAGCTCGTCGGCGACGAGCGCCTGGAACTCGGCGCTCTGGGGGGGGCCGGGGTGGCGGTCGATCTTCTCGTCGATGTCTTTGAGGTCGGCGCGCACGCGCACGGGGTCGACGTCGCCCTTGGCGCGGTAGCGGTCGGTCAGGACGTTGACCCGGTCGTCGTGCACCTCGATGAAGCCGGCGCCGACGGCGCAGGCGCCGAGCTCGCCCTTCTTGCGCCAGGTCAAGATGCCGGTCTTGAGCGCCGCCAGAATGGGCAAGTGGCCGGGCAGCACGCCGAACTCGCCGGCGACGCTCGGCGCCGTCAGCTCGTCGACGTCGTCGCGCAGCGCGGGGCCCTGGGGGGTGACGATCTCGAGGCGCAGGGTGGCCATCGCGTCAGCTCACTTCTTCTCGATGTCGGCCTTGAGCTTCTCGGCCTTCGCCTTGGCGTCTTCGATGCCGCCGACCAGGTAGAAGGCCTGCTCGGGCAGGTCGTCGAACTTGCCGTCGCAGATCTGCTCGAAGCCCTGAATCGTGTCTTTGAGCGAGACGAGCCGGCCCTCGAGGCCGGTGAACTGCGCGGCGACGAAGAAGGGCTGCGACAAAAAGCGCTGGATCTTGCGGGCGCGCGAGACGATGAGGCGGTCGTCTTCGCTCAATTCGTCCATGCCCAGGATGGCGATGATGTCTTGCAGGTCTTTGTAGCGCTGCAGAATCTGCTGCACCCGCCGGGCGACGGCGTAATGGTGCTCGCCGATGATCTGCGGGTCGAGCATGGTCGAGGTCGAGTCGAGGGGGTCGACCGCGGGGAAGATGCCGAGCGAGGCGATGTCGCGCGAGAGCACGGTGGTCGCGTCGAGGTGCGCGAAGGTCGTGGCGGGCGCGGGGTCGGTCAAGTCGTCGGCGGGCACGTAGATGGCCTGCACGCTGGTGATCGAGCCCTTGGTGGTCGAGGTGATGCGCTCTTGCAAGAGGCCCATCTCGGTCGAGAGCGTGGGCTGGTAGCCGACCGCGCTCGGAATGCGCCCGAGGAGGGCGGACACCTCGGAGCCGGCCTGGGTGAAGCGGAAGATGTTGTCGACGAAGAGCAGCACGTCTTGCCCCTCTTCGTCGCGGAAGTACTCGGCGACGGTGAGGGCCGAGAGCGCGACGCGGGCGCGGGCGCCGGGCGGCTCGTTCATCTGGCCGTAGACGAGGGCGACCTTCGAGATGACGGGCGCGCCGGAGGCGAGCTTCGACTCTTGCATCTCGATCATCAGGTCGTTGCCCTCGCGCGTGCGCTCGCCGACGCCGGCGAAGCACGAGACGCCGCCGTGGGCCTTGGCGACGTTGTTGATGAGCTCGAGAATCAAGACGGTCTTGCCGACGCCGGCGCCGCCGAACAGGCCGATCTTGCCGCCCTTGCGGTAGGGGGCGAGCAGGTCGATGACCTTGATGCCCGTCTCGAGAATCTCGGCCTTGGTGCTCTGCTCGACGAACGAGGGCGGCGGCTTGTGAATGGGCGCGAACTTCTTCGCGCCCACGGGGCCGGCCTCGTCGACGGGCTCGCCGACGACGTTCAAGATGCGGCCGAGGCACTCGGGGCCGACGGGCATCATGATGGGGTTGCCGCTGTCGCGGACGGGCATGCCGCGCTTGAGGCCGTCGGTCGAGTCCATCGAGATGGCGCGCACCGTCGACTCGCCGAGGTGCTGCGCGACCTCGAGCACCAGGTTGTCGGGCTGGTTCGAGATGCTCGGGTTGGTGACGCGCAGGGCGTTCATGATGGCCGGCAGCTTGCCCCGCGGGAACTCGACGTCGACGACGGGGCCGACGACTTGCACGATCTTGCCGACCGACGAGGTGGTGGGCCGGGCTTCCGGCGACGAGGCGATTTGCTGGGTCATGGGCGGGCGTCTCTCTCGGTACGAAGGGGCTCGCTGGCCGCGGGCCCCTCTCGGGGGGCCCGCCGCGGGGCCCGGCACTAGCACGTGGCCGGCGCGGCTGACAACCCCGGCGGGCGGCGGCCTTTTTGGCCTCGCGCGGGGCCCCACGGCAAGGGGTGTGGGGCCACCGGGGCGCCCGGGCAAGGCCGGAAGGGGCCCCCTCAGTCGTCGGGCACGAGCGCCTGCGAGCCGTCGCGCAGGTAGTAGCGGGCGGCCCAGGGGCGGTCGAAGCTGAGGGCGCCGAGGGCGTTGACGAGCACGCCGGCGAGGCCGAGCGCGACGAGACCGGGGCCGAGGCGGCGGCGGCTCGTGGCGAGCCAGGCGAAGAGAAAGACGGCGTAGTCGTTCGAAAAGCGGTACCCGAACTGAATTTGCCCGCTGTTCTGGTAGAGCAGCGAGGGCAGGGCGACGGCGAGGGCGGTGAGCGCGAGCGGGGCGCTCGCGGGCGACCCTCGGGTCGGGCGGGCGAGGGCGAGGTAGAGCGGCGTCGTCGCCCAGAGGGCGAGCCCGTGCACGCCCAGGCGCAAGGGGGCGGCGCCGGGGGGCGCCTCGGGCGTCGAGACGGGCAGGCCGGCGAGCACGACGGCGAGGTTGCGGGGCAGAAAGTGGTACGAAAAGAGCCCCCAGCGCTCGATGCGATCGGCCCAGGCGACGACGAGATAGCGGTAGCCGAACTCGAGCGGGTCGCCGAAGCGGGCCCGGTTGTGCCAGGCGGCGAGCGCGAGCGTGAGGGCGAGGGGGGCCAGAAACCAGGCCGAGGCGCGGGCGGCGGCGCGGGGGCCGCGCGCCCGGGCGAGCCTGCGGGCCTCGGCGACGAACCAGGGCAGGGCGAAGAGCAGGGGGGCGCGGGTCCAGAAGCCGAGCGCGAGCGCGAGGCCGGCGACGAAGGGGCGGCGGGCGCCGGCCGCGGCCCAGAGGTAGAGCGCGGCGAGCGCGGCGCCGACGGCGTGGGCGGCGTACCAGACCGTGCCCTGCACGGCCGAGAACCAGTAGACCGTGCCGAGCCCGAAGAAGAGCGCGAGCGCGGCGCGCGCGCGGGCGCCGAGCGACGAGAGCCCCTCGGCGGCGAGGCGCCCGAGGCCGAGGTAGAGCAGCGCCGGCGCGAGCCCGGCGAGGGCGACGAAGAAGAGCCCGTCGCGGAACGCCTCGGGCGAGCCGGCGAGCGCCACGAAGGGCGCGGCCAGCAGGGCGGGAAAGCCCGGGAAGACGACGAACCAGCGCCCCCCGTAAAAGGCGAAGTCGTTGCCGCGCGCGTAGTCGGGCGGGGCGCCCGCGAGGTCGAGGCGCCCGTGCAGCCACGACCACGCGAGGTGCGCGAAGTGGTTGTAGGGCGTGTGCGCGGCGAGGCGCGCGGGCGCGGCGCACGCGAGGTAGGCGAGCGTCGCGAGCGCCCAGAGGCCGAGGGCGGCCCGGCGGGGCGAGCCGGGGGGGCCGAGGACGCGCGCGAGGGCGGGCGATGAGAGCGCCGCGCGCAAGGCAGCGACGAGCGGGGCGAGGGCGCGGCGCAGCGGGGCGCCGGGCGGCGGGGGCGCCTCGTCGTGCGCGACGGCGCCGTGCGGCGGGCGAGGCGGGCGGGGCGGCACGCGGGTGGGGGCCGACGCTAGCGCGCGCGCCGCGCGACCGGAACGCCCTTCGTCGCGCGCGCCCGCGGCGGCACGAGCGCCCGTCGCGGCGCGCGCCCGCGGCGCCAGGAGCGGCCTTCGTCGCGCGCGCCCGCGGCGTGCAGAAACGCCCTCCGGAGCGCGAGCGCGGCGGCGAATGGGGTGGCGGGGCGGAGGCGGAAAGGTTAGATGCTAGCGGCGATGTGCGGCGTTTTCGGCATTTACGGCCACCCCGAGGCCGCCAACCTCACGTACCTCGGCCTGCACGCCCTGCAGCACCGGGGGCAAGAGGCGGCGGGCATCGTGACGACCGAGGGCAGGGTGCTCTACAGCCACCGGGGCGAGGGGCTCGTGCACGAGGTGTTCAACGAGGCGGCGATCGGGCGGCTGCCGGGGCACGCGGCGATCGGGCACACGCGCTACTCGACCGCGGGCGGCGGGGGCCTGCGCAACACGCAGCCCTTCGCCTTCGAGTACGCGCTCGGGGCGCTCGCGGTCGCGCACAACGGCAACCTGACGAACGCCCAAGAGCTGCGCGCCGAGCTCGAGCAGAAGGGCGCCATCTTCCAGAGCTCGAGCGACACCGAGACGCTCGTGCACCTCATCGCGCACAGCCCCCAGCGCAAGGTCGAAGACCGCATCGTCGACGCGCTCTTGCGGGTCGAGGGGGCGTACTCGCTCGTCTTTCTGACGCCCGACCGGCTCGTCGCGGTGCGCGACCCGGCGGGGGTGCGGCCGCTCTGCGTCGGGCGGCTGCGCACGCCCGAGCAGGCGTACGTGGTGGCGAGCGAGCCGACCTGCTTCGACCTCATCAACGCCTCGTTCGAGCGCTACCTCGCGCCCGGCGAGGTGTTCACGGTCGACGCGCGAGGGGCGCGCTCGTCCTTCCCGCTGCCGGGGCGAAGGCCCGCGCTCTGCGTGTTCGAGTACGTCTACTTCGCCCGGCCCGACTCGATGCTGGGCTCGGCCTCGGTCTACGAGGTGCGCAAAGAGCTCGGGCGACGGCTGGCCGTCGAGCACCCGGCCGAGGCCGACCTGGTCTTGCCCGTGCCCGACTCGGGCGTGCCGGCCGCGCTCGGCTACGCCGAGCAGATGAAGCTGCCCTTCGAGCTCGGGCTGATTCGCAGCCACTACGTCGGCCGCACCTTCATCGAGCCGCGGCAGAGCATTCGCCACTTCGGGGTGCGGCTCAAGCTCAACCCCGTGGGCGACGTGCTGCGGGGCAAGCGCGTCGTGGTGGTCGACGACTCGATCGTGCGCGGCACGACGAGCCGCAAGATCGTCAAGATGCTGCGCGACGCCGGCGCGCGCGAGGTGCACGTGCGCATCTCGAGCCCGCCGACGCAGTGGCCCTGCTTTTACGGCATTGACACGCCGACCCGCGGCGAGCTCATCGCCTCGACGCACACCGTGGCAGAGACCGTGCGCTACCTGACGGCCGACTCGCTCGGCTACCTGTCGCGCGAGGGCCTCTCGCAGGCCGTCTCGGCCGTCTCGACGCCGCTGAGCGGCGGGGGGGCGGGCCTTTGCGATGCGTGCTTCTCGGGCAACTATCCCATCCCGATCGTCGAGCCGGCCGCGCCGCACCGACAGCTGCCCCTTTTGCAGGTCTGAGGCGCACCGTGCGGCACACGCCGCGACGTGAGGTTTGACTCCCGCTCGAGGGCGAGGGTACGCCTTGGGCCATGCAACGGCGCGCGCTCTCCCCCGCCGCGCTCGGCGCCGCCGCGTCGGCGCTCGGCCTCTTCTTCGCGGCGTTCTCGACCCACGATTACGCCCAGCACCTCGACCGGCAGTTGCACGGCTCGCACTGTTCGTTCGTGCCGGGCCTCAGCGGCGTGACCGAGGGGCCGAACGCCTGCACGGCCGCCATGTACAGCCCCTACTCGGCGGTGCTGCGCGGCGCCTACTGGGGCGGGCTGCCCATCAGCCTCTTCGCCCTCGGCGCCTACGCCTTCTTCCTGGCCGCCTCGGTCTACCTGCTGACCGCGCGCGAGGCCGCCCCGCGCAGCCTCTGGCAGGCCTACGGCGCCGCGGCCCTCGCGCCGCTGCCGGTGTCGCTGCTGATGGCGGGGCTCTCGGCGTTCCGGCTGGGGGGCTTCTGCAAGCTCTGCGTCGGGCTCTACGTCGCCTCGGCCCTGCTCGCCTTCGCGGGCTTCAAGGCCTTGAAGCGCGCGAAGCCGGCGCCCGCCCCCGAGGCCGAGGCGGCCATGCGGCCGCTGGGCCCCCTCGGCGAGCGGGCGCCGACCTCGCCCGACCTCGGCGGGCGGGGCGGCAGCTACCCGGCGATCGACGAGTCGGGCTCGAACGTGCCGCCGGCGCTGCGCGATCGGCTGAAGTACAAGCAGCGCTACGTCGAGAACATGCGCGACGAGCCGACGCCGCCGCCCGGCGCGCCGGGGGGGCCGCCGCCGCTCCGGCCGGCGCGGCGCCCGCTCGCGCTCAAGCCGGGGCCGGCCTTTCTGATCGTCTTCGGGCTCTTGGGCCTCTTCGCGGCGGCGCCCGCGCTCGTGTACGCGGCGTCGCTGCCCGACTACCGGCCGCTGCTCGCCAACTGCGGCAAGCTCGCCGAGCCGGCCGAGCCGGCGAACACCTTCGTCCGGCTGCGCACCTCGTCGCCGAAGCGCAAGGCGCTGCTCTTCGTCGACCCGCTCTGCCCGACCTGCAAGGCGCTGCACGAGCGGCTCGACGTCGAGGGCGTGATCGAGCAGCTCGACGCGTCGGTCTTGCTCTTCCCGCTCGACAACGAATGCAATTGGATGCTCGATCGCCCCGTGCACCCGGGCGCGTGCCTGCTGGCCAAGGCGGTGGTCTGCGGCGACAAGCAGGGCCGCGCGCGCGAGGTGCTCGAGTGGGCGTACGCCGAGCAAGAGTCGCTGCGCGTCGCCGGCAAGGCGGGCAAAGAGCTCTTGCGGGCCAAGGTGCGGGCCCGCTTCGCCGAGCTCGACAAGTGCCTCGACGAGCGCGAGACCCTGAAGCGGCTCGAGCGGGGCCTGCACTTCGCGGTCGCCAACAAGGTGCCCGTCTCGACGCCGCAGCTCTACCTCGGCGACTTGCGAGTCTGCGACGAAGACACCGACCTCGGGCTGCGCTACACCCTCGGCCAGCTCGCCCCGGAGGTGCTGCCGTGAAGGCGCTCGGGCCGCTGGGCCTCGCCGCCCTGATCGGGGCGCTCTGCCTGCTGCTCGCCCTGGCCTTCGTGCGGGCCGAGGTGCGCGCCGCGGCCGACCGGCTGACCAACCCGGTGCGCGCCGACGCCGCGAACGAGGCGTCGGCGCCCGCCCTGGTCGCCGACCACGCCGAGGCCCCCTACTGCACGCCCGCCTTCAAAGAGGTCTTGCAGCGCGTGCTCGGCGCCTGCGGCCTCGTCGGCCAGCAGTCGCGGCGCGGCTGCCAGCCCTCGGACGTCAAGACGGTGGCGAGCATCAACGACGCCGACTTCAACGCGCTCTTCACCCCGCTGGCCGAGCGGGGCGCGATCTTGCTCTTCGACGATAACTCCGAAAAGCTCGACGAGGGGGCGAAGAAGCTCTTGCTCGAAAGGTGGGACGACCGGCGCGGCGCGCGCTACTTCTTCGTCGTCGCGCGCGCCTCGAAGACGGGCTCGACCGACGGCAACCGGTCGCTGTCGCACAAGCGCGCGAACTCGGTCTTCTTTCACCTGCAAGAGCTGAACTCGGAGGCCGAGCTCGACAAGCGCGTCGGCATGCTCTGGCTCGGCAGCGAGTTCGCCCAGCTCACCAAAGATTATTGCTCGGGCTGGCCGAACTCGCGGGCGGGCAAGGCCTGCAACGCCGAGGCCATCAACCGCAGCGCCTTCGTCTCCTGGGTCGATTGCCGCCTCTGAACGCCGCCATGCGCCCTCCGCCGCCCGCGCGAGCCCTCCCCGGCCGCACCCGCCCGTCCGCCGGCCCGCGCCGCCCCCTGCCGCCCGCGCGAGCCTCCGTCGCCCTCGCCGCCCTCGCCGCGCTCTCGCCCGGCGCGTGCGGCGACGAGACGAAGCCGGCCTCGCCCGCCGTCTACGCCCGCAACGAGGCCGTGCGCGCCAGCGCCGGCTCGAACCCCGCGCCGCCGCGCCCCGCCGCCCCGGCGGCCCCGGCGCCGCCCCGCCGCCTGTGCGAAGGCGCGCCCGCGGCGGCCGGCAAGCCGCTGCCGCCCGGCAAGCTCGACCGGCTCGAGGCGCCCGGGGCGCCCGCGCTCGGCGACCGGCCGGCGGGCGGCGGGCGCTGGCTCTGGGTCAACCTCTGGGCGGCCTGGTGCGGGCCGTGCAAAGAAGAGATCCCGCGGCTGCGCGCCTGGGAGGCCAAGCTCGCCGCGCTCGGCACGCCCGTCGCGCTCAGCTTCATCACGCTCGACGACGACGAGCGGCAGGCGCGGCGCTTTCTCGAGGCGCAGCCGGCGACGGGGCTGCGCGCGAGCTTCTGGCTGCCCGACGGCCGGGCGCGCGTGGGCTGGCTCGAGACGTTCAAGGTGCGCGATCCGCCGCAGCTGCCCATGCACTTCTTCTTCGACCCGCAGGGCGCGCTGCGGTGCCAGGTCGACGGCGCCGTCGAGGACGCCGACTTCGAGCAGGTGCGCGCGCTCGTCGCGCGGCGCTGAGGCGCGCCCCCCGAGAGCGCCGGGCCCGCCTTGGGGCAGCTCCTGCTCGTGTTCGCCTGCCTCGCGCTCGGCGCCCTGCTGCGCCGCGCGGGCCGGCTCGGCCCCGAGGCCCCCGCCGCGCTCAACGCCTTCGTCACCAACGTCGCGATGCCGGCGCTCACGCTGCTCGGCGCCCACGAGGTGCTGCGCGGCGAGGCGCCGGGGGCCGAGGCGGCGGCCGCCGTCGCCATGGCGTGGCTGCAGTTCCTCGCCGCGCTCGGGCTGTTCGCCGCGATCGGGCGGCGCGCCGGCTGGGGGCGCGAGACGACCGGCGCGCTCGTGCTGACCGCGGGGCTCAGCAACACGTCGTTCGTGGGCTTCCCGCTGCTCGAGGCGCTCTACGGGCCCGAGGCGCTGCGCGTCGGGGTGCTGAACGATCAGCCGGGCTCGTTCCTGTTGCTCTCGACGCTGGGCGTGCTCACGGCCGCCGCCTTCTCGCCCTCGGGCGCGGGCTTCTCGCCGCGGGCGGCGCTCGGGCGCCTGCTGGCCTTCCCGCCGCTCTGGGCCTTCGCCGTCGCGATCGCGACCCGCCCCTTCGACTACCCGCGCGCCCTCGCGCTGCCGCTCGAGCGGCTCGCGGCGACGCTCGTGCCCGTCGCGCTGGTGTCGGTCGGCTGCCAGCTGCGCTTCGACGGCGAGGGGCTGCGCGAGCGGCGCGCCCCGCTCGCGCTCGGCCTGGCCTTCAAGCTCGCGCTCTCGCCGGCGCTCCTGGCGCTACTCTTCGTCATTCTACTGAAATTGCGGGGCTTCGTCATTCAGGTCACGCTGGCCGAGGCGGCGATGGCGCCGATGGTGACGGGGGCGATTTTGGCGGCCGAATACGGCCTCGATCGGCGGCTTTCGAACCTCATGCTCGCGGTCGGCATTCCGCTCTCGCTGGCGACGGTGCCGCTCTGGGCGTGGCTCTTGCGGGGGGTGTTAGAGCATTGGCCGGGGCGGTGGCGCCTGCCCTCCGGCACCCCGAACTCGCCCTGCGGGCTCAAACAGCGGGGGCCCCGCCTCCGGGCAGGCGCCACCGCCCCGGCCAATGCTCTAGCGCCCCTCGAGCTTGCGCACGTTGGCGGTGACGAAGAGGCCCATCACGAAGATGCCGCTGAAGGCGTTGAGGACGGCGAGGGCGCGGCCGAGGCCGCCGCAGGCGCTCAGGCCGCCGCCCTCGGCGGTCGTGAAGGCGGTGAAGCTGTAGTAGAGGCAGTCGCCGAAGAAGGCGGCGGGCGAGGCGGCTTGGGCGCCCGTCGTGCAGGCGCCGCCGACGCCGAGGCCGAAGGCGAAGTAGCCGAGGGCGTAGAAGAGGCAGAGCGCGGCCGAGAAGCCGACCAGGCGCAGGGGCTTGTGGCCGTAGCCCCAGATCGCGTCGACGAGCAGCTGGTAGGCCCAGGGGGCGAAGCGCCGGCGGGCGTGCAGATCTTTGCGGTGCGCGACGGCCTGTCGGTAGGCGGCCCAGGCCGCGCCCGCGTCGTCGCCGGCGGCGGTCAGGTTCAGGCGCAGGGCCTTGTAGATCTCGCGCGCCGCGCCCCAGTGCCCGCGCCGCTCTTCGTCGAGCCCGCCGGCGAAGGCCTCGACGTCGAGCTCGCACTCGGCCCAGGCGGCGAAGCGCAGGGGGCTCTCGGCGAAGCGCGCCTCGCGCAGGTTCGCCCGGCGGAACTCGCAGCCCGCGAGGTCGCTGCGGACGAAGGCGGCCTGGCGCAGGTAGGCCCGCTCGAACAGGCTCGGGCCGAGCACGCAGCCCTCGAAGCTCGCCCCCTTGAGGTTGACGTTGGTAAAGCGGCTTGACCAGAGGTTCAGCCGGTCGAAGCGCACCTGCCCGAGGTCGACGCGGTAGCCGAGCGCGTCGAAGGCGATGCCCTTGAGGTCGAGCAGGCCGGGCGGGTCGCTCGGGTGCTCGACGCGCGGCACCTCGCGCTCGAGGTAGGCCCCGAGCGCGTCGCGGTCGCCGGCGCGCAGGAGGGCGACGACGCGCTCGACGCGCGGGGGCGTCCAGCGCTCGCTGAGCGCACGGAAGCCTTGCTCGGACTCGGTCGGGCGGGGCGAGGCGGGGTTGCGCTCGCGCGCGGCCGTCAATGTTGGTCTTCGAGCGGATCGCGCCGGGGCGCCGGCGGCGCGGGCGCGGGCGCGGGCGGGGTTGGGGCGGCGGGCCCGGGCGGGGGCTTCGCGGGGGCGGGGGTGCGCCGGGCGCCGGTGCCCTGCGGCGGGCGGGCGGGCGGACGCGCCTGGGGGGGAGGCTCGGGCTCGGCGTCGGCGGGGGGGGGCACGGGCACGATCGTGGGCGACGAGGCGGTGGCCGTCGGCGGGAGCGGGGGGGCGGCCGACGAGGTGGCGGCCGACGAGGCGGAGGGCGTCGCGGCGGGGGCGCCGGCGACGACGTTTTCGACGAGGGCGACGCCGGCGCTCGGCGGGCGCGAGGCCTTGGCCCCGATGGCCACGCCGGCGCCGACGAGGCCGGCGGCGGCGGCGCCGAGCCCGAGCAGCGCGGCGAGCCGGCGGGGCCGCCGGGCGGGCGAGGGGGTCGAGCTCAGGGCCGAGGACGAGTGGTCGGTGGGCGCCTGCGGGGGGGCGGGCGTGGCGTCGGAGGGGCGCTCGGGCGAGGGCGTGACGCCGGTGACGGGCTGCGCCGCGGGCGGCAGGGTCTGCACCTCGCGGCCGGAGAGCGCGTCGGCGAGAGCGTCGATCTGCTCGCGCACCGAGGCGAAGCGCTTGCCGGGCTCGCGCTCGCAGGAGCGCAAGAACCACTGGTCGAAGGCGGGCCCGAGGGTGCAGCCGCGCGCCGAGGGCGGCACGATGGGCTCGTAGATGATCTGCGCGAGCAGCAGCGTGACGGCGGTCGCCGTCCAGTAGTCGGTGCCGGTGAGCAGGCGGAAGGCGATGAGGCCGAGGGCCCAGATGTCGGCCGCGGGGCCGACGGCGGCGGTCTCGCCGCGGGCCTGCTCGGGGCTCATGAACTTGGGCGTGCCGACGATCTGCCCGGTCTGGGTGCGGCCGCCGGCGCCGTCGGCGCGCACCTTGGCGATGCCGAAGTCGAGAATTTTGATGAGGTCCGAGCCGTCGTCGCGCTTCGCCAGGAAGAGGTTCTCGGGCTTCAGATCGCGGTGCGTGATGTCGGCCGAGTGCGCGCGCTCGAGCCCGCGGCCGACCTGCCGCAGCCACTCGATGACCACCGGGGGCGACTGGGGCTTGCCGCGGGTGGCGCGCTCGAGGTCGGTGCCCTCCAAGAGCTCCATCACCATGAAGGGGGCGCCGTCGAGCTCGGGGGCGACGTCGGCGTCGGTGACGCGCACGACGTGCTCGCTGCGCACGAGGGCGAGCGCGCGCGCCTCGCGCTTGAAGCGCTCGATGGCGTCGTCGCTGGCCCGGGCCCGGGTGAGCAGCACCTTGAGCGCCAGCCGCTCGCCGGTGTGGATGTGCTCGACGACGTAAACGGCCCCCATGCCGCCCACGCCGAGGGGGCGCAGCGGGCGGTAGCGCCCGCCGAGGACGGGGGGGAGGTCGACCTCGAGACCCATGGCTGCAGGTAGGTAAGGTAAACCCGTCGGTGAACGGACGTCTATCGGGGCGGGTTCGTCGCGTGACGGCCCGCCGAAGCCCCTGGCTGCCTTCTTGCGGAAGCTCGGCCGCAGGGTATAGCCCAAAAACGCCCTGCCGTCCCGCGGGCGGGCCCGGCCGCCCGCTCGGGGCCCACGCGGGCCCCTTCGGCCCCCTTCGGCCCTGCGGAGGCCCCCGTGCAGCCATGGTATGAGGGGCCCGGACCATGCGACGCCCGCTCGCGCTCGGCCTGGCGCTCGCCTTCGAACTGCTCAGCTCGCGCCGGGCCGCGGCCCAGTCGGTCGATCGGGGCGTGGCGGCGACCCTCTTCCAGGAGGGGCGCCAGCTCATGGCCGAGGGCAAGCTCGACGTCGCGTGCGCGAAGTTCGAGCAGAGCCACCGCCTCGACCCCGGGGGCGGCACCGTGCTCAACCTCGCGACCTGCCGCGAGAAGCAGGGCAAGACCGCGACGGCGTGGGCGGCGTACCGCGAGGCCGTCTCGCTCGCCCGGCGCGACGGCCGCCCGGACCGCGAGGCGCTCGGGCTCGAGGGCATCGCGCGGCTCGAGCCGCAGCTCTCGCGCCTGACCGTCAGCGTCACCGGGCGCGCGCCGGGGCTCGCGGTCACGCTCGACGGCGTCGCCATCGGCGAGGTGGCGTACGGCACGCCGCTGCCGGTCGACCCGGGCGAGCACCGGTTGCAGGCGAGCGCGGCGGGCTACCTGCCCTGGCAGGGCGCGCTCGTCATCGGCCCCTCGGCCGATCAGAAAGAGGTCGTGGTGCCGCCCCTGCGCCCGGCGCCCCCGCCGCCCCCGCCGGCGCCCGCCGAGCGGCGCTGGTACGGCTGGCAGACGCTGGCGGCCGACGGGGCGAGCATCGCGCTCATCGCGGTCGGCTCGAGCTCGGACGCTTCGGGGCTCGCGGTGGTCGGGTCCCTCGGACTCTTTCTCGCGAGCCCCTCGGTGCACTGGGCGCACGGCCACCTCGGCAAGGGCTTCGCGAGCCTCGGGCTGCGCGCCGGCCCGACGGCGCTCCTCGGCGTCGGGCTCGTGGTGGTAGACCAGGGCGATCAGCCCTCGGCCGGGCGCAACGTGGCGGGCGGCATCCTGATCGGCCTCGGGGCCCTGGGCGCGCTCGCCGCGCCCGTCGCCGACTCGCTCGCCCTCGCGCGCGAAGAGGTGCCGGCCTCGGCCCGGGGGGCGAAGCCGGCGGGGCCGGCGCCGGGGGCGGGGGCCGCGCCGGTGTCGTTGACGTGGGCGCCGCGGGTGTGGGGGCGGCCGGGCGGGGCGGTGCTCGGGGTCGGCGGCACGTTTTAGGGCGGCCCGGCGCGAGGGCGGCCGGGCGGGCGCGCGAACGGGGGCGGGGCGCGAAATTCTCCCCAGGCGCTCGGCCGCCGGGGGTAGGGTCGCGGCGGCCCATGGCGAGCCCGCGCCTTTCCGAGACGAGGCCCGAGGCGGCCGCGGTGCTCGGCCCGACGGTGGCGGCCGGGGCGATGGTCGCGCAGTTCGTGATGGGCAAGGCGACGCGCGACGCGCTCTTCCTGTCGCACTACCCGGTCGAGCTCTTGCCGCGGGCGATGCTGGCGGCGACGGCGCTCTCGGCGCTGGCGGCGCTCGCCTCGTCGGGGGCGCTCTCGCGCCGGCCGCCCGAGCGCGTCGTGGCGGGCGCGTTCGCCGCGAGCGCGGCGCTGCTCCTCGGGCTCTGGGCGCTCGGCCGGGGCCACGAGCGGTCGGTGGCGCTCGCCGTCTACGGGCACGTGGCGGTCTTCGGCGCGGCGCTGACGGCGGCGTTCTGGTCGCTGGTGGCCGAGTCGTTCGACCCGCACGCGGCCAAGCGCTGCGTCGGGCGCATCGCGGCGGGGGCGACGCTCGGGGGCGTGGTCGGGGGGCTGGCGGCGTGGTCGCTGCCGGCGCGCATCGGCGTCGTGCCGATGCTGCTCGTGATGGCGCTCCTGCACGCGCTCGCGGGCGCCTGCGTGCGCGGCCTGCGGCCCCCGGGGGCGGCCCCGGCGGCGCCCGCGGCCCCCGCGCCGGGCCCGGGCGCCCGCGCGATCGCCGGCGACGGGTACCTGCGCGCGCTCGGGCTCTTCGTGCTCATCTCGGCCGCGGCCCAGGCGCTGCTCGACTACGTCTTCACCTCGCACGCGGCGTCGGCGTACGGGCGGGGGCCGGCGCTCCTGTCGTTCTTCGCGGCGTACCAGACCGCCGTCGGGGTGCTCTCGCTCGCGCTGCAGGCCGCCGCCGGCCGCCCCGCGCTCGAGCGGCTCGGGCTCGCGGGCACCGTCGCGCTCTTGCCCTCGGCGGTGGCGGGGGCGAGCGCGCTCTACGCCGCCCTGCCCGCGCTCTGGACGGCGGCGCTCTTGCGCGGCGCCGACGGCACGCTGCGGGCCTCGCTCTTCCGGTCGGCCTACGAGGTGCTCTACGCGCCCGTCGCGCCCGAGGTGCGCCGGCGGGTCAAGGCGCTCATCGACGTCGGCTGCGACCGCGCGGGCTCGGCCCTCGGCGCGGGGCTGGTCGCGGGGCTCGTCGCGGCCGCGCCCGGGCACCGGGCCCTCGCCCTCGCCGCGGGCGCGCTCGTCGCCTCGGCCGCGCTGCTCGCGCTGACGGGCCGGCTGCGCCGCGGCTACGTCGCGTCGCTCGAGTCGTCGCTGCGCCGGGGGGCGGTCGACCTGGGCAGCTTCACGGTCACCGACGCGACGACGCGCGACACGCTCTCGCAGACCTTCGGGCCCATGAGCGCGCTGCCCGGGCGCGGGGGCGGCGAGGCCTTCGGGCCCCAGTCGATGCACTTCTCGCCCCCGCCGCTGCGCTTCGCGCCCGACGAGGCGAGCCTGTCGATGCTCGGCAACGCGGCCTTCGGCCTGAGCGTGCCCGGCGTGCTCGACCTGCCCGAGGCCCCCGCCGCGCCCCCCCCGCGCCCCGCCGACCCCGCCGTCGCCGCCACGGCCGACCTGCGCTCGGGCGACCCGGCCCGGGCGCGCGCGGCGCTCGGGCCCTCGTACGCGCAGCTGCACCCCCTGCTCGCCCCGCACCTCGTCGACCTGGTCGGCCACGACGCGCTCGCGCGCGAGGCGTCGGCCGCGCTCGAGGCCTGCGCGCCCCGCATCACCGGCCTGCTCGTCGACGCGCTCGTCGACCCGGCCCGCCCCCGCGCCGTGCGCCGCCGCGTCGCCCGCGTGCTCGGCCGCTGCCCGAGCCGGCGCGCCGTCGAGGGCCTGGCGCTCGGCCTGCGCGACGCGCGCTTCGACGTGCGCTTCGCCTGCGGCCGCGCCCTCGCCGCCCTCGCCGAGCGCGCCCCCGAGCTCGGCGTGCCCGAGCCGGCCGTGCTCGAGGCCGCCTCCGCCGAGCTGCGCGAGGGCGCCGCCGCCTGGGCCAGCGAGTGGAGCCCCGAGGCCGACGACGAGCCCGGCGCCGAGGCCGCGCGCGTCGCCCGCGAGCGCGTCGGCCGCGGCCTCGAGCACGTCTTCACCCTGCTCTCGCTCTGCCTGCCGCGCGAGCCGCTGCACATCGCCTTCCGGGCCCTCGCCACCGACGACGAGCGCCTGCGCGGCACCGCCCTCGAGTACCTGCACGCCACCCTGCCGCCCGAGCTGCGCGACGAGCTCTTGCCCCGCGTCGAGGGCGCCCGCCCCCGCGAGCCGAGCGCCCGGACCCGCGCCCAGCTCGCCGAGGCGCTCGTCTCCGCCCGCGACGCCATCGCCCGCCAGCTCGGCGAGCCCGAGCCGCCCCCCGACGCGAGCCGCGCCTGAGCCGGCGGGCGGCCCCTCACTCTTCGGGCGGCGGCGCGTAGGCCGAGGGGCCGCGCACGTTCTCGTCGACCCGCAAGGGGCGCCGCAGCGACGGGAAGGCGCGCTGCTCGCAGTCGACGCGCTCGCAGAGCCGGCAGGTGACGCCGACGGTGGTCACGGTGTGCGGGTTGTCGAGGTCGACGCCGTCCGAGTAGACGAGCTCGCGGGCGTGCGAAATCTGGCAGCCGAGCCCGATCGCGTGCACCGGGTGCTGGGCGTGGTAGCCGCCGCTGTCTTTCTGAATGGTGCGCGCGATGCAGAAGTACGTCAGCCCGTCGGGCATGCGCGAGAGCTGCACGCGGATCATGCCCGGCGTCATGAAGCAGGCGAACACGTTCCAGCGGGGGCAGGCGCCGCTGAAGCGCGCGAAGCGGATGCCCGACGCGCTGAAGCGCTTCGAGATGTTGCCCGCCACGTCGATGCGGATCATGTGAAAGGGCACGCCCTCGGCCCCCGGCCGGCGCAGCGTCGTCAGGCGGTGGCAGACCTGCTCGAAGCCGACCCGGAAGCGCCGGCCGATGACGTCGATGTCGTAGCGCTCGTCGCGGCACGCGCGCAGGAAGGGCGCGTAGGGCATGAGCACGGCGGCGGCGAAGTAGTTGGCGAGCGCGACCCGGCCGAGCGCGCGCGCCTCGGCGCTCGTCAAGAGCGGGTCGTCGGTGAGCCGGTCGAGCGCCTCGCGCTGCGTGAGCAGGCAGGCCTGCGCCGCGAGCTGGAAGGCGCGGCTGCGCGTCGGCAAGAGCTCCGAGAGCGTCAGCACCTTGCGCTTCGGGTCGAAGCGCCGCAGCGTCTCGCGCGCGGCCGGCCCCTCCGCGATGCGCACCGCGACGCCGTGCGCCGACTCGAGGTGGCGCGCGAGCCCCGCGAAGATCTCGCCCGGCGCGAGCCGCGCGTCGCGGCAGAGCGCCTCGGCCCCCGCCTCGAGCTCGGGGAAGTGGTTGACGTGCCGCTGCACCAGATCGCTCACCTCCTCGGACGGCAGGCGCGGGTGCGTCGGCCCCGCCGTGTCCTCGCCGTCGGACGCGAACTCGGACAGCGACTCGGCCGACTCGCGCGCCCCCGCGTACGCGCGGTAGAGCGAGAGCACCGCGCGCGCGATCGCCGGGCTCGCGCTCGCCGCCTCGCGCACGTCGGTGTTGGTCAGCCCCTGCGACTCGAAGAGCGGGTCGGCGAAGACCTCGAGCAGGTCGGCGAGCAGGCGCGCGTCGTCGTCGCCGGCGAAGGCGTGCAGGTCGACGTCGAAGAGCTGCGCGAGCTTCAAGAGCAGCTCGGCCGGCAGCGGACGGCGGTTGTTCTCGATCAGGTTCAAGTAGCTCGGCGAGATGCCCAGCCGCTCGGCGAGCTCGGCCTGGCTCAACCCCTCGCGCTTGCGCAACGCCCGGACCTTGCCCCCGAGCCGGGGCTCGGCCCCGCTCGCCTTCGGGCCCTTGGGCGATGCGATGGTCAATGCAAGACTTCGGCCAGCTTTTGCGTCATTGACAATGTTTACAGATTTTCTGACCGTCATTGACTGACCCTCACAGCCATTTTGCCACAGCTTTTGATTTTCTTGACGACCATGTGAAGGGTGTCACATCTATGCTGTCGACGCTGCGCGTAACGAACGCCAGACTCCACTTTCCTCCCGAACGCCCTCAATGCCTGAGCCCCTGCAGCTACCCCCCGGCGTCTCGCTGAACGCCCCCGCCGTCGACGGTCAGGCCGCCGTGCTGAGCCCGGGCGCCCTCGCCCTCGTCGCCGAGCTCGCCCGCCGCTTCGGCCCCCGCATTCGCGCCTTGCTCGCCGAGCGGCGCGAGCGGCAGGCCCGCTACGACGCGGGCGAGCTGCCCGACTTCGACCCGGCCACGGCCGAGCTGCGCGAGGCCGACTGGCGCGCCTCGCCCCTGCCCGCGGCCCTCGCCGACCGGCGCGTCGAGATCACCGGCCCGGTCGACCGCAAGATGATCATCAACGCCCTTAACTCGGGCGCCAACGTCTTCATGGCCGACTTCGAGGACTCGACCTCGCCCACCTGGGCGAACCTCGTGCGCGGCCAGCAGAACCTGTACGACGCCGTCCGCCGCACCATCACGTACCAGGCGCCCGACGGGGGCAAGGCCTACCGCCTGGCCGAGCGCACCGCCACGCTGATGGTGCGCCCCCGCGGCCTGCACCTGCCCGAGCGGCACCTGCTCGTCGACGGCGCCCCCGCGCCCGGCGCCCTCGTCGACTTCGGCCTCTTCTTCTTCCACAACGCCCGCGAGCTCGCCGCCCGCGGCGAGGGGCCCTTCTTCTACCTGCCCAAGCTCGAGTCGGGCGCCGAGGCCAAGGTCTGGGACGACGCCTTCCGCTTCGCCCAGGGCCAGCTCGGCCTGCCCGTCGGCACCGTCCGCGCGACGGTGCTCATCGAGACGCTGCCCGCCGCCTTCCAGATGCACGAGATCGTGCACGCGCTGCGCGAGCACGCGGCGGGCCTCAACTGCGGCCGGTGGGACTACATCTTCAGCTTCATCAAGAAGCTGCGCGGCGACCCGACGCGCGTCTTGCCCGACCGCTCGCTCGTCACGATGGACCGCGCCTTCTTGCGCGCCTACTCGCGCCTGCTCATCGAGACCTGCCACCGCCGCGGCGTGCACGCGATGGGCGGCATGGCGGCGCAAATCCCCATCAAGGACGACCCGGCCCGGAACGCCGAGGCGCTCGCCAAGGTGCGCGCCGACAAAGAGCGCGAGGCGCGGGACGGCCACGACGGCACCTGGGTCGCGCACCCGGGCCTGGTCGGCCTCGCCCGCGAGGTGTTTGACCAGCTCATGCCGGGCCCGAACCAGATCGACCGGCCCCTCACGGGCGAGCGGGCCTCGCGCGACGAGCTCTTGCGCGTGCACGAGGGGCCCCGCACCGAGCGCGGCCTGCGCCACAACGTGCGCGTCGGCGTGCAGTACCTCGAGGCCTGGCTGCGGGGCCTCGGCTGCGTGCCCCTCTACGACCTGATGGAGGACGCGGCCACCGCCGAGATCAGCCGCGCGCAGGTCTGGCAGTGGCTGCGCCACCGGGCCCCGCTCGAGGGGGCGCCGGGCCCGCTCACCGAGGCGCGCCTCGGCGAGGTGGTGCGCGAAGAGATGGCCCTCGTGCGCCGCGAGCTCGGCGAGGCCCGCTTCGCCGAGGGGCGCTTCGACGAGGCGACCGAGCTCTTCGTCGCGCTCGCCACCGCGCCCGAGTTCGGCGAGTTCCTGACGCTGCCCGCCTACGAGCGGCTCGTCGC
>DASTPP010000173.1:0-26452 GCA_035762175.1 Polyangiaceae bacterium | reverse complement strand
CTTGCGGCTCTTGAGGCCCTGGCTGAGCGCGCCCGAGGCGAGGTCGCCGACGGCGAGGCCGGCGTAGGCCCACATCACGGCCTTGCCGGCGTCGGGGACGGGGTTCATGCCGAGGGCCTTGCCGATCTCGGGGCTGAAGGTGACGAGAATGCCGATCGAGAACCAGATGGGCACGCCGACCGCGATGACCGAGAGGTAGCGGCGGGCGCGGGCCCGGCTCGAGAAGAGGGTGAAGAAGTTGCCGAGCGCGACGTCGGAGCGGGCCTTGGTCTTCTCGTAGAGACCCGACTCGTAGACGCCGACGCGCAGGGCGAGCAGCGCGAGGCCGAGGCCGCCGCCGATCTTGTAGGCGGTCGTCCAGTCGACGCTGCCGGCGATGAGGGCGCCGACGACCGCGCCCGAGAGGCCGACGCTGGCCACCACCGTCGTGCCGTAGCCGCGCGCGTGCCGGCCGAGCGTCTCGGCCACCAGCGTGATGCCCGCGCCGAGCTCGCCGGCCAGCCCCAGCCCGGCGATGAAGCGCCAGGCGGCGTAGCCGTCGACCGTGGTCACGTAGGCGTTGGCGATGTTGGCGAGCGAGTAGGTGACGATCGACCCGAAGAGCACCGAGAGCCGCCCGCGCTTGTCGCCGAGCACGCCCCAGAAGATGCCCCCGGCGAGCATGCCGAGCATCTGCGCGTTGATGAGGTAGACCCCCTGGTCGAGCAGCTGCTCGGGCGGCACGCCGATCGCCTTGAGGCTGCGCGTGCGCACGATCGAGAACAAGATGAGGTCGTAAATGTCGACGAAGTAGCCGAGCGCGGCGACGAGCACCGCGAGGAACGCGGCCCGCGAGAGGCGCGCGGCGGGTTCGGGGCCGGTCGCCGGGGCCGTTTCGGAGGTCATGGTCGCAGCTTCCCGCCTCGCGCCGGCGGCCGTCAAGGCGGGGCGTCCCGAAAGTGAGACGGTCGTGAAATTCCGCGGCGGGCTGGGGCGAAAGGGGGTTCGACGCGCCAGGGCCGGGCCCGCGCAGTCGGCGAGGAAAACGCATGGACGCCGTCGTTCGCTTCGAAAACGTGTCGAAGGTCTACCGCGTGGGGGGGGGTGACGTGCACGCCCTGCGCGAGGTGTCGTTCGCGGTCGGGCCGGGCGAAATGGTCGCCATCATGGGCACGAGCGGGTCGGGCAAGTCGACGGCGCTCAACATTCTGGGGGCGCTCGATCGGCCGAGCTCGGGCCGGTACGTGCTCGACGGCGAGCCGGTCGAGGGGCGGGGCGAGGCCGAGCTGGCGAAGCTGCGGAACCAGAAGCTCGGGTTCATTTTCCAGTCGTTCCACCTTTTGCCGCGGCATACCGCGCTCGCGAACGTCGAGCTGCCCTTGGTGTACGCCGAGGTCGCGCCGCGCGAGCGGCGGCGCCGGGCGCTCGCGGCGCTCGAGCGGGTGGGGCTGGGCGCGCGCGCCGACCACCTGCCCGGGCAGCTCTCGGGCGGGCAGCAGCAGCGCGTCGCCATCGCCCGGGCGCTGGTGAACGAGCCGCGCCTGCTCTTGGCCGACGAGCCGACGGGCGCGCTCGACTCGGCGACGACGAAGCAGATCATGGGCTTGCTGGTCGAGCTGCACCGGGCGGGGGTGACGGTGGTGGTCGTCACCCACGACCCCGCCGTCGGCGCCTACGCCGACCGCATCGTGCGCTTCGCCGATGGGCGCATCGTCGACGAAGGGGGCGGCGGCGAGCGCGCCTCGGGCCCGCGCCTCGGCGCGGCGGCGCCGGGCGGGGCGGGGCCGAAGGCCGAGGCGAAGGCGGCGGCCTTCGCGGGCGCGGGGGTGGCGTCGTGAGGGCGCGGCGGGGGCGCTGGCTCTGGCTGGCCCTGCCGCTCTTGCTCGGGGGCGGCTCGGCCGCGGCCTGGGCGAAGCGAGGCGGGGGCAAGCCCGAGCCGGTCGACGCGGCGGCGCTGGTGACGGTGAAGCGCGGCACGCTCGCGATCGAGGTGGTCGAGACGGGCAAGGTGGCCGCGCGCGAGAAGGTCGAGCTCAAGTCGAAGGTGGCCGGGCAGGTGACCTCGGTGCTGGTGCGCGAGGGCGATCAGGTCAAGAAGGGCCAGCTCTTGATGACGCTCGACCCCATCGACTACGACCGCGAGGTCGCGCGCGCCGACGCCGAGGTCAAGCGCTTCGAGAACGACGTCGAGCGGGCCCGCGTGGTGTTCGAGCGCGTCAAGAAGGGCGTCGCCGCGAGCGTCGTCGGGGCGAACGAGGCCGAAGACGCGCGCTTCGACCTGCTCGCCAAAGAGGCGGCGGTGCGCTCGGCCCAGGTCACGCTGGCCACGGCGCGCGACAAGGTGCGCTACACCAAGATCTACGCGCCGCTCGGGGGCACCGTGACGCACCGGGGCATCGAGCCGGGCGAGGTGGTCGTGCCGGGCGTGCAGTCGACCTTCGAGGGCAAGCCGCTCTTGACCGTCGCCGACCTGTCGACGCTGGTCGTCAACGTCGATCTGCACCAGATCGACGCGGCCAAGGTCGCGCTCGGGCAGCGGGCCCGGGTCACGCTCGACGCGCTGCCGGGCGCGGCCTACGTCGGCCAGGTCACCAAGGTGGCGCCGGCGTCGATCAAGCGCCCCGGCAAAGAGGTCGAGGTCTTCCCGGTCGAGGTGACGCTCGAGTCGGCCGACCCGCGCGTCCGGCCCGGCATGACGGCCGACGTGCGGGTGCACCTCGACGAGCGGCCCGGGGTGCTGACGGCGCCGGTCGAGGCGCTCGTGAGCGAGGGCGGCGAGGCGTACGTGACGCGCGTCGTCGGCGAGGGGGGCCCGGCGCAGCGCAAAGAGAAGGTGGCGGTCAAGCCCGGGGCGCGCAACGAGCGCGAGGTCGAGCTGGTCGAGGGCCTCGCGGAGGGCGACCGCGTGCTGCTCGCGCCGCCCTCGTCGGCGGCGAACGAAGCGAAGATGTGACGCCATGCTGGTCGAGACCCTGCGCATGGCGCTCTCCGAGCTCTGGGCGCACCGGCTGCGCTCGGCGCTCACCTCGCTCAGCATCACCGTCGGCGCCTTCACCATCGTGTTCATGTCGTCGCTGGCCGACAGCGGGCTGCGCTCGCTGATGCGCTCGATCAACGAGCTCGGGGGGGGGCGCATGCTGCTCGTCTCGTCGAAGTCGCCCGAGCGCGCGGCGCAGAAGGCGCAGAGCTACGAGAAGGGCCTGCGCCCGGCCGACCGCGACGCGCTGCTCGCCGGCCTCGCGGGGGTCGAGGCCGCGACCATGTCGTACGCGAAGGACGAGGTCGACGTCGTCGCCGCGTCGGGCAAGCGCGCCCGGGCCGACCTGGTCGGCGGCGACGCGGGCTTCTTCGACGCCTACCGCATGGGCGTGCGCGAGGGCCGCCGCTTCACCGACGCCGAAGATCGCGACGGCCTGCCGCTCTGCGTCGTCGGCCCCGACCTCGTCGAGAGGCTCGGCGGCAAGGTGCCGATCGGCTCGTCGCTCGACGCCGGGCCCGTGCGCTGCCGCGTCGTCGGCGTCTTCGACGGGGTCAAGCGCTTCGGCATCGACTTCGGCTTCCACTGGCGCAACCTCGTGCTCGTGCCGCTCGGCGCCCTCCACGCGGTCGACCCGGCCACGCCCGAGAACACGCTCTTGACCCTGCGCACGCGCGAGGGCGCGTCGTACGAGCTCGTCAAGCGCATGGTCAACGCGCGCCTCGCCGAGCGGCGCCACGGCGTCGACGACTTTCAGCTCTACGATCTCAGCCGCGTCGACGCGAAGTTCAAGGCCGTCTTCGCCATCATGCAGGGCATCGTCGCCCTGCTCGCCGGCGTGGCGCTCGTCATCGGGGGGGTCGGGGTGATGAACATGATGCTGGTCAGCGTGTCCGAGCGGGTGCGCGAGATCGGGCTGCGCAAGGCGCTCGGGGCCAGCCCCGGGGCGATCGGGCGGCAGTTCCTCGCCGAGGCGATGCTGCTCGCCCTCGCGGGCGGCGGCGCGGGTGCGGCCGCGGGCGCGGCGTGCGCCCTCGGCGCCTCGGCCCTCATCGTGCGCTCGCTGCCGGCCTGGCTCGGCGGCGTCTCGGCGCCCGCCCTCGTCGCCGCGCCGCTCGTCGCCCTCGGCCTCGGCGCCGCCTTCGGCTACCTCCCCGCCCGCGGGGCGGCGCGGCTCGACCCCGTGCCGGCGATGCGGCCGTGAGGGCGCTCGACGTCTTCGCCTCGGCCGGCGCGGCCTTCGCCCACCGCTCGCGCGCGGCGCTCACGCTGCTCGGCATCGCCATCGGCTCGGGCTCGATCGTGCTGCTCGCCGGCGTCCTGCGCGGGGGCGAGGACGCCCTCGTGCGGGCCAACCAGGGCGTGACCGGCGCCGACATCGTGCAGGTCCGGCGCAAAGACGCGTCCGAGGCCGAGCGGTCGCGCGCGACGCGCGAGCTCACGCGCGCCGACGCGGCCGCCCTCGCCGCGTCCGAGCGCCTCTCCGGCGCGACCGTCTCGGCCGAGGGGCGCACCCACACCGAGGCCCACTTCGGCCGCAAAAAGAAAGAGGTCTCGGTCGTCAGCGCCTCGCCCGAGACCCCCGCCACCTACCGGCTCGCCCTCGCCAAGGGGCGCTTCCTCGACGCCGACGACGCGCGCTCGGGCCGGCGCGTCTGCGTCGTCGGCCACGAGGTCTACCGCGAGCTGCTCGGCTCGCCCGCGAGCCTCGAGGGCCTGCGCGTCACCGTCGAGAGCACCTCGTTCGAGGTCGTCGGCGCCCTCGCCGACAAGCCCCACATCGGCGCGACCACCGGCACCTGGATCTGGAACCGCAAGATCATGGTGCCCGAGCCCGTCTACGACGCCACCTTCGCCCCCGACCACACGATCGGCCGCGTCTACCTGCGCCCGGCGCCCGGCGGGCCCCCCGAGTCGCTGCTGCGCGGCGCCGTGCGCGCGCTCATCAAGCGCCGCCACCACGGCGTCGAGAACTTCGAGCTCGTCGACCCGAGCGAGCGCGCCCAAGAGCAGATGGTGCTCTCGGTCATCAAGGCCCTGGTCTTCGCCGTCGGCCCCCTCGCCCTCGTCGCCTCGGGCATCAACATCCTGAACGTGATGCTCGCCATCGTCGCCGAGCGCACCCGCGAGATCGGCCTGCGCCGCGCCATCGGCGCGAGCCCGCGCGCGGTGGTCACGCAGTTCCTCATCGAGGCCGCGGCGCTCTCGACGCTCGGCGGCCTCGCCGGCATCGCCGGCGGCGCCGGCGTGCTCGCGCTCGCCAGCTTCGGCCTGAGCAAGGTCTTCGGCACGTGGAACTACTTCTTCGAGCCGTGGGCGGCGGCGCTCGGCCTCGGGCTCGCGCTCGTGACCGGGGTTACGTTCGGCGTGGCGCCGGCCTTGCGGGCGGCGCAGATCGACCCGGTGGGGGCGCTGCGGGACGAGTTAGGGCGGGGCGCCGTCGCGGCGGGGGGCGGGCCGTGACGGAGCGTGCGGGGCGCCGTCGCGGCGGGTACATCCGCCGGGCACCCCGAACTCGCCCCCTTGGCAGGGGGCTCAGACAGCGGGGGCCCCGCCCTCTGGATGTACCCGCCGCGACGGCGCCCCGCGCCAGGGGGACGGTGCAGCGTTCATCGGCGAAAGGGAGGGGGGCGGCCGTGCTGCGTTTTGGGGTTCGGGGGCGAATGCATGGCCATGGTGAGCCACCCCCGAGTGTACTCATTTGGATACGGGCCCCCATGGCATGCCACCCTCCGTGAATACGCGTGAATAAAATTGCCGAGAAAACCGGGGGGGGCGGGCTCCCCGGGCGAAGGGTAGGGGGGTCGACCGGGCGCTTCGGCTTCACGCCCGCGAGCACCGCGGTGAGGGGGGCGAGATCGTCCTCGCCCTCGCCGTGAAAGTCACGGCAGGCCTCGCTGGCCTTCCAGGCCGGGTCGGGGCCACGGCGAGCACCGCGCACGGCCGCCCCCTCACTGCGTCATGACGTGCGGTGGGCAGAGGGCGAGACGATGCGCTAGGCTGCTACGTCGTCCAGAGCGCCGCCCGACTCATGTCCCCCGAGAAAGCCCAGAGCCCCCCTCCGAGTCGCGATGACGGCATGCGCCACCGGGGCCAGAGCGCCAAGGGGGCGGCTGCGCCCGACCGGCCGGGTCGGGCGCGCCTTCGCGCCGGGGCCCTTGCGGTGGCCTTTGCCCTTGCGGCGTGCCGGGGGGCGCTCGGCATCGACGATCTTACCCCCGAGAGCGGGGGCGGCGCCGGCTCGGGCGGGCCAGGGACGGGCGCGGGCGGCGCCGCGTCGGGGGCAGGCGGCGGCCAGGCTGGCGCCGGCGGCGGCACCAAGATGGGCACGGGGGGCGACGGGGGCGGGGCGGGCACGGGCGCCGGCGCCAAGGGGGCGGGGGGGGGCCAAGGCACCGGCGGCAAGGCGGGCTCGGGCGGGGCACCTTTCGTGTGCGGGCCGCCGCCCTCGTACGAGCAGACCGAAGCCTGCGTCGGCAAAGATCAGTGCAAAGGCCTGGCGATCAACTGCCAAGACCCGGGCCGCTCGTGCGAGTTCCGGTGTACGGGCGAGGCGAGCTGCCAAGACGCGACCCTCAACTGCCCGCCCGACCGAGACTGCAGGCTGGTTTGCGAGGGCAAGCAGGCCTGCGCCAAGGCGAAGCTCAATTGCGGCACGGGCTCGTGCGAGGTCGTCTGCCGGGTCGACCCCGAGGCTTGCAAAGACATGCGAGACGTCGCGTGCAAGGGCAACAAGGCCTGCCAGGTGATCTGCGAGGGCGAGATGAACGGGCCGCCCTCCGTCAGCGGCTGCCAGGGCGGCCCGGCCGAGTGCGCCTGCGGGGGCTGCTGAGCGAGGCGGGCGGCCTGGCCGAGTGCGCCTGCGGGGGCTTGAGCAGCCCGGCCGGGGGCGCCTGCGGGGGTCGCTTCGAGAGCGGGGCCGTCCGGCCCGCGCTCGTCGGGGTGGCCTTGGCAGGGCGGGTGACGCCGGGCGGTGGCAGACTGGGGGCATGATCGCGCTCAAACCCCCCGCGCCCTTCGCCGCGGCCGCCGGCCGGCCGACGATCTTTCTCGCCGGCTCGATCGAGATGGGCTCGGCCGACGATTGGCAGGCGTCGCTCACGGCGGCGCTCGGCGATCTCGACGTCGCGGTCTTGAACCCCCGCCGCGACGACTGGGATGGTAGCTGGCGCCAGTCGATCGACGACGCCCGCTTTCGCGGCCAAGTCGAGTGGGAGCTCGAGGGCCTCGAGCGCGCCGACGTCGTCGCGATGTGGTTCGCCCCCGACACGCGGGCCCCGATCACGCTGCTCGAGCTCGGGCTGACGGCGCGCGGCGGCAAGCTGGTCGTGGGGTGCCCCGAGGGCTACTGGCGGCGGGGCAACGTCGAGGTGGTGTGCGCGCGCTTCGGGGCGCCGCTCTTCGGGGCGTGGGCGCCCTTCGTCGCGGCGACGCGCGAGCGGGCGGCGGCGCTCTGCGGGGCCCGCCCGCGGGGGGAGGGGTAGCGTGGTCCGTCGCGCCTTGATCGTCACGTCCGAGGGCGAGGTGTAGGCGCGCTTCGCCCGGCAGACGAGCTGCCCGAGCCGGTTCGCGGTGGTGCGCTTGCGCGTCCGGCCGGGCGAGGCCGGGCGGCAAGTGGCCGTCGTTCGGCCGCCGGCTCGAGCCGGTAATGTGGGCCGAGATGGCGCACCTCGCGGCCGCGTCGCCGCCCTGGGTCGACCTCCGGGGGGTGCTGCGGGGCGGCGTCGACGCCGGCCAGAACGCGAGCGAGGGGGCGCTGCGCTGTGCCATCGACGCGGCGCTCGAAGCGGCGGGGGCATCGCTCTGGCCCACGGGCACCTACCCCGGCTCGACCCTCCTACAGGCCCTGCAAGCAAGGCCATGCCCGGTGCCTTCAGGTGGCTCGCCCGCCCGTACGCCAAGCCAAAACCGGCCCCAGAGGCGAATCAGGCGGCCAGAAGTACTCGAGTACTTCCCCCAGGCCCTCGGCACCCGAAACCTAGTCTTCGAGGACTTCGTCGAGGCTGCTGGCACATAAAACCTAGTCTTCGAGGACTTCGTCGAGGCTGCTGGCACATAAAATCTAGTCCTCGAGGACTTCGCCGAGCCCGTTGGCACATAAAACCTAGTCTTCGAGGACTTCGCCGAGGCTACTGGCACACGCAAGGGAGTCCTCGAGGACTCCGTCGAGGCTGCTGGCACAGAAAAAGAGTCCTCGAGGACTTCGTCGAGGCTACTGGCACATGGGACGAAGTTCTCAAGGTCTGCTCTTGGCACCGTGGTCTGTCTCGGCGAGCCCTGGCATTGGGCGGGACAGTGCGACCACCGACGACGCGCTCTGCGAGCGCGTGGCGCTGCCGCGGGCGCGGACCCGGGAACGCTCTAACGCACCCGCACGAGCACGCCCGGCTCGAACTCGGTCGGCAAGACGCCCGTCCAGCCCGCGGGCAGGCGGGGGCCGGTGAAGTCGAAGAGCCACTGCGCGTCGAGGGGCGAGAGGTTGACGCAGCCGTGGCTGCGGACGCGGCCGAAGCCGTCGTGCCAGAAGGTGCCGTGGAAGCCGACGGCCTTGGCGAAGAACTGCACGTAGGGCACGTCTTCGATGGCGTAGTGCGAGGCCGCGTCTTCGTCTTCGAGGTTGTCCATCGTCGACGAGACGAGCTTGACCCAGACCCGGTGCACGCCGCGCGGCGTCGCGGTGTCGGTGCCCTGGGCGCCGCGCCCGGTGCTCACCAGCGTGGCGTAGACGGGGCGCGGGCCTTCGTAGGCGACGAGGGTCTGCGTCGCGAGCTCGACGTCGACCCACTTCTCGCCGGGCAGCGCGTCGGCGGGGGGCGGGGCCTTGAGCGGGCGGCGCACGTCGGCGGCGCGCACCCACTCGCCCTCGCCGACGCGGTAGTAGACGCCGCCCCCGCGCCCGGTCTCTTCGAGCACGCGCAGCGAGCGCAGGCGCTTGAGCGGGGCCGCCGTGGGGCGGGCGCTCGGCTCGGGGCGCGGGTAGACGGGGGTCTTGTCGAGGTACGTGAAGGCGACGTCGAGCTTGTCGCCCTCGACCGCCTCGCCCCGGAAGCTCGTCGCGCGCGCCGGCAGCAGATCGCGCATCGGCACCCAGAGCCCGCGCCGCGAGCGCCCGTACGACTGCCCGCCCTTGGTACGCTCTTCGACGATGGCGAGGGCGAAGCCCGGCTCGAGCTCGCGCTCGGGGGCGGCGTCGTCGGCGAACTCGACGCGGGCGTAGGCCTGGGTGCCGCCCTTGCCGACGAAGTAGTAGCGGAAGGGCAGGCCGTCGGGCGGCCGCGGCGGCCAGCCCCCGGGGGCGAGCGGCTCGCCGGCCGAGAGCTGGGCCTGGTTCTGGCAGAGCCAGGCCTGGGGCCCGACGAGCAGCCAGCGGCCGGGGCAGCCGACGCCGCCCGGCCGCACGCCGTAGACGGGCAGCGCGACGCCGCCGAGGGCGCTGCCCCGCCGGGCGGCGTCGCCCCGCGGCTCGCGCGCGAGCGGCTGGTCGTCGCGCGTGATGAGCACGCTCTTGACCCCGGCGGGGAAGGGCACGCCCCCGGTCTGCACCCAGCGCATCGACCCCTCGGGCGCGTCGGCCGAGGCGCGCCCCGGCGTCGAGAGGGCGGCGAGGGCGAGGGCGGCGCGGGCGAAGCGGCGGGACATCGTCGGGGGCCTACGTTACGACGAAAGCGGGCGCCCGGTCAGTCGGGGCGCCGACTTCGAGACGAACGCGGGCGCCCGGTCAGTCGGGGCGCCGACTTCGAGACGAACGCGGGCGCTCGGTCAGTCGGGGCGCCGACTTCGAGACGAACGCGGGCGCCCGGTCAGGGCGGCGGGCCCGGCGCGGTCAGGGCGCGGGCAGGCGGGCGGTCAGGGCGGCGAAGTTCGGCAAGAGCACGCCGAGGCGGCGGGCGAGGGCGAGCACCTGGTGGGCCATGGCGCGGTGCTGGGCGGCGAGCTTGTGGCCGAAGTGCTCGTCCCAGAAGGCGGCGACCTCGCCGCCGGCCGAGGGCCCGAGCCGGGCGAGGGCGCGCAGCTGCCAGGGCCGCGCCAGCGCCAAGAGGGGCGAGGCGCCGGGGGCGGGCTGGCCGACGTGGCGCGCGAGCCTTCGCGTCTCGGCGAGGGCCCGGAAGGCGAGCGACGAGAGCTCGTCGTCGGCGAGCGCCTCGGCGAGGCCCCCGCGGCCGCAGGCGGGCAGCATGTAGAGCGGCAGCGCGGCGACGGTGGTCGCGGCGTTCATCTCTTCGGTGCCGAGCTCGAAGCGGGCGGCGAAGCCGGCGCGGTCGAGCGCGGCGACGAGGCGGGCGACCGGCTCGGGCGGGGGGCCCTTGGGCGCCTCGACCCGCATCGGCACGAGCCGGGGCGAGAGCCAGTAGCGCGTGAGCCCCTCGCGCCGGTACGCCATCACGTTCGGCATGGCGGCCGCGAGGCGGGCGCCGAGCCGGCCCTTGACCCGCTCGAGCGCGAGCGGCAAGAGCGGGGTCAGGCAGAGCACGGGCGCCTCGCTCGAGCGCAGCCAGGGGGCCTCGAGCAGCGCGTCGAGCTGCTCGGCGCGCACCGTGACGACGAGCGCGTCGGCGTGCGCGGGCGGCTCGCGCAGCGCGACCACGTCGGGCAGGCCGAGCCGCTCGCCCCGCCGGCCGACGCGCTCGATCGCGAGCGGCCCGAGCGCCCCGCCCCGCCGGGTGACGAAGGACACGTCGAGGCCGGCGGCGACGGCGAGGCGCACGCCGAGGACGCGACCGAGATCGCCGGCGCCGACGAGGGCTACGTGCATCGCGCCCCCCTCAGGCGAAGACGAAGCGGACCTCGTGGTCGCAGATGCGGAAGGTGTCGCCGTCGACGATGAGCTGCTTGCTGATGCGCTGCCCGTTGTACTCGACGCCGTTGGTCGAGCCGAGGTCGACCATGTAGTACTGGCCGTTCTGGAACTCGACCATGGCATGCTGGCGCGACACGTTCGGGTCTTTGATCGTCAGGTCGCTCGACTGGCGGCCGCGGCCGATGACGAAGCGATCTTTGGTGATGGGCACCTGCTCGCCCATGTAATAGGCGACGAGCACGCGGCCGCTGGGGGCCGGCTGCGGCTGGTGCGCCGGCGCCGGCATGGGCGAGGCGAGCGGGTGCGGGGCGGGCAGGGGGGGCGGCGCCCCCATCAGCGGCGGGCGCGAGCCGAGCGTGGGGGGCGCGGGCAGGGGCGGGCGGCCGCCGAGGGTGCCGCCGAGCGTGGCGCCGAGGCGCGGGGCGATGACGGGCGGGGGCGGCAGCGGGGGCGGGGGCAGGTAGCCGCCGGCGACGGGCAGCGGTGGCGCCAGCCCGGCCCGCGGGCCGAGCGCCAGGCCGGGCGAGGGCGTATGCAGGCCGCCGACGCTGCCCGAGGCCGCGGCCGCCGGCACCCGCCCGGTCGCGGCCGGCGAGGGGCCGAGCCCGCCGGACGCCGGCACCGAGTCGGTGCGCCCGACCCGGGTGCGCTGCCGGGCGTACTGCTTCATCGCCTCGTTGATGAGGTAATCGACGGAGCACTCGAGCTCCCGGGCCATCTGCTCGAACGTCTCCCAGAGGATGTCGCGGCACTGGAAGGCTCGCTCGCTCTTCTTGTTGGGGTCGGGGCTCATCGCGGGGCGCTAACGCAGGGGGGCCGGGTCAAAACGGGGGGCGGGCGCGGCTCACTTGCGCGCGCGCACGACGGGCGTGACGCAGGTCTTGACGAAGTCGCCGACCGTCGTCGTCTCGTGCATCTCGGTCTCGCCGGGCTTGCCGCCCGGCTTCGCCACGCCGCACTGCCACTTGCCCTCGGGGTCTTCGACCTTCGGCAGCGCCGTCTTGTCGTCTTCGAGGGGGGCGAGCAGCGCCGCGTCGGCCGCCTTGCCGTGCGCGTACAGGTAGCCGATCGCGGTCAGCCGCTGCGCGAGCGTGCCCTGGCGCAGGTGCCCGAGCACCGCGTCGCGCGGGGCCGGCGGGTTCATCTTGCCGATCTGGTCGCCGTACGTCAGCGGCTCGCTCATCGCGAAGCCCGGCGCGTTGCCGCCCGGCAGCCGGCCCAGGAACTCGGGCACGTCCTTCGCGGACGACATCTTCAGCACGGTGGACGCGGCCACCCAGCGGATCTTCCATTTCTTGGCCGCGATCGGGCTCGCGAAGAGCTCGTAGAGCTTGCCCGCGACCAGCTCGCGCGGCAGCTCGCCGACCCGCTGGAACGCCAGGTCGCGGATCGCGTCGGGCGTGTCTTCGGCCGAGGCGATCGTCATGATGCGCTGCACGTCGTTCTGGTTGTTGCGGTCGAGGCGCCCCTCGAGCGCCGCGAGCGCCGCGAGCCGCCGCTTCTCGGACCGCTTCGGGTCGGTCGCCACGCCGAGCAGGTAGTCGACCGCCGTGCGGCCGCCCACGCGCTTCATCGAGGCGTAGACCTTGATGAGCTGCTCTTCTTGGAAGTCGCGGACCTGCTTCTCGAGCTTGTCGCCCTCGACGTTGTAGCCGGCCGCCTTGTTCGAGGCCTGCACCTGGGGCTTGGTCTTGTCGACCCAGGCCTGGCTCTCGGTGTACTTCGCGAGCTCGACCAGCTTCTGCGACGCCTGGTCTTTCGTGGCCTGGTCGCCGACGTCCGCGACGAGGTTCGCGGCCTTGTCGTACGCGCCGTCGGTGCGAATGTGCGCGATGAGCCCGGGGGCCGACTCGGCGCCGAACTGCCGCAAGATCTGCTCGGGCCCGAAGGCCTGCGAGGTGATCGCGAGCCGCCGCTCGAAGTCGCTCGTCGCCCACTTGACGAGCGCCCCGCGCAGCGCCTTGCGCTGCTCTTCGTCGAGCACGAGCGGCGCCTTGTCGTAGGTCAAGATGGCGAACGCCCCGTCTTTGTAGGGCACGCTCGGGTCGGGCGGCGCCAGGCCGTTCGCCCCCTCGGCCGGCGCCGGCTTGCCCATCTCGGTCACCAGCACCGGCACCAGCTCGCCCACCAGCCGCCGCCGCTCGTCGGGCGGCAGCGACGCCAGCGCCTCTTGCACGCAGACCGCCGGCAGGTCGCGGTCGAGCCGCGTCTCGCACTGGATGCCGAGCCGCTGCCCGTTTCTCGGCCGCATGCGCAAGAGCCCGATCGCCGCGTCGCGTCGCAGGGGCAGGTCGTACTTGTCGTGCTTGACGACGGCGACGAGCTTGACCGGGCCCATCTCCGTGCGCTCCCAGCGCTGAATGTCGTCTTGCGTCACGCGGCAGCCGCTCGCCCCCACGAGCAGGCCGAAGAGCGCGCCGGCCCAAAGGCAACGCAGGACAGACCCACGGCTTCGTTCGTCGCTCATCGTGCCTCGCTCCCGGGACGGCGCTTTGCAGGCCGGCCGGGCCAGAGCCCACCATAGCCGACCGCCTTCCCGTTTCTCAACGTCCTTGCCCCCGCCGCCCCGCCCCGCCCCGGCGCGCACCTTGTCGTCAAGAACTTGGCCCTCGGCCGACCCGCCCCCCAAGGTTCGGCCCCTTCCGGGCTGAGCCATGCCGACGCCGCTCTTTCTACCCCGCCGGGGCCCGGACGCCTCGGGCGCCGCCCCCCCCCGAGCTCTCACCGGCGCCTCGGGCCGCGGCCGCGAAGCCGCCGCGCTCTTGCTCGCCGCCACCGCCGCCTTCGCCGCCCTGGCCCTCGCCAGCTTCGAGGCGAACCCGGCCCGGCCCGAGGCCCACGGCCCCGACTGGGTCGGCCCCGTCGGCGCCTCGCTCGCCTCCGCCCTCGCCGGCACCCTGGGCGTCGTCGCCTGGGCCGTCGTGCTCGAGCTGGCCCTGCTCGCCTGGCCCCTGCTGCGCGCCCGCAGCTCGAGCGCCACGCTCGCCCGCCTGGCCGGCGACGTCCTCATCGCGCTCATCGCCGCCGCGCTCGTCCACGTCGCCGCCCCCGACGCCCGCGCCTTCGGCGCGCTCGCCGCCGGCGGCTCGCTCGGAGAGCTCTTCGGCGAGCTCCTTCGGTCTCTCTTCTCCACCCTCGGCTCCTTCCTGGTTGGCCTTACGGCCGTCGGGCTGATTCTCATTGGCCGCTCGTCGCTCTCGCTCACGGCTTGGCTCGAAGAAGCACGCCGTTTTGTCACACGCGCCGCCCACTGGCTCGTTACCTACCTGCGCGCACTCTCGGCCTGGGTGCGGCAATGGGCGGCGACCCCCGTCGAAGTCGGAGCCACAGCCACGGGCCCCGCCACCCCCCTCTCCGATCGAAGCCCACCCACCTGGGCCCGCGAGGGAACCTGGGGCCGCGACGCCAGCACCCCCCCCGCCGGCGACGCCGCCCTCAAAGCCAGCAGCGCCCCGCCCGTCCAGCCCGCCTCGGGCAACCCGGCCGAGGCCGCGCCCCCGCGGCGGTCTCGCGCGCGGGCCCGCTCGGACGAGCCCGAGCCCCAGCCCGCCGCGCCGGCCGCCGCGCCGGCCGCCCCCTCGCCCGTCCTCACCGCCGCGCCGGCCGCCCCCTCGCCCGTCCTCGCCGCCGTGCCCCGCGCCGGTCGCGCCCGCGCCGCCCTGGCCGCCGCGCCCGACGCCGACGAATCGCGCCCGGCCACCGACGACCGCCCGCCGCCCGTCCCCGTCATTCATTCGGGCGAAGATCTCGCCGCCGCCGCTTCCTCGGCCCCGCCGGGGCGCACCCTGCCTTCGGTCGCCGTCGGCCCCCGCATCACCCACGGCCCGATGCACGCGCCGAAGCCCCTCGCCGAGCCGACCCCCGAGACGCCCACGGCCGACCCGCCCGCACCCCTGCGGCGAGACCGCGATCTCGAAACGCCCCTGCCCGACGCCGGGCGCGCCGGCGCCCCCAAGGGCTCGGCCGCCACCGCCGAGCGCAGATCGCCGCCGGCCTCGGCCCCCGAGCGCAAGGCGATGCCCTCGCCGGCCCTCGAGCCGAAGCCCCAGGCGGCCCCAGCCCTCGAGCCGAGGCCCCAGACGGCCCCGCTCGCCGAGCCGAGGCCGCAAGCTTCTCCCGCCATCGAGCGGAGGTCTCTGGCGTCTTCCCCCCCCGATCGCAAGCCGACCGCTACGCTCGCCGAGCGCGGCGTCGAGGCCACCTCGGTCGAACGCAAGGCCCTGCCGGCGCCCCGCGCGAAGCGAGACGAGAAGGCCGACGAGGGCGCCCTCTCGCCCTTCGGCGAAGCCGACGACGCCTCGGACGCCCTCTTCGAGCGCGGCGACACGCCCTCGCTGGGGTCCGAGCGGGGCTCGAACTCGGCACAGCCCTCGCCGCGCCAGGCGGCGCCCGCGGCTTCCGCCGAGCGCGGGGGCGGCGCGGCGCCCGGACGCGCGAACGCCGGCTCGGGCGGGCGTCGTGATCTGGGCGAGGTCGAAGCTCACGCGGACGAGCACCACGACGCGAGCGAGGGCGAGGCCGCGCAAGGCGCCGCGAGCGGGGCGGCCAGGGCGCGCCCCGTCGCCGCGCGGCGGCCGGCGCCCGAGCCGAGGCTGCCCGAGACAAAGGCGGCGGAGGCCAAGGCGCAAGACGCCAGGTTGCCCGGAGCAAGGGCGCCGGAGGCGAAGGCGTTCGAGGCGAGGGCCCCAGAAACGAAGGCATCGGACGAGCGCCCGCTCGAGACGAGAGCGCCGGAAGCGAGGCTGCCCGAAGCCAAGGCGTCGGAAGCGAAGCTGCCCGGGGCGAGGCTGTCCGACGCAAGGCTTGCCGACGCGAGGGTTGCCGACCCGAGGTTTGCCGACGCAAAGGAGCCTGAGGCGCGAGGGCGCGAAGCGCGGCCGGCGGCGTCGGAAGCGAGGGCACCGGAGGCGAGGGCACCAGAGTCGAGGGCACCGGAAGCGAGGGCGGCCGAGGTGCGGGCCCCCGAGCCGCGGGCGGCCGACCTGCGAGCCCCCGAGCCGCGGGCGGCCGACCTGCGAGCCCCCGAGCCGAGGGCGGCCGACCTGCGGGCCCCGGACGCGAGGCTGGCCGAAGTGCGAGCCCCCGAGCCGCGGGCGGCGGAGGCGAGGGCGCCCGAGCCGCGGGCGGCGGAGGCGAGGGCGCCGGAGATCAAGGCGCCGGAGGTCAAGGCCCCGGCGGCGAGGGCGCCCGAGCGGGCGGTGGTGGTGCCGGCGTTCGGGCAGGGCTTCCGCCTGCCGGGGCCGGCGCTGCTCGAGCCGCCGCCGGCCACGACGCCCCGCGAAGAGCCGGAGGCGCTGCTCGCCCGCGCGCGCGAGCTCGAGAAGGTTCTGGCCAACTACGGCGTAAAGGGCGCGGTGGCCGACATCCACACGGGGCCGACGGTGTCGACCTTCGAGGTCATTCCGGCGGAGGGCACCAAGGTGAGCAAGGTGGCGAGCCTGGTCGACGATCTGGCGCTCGGCCTCTCGTGCACGGTGCGCATCATCGCGCCCATCCCGGGCAAGAGCCGCATCGGCTTCGAGCTTCCGAACCGCGAGCGCATTCCGGTCAATTTGCGCGAGCTCGTCGAAGATCGGCGCTTCCGCGACATGGGCGCGCCGCTGCCGGTGGTGCTCGGCCGCGACATCGTCGGCTCGCCCTTCTACGCCGACCTCGCGTCGATGCCCCACGTCATCGTCGCGGGCGCGACCGGCGCGGGCAAGAGCGTCGGGCTCAACGTCATGCTGACGAGCCTGCTGACGCGGCGCGGCCCGGACGAGCTGCGCATGCTAATGATCGACCCGAAGGTGGTCGAGCTCGCGCCCTTCGATCGCATACCCCACATGCTGCTGCCGGTGGTGACCGACATGAAGCAGGCGTCGACGGCCCTCAAGTGGGCCGTCGACGAGATGGAGCGGCGCTACCAGCTCTTCGCCCACGCCGGCACGAAGAACATCGGCACCTACAACGCCTGGGTCGCGCGGGCGCGCCGGGGCGAGGTCAAGGCCTACCGGCCGCCGCAGCCCGCCTCGTCGATGACGACCGACGACGGCGTCTTCGTCGAGGTCGGCCCCGGCCGCGAGCCCCCCCCGCCGCCCGAGCCGCTGCCCTTCATCGTCATCGTGGTCGACGAGTTCGCCGACCTGATGATGCAGCAGGGCAAAGACGTCGAGGCCGCCGTCGCCCGCCTCGCCCAGAAGGCGCGCGCCGCCGGCATGCACGTCATCTTGGCGACGCAGCGGCCGAGCGTCGACGTCATCACGGGCATGATCAAGGCGAACTTCCCGACGCGCGTGGCCTTCCGGGTGGCGCAGCGGGTCGACTCGCGCACCATTCTCGACGAGCAGGGCGCCGAGCACCTGCTCGGCCGCGGCGACATGCTCGTCAAGTTGAACGGCACCAACGAAACGCGCCGGGTGCAGTGCCCGTTCATTAGCGAAGAAGAGGTGCAGCGCGTCACCGACTTTTTGCGCGCCCAGGGCGAGCCCGTCTATGACGAGAACATTCTCAAGCCCCGCGACGACGACGAGGGCGGGGCGGCCTCCGACGACGACGGCGAACTCGACCCCAGGTACGACGACGCCGTCCGAATCGTCGCCGAAACCCGCCGCTGCTCGACTTCCTGGCTTCAACGCAAGCTCGGTCTAGGCTACAACCGCGCCGCCAAAATCGTCGAAGCGATGGAAAAGCGCGGCCTCGTCGGCCCCGCCCATGGCGCACGCGACCGAGAAGTGCTTATCGATCCGCTCTGACCCGCGATTTCGCCCCCGAAGACTGAGCAAAAAACATGCCGAGACGTAAGGTCGGCCACTCGCCTGTTGCCTCCCTCGCCCCCCTGGCATCATCAGGTGATTCGGCCAACTCTTCCCCCGCCTCCGGTACCAGCGCGGGCCCCGTCCTGCGCGCCTGGTACCTGCTCGTCGAGCGGGTCGAGCTCGATCAAGACGACCAGGCCCGGCGCACCCAGCTCATGGCCGAGCTCGCCCAGCTCCTGCACGCTCCCGCCTTCCCCGCCTCCCTGCGGGCGGAGGCGATGGGCCTGATGGGCAAGCTCGCCCGGCGCTCGCAGGCCGATTCGCCCTGTCAACGCGGTCTCGTCATCATGAAAGACCGCTTTTCGAGCCGCCACGGTCGCTGCGGGTGAGCTCGGGCGCCTACCGCCCCCACGCCCCGCCCCCCCTCCTGCTCGCCCTCGGCGCTACAGCCCTTGTGGCGCTTTTGCTCGGGCTGCGTTCCCGCCACAACGCGGCGAACAAGCCAACGCTGCAGGTTTACAGCCCTGCTGAAGCCTCGAGCGCCCCCCAGGCCACCCCCAAGGCCCCCCCCTCGGCCGCCCGGGGGGCGCCGACGGGCTCGGTCCGGCCCGGCCCGCCGGCCATGCTGCACCTCGACGCCCGCCGCACCAACCGTAGCCCCTTCGCCGCGCCCCGCCGCCCCCGCGTCGCCTGGACGTACGACACCGGCGGCCCCGTCGTCGCGGCCCCCGTGCTCGCCGGCGATCGGGTCGTCGTGGCGTCGCTCTCGGGGCGGCTCGCGGCGCTCGGGCCCGAGGGCCGCCCGGCGTGGGTGACCGAGCTGAAAGAGCGGCTCTACGGCAGCCCCCTCGTGCTGGGCGAGCTCGTCCTCGTGGGGGTCGACGGCGGCGCCCTCGTCGCGCTCGACGCCGCGAGCGGCGCCCTGCGCTGGAAACTGAGCACCGAGCAGGACGCCGACACGGCCCCCGCGCCGCTCGGCGAGGGGGCGGTCTTCGCGGCCGGGCCGCAGCTCATCGCGGTGCGCCGCGACGGCACGGTGCGCTGGCGCTACAAGGCGAAGAAGAAGATCTTCGCCTCGCCCGCGGTCGCCGACGACGGCACGATCGTGATCGGCGATCAGGCGCACCAGGTGACGGCGCTCTCGGCCGAGGGGCGCGTGCGCTGGGCCTTCGACGCCGGGGCCGACGTCGACGCGGCGCCGGTCATCGGCGAGGGCGGCGTCGTGTACGCGGGCACCGACGGCGCCGAGATCGTCGCCCTCGAGCTCGCGACGGGCGCGCTCAAGTGGCGCCGCGTGGCCGGCGGCAAGGTGCGAGGGCCCCTCGGGCTCGGCCGCGACGGCACCGTGTTCGCGGGCACCTACGGCCCCGAGCCGGCGCTCGTCGCGCTCGCGCCCGACGACGGCGCGCCGCGCTTTCGCTTCGCGCTCGGGCGGGCCGGCTCGGCCGAGGTCGGCGTGCACGGCGCGCCGCTCGAAGACCGCGAGGGCACGCTCGTCTTCGGCGCCCACGACGACGCGCTCTACGCCCTCGGGCCCGGCGGCGAGCTCGCCTGGCGGGCCGCGCTCGGCGGCGACATCGACGCGACCGTCGTGCTCGCCGCCGACGGCCGCCTCTACGCGGGCGGCGGCGACGGCCTGCTCTACGCCCTGGTCGAGGGGGGCTGAGGGGTGGGCGACGACCGACCGCGCTTGATGCGGCCCGGAAGGGGCCCTGGGGGCGCCGCCCAGGCTTGACCTGGGTTAACCCCCCGGGCCGCCCCAAGCAGGGCCGCTCTAACCGGTTCGACTTCTTCTTCGCGGCCGCGGCCCGCGCCGCCGCGGGCGTCAGCGTCGCCTTCTTGGTCGTCGCCTTCTTCGCGGCCGGCGCCTTGGTCGTCTTCGCCTTCTCGGTCGCCTTCTTGGGGGCGGCCTTGGCGGCCTTGGGCGCCGCGTCGGCCGCCGGCGGGCCCGCTTTCTTGGCCTCGGCCGCCTTGCGGGCCGCCTCGATGCGCCGCTTCGAGCTGCGGAAGTGGTCGTAGAGGCGGGGCACGGGCCAGGCCGAGAGGCGCTTGCCGTAGCCCTCGTCTTTCGCGCGCCCCTCGAGCTCGGTGATGGCCGAGACGAGCTTGTCGCGCGAGCCGAAGGCGTCTTTGACGGCCGAAAACGTCGCGTGCAGCTTGAGGAGCTTCGAGTTCGACACGTGATCGAGGCCCTTGCTCTCGTTCGCCCGATTCAGCCAGAGCTCTTCGCCCGCGAGCTGACGGATGGCCGCGACCAGCTTGGTCTTGTCGCCGAACTTCTCTTTGACCTGCTCAAGGGGGGACTTCGCCACGAGGCACCTCCGGGGGGGCGGGCGAGGGGGCCGGCCCGCTCGTTCGGGGGCCCTTTCGCGTGCCCAATGTGCGAGATAACTCGCACGGTGAAAAAGGAGGCCGCACCATACGCAACGCGGCCGCGAATGCAAGGGCCCGGCCACCCACCCCCCGGGCCCGGGGCCGGGCCGGGCCTACCCCGAAGCTTGCCCCCAAGGCCCGCCCGCGCCCGCCCCGCGGAACTTCCGCCCCCGCCCCTTGTCTCGGCCCCTTGCGCGGTGGCGGCCGCCGTCCGGGGGTGACCCGCCGCGGGCGCCACGTAGCACGGAGGACCAATGCGGGTTGAAGCGGGCAGTGTGGTTCTGGGCGCTCTCGCCTCCCTCGTTTGCGCCCTCTGTATCGGCCAGAGCGCCCTTGCTCCGGTGCTCGGCCACGGCGCCTCCACGCGCTCGAAGCTCGCCGAGGCCGAGCGGCGGGCGGCGCTCTCGCCCGACGACCCCGGGGCCCTCGCCTCGCTCGTCGACGCCTACATCGAGGCCCGCGAGCCGGGGGCCGCGCTCGCTGCGCTCGGGCGCGCGCCCGCCGCCGTCGTGACCTCACCCCAGCTCGGGCAGACCGCCAGCCTCGCCTACCTCGAGGCGGGCGACGTGCCCCGCTCGCTCGCGGTGGCCCGTGGCGCCCTCGAGCGCTGCGCCGACGCGGCCTGTGAGCCCGGCGACGAGGCCCGGCTGCGCTACCGCGTGCTCTTCACCGACGCGCTGCTCGAGCAGGGCATCGTCGACCCCGCCGCCGACCCCGTCGGCGCCGCGGGCGTCGCCCGGAGGACGTTCCGCCGCGCGAGCCTGGCGGCGTCCGACTGACGTCGAGGCTTCGGGGCGCCCCCCGCGGCCCGGATCAGGGGGGCGGCGGCTGCACGAGCGGCCCCCGGACGTCGAGCTGCTCGAAGGCCTCGCGGGCCATGCGATCGCGCACCCGGCGGGCGAGCTGGGGGTCGCTCGCCATCGAGACGGCGTAGGCGACGATGCCGCAGCGCGGGCCGTCGAGCACGTAGGCGGCGTAGGCGCCGGCGTAGCGCTTGGTCTCGAAGAGCCAGGGCGCCGAGCCCTCGCGGGCGCGCACGGTGATGAAGGAGTCTTTCCAGCGGGCGCGGGCCTGGGTCGGGTCGGTGCTCTGGCCGTTGACCATGCGCAGAAAGTCGCGCCCCCAGACCTCGAAGTCGTGCATGCACGCGTCGCTCGTGACGGGCCCGCCCTTCGGGGCGTCGCGCAGCACGAAGGCGGCGAGGGCGTGGTGCGCGTTGCCGTAGCGGAAGCCGACGTAGGCGGGCACGAGGCGGAAGCGGATGCGCTTCCAGAGGCGGGAGTCGGGCAGGCCGATGGCGACGGAGTTCTTCTTGTCGGCGCGCGGGCCCCAGGGCTCGTTGAGCAGGCGCTCGAGCGCGGCGGCGCCCGGGTCCGCCGCGTCGCCGCCGGGCTCTTCGCGCGTGATCGACTCGGGGCTCGGGGCGACCGCGGCGGGGCCGGCGGCGGCGCCCCGGGGGCCGCGCGCGGCCGCGCGGGGCGTGGCGACCGCGTTCGGGTGCGAGCAGCCGGGCGCCCCGGCGAGGGCCGCGGCGAAGGCGCCGACGGCGAGGGCGCGGCGGGCGGCCCGGCCGGCGGGCGGGGCCGGCCCCGCGCGCGTCAAAGGGCGACTTCTTTGAGGCGCAGGGCGTTGAGATCGGCGACGCCGAGGCCGAGCTCGGACGCGACGCGGATGTACGACGGGTCGCGCTTGACGTCTTTGAGGGTGCGCATGCCCTTGTCGCGGCGGATCTTGTCGACGAGGTTGGCGCCGAACGCGTCCATCGCGACCGGGTCGGTCGCGACGTACACCGCCTCGTGGGGAATACGGCACTCGGGCTTCTTGTCGAGCGGGCCGCCGTCGTACGTCAGCTTGAACCCGTCGGTGACGCAGAGCCGGACGCGGCTCTTGATGACGTCCTGGGCGTAGAGGTGGGCGATCTGCGGGCTCGCGTTGTGCGCGTGGAAGTCGTGCGGGTTGATGTTCGAGCCGTGGGTCATGTTCTTGAGCATGCCCGTGTAGCCGCAGATCGAGTGGTCTTTGATGAGCGAGACGTTGATGACGGCGGTCGCGTCGGTCAGGTACTTCGTAAACTTGGTGGGGATGCCGTCGACGCGGATCTCGTCCATCGTCGTCGTGCCGTTGCCGTGCACGTAGGCCTTGACGCCGGCGGGCAGGTTGCGGTCGTTGACGCGGGTGCCGTTCAGAAAGCTCGTGTACTGCTCGTAGACCCAGACGTTCTGCGGGGGCAGGCCGAGGGCGATGAGGGCCTGGGCGATGGGCAGCACCAGCTCTTTGTTGGTGCCCATGGTGGCGCCCTTCTGGCCGGCGATGCCGTTGACCTTGATGGCGACCTTGTCGTCCTTGTGCACGAAACGCGCGAGGGCGCGCACGAGGTCGGGCTCGCCCGTCAGCTCGGTCAGGGCGCGTTCGAGCATCACCTTGGCGTCGCCCTCGTTGGGCCAGAGGCCGTTCGGCTGCAGGGTGTTGCCCTTGGAGACCTTGACGATGCGCCCCGGGGCCGCGAAGGGGCTGAAGCCGGGGGGGGGCTTGGCGGCGAGCGGCGGGCGCGCGGCCGGGTCGTCTTGGGGCTTGGCGGCGGCGGGGGCGGCAGACAGCAGCGCCGAGGCGGCCGAGGCCGAGGCGGCGGTGCCGAGAAAGCGCCGCCGCGAGACGTTCGAGGGGGAGCGCGCGTCGTCGGACATGCCCCTTTGGTATCATAGGGCCGCGGCCGAGACCACTTCGGCCGGCCCGGGCGCGCGGGCGCTTGCCGCCGCGGGCGCCCGGGCCTACGCCGCGACGCGCGGGCGGCCGGGCGGCCCGGCCCCCGGGCGAGGCCCGACCATGAGCTTGAAGAAGACGGTGATGCAGCAGGGCATGAAGCTGATGAGCGATCCGCGGATGCTCAAGCTGATGCAAGACGAGCGGTTCATGAAGCTCGTGATGAGCGCGATGAGCATGCCCGGCAAGCTCCAGACCTTCACCGAGGCGCAGCGCGAGACCTTCGCCAAGAACATGGGCGTGGCGACCGAGCGCGAGGTGCACGAGCTGCGGCGCACGGTGCGCGCGCTCGAAGAAGAGGTGGGCGAGCTCCGGCGCCGGCTCGAGGGCGGCGAGGGCCGGCGCTGATCAAGTACCTCGGCTCGAAGCGCGTGCTCGCCCCGGCGATCGTGCGCCTGGTGCGGGCGCTGCCGGGGGCGCGCCGGGTCGCCGACCTCTTCTCGGGCTCGGCGCGCGTCGGCCACGCGCTCAAGAAGGCGGGCCTGTACGTGCTCGCCAACGACCACAACGCCTACGCCCACGTGCTCGCCGGCTGCTACGTCGCCGCCGACCGCGGCCGCGTCGAGCGCGAGGCGCGCCAGCTCGTCGACGAGCTGAACCGGCTGCCCGGCCGCCCCGGCTACGTCACGGCCACCTTCTGCGAGCAGGCGCGCTTCTTCCAGCCGAAGAACGGCGAGCGGATCGACGCCATCCGCGATTGCATCGAGCAGAAGGGCCTCGGGCCCGAGCTGCGCGCCGTGGTCTTGACGAGCCTGCTCGAGGCGGCCGACCGCGTCGACTCGACCTGCGGCCTGCAGATGGCCTACCTGAAGGCCTGGTCGCCCCGCTCGCACAACGATCTCGAGCTGCGCCTGCCCGACTGCCTGCCCGGCCCCGGCGAGGCGCACCGGCTCGACGCGCTCGAGGCCGCCTCGTCGCTCGAGGCCGACGTCGCCTACCTCGACCCGCCCTACAACCAGCACAGCTACCTGCGCAACTACCACATCTGGGAGACGCTCGTGCTCTGGGACGCGCCGGGCGCCTACGGCGTCGCCCGCAAGCGCGAAGACTGCCGCGAGCGCACGAGCGCCTTCAACTCGCGCAAGCAGGCCGCGCGCGCGCTCGCCGAGCTCGTCGGGCGCGTCCGGGCGCGCTTCCTCGTGGTCTCGTTCAGCGACGAGGGCTACCTCGATCGGGGCGAGCTCGTCGCCATCTTGCGGCGGCGCGGGCCGGTCGCCGCGCTCGAGTTCGACTACCGGCGCTACGTCGGCGCGCGCATCGGCATCTACAACCCCGCGGGCGTGCGCGTCGGGCAGGTCGGGCGCCTGCGCAACCGCGAGTTTCTCTTCTTGGTCGGCGACGGCGAGCTCGACGTCTCACTCGGCGGGGAACTCACGCTCCTGACGGACGGCGCGGGCGAGGCGCGCGAGGAACTCGACCCGCGGCACCGGCGCGCACCCGAGCGAGGCGAGGTGCGGGGTCATCAGCTGGGCGTCGAAGAAGGCGAAGCCGGCCCCGTAGAGCGCCTCGACGATGCGCGCGAAGGCGACCTTGGAGGCGTCGGTCTCGCGGTGGAACATCGACTCGCCGGCGAACATGGCGCCGACGGCGAGCCCGTATAGCCCGCCGACCAGCCGCCCCGACTCGCCCCAGACCTCGACCGAGTGCGCCCAGCCGAGCGCGTGCAGCTCGCGGAAGCCGGCCGCCAGCTCGGTCGTGATCCACGTGCCCTCGCTCCGCTCGCCGCAGGCCGTGAGCACCTCGGCGAAGGCCCGGTCGAAGGTGACGCGGAAGGGCTTCTTCAGCGCGCGCCGCACGCTGCGCGACCAGTCGGGGGGCCGGTCGAGCAAAAAGAGCGCGCGCGGGTCGGGCGAGCACCAGGGCACGAGGTCGGGCGAGATCGGCCACGGGAAGATGCCCTGCCGGTACGAGCTGAGCAGCGTGCCCGGGGCGAAGTCGCCCCCCAGGCACACGATGCCGTTCGGGCCGATGCCCGTGTTCGCGTCGGGGAACCGGTAGCGGGACGGGGCGGGGGAGCGGGGGGACAAGGCGCGGGGGCTCGGACCTTTCGGGGGGCGTCTCGCGGGCGCGGTGGCCGGGGCGCCGCGGGGGGGCGCCGGCGCGCCCGGCCCACCCCCCGCGCGCCCCGGCCCCGGGCTCAGGGCGTCGCCCCCGCGAGCCGCTTGGCGAGCACCGCCTCGAGCTCGACGATCGACTTGGTGAAGCCGTCGATGCCCTCGGCGAGCTTGTCGCTCGCCATCTGATCTTCGTCGTGCATCGTGCGGAACGCCGCCTCGTCGACCCGGATGCGCTCGCCGCCGCGCTCGCCCGCCTTCTGCGGGTCGAGCTTGCGCTCGAGCGTGCCCTCGCGCTTCGCCAGCTCGCCGAGCAGCTTCGGCGCGATCGTGAGCAGGTCGCAGCCCGCGAGCTCGACGATCTCGTCGGCGTTGCGGAAGCTCGCGCCCATCACCTCGGTCTGGTAGCCGTGCTTCTTGAAGTAGTTGTAGATGCGCGTCACCGACACGACGCCCGGGTCTTCGGCCGGCGGGTAGGCGTCGCGCCCGGTCTTCTTCTTGTGCCAGTCGAGGATGCGGCCGACGAAGGGCGAGATGAGCGTGGCGCCGGCGTCGGCGCAGGCGATGGCCTGGTGCAGCCCGAAGAGCAGCGTCAAGTTGCAGTGGATGCCCTCGCGCTCGAGGCGCTCGGCGGCGCGGATGCCCTCCCACGTGGAGGCGATCTTGATGAGGATGCGCTCCTTCGGCACGCCCGCCGCCTGGTAGAGCTCGATGAGCCGCCGCGCCTTGGCGACGGTCTTTTCGGTATCGAACGAGAGGCGCGCGTCGACCTCGGTCGACACCCGCCCGGGGATGATCTCGAGGATCTTGCGCCCGAAGGCGACGCCGAGCCGGTCCATCGCCTCGGCGACGAGGGCCTCGCCCGAGGCGCCCTTCGCCTCGCGCCGGGCCTCGGCGAGCGCGCCCTCGACGACCGCGTCGTAGGCCGACATCTGCGCGGCCGCCGCCAGGAGCGAGGGGTTGGTCGTCGCGTCCCGCGGGCGGTACTCGACGATGGACTGAAAGTCGCCCGTGTCGGCCACGACGACCGTAAACGCCTTGAGCTGTTCGAGAAAGTTCTGGGCCATCGCCTTTCGGGGCCTCCGGCTGGGGGGGTGGGTGCGAGGGTCGGAATTATGGCCGACGCGGGCGGGCCGGTCGAGACGCCGCGTGCCTTCGTGCCCCGCGACGCCCCGGCCGCCCCGCCCGCGGCGCCCTTCGCCCGGCGGCGCCGCCCCGCCCGGCGCCCCAATTCGCCCGGCGGCGCCGCCCCGCCCGGCGCCCCCCCAAGCGCCCCCGCGGCCCTGCCCGGGGCCCGCGCGGCCTCACTCGAACGCGGCCGGGTACTGCGAGACGAGCTCTTTCGGCGGCCGCGTGACCGCCAGCACCGGGCTGGTCACCACGTCGTTCTGGGCGTGGGCGAGGTAGAGCCGGTCGCCCGCCTTCGGCGCGCCCGCGCGCGGCACCCACGAGCCGTGCTGCACGGTGCCGACGAGGCGCATCGAGAGCGCCGCGTGCTCGGCGAGCCAGCCACCGCCGCCGCGGCGCCGCACGCCCACCACCTGCCCCGAGCGCACGTGGTATTCGGTGTTCTGCGTGACGTAGATCTGGTGGCGGCGACGCTCGTCGCCCTGGTAGCTGGTCGCTGCGCTGTGCATGTCCGGTACCTCCGGACCGAACCCACCACGGGCGCGGGCGCGGGGCCAAATGTTCGGCCGCGCGCCCGCGCGGCGCGGCCCTCGGCGCCGCCCGGCTGACGCGCGCGCCGCCCGCCGCCCGGCTCGCGCCGCCCGCCGCC
>DASTPP010000172.1:0-16626 GCA_035762175.1 Polyangiaceae bacterium | reverse complement strand
GCCTCGTGCCGCACGCGCGCCTCGTCGAGGGCGCGGCCGAGGTAGACGACGAGCTCGTCGAGCTTGAAGGGCTTGGTCAGGTAGTGGTAGGCGCCCTGGCGAATCGACTCGATGGCCGTCTCGACCGCGCCGTAGGCGGTCATCACGATGACGGGGCGGTTCGGGTCGAGCTTGCGGGCGGCGCGCAAGAGCTCGAGGCCGTCGTCGCCCGGCATGCGCAGGTCGGTCACGAGCGCGTCGAAGGGCTCGGCCTGCAGGCGCGCGAGGGCCTTGTGGCTCGAGGCGCAGGCGGCGGCCTCGTAGCCGCGGTCGAAGAGGCCGTCGGCGAGCGTCTCGGCCATCTCGATCTTGTCGTCGACGACGAGCACGCGGGGGCGGCCTTCAGGGCGTTGCATCGTCGGCCTCGCGCGCGGTAGGGATGCGAATCTCGGCCGTGGTGCCGCGCGGCGCCCGGGGGCCGAGGGCGAGGCTGCCGCGGTGCAGGTTGACGATCTCGCTGGCGATGGCGAGGCCGAGGCCCGAGCCCTTGCCGGCGGGCTTGGTCGTGAAGAACGGCTCGGTCGCGCGCGCCGCGTCTTCGGGCCGAATGCCGACGCCGTCGTCGGTCACGGCGAAGGCGACGCGCCCGCCCCCGGCCGTGACGGCGAGCTCGACGAGGCCGCCGGGCGCGCAGGCGTCGCAGGCGTTGAGCAAGAGGTTGACGAGGGCCTGCTCGAGCAGGCGCGCGTTGCACGAGAGGGGGGGCAAGTCATCGGGGATGGTGGAGAAGAAGAGCACGCCGGCGCGCTGAAAGCGGTGCGCCACCAGCTCGACGGCGGCGCGGGCGAGGGCTCCGGGGTCGTGCCGGTCGAAGGCGGGGCTCTCGCCCTGGGCGAGCCCGAGGAAGCCGCGCACGACCTGGTCGATGCGCTCGGCCTGCCCCACGATCGTGCGCAGCGCCCGCTCGGCGCGCTCGTCGCCCTCGACCCGCGGCCCGAGTTGCTCGGCCCGCCCGAGAATCACGCCGAGCGGGGTGCCGACCTCGTGGGCGATGCCCGCGGCGAGCGTGCCCATCACGGCCGCCTTGGTCGCGCGCTCGAGCCGCTCGTCGCGCTCGGCGCGCAGGGTGGCGAGGGCCAGGTCTCGCCCGAGCTCGAGCTCTTTGCGCTGCAAGGCGAGGGCGACGCCGCCGAAGGCGAGCACGAGCCCCGCGGCGACGCCGACGCTCAGCACCAGGCGCCAGTAGGCGCGCTGCTCGCGGTCGCGCAGCCGCTCGGCCGTGGCCACCACGGCGACGCCCCAGCGGCCGAGGGGCCCGGCGTCGACGTTCGAGAGGCCCGCGAGCGCGATGCGCGTCGGCAGCCCGAGCCTCGCCGCCTGCGGCCGCGTCAGGCGCGTCGAGGGCCGGCCCGCGCCGAGCGCCTCGGCGAGCTCGTCGGCGCGCACCAGGCGCCCGTCGACCGCGTGGAAGGTGTCGGCCCCGTCGGGCAGGACGAGCACCACGAGCGTGCCCGGGCGCTCGATCGGGGCGAGGCTGGTAAAGAGATCGGTCGGGGCGAGCGTGAGCAGGGCGTAGCGCTCGGCCGGCACCTCGACGGCGAGCGTGAAGGCCGCGCCCTCGACGGCCACGCGCGGCGGGGCGACGGCGCCCTTGGGCACGACCCGCAAGGTCACGTACTTGTCGGCGATGCTGGGGGGCACCGTCCGGTTGGCGAGGGCGCCTTCGGCGGCGACGAAGGCGTCGCGGCGGGCGACCGCGAGCCGGCTGCCGAGCTGGGCGCCGACGCTGAGCGCGAGCGTCGCCTGCTCGCGCGCGTAGTCGTCGAGCGCGTCGGACGCCTCGCGCTCTTCGTCCCAGAAGGCGAGCGTGGCCACGAGCGCCACGCTCAGGAGCATCGAGAGCCCGATCCACGACCAGCCGCGCAGCGGCCAGCGCGCGCGCCGGAACGGGAGGGCGCCCGCAGCCCCCTTCGCCCCCGACGCGCTGCGCGGCTCGCTCATCGGCATCGCCGCCCGAGGCCGTGCAGGGCGCGGGCCAAGGGGGTTCGGGCGGCAAAGCGGCCGGGATCACGCATGAGGTCGGCTCGACATGCGGAAAGTTTACCCAAGATGGGGAGCATTTCCGCAGCGGGGAGGTCGTCGCGGCGGCCGAGTACGTCAATTCAGGCTGGGATCGAGGTTGGCTTGCCCGTTGCTTGGAGCGGGCCGGCGATGCCGAGTGTCGTCAAACCCGGCTGGCTCCTCGGGCGGCTGGGCCGGAGGGCGGCGATCGTTGCATGGGCGCTTCTTTTCAGCCCCCACGCCGGGGCCGTCGACGCGCCGCCGGCCGCCGCCATCGAGGGGCTGGCGCTGCCCTCGATGGGGCTCGAGGAGGCGCTGCGCTACGCCCGCGAGCGCCACCCGGCGGTGCTCGCCGCGCGCGCCCGGCTCGCCGCCCTGCGGGCCGAGGCCGAGGTGCCCGGCGCGCAGTGGGCGCCGTCGGTCGGCGCGTTCGCCGAGGTCGTCGCCTCGACCACGAACAACTCGACCACGACCGTCGTCAACAACCCGCGCGTGGACTTGCCCCGCATCGGCGCGACGCCGCTCCGGTCGGGCGGTGACTGGGCGCCCTCGCCGTCGACGCTGGTCGCGGTCGGCGTGCGCCAGCAGCTCTACGACTTCGGGCGCATCGCCGCCCAGACGGCGGCGGCCGACGCCGCGGCGGGCGTCGAGGCGCTGCGCGGCCAGGCGGCGCGCCTCGACGTCGACTTCGCCGTCGCCGAGGCCTACTACGCCGTGCTCGCGGCGAGGGCCGTGCTCCGGGCGGCGGCGAGCGCCGAAGCGCGGTCGAAGACGCAGCGCGACTTCGCCAAGGCGGGGGTCGAGCGGGGCCTGCGCCCGCCGCTCGAGCGGACGCGGGCCGAGGCCGACGTCGCGCGCTTCGAGGTCGGCCGCGTGCGGGCCGAGGGCGGGCTCGCGGTCGCGCAAAGCGTCTTCGCGGCCGCCGTCGGCGTGCCGGCGCCGCTGCTCGACGCCCGGGACGAGCCCCCGGCGCCCGAGGCGGCCCCGCCCCCGCTCGCCTCCGCCCTCCGCCTGGCGATGAGCCGCGACCCGGCCATCCTCGAGGCGCGGGCGCGCGTCACGTGGCAACGGGCGCAGGCCAAGGCCATCGGCGCGCTCTTGCGGCCCGACCTCTTCTTGACCGGGTCGCTCTCGGGCCGGGCGGGCGGCGCCGACCCCTCGAGCGGCGAGGCGGCGCGGTACGGCGGGTGGGTGCCTCACATCCCCAACTGGAGCGCGGCGCTCGTGCTGAGCCTGCCCCTCTACGACGCGAACGTGCTCGCCCGGCGCGACGCCGCGCGGGTCGCCGAGGGCGCGCGGGCGGCCGAGGCGCGGGTGCTCGAGCAGCGGCAGAGCGCGGCGGTGCGGCAGGCGTACACGGCGGTCGAGGTGGCGCGCGCGGCGCTCTCCGCCCTCGAGCGCTCGGTCGAGGCGGCGCGCGCCAACCAGGAGCAGGCCGACGCGCGCTTCAAGGCCGGGCTCGGCACCGCGCTCGAGGTGGCCGACGCCGAGGCGCTGCGCACCGACGCCGAGATCCAGCTCGCCGTCGGCGCCTTCCAACTCGGGCGGAGCCGGGCGGCGCTCGCCCGCGCGACCGCGGCGGGGGGGCCATGACGCGCGCGGGGTCGGAGGGGCGGCGCCTGCGCGTCCCGATCGTGATCGGCGGCGCCGCCGCGCTCGTCCTGGCCAGCGGCGGCCTCTTGCTGGCGCGCGCCGCGGCCTCGACGAACAAGGTGGCCCTCGCCGCGGCGCCCAAGGGCGTGACGGTGGTCGAGGCGGCGCGCACGACCTTCCGGCCGACGCGCCGCTTCGTGGGCACGCTGCAGCCCTGGCTCGAGGCGAAGGTCGGGCCCCAGCTCGTCTCGGCCTACGTCGACACGGTGCTCGTGCGCCCGGGCGACGCGGTCAAGCGCGGGCAGGTGCTCGCCACGCTCGACTGCCGCAACGCCTCGGCCTCGAGCCAGGGCGTCGCCATGCAGGCGCGGGCGCTCGAGGCGCGCCAGCGCGCGCTGGCCAACGAGGCGGCGCGGGTCGAGGGGCTGCGCGGGCAGGGTTTCGTCTCCGAGAACGAGGCCGAGCAGCGCGCGGCGAACACGGCCGCCGCGCTCGCGCAGCTCGCGGCGCTGAACGCGCAGCTCGCCGGCAAGAACCTCGAGGTGAGCGATTGCGTCCTGCGCGCGCCCTTCGACGGCGAGATCGCGTCGCGCGCGATCGACCCGGGCGCCTTCGCCCGCCCGGGCACGCCGGTCGTGTCGGTGATCGACCGGGCGACGGTGCGGCTCTCGGCCGAGGTGCCCGAGGGCGACTTCGCCGCCGTCGCGCCGGGCGCCCCGGTCAAGGTGCGCCTGCTCGCGACGGGCAAAGAGCTGACCGCGCCCGTGTCGCGAAGGTCGCCGGCCGCGAACCCCTCGACGCGCACCGTGCACGTCGAGCTCGACCTCGCCGACCCCGGGCGGCTCTTGCCCGTCGGCACGACCGGCGAGCTGCGGGTCGAGGTGGGCGAGCCCCAACCGGCGAGCGAGCTGCCGCTGCGGGCGGCGGTCATCCGCGGCACCAAGGCGTCGCTCTTCCTCGTCGAGGGCGACGCGGCCAAGGCCGGCACGGCCAAGGTGCTCGGCGAGTCGGGCGCGAGCCTCTTCGTCGAGCCGCTCGCGCCCGGCGCCCTGGTCGTCACCGAGGGGCGGGCGCTCCTGCGCGACGGCGACCGCGTCGCGGCCAAGCGGGCGGAGGGGCGGGGGCCGTGACGCGCGTCGCCCTGAAGAACCCGCTCGCCGTCTTGATGGCGTGCCTCGCCGTCGTCGTCTTCTCGGCCGTCACGACGCCGCGCCTGAGCGTCGACACCTTCCCCGAGCTGACGCCGCCGGTGCTCATCGTCGGCACCCTCGCCTCGGGCCTCGGCCCCAAGGACGTCGAGAAGACCATCACCTGGCGGCTCGAGAAGTTCGTCAGCGCCACCCCCGGCGTCGACCACATCAAGAGCGAGTCGCGAAACAGCCTGAGCCTCGTCTACGTCTGGCTCAAATGGGGCACCGACCTGAACGCGGCCCAGGGCCTCGTGCAGCAGCAGGTCGCCTTCGCCATGTCGAGCGTGCCGAAGAGCCTCGGGGTCTTGCCGCCCTTCGTGCTGCAGTACGACCCGTCGAACGCCCCGGTCATCCAGATCGCCGTCTTCGGCGGGGGCCTGAGCGGGCCGCAGATCTACGACTACGCCGTCAACACCATCGAGCCCATCATCGAGGGCATTGCCGGGGTCGCGAGCGCGGCGCCCGACGGCGGCCGCGAGCGGCAGATCAACGTCGTGGTCGACCCGGTGCGGGCGCAGGCCCGCGGCGTCACCTCGACCGAGGTCGCCGCCGCGATCGACAAGGCGAACGCCCTCTTGCCCTCGGGGCGCCTGCTCGCGTCGGGCTTCGAGGCGAACGTGTACACCAACGCCATCGCCCGCAAGGTGCCGGACATCGGCGAGGCCGTGGTCAAGACGGTCGACGGGGCGCCGGTGCTGATTCGCGACGTGGCGAACGTCGAGGACGGCGGCACCCTGCCCAACCAGTTCGTCGCCGTCAACGGCGAGCCCGCCGTCTACCTCAACGTCTTGCGCGTGCCCGGCGGCAACACCCTGCAGATCGTCGACGCGATTCTGCAATCGGTCGCCCGGCTGCCCGACCTGCCGGCCGGCATGCAGGTCAAGCCCATCTTCGACCAGTCGACCTTCGTGCGCAACTCGGTCGACGGCCTGAAGCGCGAGGTCGTGCAGGCGCTCTGCCTCATCGCCGCCGTGATCTTGCTCTTCTTGCAGAGCCCCCGCTCGGTGCTCATCTCGGCCATCGCGGTGCCGCTCAGCTTCGCCATCATCTTGCTGGCGCTCTACGCCACCGGGCAGACGCTCAACGCCTTCACCCTGGGCGGGCTGACGCTGGCGATGGGCCCGCTCGTCGACATCTCGGTCGTGGTGCTCGAGTCGGTGCACCGGCGGCAGCAGGCCGGCGACGGGCCCTTCGACGCGGCCCTGCGCGGCGCCGACGCCGTCGCCCTGCCGATGCTGGCGGCGACGCTCTGCACCATCGCCGTGCTCTTGCCCGTCGTCCTGCTCGCCGGGCTCGCCAAGAAGCTCTTCGCCCCGCTCGCCGTCACCGTCGCGACGGGCATGGTCGCCGGCTACGTCGTCAGCCTGTGCGTCACGCCCGTCGCGTGCCGCTACCTGCTCAAGCATTCTCACCCCGGCCCGGTCGCCCGAAAGCTCGAGGCCGCCATCGCCGCCGTGGCCGACCGCTACGCCGCCGCCCTGCGCGCCGTCGTGCCCTTCCGCCGCACCGTCATCGCGGCCGCGGCCGCGCTCGTCGCGGGCAGCGCCTACGCGGCCTCGCGGCTGCCGAGCTCGTTCTTCCCCGAGATCGACGAGTCGATGGAGCTCGTCTACGCCCGCCTCGCCCCGGGCACCTCGCTCGAGCAATCGACGCAGACCTTCCGCGAGATCGGCCAGGCGCTCGCCGAGGGGCTGCCGCCCGGCACGGTCGACCTGGTGTTGACGAACGTGGGCTCGCCGAGCAAGGCGCGGAGCAAGATGAGCAGCCCCAACGCCGGGCCCCACATGGGCTTCGTGCGCGTGGCGCTGACGCCGCCCGACCGGCGCTCGCTCTCGCAGCGCCAGATCGCCGACCGGATGCGGGCGCTCTTGGCCGAGCGCTTCCCCGGCGTCGAGTTCTTGCAGGCCCCGGGCGGGCTCGTGAGCAGCGTCTTCTCCGAGGGGTACCTCGCCCCCATCGCGGTGCAGGTGCGGGGCGAGAGGCTCGAAGAGCTCGACGCCCAGGCGAAGGCGGTGGCCGAGGTCGCCCGCTCGGTGCCCGGCGTGCGCGACGTGTACCCGACGCTGCAGCTCGACTACCCCGAGATCCGCGTCGACACCGACCGGCAGGCCGCGGGCCTGGTCGGCGTGACGGCCCGCGCCGCGGCCCAGACCACGCTCGAGGCGACGCTCGGCAACATCAACACGCCCTCGGTCTGGGTCGACGCGTCGAACGGCCAGAGCTACTTCGTCGTCACCGCCTACGACCGCGACCTCATCACCGACCCGGGGCGGCTGCGCGAGGTGCCGGTGCGGGCCGAGGGCGGGGGCGACGCCGTCACGCTCGGGGCCTACAGCGAGGTCGCCCGCTCGGCCGGCCCCATCTCGGTCGAGCGCGACCGGCTGCAGCGCGCCGCCCACGTGCTGATGCAGACCGAGGGGCGCGACATCGGCTCGGCCGCCGCCGAGCTCGAAGCGCGCCTCCGGGCCGACCCGCGCACCCAGGGCGTCGCCTTCGACTTCGCCGGCCAGGTGCAGCTGATGCGCTCGACCTTCTCGGGCCTCGGCGTCGCCCTCGGCCTCGCCGTCATGGTCGTCTTCATGATCATGGTCACGCAGTTCAAGTCGCTGCGCCTGCCCCTCGCCATGCTCTTCACCATCCCCGTCTCGCTCGTCGGCGTCGTCTCGGCGCTGCTCGCGGCCGGCCAGGGCATGTCCATCCCCGCGATGATGGGCATGCTGATGGTCGTCGGCATCGCCGTCTCGAACGGCATCCTGCTGGTCGACCACGCCAACCAGGCCTTCCAGGCGGGGGCCGACCGCTTCGAGGCCGTGGTCGCGGCCGGGCGGGCGCGCTTCACCCCCATCGCGATGACGAGCCTGGCGACCATCATCGGCCTGCTGCCCACGGCCCTCGGGCTCGAGCACGGCACCGAGTCGAACCGGCCGCTCGCGCTCGCCGTCGTCGGCGGGCTCGCGTCGTCGACGCTGCTCTCGCTCTTCCTGGTGCCCGTGATGTTTACCTTGCTCGCCAGGCGCGAGGGCGCCGCGGCGGGCGAGGCCGGCGAGGGGCCCGGCGCGGCGCCGCTCGCCCCCGGGGGGCGGACATGAGGCCGCTCGGGCCCCGGGCGCCGTCAACGGCTCGCCCGGAAGTGCCCTCGTCGCGCGCGGGTCGCAAGCGCTGGCCCCGCGCCGAATCGCGTTATCGCCCAAGGAGAAAGAGATGAAGCGCTCCCGTCCGCTCGCCCTGCTCGTCGCCGCCGGCCTCGCCGCCTCGGCCCTGCCCTTCGCGCTCGCCGGCTGCGGCGAAGACCCGCCGCCGCCCCCGGCCGCGCCCCCCCCGCCGCCGCCCCCGCCGCCCGACACCGACGGCGACGGCATCGCCGACGCGAGCGACAAGTGTATCGACAAGAAAGAAGACGGCGAGGCGCCCGACCCGAACGACGGCTGCCCGACCGACGACCCCGATAAAGATGGCATTCGCGGCGAGGCCGACAAGTGCCCCGACAAGGCCGAGGTCGTCAACGGCTACCTGGACGAGGACGGTTGCCCCGACGACAAGCCCGTCGTCGAGGTACAAGAGAAAGAGATCAAGATCGCCGAGAAGATCTTGTTCGAGCTCAACTCGGACAAGATCGACCCCGCGTCGGACAAGCTCATCGCCGACATCGCCAAGACGATCAGCGAGCACCCCGAGCTCAACGTGATCGAGCTCGCCGGCCACGCCGACGACCGCGGCACCGACCAGTACAACAAGCAGCTCACGCAGAAGCGGGCCGACGCCGTGCTGGCCGCCCTGGTCAAGAACGGCGTCGACAAGGCGCGCCTGCGCGCCGTCGGCTACGGCAAGTACTGCCCGCGCGCCCAGGGCGACGACGAGCAGGCGCACGAGCAGAACCGCCGGGTGGGCTTTCACATCTTGCAGCGCGACGGCAAGGACACCGGCGTGCAGTGGGGCGGCTGCGAGCTCGCGATGAAGAGGGGCATCAAGCCGAAGCCGCTGCCCGCGGTGGCGGGCGCCCCGGCGCCGGACAAGGCCCCGGCGGGCGGGCCGGCGCCGAAGGTCAAGGCCCCCGGGGGCAAGCCCGGGGGCGAGGCGGCGGCCCCGGCGGCGCCCGCCAAGCCATGAGGGGTCGGCGCCCGACCGTGACGGCCCCCGGCGGCCCCGGGCGATGCCCCCCCGGCCCGGCGTCGCCCGCCCGGCCCGGGGCGTTGCGGCGGCTCTCCTGATTCACCCGAGTGGGCCCAAGGCCGAGGAGACGCGTGGCCGAGCACGACTTCCCCGACGAGCTGAAGCGCTTCGTCGCCACCCACCTCGATACCGTCGACCAGCTCGAGGTGCTCCTCTTGCTGCAGCGCCGGCCGGCCGAGGTTTGGACGCCCCAGCGCGTCAGCGACGAGCTGCGAACCTCGCCCATGTCGGCCGCCGTACGCCTCGCCCGGCTCTGCGCCACCGGCCTGTGCGAGGAGGTCGAGGGCGGCGTCCGCCTGCGCCCCGCCGACGCGTCGGTCGAGCGCGCCATCCAGCTCGTGACCGCCGCCTACCGCGAGCGGCGCGTCTCGCTCATCGCGCTCATCTACGCGCGGCCGCCCGAGGGCGTGCGGGCCTTCGCCGACGCCTTCCGGCTGAAGAGAGACAAGTGAGGGGCCATGGCCGCGTTCGTTTATTTGCTCTGCTTCCTGACCAGCTCCGGGTGCGGGGCGCTGCTCTTTCGCACCTACCGGCGCGGCCGCGCCAAGCTGCTCTTCTGGGCGAGCCTCTGCTTTCTGGGGCTGGCCTTGAACAACCTGCTGCTCTTCGTCGACTACGTCCTCGTGCCGGGCGTCAACCTCGAGCTCTGGCGCGCCTGGGCGGCCCTCGCCTCGATCGCGGTGCTCCTTTACGGTCTCGTCTGGGAGGCATGATGGCGCCCACCGACGCCCTCCTCTTCTTCCTGCGCGGCGCGCTCGTGATGGGCTGCGCCGTCGCGGGCCTCTTCTTCGTGCGCTTCTACCGCCAGGCGCGCGACCGGCTCTTTCTGCTCTTCGCCGCCGCCTTCTGGGCGCTCGGGCTGAACTGGGTCGTGCTCGCCTTTTACCGCGTCCCCCAGGAGACCCGGCACTATGCGTTCGTCGTGCGCCTGGTCGCGTTTCTCATCATTCTCTTTGCCATCGTCGACAAGAACCGTGAGCGGGCCTGACGACGGGAGCCGCGGCGCCCGGCTCTTGACCATCGCGCGGGCGCGCCGGGCGCGGCTCGCCGAGCGGCTCGAGGCGAACCGCGTCGCCTATTGCCGCCTCGCGGGCGCGCGCGAGGTGTCGCCCGACGCCGGCCCGGGCATCCGGTCGACGGAGGCGAAAACTGCGGGGGCCCGACGCGCGAGCGGGCGATCGGTCGTGGGCGGCGTTTCGGCGGAGGGGAAGGGGCCTCGCCGGGGGGCGCAGGGCGGATGCCCCGCGCCCTCGTCCGCCGCTCAGGAAGCGCTCGCGCGCCGGGCCCCGCGATGAAATCGCTGGGGCTGGCGCCGCCTTCGCCGCGGGGGGCGCGGCCCCCGGCCCCGACGTCGAAGGTCGGGGGGGGCCGCGCGCCCGCCGGGCGAAGGCGGGGGGCGTCTCAGTTCGGCTTGACCTGGTGGGCGAGCGAGGTCTCGGTCGCGTACGTCGGCGGGGCGAGCAGCTTGAGGGCCTCGCGGCTGAAGGTCGTCACGTAGTTGACGTACCCCGCCCGGAAGTCCGCCGCCGTGTGCGAATAGGCCACGTCCGGCACGACGCCGAGGTCTTCGACGAAGTCTTCTTCGACGTAGTTGCCGTCCGGCTTGAAGACGGTGAACAGGCTGCGCGTCAGGTTCAGCTCGCTCAGCGAGTTGCTCGTCGTCATCACCGACTCGACGTTGCCCCCGAGCCCCATCGTGGTCTCGCCGAAGACGACGCCCGCCCGGTTGGCCTTGACCACCATCGGCACGATGTCGCCGGCCGAGCCCGACAGCTCGTCGGCCAGCATCACGAACGGCTTCTGCCAGTGGTAGTCGGGGTCGGGCGTAATGAGGTCGGGGTCGAGCGCGATGCCGAAGGGCGGCGAAAGGTCGGCGCCCTGGTCGAAGGCCGACTCGATGGCCGTGAAGCGGTCTTGCAGGACGGCCGCCAGCTCGCCGCGCGCTTCGTCGGGCACCGAGGGGTCGGTGGTGATGAAGTCGAGGAAGCCCAGGTAGTCGTTCATCCACTTGCGGTCGGCGTGGTGGGCGAAGACGAAGCCCGGGCCCTCGCGCCGCACCAGCGTCGAGAGGACCTGCCCGGCGAGCGCCACCGAGCCGCCCGGGTTGTGCGTCTCGTCGACCACGAGCGCGTCGACCTGCGGCTCGAACTCGGCCAGCACGGCGCGGAAGTACTCGGCCGTGAAGGCGCCCGGGCCGGGCGGGTCGGGCTGCGCGTACGAGGGGATGCGCACCAAGAGCAGCTTCTTGCCCTCGAACTCGTAGATGCCCGAGAACGCGTAGCAGTCGAACGAGGGGGCGCCGTCGACGTCGCCGCACGAGACCGCGCCGAAGCGCGCGGCGGTGGCGGCCGAGGGGCGCACGGGCTGGACGCGGAAGTCGCGCGCCACCTGCTCGGTCAGGAAGAAGGGCGCCTCCTCGCCGAAGCGCGCCAGCTCGGCCTTGATGAGCCCGGCGAGGTTGCTCGAGGCCTCGGCGCGCGCGTCGGCCAGCCGGCCCGAGAGCGTGGGGGCGGGGGCGTTGGGCGAGCGGCGCGGCAGCGCGTCCTCGAGCCAGGGCGCCGCCACTTCGTACTCGCTGCCGTCGGCGCGCCGCAGGCCCAGCCGCGCCTCGGTGCCCGGCTCGGGGCGCAACCCCTCGGGCAGGAAGAAGGGGCGGAAGGTCAGCCGCAGGGCCGCGAAGTGCGCGAGCGACTTGGGGTTCGGGACGTTCTCGAAGCGGCCGAGCTCGGCGGCGAGCTCGGCGACGGGGCGGCCGTCGACGCGGACGAGCTCGTCGCCGAGGGCGATGCCGGCCGAGGCCAGGGGCCCGAAGGTCAAGGAGACGAGGAACTTGTCTTCGAAGGGGGTGGCGATGAGCGGCACGCGGGCGCCGCGCGACGAGTCGGAGGCGAGCGGCGTGGAGAGCGAGACGTGGCCGTCGCGGAAGTTGGCGAGGAACTCTTGGTAGGCGCGCACGAAGTCGGCGTCGGTCGTGCCGGCCCGAATCTTCTCGCGCCCCGCCTCGGCGATGGCGTCGAGGGTGAAGCCGTAGCGGGCCTCCTTGCGGCGCAGCGGGCCGTACGTCGCGCGGATGGCCTCGACCATCTGGTCGAAGTCGGCCAGGGCCTCGCGCACGGTCAGCTCGCGGATCTCTTCGGAGCCCGAGGCGTCCGTCGCGGGGCTGTCGCCGCCGCAGCCGCCGAGCCCGGGGGCGCAGGCGAGGCCGAGGGCGAACGCGAAAAGGGGCATCGATCGGGTGCGTCGCATGAGAAAAGCCCTCCACGGCCGCGGCGCCCCGCCCGGGCAGGCGCCCGCGCGGCGGGGCCCCGGCGGGCGCGCGCGGCCGTTCGTTATGGGGAAAAGCCGCCGCCCTCTGGGCGACGAAATGACACAGCGCGCGAACGCCACGGTTCGCGGTGCGAAATCAAGGGGCGCCCGGGCCGCGCTGCGGGCCCGGACGAAGGGGGCCCGAGGCGCCCCCGGTGGCCGGCTAGGGTTGTTCGCGAAAGGTGTGTATATAGGTAACAGGAGGGTGATGTGTGTCAAGCCGATCGAGGCCCGGAGAGGACTCGGGCTGTATAAAAATACGCACTGAGGCCAAAAAATCACGGTGGCACCATGAAAGGCGCCACTGGCTTGAATCAGAGTTCTGTTTGGGCGGGGCCGCCGGGCGCGCCAGATCGCCCGCCGCTCGGGGCAGGGCGCGGTCGGGGCGGGCCGCTCAGGGCGCGGCCGGGGCGGGCGCCGGGGGCGGGGGCGCGGGCGCGGGCGCGTCGGGGGAGGGGAAGGAGGCGAAGAGCATGAACATGATGTTGTGGTTCATGCGGTCTTCGCGGCCGGGCGGCAGGTTGATGAAGTTGTTCATGTAGCCGATTTCGGCCTGGACGACGCTGCTGAACTTGTAGTTCGGGCCGACGAAGGCGCGGTTCTGGTCGAAGCCGCGCCGGGGGGCGCCGGTGGGCTCGGTGAGCGTGAAGAAGACTTCGTCGTAGACGGCGACGCCGAGGGGCGAATCGCCGAAGCGCACGACGCCGCGGACCATGTGCCGGAGCCGGAGCGACACGCCGTCGGCGTCCTCGATGATGCGCTGCTCGAAGCGGGTGCGGTTGATCAGAAAGAGCGGGTCGAGCTTGTTCTCGACGAGCACCTGCTGGAAGGGCCGGTGCTCGTTTCGGAACTCGGGCGAGAAGAGGGGCGTCCAGGCGTAGCCGGCCCAGAGCGAGAGGGCCGGGGTGAGCTGGTAGCCGAGGGCGGGCCGCACGAGCAGCCGGTCGAGCTCGGAGACGTCGTTGCCGAAGCGGGGTTGCACTTCGGCGTACCAGCGAAGCTTCGGCACGACGTAGCCCTGGGCGAAGAAGAGCGACCAGCTTTGCACGTCGTGGTCGAGGGCGAGGGCGGGCGCCGGGGCGCAGGCGAGGGCGAAGGCGGCGGCGGCGGCGGCGAGGAGGCGGGGGCGTGCGGGCAAGGTTTCGTTCGTGGGGCGGGAGGGGGAAGGGGAGCGGCGGCCTCGCGACGCCCGGCCGCCGGCGCTTTCTCGGCAATAGCCGGCGCCCTCCGCACGGGCAAGGGCGGGGCGCAGCCTGACCGCCCTGCTGACGCGAAAGTAAGGCGGGCGGCGGGGCCCGCTCCGGGGGGCGAGGGGGGGCGGGGCCTCGCTCAGGCCGCGGGGGGGCCTTCGGGCGGGGGCGCCTCGTAACGGAGCTCGAGCACTTCGAGCTCTTCGTCGCCGCGGGGCGTGCGCACGACGGCCGCCTCGCCCGCGCGCTTGCCGAGCAGGGCGCGGGCGAGCGGGGCGAGAAAGGCGATGCGCCCCGCGGCGGCGTCGGCCTCGTCGACGCCGACGATCTGGTAGCGCCGCTCTTCGCCCGCCTCGTTGCGCACCCGCACGGTGGCGCCGAAGCGCACCTCGTCGGGGGGCTCGGCGGGCGGCTCGACGAGCTCGGCGACGGCGAGGCGCGACTCGAGCTCGGCGACGCGGGCGGCGAGGGCGGCGAGGCGCGCGGTGGCGTCGCCGCCCTCGTCGGGCGGGCCGGCGGCCTCGAGCGAGGCGCGCTCGGCCTGCAGATGCCGCAGCTCGTCGCGCAAGAGCGCGAGCCCCCGCGGCGTCACGTAGTTCGTCACCCCCGGGGGCAAGGGCGATCGCGGCGGGACGAGGGGCGCGTCGGGCGCGCCTTCTTTGGTGAAGGCCTTGCTCACGCCTCGAACTATGGCACGGGCGGCGCGCTCGGTCGGGCCGCCCCGGGCGCGGGCCCCCCGCTCAGTGGTTCTTCACCGCCAGGTGCGCCAGGAACTCGGCGACGTCTTCGCACTGGTCGATGGCCGACTCGAGGTCTTCGAGCACCTCTTTCTGCTTGAGCACGGCCTTCGCGTCGATCGCGGGGTCGTCGAAGAGGTCGCTCACCGCCTGCCGGAAGACGGTGTCGCCCTGCTTCTCGAGCGCCTTGATGGCCCGGCTCGCCTCGCGCAGCTCGTCGTAGGCGCTCTTGCGCAGCGCGGGCAGCGCGACGCTGAGCTTCTCGGTGCAGTCGCAGAGGAGGCCGAAGAGCTTGAGCATCGGCGGCGTCGCCGTCTTGACGCGGAAGAGCACGAACGACCGGGCGGTGCGGTTGCACGTGTCGAGGATGTCGTCGAGCTCGGCCGACAGCTTCTGGATGTCTTCGCGGTCGATGGGCGTGACGAACGTCGCGGCGAGCGCCTCTTCGACCTCGTGCGTCAGCTTGTCGCCCTCGTGCTCGATCGCCTGCACGGCGTCGCGCACCGCCTCGGGGTCGGCGCCCTCGCCGAGCCGGGCGAGCTCGCCGGCGGCGCGGTGCAGCACGAGCGCCTGCTTCTCCATGACGTTGAAGAAGGTCTCTTCTTTCGGCAGGACGAGGCGGATAACGTCTTGTAGGCCCATCGGTCGACCCTCTCGGTTCAGTACGCCTTGGCGAAGAGCACGCGCCGCGGGCTCGGCCGGCCCGTGAAGGGGCAGGTGCCGGGCTCGAGCGCCTCGGGGATGTCGTCGGGCACGTTGCGGACGGTGACCTTGAGCTTGTTCTTCAGCTCGGCCTCGACCGCCGGGTCGCCGCAGAAGTGCGACAGCGCGAAGCCCCCGTGGATCTCGGGCCGCTCGTCGCCGCCCACCACGCGCACGCTCTTCGGCGTGAAGAACGCGTCGAACTCGGCCCGGTCGTCGATTTTGCGCGTGTGCTCGCGCCGGAAGGCGAGCGCCCGGTCGTAGAGGCCCGCCTGCATCTCGTCGAGCAGGGCGCGGAAGTTCGCGACGAACTCGGCCCGCGGCAGCGTCGCCTTCTCGCGCGGCGGCCGGTCGCGCCGGGCGAAGGTCACCGCGCCCTTCTCGACGTCGCGCGGGCCCACCTCGATGCGCACGGGCACGCCCTTGCGCACCCACTCCCAGGTCTTCTCGCCGCCGCGCACGTCGCGCGCGTCGACCTCGACCTCGATCGGGCGCCCGTGGTAGCTCTGCGCCCCGAGCTCGCGCCGCAGGGCCTCGACGAACTCCATCACGGTGGCGCGCGTCTCGTCGCCCCGCACGACCGGCAACACCACCGCGTGCGCGGGCGCCACCCTCGGGGGGATGACCAGCCCGTCGTCGTCGCCGTGCGTCATGATGAGGCCGCCGACCAGGCGCGTCGACACGCCCCACGAGGTCGTCCAGGCGTACTCTTCGGTCTCTTGCTTCGAGTGGAACTTGATGCCGCTCGCGCGCGCGAAGTTCTGCCCGAGGAAGTGCGAGGTGCCGGCCTGCAGCGCCTTGCGGTCCTGCATCAGCGCCTCGATCGAGTACGTCGCCACCGCCCCGGGGAAGCGCTCGCCCGCCGTCTTCTCGCCCCGGTGCACCGGCATCGCCATGAACTCGGTGGCGAAGCGCGCGTAGATCTCGAGCATCTGCCGCGTCTCGGCTTCGGCCTCCTCGCGCGTCGCGTGCGCGGTGTGCCCCTCTTGCCACAAGAACTCGGCCGTGCGCAGAAAGAGCCTCGTCCGGAGCTCCCACCGGACGACGTTCGCCCACTGGTTGATGAGCAGCGGCAGGTCGCGGTAGCTCTGCACCCACTGCGCGAACGAGGCGCCGATGATCGTCTCGGAGGTCGGGCGCACGACGAGCGGCTCGTCGAGCTTCGCCTCGGGGTCGGGGATGAGCCCGCCCTCGGGCCCCGCGACCAGCCGGTGGTGCGTCACGACGGCGCACTCTTTGGCGAAGCCCTCGACGTGCTCGGCCTCTTTCTCGAGGAACGACTTGGGGATGAAGAGCGGAAAGTAGGCGTTCTTGTGGCCCGTCGCCTTGAACATGGCGTCGAGCTCGCGCTGGAAGCGCTCCCACAGGGCGTAGCCCCAGGGCTTGATGACCATGCACCCGCGCACCGCCGAGTTCTCGGCGAGGTCGGCGCCGCGCACCACCTGCTGGTACCACTCGGCGTAGTCTTCGGCCCGCGTGGGCTTGATCGCGGTCTCGGCCTTCTTGGCGCCGCCCTGGGCCTGGCTCGTGCCTGAGGTCACGGTACGTCCTCCGTCGTCATTCGGCCCGGGTCTACCACGGGCGCGCCCTCCCGTAAGGCCCCCTTTTCTGCGGCCTCCGCGCGCCCGCCGCCTAGCCGCCGCCCTGGCCGCCCGCGCCGGCGGCCGCGCCGCCCTGACCCGCCGCGCCCGCCGCGCC
>DASTPP010000171.1:0-135961 GCA_035762175.1 Polyangiaceae bacterium | reverse complement strand
GCCGGGGGCGACGCGGGCGCCGGGGTCGATGCGGGCGCCCCGGCCGACCAGGGCGAGCCGTTCGTTCTTCGCCCCCTCGGCGGGCACGGGGCCGCCGACCCGGGCGCGCTCGCCGATGCGAACCCCCTCGTCGACGATGGCGCCCTCGACCGTCGCCCCCTCGCCGATGACGACGTCGGCCAGCACGATCGCGTCGCGCACCGTGGCCCCGGCCGCGACCTCGACGCCCGGGCCGAGCACCGAGCGCACGATCTCGCCGCGCACGCGCGCGCCGGAAGCGACGAGCGCGTCGTCGAGGCGCGCCGAGGCGAAGACGTGGGCCGCCCGCCGCTGGGGCTTCCGGGTGAGCACCGGCCAGTCGGGCGGGTCGAGATCGAAGGCCGGCCGCTCGCCGAGCAGGTCGCGGTGGGCCGCGAAGTAGCTCTCGGGCGTGCCCAGATCGCGCCAGTAGCCCTCGAGCGCGAAGGCGTACGAGCGGCCCCGCTCGACGAAGCGCGGCAAGAGCACGTGGCCGAAGTCGCGCAGCGCGGCGCCTTCGCCGAGCTCGCGGCCGAGCTCGTCGAGCGTGTCGAGCAGCGCCCCGGCGTCGTACGCGAAGATCTCGGCCGTCGCCAGGTCGGAGCGCGGGGCCTCGGGCTTGTAGTCGAAGCCCGTCACCCGGCCGCCGTCGCCCACGACGACGTTGCCGTAGCGCGACGCCTCTGCGCGGGGGACGCGCGTGGTGACCATGGTCAAAGCGGCCCCGCGCGCCGCGTGAGCGTCGAGCAGGTCGCGAAAGTCGAGGCGGTAGACGTGGTCGGCGCTCAGCACGACGATCACGTCGGCCCCGAAGCCTCGCAGCAGGGCGCGGTTGCGGTAGAGCGCGTCGGCATTGCCCTCGGCGAACCCACCGCCTTGGTCGCCTTGGTCACCTTTGTCGTCTTGGGGGCCCTGGCGATCTTGGCGACCCTGGTAAGGGGGCAGCAGGCGCAAGCCGCCGTAGGTACGGTCGAGGTCCCAGGGGCGCCCGCCGGCGAGGTGCTCGTTGAGCGAATGCGGCTGGTATTGCTCGATGATCCAGACGTCGTCGAGGCCGCTGTGCGCGCAGTTACTGAGCGCAAAGTCGATGAGGCGGTACGAGCCGCCGAAAGGCATGGCCGGCTTGGACCGCTCTTCGGCGAGCACCTCGAGGCGCCCGCCGGTACCGCCGGCCAAGATCAACGTGAGAACGCGGGTTCGTTTCGGCATGGCGTCGCTGACGCGCCATGCACGCCCCGGGCCGCGGCCCGCCTAGCACGGTGCGCCGCGCCCCACCTCGCCCGGTGCGCCGCGGCCCGCCTCGCCCGGTGCTCAACCCGGCGGGCGGTCGCGGCGCGGGCCTCGCGCCTCAGGCCTACACGCCGGCCGAGACCGGCGTCGAGGAGCGGTGGGTGACCTGATCGCGCGCCCAGCGGTACGCCGAGGCGATGCGCTCGCGGTTCGTCCACGCGAGGTACGCAGCCATCGGCAGGCCGCCGATGGGCAGGCCGAGGCGGCCGTAGCGGGCCCAGCCGGTCGCTTGCTTACCGAGCAGGCGCTTTTCGAGCGCGCGGGCACCGACGAAGCGTAGAACTTGAGCAACCATGGGGGTTCTCCTTTTTCGTTCTCGGGGCGCTTCGTGCGATCGAAGCCACCCCGGGGCTGGTTGATGTTCAGTTGATGTCTGAACGCCATGCACGGTCGATGCCGCGCTCGCGCCGACGCCTCGTCGCAAGCTCAGCGCAGCTTCTTCGCGGGCCCGTCGCAGCCGCGTCGTAGGCTCGTCACGCGCTCGCCGCCCCGTGACCGTCGCTTCTTCGTCGCGACCGCGCAGGCTCGCGCCGGCCGCCGGGGCCGCCCGGGCGCGCTGCGGCAAGGCGCGTCTCGTGGCAGAAATGCCTCAGTGCCATGCGCCTTGGCAACGGGCCGCCGCAATGGGGGCGGCGAGGGGGCATCGCCAGAGGCTTGCAGGCCACCCCTGAGGGAGCGCGGGGGCGGTGTGAGGGGCTTAGCTCAGCCCTGGCGCGCGGCCGCACCGGCCGGCGCGAAGGGGTCGTGGTAGACGGTGTCGACCGAGAGCTTCACGCCGAGCGAGGCGAGCTCGATGGCCTCGCCGGCGCCGGCCTCGTACAGCTCCCAGATGCCGCGCTCGTTGCGCCGAAAGAGCTCGAGGCGCGGCTCGCGCTGCGACACGAGCAAGTATTCGCGCAGCGACGCGAGCTTGCGGTAGTGCGCCGCCTTGGGGCCGCGGTCGTAGGCCTCGCTCGAATCAGAGAGCACTTCGACGAGCACGAGGGGGTTGGTCACCGCGTTCGGGTCTTCGGGGTGCGTTTCGAGGCCGCCGCAGACCACGCTCAGATCGGGGTAAGTCGTCAGGCCCGTGCCCGGGATGTGCACGCGCAGGTCAGACGTAAATACGCGGCAGGGCTTGCCTCGCAAGGCCGCACTTAGCTCGGCGATGAGCACCGCAGCGAGCGCGCTGTGCGCGGGCGTGCCGCCGGACATCGCGTACACCTCGCCGCGCAAGAACTCGTGCCGCGTCTCGCTACGCTCTTCCTGCTCGAGGTACTCGGCGTGCGACATGCGCGCGACGGGGCCGGAAAGAGCCATGGCGCTTAACCTACCGCCAACGCCGCCGGGGCGCGAGCAGCCCCGTCGGCCTTGCCCGGGGCGCCTCTATCGAACCCGGGGCGCGACAAAGCCCGCCCCCCGGCGCGGGAAGGCGGGCGGAAAGCGCCCTTACCGCACGGGCGCGGCGGCGCGGCTCAGGCCTGCCGGTACATCGTGATGACGCAGGCACCGCCGAGGCCGAGGTTGTGTTGCAGGGCGACCTTGGCGCCCTTGACCTGGCGCTGCTCGGCCTGGCCGCGCAGGTGCCAGACGAGCTCGGTGCACTGGGCGAGGCCGGTGGCGCCGAGGGGGTGGCCCTTCGAGAGCAGGCCGCCCGAGGGGTTGGTGACGTACTTGCCGCCGTAGGTGTTGTCGCCGTCCCAGATGAACTTTTCGGCCTCGCCCTCCTTGCACAGGCCGAGGGCCTCGTAGGTAAGTAGCTCGTTGGCGGTGAAGCAGTCGTGCAGCTCGACGACGTCGACGTCTTCGGGGCCGATGCCGGCCTGCTCGTAGACCTTCTTGGCGCCCTCGCGGGCCATGTCGTAGCCGACGGCCTTGATCATCGACTTCTCTTCGAAGCTCGAGGCGTAGTCGGTCGTCATGGCCTGCGCGGCGATGTAGACCGGGTTGGCGATGCCCTTCTTCTTGGCGAAGTCGTCCGAGCAGACGATCGCGGCCGCGGCGCCGCAGGTGGGCGGGCAGCACTGGTAGCGGGTGAGCGGGTCGAAGACCTCGGGCGAGGCGAGCACCTCTTCGACCGTGAGCAGCTCGCGGAAGAGCGCGTAAGGGTTCTGCGAGGCGTGCTTGCGCGCCTTCTCTTGAATCTTCGCGAAGGTCTCGCGCTTGGTGCCGTGCTTCCACCTGTATTCGCGGCCGGCGCCGCCGAAGAGCTGGGCGGCGCCCGGGGCCTGGGCGAAGCCTTGCACGTCGTTCATGACGCCGACGTGCTGCTCGAGCGGGTCGGGGCGGTCCGTCCATTTCGACGAGAGGGCGCCCTTCTCCATCTGCTCGAAGCCGAGGGCGAGGGCGCACTCGACGAGGCCGCCCTCGACCGCCTGGCGCGCCAGCATGAGCGCGGTCGAGCCGGTCGAGCAGTTGTTGTTGACGTTGAACACGGGGATGCCCGTCAGCCCGAGGCCGTAGACCGCCTTCTGGCCGCAGGTGCTGTCGCCGTAGACGTAGCCGACGTACGCCTGCTCGACGTCTTTGTACTCGACGCCGGCGTCGGCGAGCGCCGCGCGCGCGGCGTTGCCCGCCATCACGTTGTAATCGTCGCTCGCGCCCGGCTTGGCGAACTTGACCATGCCGACGCCGATGACGTTGACCCTGCGACCCATGGGAAACCTCCGAGAGACTGTGCGAACCGATGGTGCGAACGCGAGGGGCGCCCCGGGGGCCGGCGCTCGGCCCCGGGGCGTCGGGCGGGCTCAGATGAGGCCCTTGAAGAGGCCGAGGCGGTGGGCGACCCGGACGTCGCCGTCGACCCGCAGCCGGCCGCGTTGGTAGAGCGTCTGGGCCGAGGCGCCGCGGGCGAGCTCGGCGAGATCTTCGTCGCGCAGCGTGACGGTGGCGACGGCGTCGTTCGACTCGCCCTCGGCGACCGTGGCGGGCGCCTTCCGGGCGTCGATGACCCAGCGGGCGTCGGGCTCGGCCACCTTGATCTGCACGAGCGCGTCGAGCTCGCGGGCGAGCGCGGGCGCCTCGGCCAGGCGCTTGGCGAGCGCGGCGAAGACCTTGGGCGCCGCGGGCTCGGCGGCCGCCTTGGGCGCGGCGGCCGCGGCCTTCGGCGCGGCGGCGGGGGCCGGGGCGCTCGCGGCCGACTTCACGTCGACGTCTTTCAAGAAGCCGAGCTTCTGCGAGGCCATGACGTCGCCCGAAATCTTGAGCTTGCCGGTCGAGAAGAGCTTCATCGCGTCGGCCTGCCCCGAGGCCATCGCCACGAAGTCGGCGTCGCTCATCGAGAGCGTGCACTGCGCGGGCGCCGTCTCGCCCTCGGCGACCGAGCCCGGGGCGTCTTGGAGGTTCAGCGTCCACACGCTGTCGGGCCCGCTCAGCCGGAACTGGAACACCTTCTTCACCTTGGCGGCGATCTCGGGCTTCGACGCCACGTGCTTGCCGATGGCGGCGAAGATGCCCGCGCTCGAGGGCCCGCCCGCTGCGGCGGCGGGGGCGGGGGCCGCGGCCGGCGCCGAGGCCGACTTGAGGTCGACGTCTTTCAAGAAGCCGAGCTTCTGCGAGGCCATGACGTCGCCCGAAATCTTGAGCTTGCCGGTCGAGAAGAGCTTCATCGCGTCGGCCTGCCCCGAGGCCATCGCCACGAAGTCGGCGTCGGTCATGGCGAGGGTGCACTGGGCGGCGGCGGTCTCGCCCGCGGCGACCGAGTTCGATTGCAGGTCCAATGTCCACACGCTATCGGGGTCGCTCAGCCGGAACTGGAACACCTTCTTGATCTTCGCCGCGAGCTCGGGGTGCGCGGCGACGTGCTGGCCGATGGCGGCGAACACGCCGGCGCTGGTGGGCTTGCCCGGCGCGGCGGCGGGGCCCTGGGCGGGCGCGGCGGCGGGCTTGGGGGCCTCTTTGGGCAGCTCGCGGAAGAACTCGGCGTGCCCGCCCGAGAGCACGATCTTGTTGCGCTCTTTGGCGCGCACCTGAAAGCGCACGCCGGTCTCGCCGTCTTTCCACATTTCGGTGACGAGGGTCTCGCCGGGGAAGACGCTGTCGGCGAAGCGCGCGCGCATCGACTTCAAATAGCGCGGGTCGCGCTTCGGGGCGAAGGCCTCGACGAGGTGTCGGCCGGCGAAGCCGTAGGTGCAGAGCCCGTGCAAGATGGGCCGCTCGAAGCCGAAGCCCTGGGCGAAGCCGGGGTCGGCGTGGAGGGGGTTCCAGTCGCCGGTCAGGCGGTAGAGCAGGGCCTGGTTGGGGGCGGTCTGATCTTCGCGGGTCTGGTCGGGGGCGCGCTCGGGCACGCCGGGGCCCTCGTTCGAAGGGCCGCGCTCGCCGCCCCAGCCGCCGGCGCCGCGAATGAAGGTGGTGGTCTCGTTGCGGGCGAGCTCGCGGCCCGCGTCGTCGAAGGTTCGAATCTCGGTGACGACCAGGGCGTGCTTGCCCTTGTCGTAGATGGCCTTGACGCGGGCGCGGTGCGAGAGCTTGGCCTTGGGGGGCAGGGGGGCGAGAATCTCGAGCGCCTGCTCGCCGTGCAGAATGCGGTCGAAGCCGAAGTTGAGGCCCGGGGCGCTCTTGCCCTCTTCGGCGAGCTTGAAGACGGCGGCGAGGGCGGGCACGACGGCGTAGGTCGGCAGGGGCTTGAAGCCCTCGCCGTGCCGCTCGTAGACGAGGCCGAGGCCGGCCTGGTCGAGCGGGTCTTTGGCGGCGCCGACGGCGAGCGCGTAGAGCGCGAGGTCGCGCTCGTCGTAGCTCGTGCGCACCTCGGGGTACTCGTAGCCGAGGGCCTGATCGACGTCGATGAACTCGTTGCCGCCCTTGCCGGGGCCGGCCGAGACGTTGGAGAGCACCGGCTCCATCGAGGCGTTGATCGAGTCGGGGTGCTCGGCCCGCTCGAACGAGGTGACCTCGCCCCAGGCGGCGCGCAGGGCCTCGGGGCTGACGGGCTTGCCGAGCCGGAAGGTCTTGCCGCGGGCGCGCTCGCGGCGCAGCTTGGCGTAGTAGCCGCCGCCGACCTCGAAGAGCCCGCCGGTCTCGTCGCAGTCTTCGTGGCAGAGCCAGGCGACGAGCGAGGCGACGTACTCGGGCTTGAGCGCCTCGAGCAGGTCGGGCGGCAGCACCGTCTCGGTCATGCGCGAGCCGGCGATGGGCGCGATGGCGTTGACATGCACGTTGTTCTTCTTGCCCTCGAGCGCGAGGGCGTAGGTGAAGCCGACGAGGCCGAGCTTGGCCGTCGCGTAGTTGACCTGGCCGAAGTTGCCGTAGATGCCGGCGGCCGACGAGGTGTTGATGATGCGGCCGTACTTGCGGTCGCGCAGGTGCGGCCAGGCGGCGTGGGTGACCTTGAAGGCGCCGTCGAGGTGGACGCGGCGGATCATGTCCCAGTCGTCGTGCGTCATCTTCTGGAAGGTGACGTCGCGCAAGATGCCGGCGTTGTTGACGATGATGTCGAGCTGGCCGAACGAGTCGAGCGCGGTCTGCACGATCTTGTCGCCCTGCTCGACCGAGTCGTAGTTCGCGACGGCGGTGCCCCCGGCCGCCTTGATCTCGGCGACGACCTTGTCGGCCGCCTCGCTCGAGGCGCCGCCGCCCTTGAACGCGCCGCCGAGATCGTTGACCACGACGCGCGCGCCGCGCGCGGCGAGCAAGAGCGCGTAGGCCCGCCCGAGGCCGCCGCCCGCGCCGGTGATGACCGCGACGCGGCCGTCAAATCGAAGTTCGTTCGCCATCTTCGTCGCCCTCCGTACTCGGCGCCGGCGCCCCCGCGGGGCCCAGCCAGCGCGACAACACCAACCCCCAGACCTCGCGCAGCCGCGCGAACCGGTTCGCGTCGGGCCGCATGATCGAGGTGAGCGCCGCGCCCCGCAAGAGCTGCAGCGTCACGTCGACCGCCTCGTCGAAGCCCGGCCTCGCCACCGTCTCGTCGCCGAAGATCTGCCGGCAGATCGAGCGCATCGTGCGCCCGAAGGCCCGCTCTTGCCCGATGAGCGCCCCGTGCAGCTCGGCGTCGGTGCGCGCGGCCGCCCAGAGCTCGATCGAGACCTGGATGTGCGGGTCGGCGTACACGTCCCACAAAAGATCGAGCGCCGCGCCCGCCCGCGCCCCGCCCGCCGGCATCGCCGCAAGGCGCCGCTCGAGCTCGGCCCCCCGTATGCGCACCACGTGCTCGATCGCCGCCGCGAGCAGCTGCGCCTTCGACGGAAAGTGGTGCAAGAGCGCCCCGCGCGAGACGCCCGCGCGCTTTTGCACCTCGAGCGTCGTCGTGCGCGCGTAGCCGACCTCGAGCAGGCTCGCGACGGCCGCGTCGAGCAGCGCCCGGCGCGTCTCTTCGCGCCGCTCTTGCTGGGTTCGTCGCAACGCCACGACCGGGCTCATGACCCTCGACGGCCTACCCCCGCAGAAACAGTCAGTCAAGACTGTTTGTATCTTCTGGGCCTCAAGACAGCCCAAAGAGGCTCCACTTTAAGAAACTTTCCGAACCTCTTCGTGGTCGGGGCCGGGGCGGGCGGGTACTTCGAGGCTCGGAGCCCTCGCCCCCGCCCAGGCCGGCCGGGGGGCGCGCCCGCTCGCCTTTCGCGGGCGTGCGCCGGGGGCCGCAACGGAGAGCAGAGCCATGCGACTTCACACGCTTGTCGGTTGGGCCTTGGTGGTGGCGGCGCTTGCGGGCTGTTCGGATGATTCGGACGAGGGGGCCGACGACGCATCGGGCGCGGGCGGCGGCGCGGGCGCGTCGGGCGCGTCGGGCGCGTCGGGTGCGGGCGGGGGCGCGGCGAAGAAGCCGGGCTGGACGGTGCTGCTCTACGCGGCGGCCGACAACAACCTGGAAGGTGACATGATGGAGGACGTGCTCGAGTTCGCGCAGGCGGGCTCGAGCGAGGGGGTGACCTTTCTGGTGCAGGCCGACCGGGCCGAGGGCTTTCTCGAGGGCGACGTCGGCGGCCTGGGCGACTGGAAGGGCGCCAAGCGCCTGGCGCTCGAGGGCGGCCGGCTGCGCGAGGTGGCCGACCTCGGCGAGATCGACAGCGGTTCGGCCGAGGCGCTCGCGGACTTCGTCGCGTGGGGGCTCGCCGAGGGGCCGCGCGAGCGGGTGGCGGTGGTGCTCTCGAACCACGGCAACCTGAACTACTTCGCGGGCGACGATCAGAGCGGTAAGCACATGAGCCTCGAGGGCGTGCGCGGCGCGCTCGCGCAGGGCCTCGGGGCGGCGGGGCGGCCGAAGCTCGACCTGGTGGTCTTCGACGCCTGCCTGATGGGCAGCTGGGAGACGGTCTCGACGCTCAAGCCCTACGCCGACTACCTGGTCGCGTCCGAAGAGGTGGTGCCGGGCCACGGCCAGGATTACCGCGCCTTCGCGAAGCTGGTCGAGGCGCCCGAGACTTCGCCGGTCGATCTGGGCCGGCACCTCTTGTCGACCTTCCGCGCGTATTCAGAAGAGCGCGGCACGGCCGACAAGATCACGCTCTCGCTCTACGATCTCGGCAAGGCGGGCGAGCTCGACGCGGCGGTCGGGCGCCTGGCGGGCAAGCTCGGAGGGTCTGACCTGACGGCGGCCGGGCCCATCGTCGGGGCGCAATTTCAGCGCTCGGTGCGCTTCAGCGACACGCTCGACCGGCGGGCCTCGACGCACCTGGTCGACCTCGGGCACTTCGCCCAGAACCTCGGCGGCGTCGCGGCGATGGGCTTCGGCGGCGAGGCGTCCGACGTCGCGAAGGCGGTCGCCGGGGTCGTCGTCGACACGGTGATCGGGCGGGCGTACGAGGGCGCGACGGGCCTCGCGATCTACCTGCCGCGGCCGGGGTACTACACGCCGAGCTACGACGGGCTCGCGGCGGCCGAGGGCTGGCGCGGCTGGCTCAAGTCGTACGGGGCGAGCGCCGGGCAGGTGCAGGTGCGCCCGGCCTTCGCCGAGGGCGCGGCGCTCTCGATCGCCCCGATCGAGGGCAACGAGATGGAGGTGCGGGCGCCGCTCGCGCCCTCGGTCTACAAGCTGGTGACCGAGGCCACGCTGCTCTACGGCCTGCGCGACGAGGGGACCGGCGACTTCGTCTACCTCGGCGCGCTCGAGGCCGACGTCAGCGAGAGCGAGGTCAAGGGCGTCTGGGACGGCAACTTCGTGCTCTTGACCGACGGCACGACGAAGGCGCCGGCGCTGCACGCGGTCAGCCGCGTGGGCAGCGGGCTGCTCAAGCTCGAGGTGCCGCTGCTCTACGTGCGCCCCGACGCGGACGAGCGCGATCTGATGCTCGTGACGCTGCTCTACGACGGCGCGACCGGGGCGGCCGTCGGCGATGCCGAGTTCCTCATCAACACGAAGGGCGGCTGGGCCTCGGTCGACGTCGCGGCGGTGCAGCCCGGGCCCTACGAGCCGCTCGCGCTCGTCCGGCCGGCCGCCGGCGGCGACTTTCAGCTCGCGCCCACCGGCCCGCGCCTCGTCTTCGACGACCCGACCGTGCTCGATAGCATCGGCACCTTCTTGACGTTCGAGCCGACGCCCGCCGGCGGCGAGGCCGTCGTCGGGCTGCAGATTTACGACTACGCCGACAACTTCGCCGAGCTCGCCGACTCGCTGGGCCGTTGACCGGCCCCGGGGCGTGGTTATCGTTCGCGCCATCGCCCGGCCGCGGCGCGGGCCGCTCCGAGAGGGCGCCCGCCACGATGAAGTGCCCGACCGCCCTCCGCCTGCCAGGCCCCGTGCTCTTTCGGGGGGTGAGCATCTTCTCGCTCTTGATGCGCCGGCTCGGGGTCTCGCACGCGATCGCGTGGCAGTTGGCCGAGAACTTCGCCATCAACAACGACGAGGCGCGCTTCGCCAAAGAGCTCTTGCGCCGGCGGGGCAACTTCTGGGTTTACCGCACGCACCAGGCGCGCTTCTGCGGCGACTTCGTGCTCGTCGACATGTCGAGCCCGCGGCCGTCGGGCCGCAGCGTCTTCGTGCTCGATCTGAAGCTGGGCGGCCGCCTGAAGGTGGGCGGGGGCGGCGCCGGCGTGCAGTTCCGCAATGCCGCGCTCGCCGTCGGCGAGATCGCCGCGGCCGGCGTCATCGACGCGTCGGCGCCCTACGAGCTGCTCTCGGGCAACCGCGACGAGGTGCTCGCGGCGCTCGGCCGCTTGCCCCGCGGGGGCGCAGGCCGACTATAATACCAACCCTGCTTGATGCGGCCTGGAAGCGGCGCCGCCCCTGACGGGAGAGGGTGTTTCAAAACGAGGCCGGCGGGCCGCCCCCGGCTGAAGCCGGGGGCAGCGAACGCCCGCGGAAACGGCGCGCAAAGCCCTGCCGCAGGCAGGGCTCCCGCGGAGCGAGCTGGCTTCCCCGGCTCGCCCGGGGGCCGCAGCCCGCGGGAGCCCGGCCCCCGGCGAGGGGGCGGGCTTGGCTCGCCGAATCGTTCTCGATGTCGCGCGGCACGACCGGGCGTTCTCTGCCCCCGACTTGAGTCGGGGGCAGCCGTGCCCTGCCGATTTCGGGTCCGAGCAAGAACGGATGGTATAAGAGCTTCGGGCCTTGCGGGGGCGCACGAGTATTGCGATGGAACCACAAAAATCGTTCTTCATTACCGACTTTCTCGGCCGGCGCGCGAGCCTGTCGCCCGAGCGGGTCGCCCTCGTCGACGCGGCCTCGGGCCGCCGCGTGACGTACGCCGAGTGGGACGTGGCGGCCAACCGCACGGCGAACCTCTTGCGCTCGCTCGGCGTCGGGGCGGGCGACCGGGTGGCGGTCTACGCGGGCAACTGCGTCGAGTACCTCGACGTGTGGATGGCCTGCGCCAAGGCGGGCGCGGTCTTGCAGAACCTGAACTGGCGGCTGACCCCGCGCGAGCTCGAGCAGCTCGTCAACGACGCCGCGCCCCGGGTGCTCGTCTATTCGGACGAGTTCGCCCCCGGCGTGTCGGCGCTGCGCGGGCGGGTGCCGAGCGTCGCGCACTTCGTGCCGCTCGGGCGGGTCGCCGAGCCGGGCGACGTGCCCTTCTCGGCGCGCGAGCGCGAGGCCGACGCGTTCGGTCCGCGGCCCGAGCTCGGGCCCGACGCGCCCTGGGTCATCTGCTACACGGGCGGCACGACGGGCCTGCCGAAGGGCGCCATCTTGACGCACCTCAACATGACGTGGAACAGCGTCAACACCGTGACGAGCTGGGGCCTCGGCGCGGGCGACGTGGCGCTCTTGAACGCGCCGCTCTTTCACACCGGCGGGCTCAACGTCTTCACGCTGCCGCTGGTGCACGCCGGCGGCGCGAGCGTCGTGTGCAAGGGCTTCGACGTCGCGCAGACCTTCGAGCTCATCGCGCGGGGCGGCGTCACGGTCTTCTTCGGCGTGCCGACCATGTTCGTGATGATGCAAGAGCACCCGGGCTGGGCGAAGGCCGACTTCTCGCGCCTGAAGATCGTGATCAGCGGCGGCGCGCCCTGCCCGCGGCCGGTGTTCGAGAAGTTCTGGGACAAGGGCGTCGACTTCAAGACCGGCTACGGCCTGACCGAGGCGGGGCCGAACACGTTCTGGCTGCCGCCGGGCGACGTGCGGCGCAAGCCCGGCGCGGTGGGCAAGCCGGTCTTTCACGTCGACGTCAAGATCGTCGACGCCGCCGGGGCCGAGTGCCCGCCGGGCGTTCCGGGCGAGCTCGTCGTGCGCGGCCCCCACGTCACCCCCGGCTACTGGAACGACCCCGCCGCCACCGCCGCCGCCCTTCGCGACGGGTGGCTGCACACCGGCGACCTCGCGACGCGCGACGACGAGGGCTACTACAGCATCGTCGGGCGCCTCAAAGACATGATCATCTCGGGCGGCGAGAACGTCTACCCCGCCGAGGTCGAGAGCGCCATGCACGCGCACCCCGCCGTCGCCGAGGCCGCGCTCGTCGGCAAGCCCGACGAGACCTGGGGCGAGGTCGGGCTCGCCGTCGTGGCCGTCAAGCCCGGCCAGGCGCTCGCCGAGGCCGAGCTCATCGCCTTTCTGCGCGAGCGGCTCGCGAAGTACAAGGTGCCGAAGTCGGTCGTCTTCGTCGACGAGCTGCCGAAGACGGGGCCGGGCAAGATCGACAAGCGCGCGCTCGTCGACCGCTTCGTCGCGGCGGGCTGAGGGCGGCCGCCGGGCCGCCCCGCCGCTCAGGGCGCGCCGCCCTCGAGAAAGCTGAGCGCCGCCCGGGCCATCACGTGCACGCCGTGCGCGAGCGCGGCCTCGTCGACGTCGAACGTCGGGCTGTGCAGGTTCGCCGCTTCGGCGCGCCCCGGCGGGCGGCAGCCGAGCCAGTAGAAGCAGCCCGGCACCTTCTCGAGGTAGAAGGCGAAGTCTTCGCCGCCCATCGAGGGGGCGATCACCTTGACGCCCCCCTCGCCGAGCAGCTCGCGGCCCACCCGCTCGACCAGCCGCGTCGCCGGATCGTGGTTGATGAGCGGCGGGTACTGCAGCTGGTACTCGAGCTCGTGGCGCGCGCCGTGCGCCGCCGTCACCCCCCGCGCGATCCGCTCGATTCTCTCGGGGATCTCGCGCCGGAGCGCCGGGTCGAGCGTGCGCACCGTGCCCGCGAGCTCGACCTCGGGCGCGATCACGTTGTCGCGGAAGCCCCCCCGGATGGTGCCGATGCTCAGCACCGCCGCCGCCAGCGGGTCGACCGCGCGCGCGACGATCGTTTGCAGCGCCAGCACGAGCTGCGCGGCGACGGGCACCGGGTCCACCGTTAGGTGCGGGTAGGCGCCGTGGCCGCCCTTGCCGATCACCTTCAGCGTGAAGAAGTCGGCCGCCGCCATCGCCGGGCCGTACGAGAGCGCGATCGTGCCGGTCGGGTGCTCGGGCCCCATGTGCTGGCCCAGCACGAGATCGACCCCCTCGAGCGCGCCCGCCTCGATGAGCGGCACCGCGCCGCCCTGGCCCTCCTCGGCGGGCTGGAAGAGAAAGCGCACCTCGCCCGCCACCCGCTCGCGCGCCGCGCAGAGCACGCTCGCGACCCCGAGCAGCATCGCCGTGTGCGCGTCGTGCCCGCAGGCGTGCATCACCCCCGGCCGCTCGCTCGCGTACTCGCACGCGTTCGCCTCCTGGATGGGCAGCGCGTCCATGTCGGCCCGCAGCGCCACCCGCCGGCCGGGCTTCGACCCCCGCAGCGTGGCGATGACGCCGGTCTTGCCCACGCCCGTCCGGGTCTCGAGGCCGAGCGCCTCGCACCACTCGCGCACCGCGGCGCTCGTGCGCACCTCTTGGTAGGCGAGCTCGGGGTGGCGGTGAAAGTCGCGCCGCCGCTCGACGACGCGGGGGTGGACGTTGCGGACGAGTTCGGGCAGGGGGTCGGGCGCGGCCGTCATGGCGGCTACGATGGGCCCGCTGCCGCCGCGACACAACCGCGCCGCGCTCGGGGGGGGGGAAGGCCTCACCCCCCGGGGCGATCGTTCAAGCCTGATCGCTGCGCGCCGAGGCCCCGTCGCGCAGGCGGTGCCGCGCGCGCTGAGAGAACTGCTCGACGAGCTTTCGGTTGAACGCGGGCAGATCGTCGGGCCGCCGGCTGGTGATGAGGCCCCGGTCGACCACCACCTCTTCGTCGACCCACGAAGCGCCGGCGTTGATGAGATCGGTCTTGATCGACGGGTACGAGGTCACCAGGTGGCCCCGCAGCGCGCCCGTCTCGACGAGCGTCACGGGGCCGTGGCAGATGGCGCCGACGGGCTTGCCGGCGTTCGAGAACGCGCGCACGAAGGCGACCACCTTCGCGTCGGCCCGCAGCTTGTCGGGGCTCAGCACGCCGCCGGGCAGCACGAGCGCGTCGTAGTCGTCGGGGCGCGCCCGCTCGATCGGCCGGTCGACCTCGACCTCGTCGCCCCAGTCGTCGCCCTTCCAAGCGCGGATCTTGCCGGCCTTCGGCGACACGATCTCGACCTGCGCCCCGGCCGCCTCGAGCGCCTTGCGCGGCTCGACGAGCTCCGACTGCTCGAAGCCGTCCGTCGCCACGATCGCCACCTTCACTCCGTCGAGCCTTTTCATCGCCCTCAATCTCCTCCGAGCAAGGCCCAAGGCGTGCGCCGGAGCGAACGCGCCGCGCATGCCGACCCCCTCTAAGAAAGGAGCCGCCCGCGCTTCGCGTCCGATGCGGCCCCGGTTCGCCCTGCCTTTTTGCAGGGCCCATGCCCAGACGAGTTTGGCCTACGCATGGTTTTTTTCCGGGCCGCGCGCCCGAGGTTCGGGCTCCGGGGCGTGACAAATTGGCTCGCCCCCGTCGATGGCCGCCCCGCCATCGTGTCAACAACGCCACGGGGGCTCTTCTTCAGGGCCCAGCCGGTGTCCTTTGCTCTCGCTCGGTTGGGTACCAGGGGAGGGCAAAAAAGTAACAATCTCTATGGCCCCTCGCGCCCCCGCCCCCGCCCGCGCGCCGAGCAAGCCTTTTCGCCTTGGTTTTCACGGCCCGCGAGGCGCCCGCTCGGCCTCGACGGCAACGCCCGGGCGAAGCGCTGTAGGCTCCGTCGCGCATGACGCCGCCCCCCCCGAGCCCCGACGAGAGCGAGCGCGTCTTTTGGCTGCGCGCACGCGTCTTCGCCCTCACCTGGGTTACGTATGCGTCGTACTACCTCGGGCGCAAAGGGTTGAGCGTCGTCAAGACCCGCCTCGTCATGACGCAAGGCATCGATGAGAGCGCGCTCGCGCTCATCGACAGCGCCTTTCTGGTCGCTTACGCCCTGGGCCTGCCGGCGAGCGGCATGCTGGGCGACCGGGTCGGGGCGCGGCGCCTGCTCTCGGCCGGGCTCTTGGTCTCGGCCGGGGCCTGCGCGAGCTTCGGCCTCGCGTCGGCCGTCGGGCCCTTTCTGTTGGCCTTCCTGCTCAACGGCTTCGCCCAATCGACCGGCTGGCCGGGCACCAACAAGGCCATGGCCGACTGGACGCCGCCGGCGAGCCGGGGGCGCGTGATGGGCATCTGGGCCACCTGCTACCAGGTCGGGGGCGTCGTGGCGACGGCGCTCGCGTCGTACCTGCTCACGCACCGCGGCTGGCGCGCCGTCTTCGTCGTGCCCGCGCTCTGGCTCGCCCTGCTCGCGGCCGTCGTCGCGCTCTCCCTTCCCGGCGCCCCCGCGCGCGGCGAAGGCGCGGCGGCGGGCCCCGCGCGGCCCGGCGTGCCGCGCGCCCCGGCCGAGGCCGCCCCGGCCGGCGACGAGCGGCGGGCGGCGCGCCGGGCGCTCGTGCGCTCGCCCCGCGTCTGGAGCTACGGCGCGAGCTACTTCTGCATCAAGCTGATTCGCTACGGCATTCTCTTCTGGCTGCCCTATTACCTCTTTCGCGTGCTCGGCTACCCCGAGGGCTCGGCGGGCTACTATTCGACCTCGTTCGAGATCGGGGGCGTGGCCGGCGCGATCGCCTTCGGCGTGCTGTCCGACCGCTTCCCCGCGCTCTCGCGCCCGGCCTGGGCGGCGCTCGGCCTCGCGGGCCTCGCCCTCGCGCTCGGCCTCTACCAGGCGCTCGCCGCGCGCGGCCCCGCCTTCAACTTCGGCCTGATGGCGCTCGTCGGCTTCCTGCTCTTCGGCCCCGACGCCCTGCTCTCGGGCGCCGCCGCGCAGGAGCTCGGCGGGCGCCACGCCGCGGGCACCGCCGTCGGCCTCGTCAACGGCGTCGGCTCGGCCGGCGCGGTGCTGCAGGGCTTTTTGCTCGTCGGCGTCAGCCGCCGCTTCGGCTGGCCCGCCGTCTTCTACGCCTTCCTCGCGTGCGCGCTGCTCGGCGCCCTCGCCCTCGCCCCCTCGCTGCGCGCCCGCCGCGGGCGCGCGGCCGAGGCCTGACGGGCCCCGCGCTCAGCCGGCCGGCGCCTCGTCCGCACGCGCCTCGCCGGGGGTCGCGCCCGCCGCGCCCGCGCGCGCCTCGCCTGGCGCCGCGCTCGCCCCGCCCGCACGCGCCTCGCCGGGGGTCGCGCCCGCCTCGCCTGCACGCGCCTCGCCGGGGGTCGCGCCCGCCCCGCCCGCGCATGCCCCGCCCGCGCCCGCCTCGTTCAAGGGAGGCGCCTCTTCGCGCAGGGCCTTCGCGTACCAGGCGTCGCAGCCGAAGTGCCCGGTCGAGCCCATCGGGCCGCTCAGCTTGCGGAACCGCGCCGCCTCGTAGAGCTGCCGCGCCCGCCGCATCGTGCCGAGCGTCTCGAGGTACATCGTGTGGTAGCCGGCCTCGCGGGCGGCCTGCTGCACGCGATCGAGCAGGAGCCGACCGAGGCCGAGCCCGCGCGTCTCGGGCAGAAAGTACATCTTGCGCAGCTCGCACACGCCCGCGTCGCCGCCCGCGAGCGGCCCGAAGCCGCCGCCGCCCACCACGCGCCCCTCGCGCTCGATGACGAGGTAGCCCGCGCGCGGCGGCCGGTACGCGTCGTACATCGCGTCGACCTCGGGGTCGTGGATCGCGAAGCCCGGCCCCGACGCGCCGAACTCGGTCATCACCGCGCGGATGATCGCCGCGACGGCCGGGTCGTCGCGCCGCGCGAGGGGCCGCACCTCGTAGCCGCGCCGCCGCTCGAGCCGCGCGAGCGCCCGCGCGTAGAGCGCCATGCCCTCGACCACCCGGCGCCGGTCGGCCTCGTCGAGCAGCGAGAGCGCCTCGTGCACCTGCCGGTCGGCCCGCGCGTGCACCGCCGCGACCCGCGCGCGCCCCTTGGCCGTCAGGCGCAGCGGCTTGCGCCGCCGGTCGGCGCCCGCGCCCGAGGCGGCGACGTAGCCCCGCTCGGCGAGCTGGGCGGAAAGGCGGCTCGCCGTCGACTTGTCGAGCCGCAAGCGCTCGGCGAGCTCGCCCGAGGTCAGCTCGCCCCCCCGCTCGAGCTCGATGAGCGCGTGCGCCTGCGACGGGGTCAGGCCGAACTCGGGCAGGCAGTCGCCGAGCAGGCCGAGCGCGCGCACGACCTCGCGCGAGGCGTGGCGCAGGGGGGCGACCTCGGGGAGGGGGTCGAAGGGCGTTGGTTTCATGGCGCACCCGATTGGTTGCTTTGAGCAACCTTATCGCAGGCGCGCCCCCCGGCCGTCAAGGGCGCGGCGCGCGGGCGCCCCCCCGCACGCCCGCCACGCTCAGCGGTTGCGCTTTTGCCGCTGCTCGCCCTCGAGCTCTTTCACCTTGCCCTCGGCCGCCATCTTGTCATTGCCGAGAATCTGGCCCACCCGGTTCTTGATCGCCCCGCCCAGCGCCTGCATCTCGCCCTTGTCGCGCTCGGCCGCCTTGGCCTCTTCTTTTTGGGTCGCCCCCTCGACCTCTCGCAGCTTGCCCTCGGCCGCCATCTTGTCGTCGCCGAGGAGGTTGCCGATGCCCTTCTTGATCTTGCCCCCAAGCTCGCGGGCGGCGCCTTCGTCGCGGTTGCTCTCGTTGCTCATGAGATCACTCCTTCGTTGGGGCGAAAGGCGAACCTCGCCTTCGTAGCACGCTCGATAGTCGAGCAATGCGCGTGCCAGCCTCTCGGACAGCGCTCGTTGCGATGTCTGCTCGGAAGAGCTCGGGCGAAGGGCCTGATTCGGAAGAGCTCGAGCGAAGGGCCTGATTCGGAAGGCCCCGAATCGGAAGGGGTCGCGGGGCTCAGTCGACCGCGCCTTCGCCCGCCGGCGCGCTCGGGCCGCCGCCCCCGCCGCCCGGGGGCGCCTCGCGCTTGAAGGGCGTCCACGACACGACGACCTCGGCGCCCCGGGCGTCGCGGCCGTAAAGAAAGTCGTGAACTTGCTTTACTTCCGGGCCCGAGTCGCGCTCGCTGACGATCGCCTCGCCCCGAAAGCCCCCGCCCTCGAAGCGCTCGTCGATCCGTAGCGCCTCGTCGAGCGCCAGGGTGACGCTGCGGGTGCGGTCGTCCCAGCTTTGGGTGACGCGCTCGAGCCTCTCCCAGGTGATGGCGGTGCCGGGCGGCGCGCGCAGGGCGAGGGGGCTGCGAAAGCCGCCCTCGGGCGTCGGGCGCCAGCGCGCGACGTCGAGCTCGACCGGCGGCGCGTCGCGCGGCGCGGGCCGGCCCCGGACGACCGCGAAGGCCGTCGCCTCGAGCGGCGGGCCGCCCGAGGCCGGGCGCGCCGCGACGCGCACCGCGAAGGCCCGGACCTCGTGGGGCCCGAGACCGGCGGTCTCGAAGGCGTGCTCGACGCTGGGCCCCGCCTCGGTCCGAGGCGAGCCGTCGTCGAAGTCCCAGGTGTAGTCGAGGGGCGGCTCGCCGCCCTCGTGCGACGCTTCGAAGCGGAAGGCGCCGCCCGGCAAGCGCGCGACGCGGACGCGCAAGGGGCCGCCCGCTTCGTCGGCCGCGCCGCAGGCCCGCACCTCGATCGCGTGCTCGCGCTCGGCCAGAATGCCGACCCGCCGGCCGCCGAGATCGTTGCAAACTTGCACGCGCAGCCGGTAGCGGCCCGGCGCCTGCGGCGCGCGCCACGAGAGCGTCGGGCCCGGCTCGAGCTCGACGCCCGAGGGGCCCTGCCAGAGCCAGCGGGTGAGCGCCCCCGGCTCGCGCTCGCCCCCGACGCGGGCGAAGAGCTTCAAGGAGGCGCCGGCGCAGGCCCAGGGGCGCTCTTGCTCGACGGCCTCGATGATCACGCCCGCGTCGAGGGCGATCTGCTCTTCGCCGAGCGCGGCAGCGAGCGAGCCCCGGGCGGGCTCGGGCGTGGCGGGGGGCGGGCCCGGCTCGGCCGCCTCGTTGGCGTGGCCTTCGGGCGCGCGGGGGCCGGGGGGCGGGCCTTCGCGATCGCGGCCGACGGCGTACACGAGGGCGGCGAGCAGGGCGGCGACGCCCAGGCCCGCGGCGCGGCGCGCGCGGGGCCGGGCGGCGGCGTGCGCGGGGCCGGGCGCGCCGGGCGGGCGCGGGGCGGCCGGCATCGGGGCTCAGAAGCCGAAGTCGTCGAGGTGGCGCCGGTAGCCCTGCGAGTTCGAGCGGTACCACTGGTTGTCCCAGCCCTTGAACTCGACGTCGTCGAGCAGAAACTCGGTCTGCTCGCGGAAGATGACCTTGTTGATCAGCTTCACCTGCGTCGAGCCCACGTTGCGCGAGGCGAGCGGGGCGGCCGAGGTGTCGAGGCGCTGGGCCGTGGTGCGGCTGCAGAAGTCTTGAAAGAAGCAGCCGGCGTCGCAGGCGCCGAGGTCGGGGTACGTCGCGTGCTTGTCTTCGGCGACGTAGAGCGTCGGCCGGCCCCGGAAGGCGTTCTGCGGGTCAGAGCTGGTGTCGTACTCGAGCCGGTCGAACGCGTACCAGTCGGACGAATCGCAGACGCTCTTTCGGTGCGCCGAGAGGTAGGCCCAGTCGAGCAGCCATTTGCCGGCCGAGAGGTGCACCTCGAAGAGCTGAAACTCGGGGTCGCCGTCGTGCCCGGTGCTGACGCCGGTGTCGTCGTAGAAGGCGTCGAGGTAGAAGATCTGCACGGTGCGCGCGGCGAAGCTCTGGCTCTTGACCGCGAAGTAGGGCCGGCGGCCGAAGCCGCTCTCGCCCGAGTCGAACCAGAGCCGCGGCTGGAAGGCGACGGCGAGCGCCTGCTCGCAGTCGTCGTCGAGCCCGTCGGCGTCGGCGTCGGGGGCGCCGCCCCAGCACGCGTCGCCGAAGGGCAGGGCGAGGCCGTCGGCGAGGGCCTCGGCGGGCGAAGCGAGCAGCAGGCCGGCGGCGAGCGAGGCGGCGAGGGGGCGTAGCATGGCGCGGGCTCCGGGCGGGGGAGGGGGGCCGGATAGTCTACACGACGCCCCGCCCGGCCCGCAGCCCCGGCGCTCAGCGAATGTCGTCGATGCGCTCGATGCCCTTGCGCGAGACCACGACGCGAATGCGGTGCCAGGGCGCCTCTTCGGCCCCGCGCGTCAAGCGGTAGACGACGTTGATGTTGTAGACGCGCCGCGCCGTCGCCGAGTAGATGCGCGCGTCGCGCGGGTCGGCGAAGAGAAACTTGCGGTTCGGGTCGTCGGTGTGCTCGAGCCACTGCCGCAGGTTGAGCCGAAAGATCTCGGTCAGGGCGGGGAAGGGCTTGGGCACGCCCGCCTCGGGGCGCAGCGCGACGGTCTTTTTGTGCCAGAGCACCACCTCGGGGCGCGCCTGCTCTTCGAGGGCGTGCTCGCGCGTCAGCCGCCGCATCTGCAAGACGTCGCCGGGCACGCGCCGGAAGGGCAGAAAGCCCGCGCGCTCGGTGATGACGCCGAGATCGTGGCCGCGCTCGTGGTCTCGAATCGTCCACAGTCGGTCGGGGAAGCGCTTTGCTATCCACTTGTTGACGTTGTTCTGCAAGACCGCCTTGATGCGATCTTTCGCCGCGTAGGCGACCGCCACCAAGATGGCATACTGGAACATTTGCTGCGAAAACGGGTTCGTCTGAATCGACGCGACGAGGGCGAAGGTCATCGCCACGGCGGCGGCCGCGGCGTAGAGCGCGTGCAGCACCCACTGCGGCCCCTCGCGCCGTTCGAGCGAGAGCCAGAGCGTCGACGAGGTGAAGCGCTTGAGCACGTGCCGGCGGAACTCGAGGTGCTCGAACTGCCGCTCGTCGCCGTCGCCGTCGACGACCGAGTCGTAGCCGCGCGCGAGCCGGTGGCGCGTCTCGCCGACGGCGAGCGCGGCGACGTGCTCGGCCAGGGCCACGAGGCGCCCGTCGCCCTCGGCCTGCCGCTCGAGCGAGACGGCGAGGCTCGCGCAGAGCGATTCGAGCACGAGCGAGACGTCTTCGTCCGTCCAGCGGGCGACGGTGGCGAGCTCGGCGGGCAGGCCCTCGGCGAGCGCCCCGTCGACCGCCGCCCGGAAGGCGCGCGCGACCCGGGCGCAGCTCTGGCCGAACGCGGCCGAGAGCGCGCGCAGCTCGGCCCCGCCCTCGGCCGGCGCCTCGGCCGCCCGCTCGACCTCGCGCAGCGCCGAGAGCCCCGTCGCGCGCAGGTAGCAGGCGAAGAGCCGCAGCTCTTGCCCCGCCTCGGCCGCCGCCGCCGAGCCCTCGGGCACGCCGGCGGCCGCCCCGAGCGCCGCCTTGAGCCGGCCGAGCGGCCCCGCGGGGCCGTCGTCGGCGAGGCGCGAAAAGGGCAGCTCGGGCACCGCCAGCCGCACGTACGACTGCAGATCGTCGTAGAGCTCTTTCTTGTCGTACGTCGTCTCGTCGAGCCGGAAGCTCGACGGCACGAAAAAGTAGGCCTCCCAGCGGTAGGGCTCGGCGCCCCCGGCGGCCGGGTAGTCGATGGCGAACTCGACGTGGGTGCGGTCGTGCACCCGCCACTCGACCGGGTCGTCTTCGGGCCGCCCCAGCACCGAGGGGCGCGACAGATCGCCGAGCAGCGACGCCCAGTCGGCCACCGCGTTCTCTCCGACGACCGCGCGCAGCCGCGGCTCGGGTCGCTTTCGGCCGGGCCTCGCCGGCGAAAGCCTGGGCGCTCGAATCGAAGAGGGAGGCGTCACCGACCTAGGTGACATCTTCGTGAACTCCAAGGCCTTTGCAAGGCCAAACGTGACAATCGCGTGACAGGCACGGCCCCTGCTTGGGGCGCCCCGGCGGGCCGGCGCCCCGGGGGGCGGCGGGGGGCCTCGGCCGCCGGCCCCGGACGCCGATGTGCTACGAGACCGCCCGGCGGCCATGGCGCTCACCGCGACGATGTATCACCTCCGCATCGACCTCTCGGACGTCGATCGCGGCGTCTACGAGAAGCTCGACCTGCGCCTCGCGCGCCACCCCTCCGAGGCCGCGCGCTACCTGTTCGCGCGCGCGCTCGCCTACTGCCTCCTTTACCAAGAGGGCCTCGCCTTCACCCGCGGGCTCGCCGCGTCCGAAGAGCCCGCGCTCTGGGCGAAGACCCCTGACGGCCGCACCCAGCTCTGGGTCGAGGTCGGCGCCCCCGCGGCCGAGCGCCTGCACAAGGCGAGCAAGGCCGCCGAGCGCGTCGTCGTCGTGACCCACCACGATCCGGCCATGGTCAAGCGCGCGCTCGCCGGCCGCACCATCCACCGCGCCGAGCGCATCGAGCTCTACGCCCTCGAGCCCCCGCTGCTCGACGCCCTCGAGGGCGCCACCGGGCGCGACGCCCTCTGGGCCGTCGTGCACACCGGCGGCGAGCTCTACGTCACGGTCGGCGCGCAGACCTTCCACGGCAAGGTGAGCGCCCACCCCCTCGTCTGAGCCCGCCGATCGGCGCGGGCTCATCTGAGCCCGCCGATCGGCGCGGGGCGGCCTTCTCGGGTCGAAACGGCTTCGAAAAGGGCCCGCGAGCGCGAACCCGAACGAGCGCGCGGGCTGAGCGGGCCCCCCGGCGGCGCCGGCCCCGGGCGCGCGTGGCGGAACGCACGTCGCATGACGGGCAACCTCCCTACAGCCCGCCGGCCCCGGGCGCGCGTGGCGGAACGCCCCGCTCGGGGCGCATGTCCGCGTCGTCGCGGCTCGGCACGGCTGGCTCAGCGCTCGGGCGCCCGCGCCGGTGTAGGGTAGCTCCGGCTTCACGCGCGGCGCCCGGCCACGCGTTCACGAGAGCACTGCGCAGGGCGCCGGCGCTCGCTGGCGCGGCAAGCAGAAGGGCGGCGGGCTCGCTTCTTGCTGAGCGTGCGCTCGCGTCACCACCTCGGACACCGTCCGCGGCGTACTTCCCCGCACGCCGGCGCCGGGGTCGACGCGAGACCTTCGCTTTCGGAGACCACCGACGTGAAACTCGGCATCATCGGCACTGGCGGCGTGGGGCGGGCGCTCGGCGTCCTTCTGTCGCGACAGGGGCACGAGCTCTACTTCGGCGCGCGCGATCTCGACGCGGCCCGCGAGGCCGCCGCGGCGGCGGGCGGCCGCTTCGGCAACTTCGAGGCCGCCGCGCGCTTCGGCGAGGTGCTGGTCTACACGCTGCGTTCGGGCCCCGACCCCTACGCCGAGCCGAGCGCGGGCGCCCGCGGCACGATCGTCGTCGACTGCCGCGGCGCCGGCGCCTTCGACCCGAAGGCCCCCCGGGGCGCGCCGGGCGCGCGCGTCGTGCGGGCCTTCTTCGACGTGCCGCAAGAGGCGCTCGACCTGGCCGACGCGGTGCCGCTTTGCGAATACGGCGCGCCCTTCTTGCTTTGCGGCGACGACGCCGGGGCGAAGGCGGCCGTCGCGTCGCTCGCCGAGCAGCTCGGCTTCGCGCCGGTCGACTGCGGCCCGCTCGACCACGCCCGCATCGCCTCGGCGCTCGGCGGTGCCATCTACGCGCTCGCCCGCCGGGCCCCCGTCAGCCTCGCCGCCGAGCGCGCCGCCGCCGGCTGGCTCGCCGCTGCGTGAGCGGCGCCCGCGGTCGCCTCGCCGCCGCGTGAGCGACGCCCGCCGCGGGCGCGTCGCCGCGTGAGCGGGGCCCGCCGCCGCGTCGCCGCACGATCGAGCGCGCCGGGGCGGGCGCGGCGGCCCTTTCAATCAAGAATCGGAAGGCGGCCGCTGCACCGAGCCGATGTCATCGTCGCGGCGGAGGCGGGGCAGGGTGTCGGCGTCTTCGTCCACGTCGTCCAGGTTGATGTCAGGCAGGGTGGGGCGGTCGTCTTCGGGCAGCGAGCTCGGCTCCTTGATCAGCGGCTTCTTCGGGTTCATCGCGTTGGCTCCCTCTCGAGAAAAGCCCTCGGCCGAGGCCGCGGGCCCGTGGTGTCACGAGGTTCTCGCGAAACGTCGTGCAATCGCGATGCCACGCGCGCGAGGGCCGCTCAGGCTTCGGCCCCGGGCCTTCCGATCGGGCCCTCTTCGTCGCTGCCCGCGCCCGCTTCGGAGTCGCCGCGGTCGAGCTGGTTGACCGCATCGTCGACGCCGCGCCCCGCGTCGCCGGGGGCCCGACCGGGGCCGACTTGATTGACTGCGTCATCGACGCCCCGCTCTTCGCGCGGATCACCGCCCTCGTCGCGCTCGACGTCGGGCGAGCTCGGCCGGTCGTCGTCGTCCGGCAGAGGTCGGGCTTTGTCGGGGACCTCGCGTCGCGGTTCCTGGCTCATGGTCGCACCTCTCGGGCCCGGCGCCCGTTCGCGAGGAGGGGCGCACACACCCGGCCACGCCGCGCCGGAAATGCAAGCCCGGTGCCCCGACGCCGGCGCGCGCGGTAACGTCCGCGCCGGCGTGAGCATGCGCTACAACGCCCGAATGGACGCAAGCGGAAGGGAGACCGTCCGGGCGGCGCTCGAGGCGCTCGGGGTCGAGAACTTCGTGCTCCTCATTCACGATTACAGCTTCCCCGAGGGGCCTTCGGGCGGGCTCGGCGTGGGCTCGCCCTACGGCGAGGGGGCGCGGCGCTTTCTGCGCTTCGCCCGCGCGCTCGGCTTCGACGGCCTGCAGCTCGGCCCCCAGGGGCTGACCACCGAGGGCAACCCTTCGCCTTATGACGGCGCCATCTTCGCCCGCAACGAGGTGAGCCTCGATCTCGACGAGCTCGCGGGCGAGGCCTGGGGCGGCCTCTTGCCCGCCTCGGCGCTCGCGGCGGCCCGCCGGGGCGTGCCCGAGGGCGGCCCGCCCCGCGCGCGCTACGAGTACGCGTTCCGCGCCCAGGCCGGCCTGCTCGACGCGGCCTACGAGGCGCTCCGGGCGCGGCGCGCGGCGGGCGAGGGGGGGCCGGTCGCGGGCCGGCTCTCGGCGCTCGACGCCTTCCGCGAGGCCGAGGCCGACTGGCTCGAGCCGGCCGCCGCCTACGAGGCCCTCGCCCGCGAGCACGGGCAGATCGACTGGCGGCGCTGGCCCGAGGGGCCGGGCCTGCCGCCCGACCGCCGCCTCTACAGCCCGCGCCCCGGCGAGGAGCGCGCGTGCGCGCGGCGGCTCGGCGAGCTGCGCGAGCGCCGCGGCGCCGACCTCGAGCGCTTCGCCTTCGGGCAGCTCGTCGCCCGCGAGCAGCATGCGCGCCTGCGGGGCGAGCTCGGCGGGCTCGGCCTCAAGCTCTTCGGCGATCTGCAGGTCGGCTATTCGATCCGCGACCTGTGGGCGTACCGCTCGCTCTTCCTCGAGGGGTACGCGATGGGCGCGCCGCCGAGCCGCACCAACCCCGAGGGCCAACCCTGGAACTACCCCGTCCTCGATCCGGCCCGGTACGCCGCGCCCGGCGGCGGCGAGGGGCCGGTCTTGCGCTTCGTGCGCCGGCGCATGCTCGCCATGCTCCGCGACTACGACGGCGTGCGCCTCGACCACCCGCACGGGCTCGTCTGCCCCTGGGTCTACCGCACGGGCGAGGCCGACCCCTTCGCCGCGGTGCAGAGCGGCGCGCGCCTCTTCGAGTCGCCCGACGAGCCCGACCACCCCGCGCTCGCGGCCTACGCCATCGCCCGGCCCGGGCAGATCGACCGCGCGGTCGCGCGCTACGCCGACGGGCGGGTGCGCGAGCTCGACGACGCGCAGGTCGCCCGCTACGGCGCGCTCTTCGGCGTCGTGCTCGAGGCCGCCGCGGCGCAGGGCCGGTCGCGCGGCGACGTGCTCTGCGAGGTCTTGAGCACGCAGCCCTACCCGCTCGGCCTGGTGCGCGAGGCGAACGGGCTCGGGCGCTTCCGCATCACGCAGAAGGCGAACGTCGACGACCCCCGCGACGTCTACCGGTCCGAGAACGCCGCGCCCGAAGACTGGGTGATGGCGGGCAACCACGACACCAAGCCGCTCTGGCGGCTCGCCGAAGAGTGGCGCGCCGCGGGCCGGCTCGCCGCGCGCGCCGCCTACGTCGCCTCGCGCCTGCGGCCTGAGGGCCCCGCCCGCGCGGCGCTCGCCGCCGCCCTCGCGGCCGACCCGGGCCGGCTGGTCGAGGCGATGGCGGCCGACCTCTTCGCCTGCCCGGCGAAGAACGTGGTCGTCTTCTTCCCCGATCTTTTCGGCCTGCGCGAGATCTACAACGCGCCGGGCGAGGTCAACGACTCGAACTGGCTCTTGCGCGTGCCGGCCGACTACGAGCGCTCGTACCCCGAGCGCCTCGCCGCGGGCCGCGCCCTCGATCTGCCCGCCGCGCTCGCCCTGGCGCTCCGGGCGCGCGGCGAGGCCTTCGCCGCCCGGCACGCGGGGCTCGCCGAGCGGCTCGAGGCCATGAGCCGGCGCCCGCCCCCCCCGGGCGGCCCGCCGCCCTTACTCGCCCGACGCGCCCGCCGGCGGCGGCTTGCTCGTCGTCAGGCGCGCGCCGCGCATCGAGGGCGGCCCCGCCTCCGGCGACTCGTCGACCGCGTGGTGCGCGGCGTGGTGGTGGCCGTGGTGCGAGCTCGGGGCCTCCTCGGGCTCGAGCAGGCGCTCGAGGCCGAGCAGCGGCACGGGCACGAAGGCCGGGCGGCTGTTCAGCTCGTAGCCGAGCTCGTAGATGCACTTCTCCAGGAGGTAAAATGAGAGCATCCGCGCGCGCGTCGCGTCGTCCTCGGGCACGATGGGCGAGCCCTTCAGCGCCTCGAAGTAGGCGCCGACGAAGGCGGCCGCGGCCCAGTCGGCCCACGCCTCGGCCCAGGGCCGCAGGGCCGCCGCGTCCTCGGGGCGCAGGCGGCCCTTGCGCAGCGACGAGAGCGAGGCGTACTGAAACGAGCGCACCATGCCCGCCACGTCGCGCAGGGCGCTGCGCTTGTAGCGCCGCTCGACCAGGTGCCGCGCCGGCTCGCCCTCGAAGTCGACGATGATGAAGTCGTCGCCGGTCGAGAGCACCTGGCCGAGGTGGTAGTCGCCGTGAATGCGCACGCGCCGCCCCTCGAGCCGCGGCTGCACGAGCGCGCGCAGCCGCCCGTCGATCTCGGCCTCGCGCGCGAGCAGCGCCCGCGCCCGCTCGGCCGCGTCGGCGTCGAGCTCGTCGGCCTGCTTGCGCAGCGCCTCGAAGGTGCGCACGAGCAGCGCGTGCGCCGACTGGAAGACCGACTGCTGGTACATCGTCGTGAAGGCCTCGGGCGCGAAGGCCGGGTCCTCGGCCTCGGACGCGAGCGCGGCGTGCATCTCGGCCGTGCGCCGGCCGAGCAGCCGCGCCGTCGAGGGGTACGAGCCGAGCAGCGCCGCCATCGGCTCGGGCGGGGCGGCCGCGGCCCGCTCGGCGAACGACCCGCTCGGCCGCGGCGGCCGCGCCGACAGGTCGACCGACGAGGTCAGCACGCGCTCGAAGTAGCGGTCGAGCTCGTCGAGCGTCACCTGCCAGGCGTTGCCGCGGTTCGGCTGGAAGCGCTGGGCGACGGCGATGGCGGCCGGCTCGCGGCCCCGGCCCCGGTACTCGAGGGCCGCGACGACCGGCGGCGCGTGCGCGAAGTTGTCGCGCTCGCCGAAGAAGCGGCCGATCTCGAGCTCGGCGTTCGGGCCCTCTTCGGCGACGCGGTAGAGCTTGAGCAGCAGCTGGTTGCCGTAGACGATGGTCGAGTTGCTCTGGTCGACGTCGGGCACCCGCGGCGTCAGGTCGGGCTCGCCCGCGGCGAGCTCGCGGAAGCCCCGGTAGACCGAGGCGGCGAGCTGGCCCCGCTCGCCCGGCGTCACGGCGCGCCGCCGGATCTGCTCGAGCAGGAGGCCCGCGAGCGCCTGGTCGTAGACCGCGTCGAAGAGCAGGCCCCCGGCGGGCCCGCCCTCGACGCGGGCGACGGCGGCGTCGCGCGACTCGCTCAGCACGCGCTCGGCGCCCGCGCCGTAGGCGAAGCCGAGCGGCACGACGTAGGTCTCGTCGGGCGAGGCGTCGTTGTACTCGACCCGCAGCAGGGCCAGGCCGTAGTCGGCCTTCTCGCGCGGCAGCGGCACCCAGTCGGCCACCGTCGCCTCCTTGAAGGGCCGCGACTTGCCCCGGAACCACCGCCGCGCCGAGACGTACTCGAAGAGCGCCGGCGCGAGCTCGGCCCGCCGGCCCTCGGCGACGAGCTCGTGCCAGGCCGCCTTGACCTTGAGCGCCGGCGGCTCGGCCCGCGCCTCGACCCGCGCCGTCTTCGGCGAGCCGAGCACGAACCAGAAGATGTGGTGCGGCCCCAGCGTCACGACGTACGGCTGCTTGCCCACCACCGGGAAGCGCGTCTTGCCGAAGAGCTCGATCGGCTGGCGCCCCTCGTACGCGCTCAGATCGAGCTCGGCGTACTGGCAGAAGCGCGACATGTTCGCGATGATGAGCGCCGTCTCGCCCTCGTACGTGCGCGTGAAGGCGAGCACCTTGCGGTTGTCCGGCCGCAAGAACTCGATCGAGCCCCGCCCGAACACCTTGTACTGCTTGCGCAGCGCGATGAGCCGCTTGTGCCACCAGAGCAGCGACGAGGGGTTGTTCTGCTGCGCCTCGACGTTGATGGCCTCGTAGTGGTACTCGGGGTCGATGATGACCGGCAGGTAGAGCCGCTGCGGGTTCGCCCGCGAGAAGCCGGCGTTGCGGTCGCCGCTCCACTGCATCGGCGTCCTCACCCCGTCGCGGTCGCCGAGGTAGATGTTGTCGCCCATGCCGATCTCGTCGCCGTAGTAGAGCACCGGCGTGCCCGGCAGCGAGAAGAGCAGCGCCGTCATCAGCTCGACCCGCCGCCGCCGCTTCAAGAGCGGCGCGAGCCGCCGGCGGATGCCCAGGTTGATGCGCGCCGTCCGGTCCTCGGCGTAGACGCGGTACATGTAGTCGCGGTCCTCGTCGGTCACCATCTCGAGCGTCAGCTCGTCGTGGTTGCGTAGGAACGTCGCCCACTGGCACCCCCCGGGGATGTGCGGCGTCTGCCGCAAGATGTCGACGATGGGGAAGCTGTCTTCGAGCTGCAGCGCCATGAACATGCGCGGCATCAGCGGGAAGTGGAAGTTCATGTGGCACTCGTCGCCCGCGCCGAAGTAGGCGGCGGCGTCCTCGGGCCACTGGTTCGCCTCGGCGAGCAGCATGCGGTCGGCGTAGCGCGCGTCGACGTGCGCCCGGAGCTTCTTCAAGAACTCGTGCGTCTCGCCGAGGTTCTCGCAGTTGGTGCCCGGCCGCTCGTACAGGTAGGGCACCGCGTCGAGCCGCAGGCCGTCGACCCCGAGGTCGAACCAGTAGTCGACCACCTCGAGCATGGCCTTGTGCACCTCGGGGTTGTCGAAATTCAGGTCGGGCTGGTGCGAGTAGAACCGGTGCCAGTAGTACGCCTTGGCCACCGGGTCCCAGGACCAATTCGAGGTCTCGAAGTCTTTGAAGATGATGCGCGCCTCGTTGTACCGGTCGGGCGTGTCGCTCCAGACGTAGAAGTTGCGCCACTTGCTGCCCGGCGGCGCCCGCCGCGACCGCTGGAACCACGCGTGCTCGCTCGAGGTGTGGTTCAACACGAGCTCGGTGATGACGCGAATGCCTCGCCGGTGCGCCTCGCGCATCAGCTTCAAGAAGTCGCGCTTGGTGCCGTAGCTCGGGTTGATGTTCGTGTAGTCGGCGATGTCGTAGCCGCCGTCGCGCAGCGGCGAGGGGTAGAACGGCAGGAGCCAGATCGCCGTGACGCCGAGGTCTTGCAGGTAGTCGAGCTTGTCGATGAGGCCGTTGAAGTCGCCGACGCCGTCGCCGTTCGAGTCGGCGAAGGCGCGCACGTGGATCTCGTAAATGATCGCGTTCTGGTACCACTGCGGGTCGCTCGGGAGCGGGTCGGTGGGCGGCTTAGCCATGCGGACCTGCGTTTTGAACCCGGTCGCCCGCGCCCGCAAGCGCCTAGACGCCCCCGGGGTGAGGCCCTTTGCCCCGCCCCCGCTCGCACACACACCGTCGACCCGCCCACCGGCCGCGGGGGCAGACGCCCGCGCCGGGCGCGTCCGGGCCCCGGCGCCGCGCCACCTAACAAGCCTGGCCGGCCCCGGCGGGCCGCACGACGCGCGGCCGACGGGGCCGACGGGGCCGACGCGGCCCTCTCCCTCACCTGCCGCCCAGACGCCGCCCAGAAGCCGCCCAGGTTGAAACCTGGGCTCCGCCAGCGCCCCTCGAACCGAGAGCAAAGCCCGGCGCTCCGGCCGGGCTCTCCGAGACCTGACGAGCCGCGCGCACCCGACCCGGCCGGCGCGGCCCTACTACCTAACCGGCCGCGCGCGCCCGACTCGATCAGCTCGGCCGCCTTCAGGTTGGTGCGCAGGCTCGCCGAGCCGTCGGCCACCGCGCGGAAGACCGGGCCCATGCACGCCCCGAAGCCGGCGGTCGCCTTCGGCTCGGCCTCGCCCGTCAGCGCCTTGACGCCCTCGGACACGACCTTCTCGTTGCGCGTCGAGGCCGCCGCGAGCCGCCCCTTCATGCCCTCGGACAGCCGGACGATGGCGGGCAGGTGGCGCTCGAGCGCCGAGGCGAAGCGCTTGGCCGCCGCCTCGTCTTTCGGCTTTTCGACCTTCACGTCGACCTGCGCCGTCGAGCACGTCGCCTTGCGGTCGGCCCGCGTGGTGCAGAACGCCTCGCACTGGGCCTCGGCCTTCGTGTCGCCGAAGCCGGCCCCGCACGCGACCTCGTCCCAGGGCTTGGCGCAGCGCCCCACGCAGAGCCCGGGGCAGGTCTCCGTGTGGGTCGTACACGAGCCCTCGCACTTGCCCTTGCACTCGCCGCGCACCGGGCCCGAGCACCGGCCCTCGCACTTGCCCTTGCAGGCGCCGGCCTTCGCGCCGGTCATGTCTTTGCCGTCGCACTTGCCCGTGCAGGTGCCGTCGCAGGTGCCCGTCACGACGCCCTCGCAGCCGCCCTGGCAGGCGCCGGGGCAGCGGCCCCCGGGCGGGCCCGAGCAGGTGCCCTCGCAGGCGCCCGAGCACTTGCCCGCGAGCGGCCCCTTCGCGCAGACCGCCTCGCCCGCGGGCGGGCCCGCCTTCGGGTCGCACGCCTTCATGCACTCATCGAAGGGCTTCGACGGCGCGTAGCACTGCGGCGCCTTGATCGCGACGTTGACGCGGGCGGCCTCGAGCTTGGTGCGCGCCGCGCGCAGCGCCTCGTTCGCCCCAAGGCAGGCGGCCTCGGCGCTCGCGAAGGTGCCCTGGCCGCCGAGATCGCGCGAGAGGCGCGCGCAGGCATTGCGCAGCTCGGCCTCGACCTCGGCGGCGAACAGCCGCGTCTCGGCCGCCGCCCCCGTCGTGCCCCGCGCCCGCGCCACCTGCGGCGCCTCGAGCCCGAAGGCCGACGACCAGTCGAACGAGGCGAGCCGGTCGGGGTTCGTCAGGCTCGGGCAGCGCGGGTCTTCGGGCTTGGGCGGCGCCGACGCCGCCGCCGACGCGCTCTCGTCGGGCGCCTCGTCGGGCACGCAGCCGCCCGCCCCGTCCGCCGCGTGCGTGCCGGGCCCGCAGGCCGCCGCCGACGCCGAGGGCGCGATCGAGACGCTGACCGACTCTTGCCCCTTCTTGTCGCCGCACGCGGTCGCGACGACCGTCGTCGCCAGCGCCGCGGCCCCCAGCCTTGACCAGCCTTGTGTGCGCGTCCGGAGGCTCATGGTCGCTCTACGGTAGTTCGCGCGGGCGCCGTCGGGCAAGCCGCCGACAAAGTCGGGACGCCGGCGCGCGCCGCCCGGGCGCGCTCGACGCACGTCTGCGAGCGGTGGGTGTGCTCGCGCCCAGAGGGAGGGTGCCCGGATGTCGGAGCCGGAGGCGAGGTCAGGGTGCCCAGAGGGCGTGCGAGGGCACCCGCCGCCCGTCTCAGGCCGCCCAGGTCGGCGTGCTCGACCAGGGCAGCTGCCAGCGGCGGAACACCACCGACGCGCCCTTGGTCTCGAACTCGTGCCGCACGACCTCGGGCAGCTCGTCCCACCGGAGGCGCTTGGTCGCCTGGTGGTTCTCGCCCCGCTCGAACGCCACGTCGACCCTCACCTCGGCCTCGGCGCCCAGCGGCATGCGCGCGAAGCGAAGCTCGACCGAGCGCACCGCCTTCTCGATCGCGCCGACGACGGCGGGCTCGGGGCTCTCGCGCAAGGTCTTGACGAGCTCGCCCTCGTCCCACGGGATGCGCTGCGCGAGCTCGGACGCGACGACCGACTCGACCCAGGCGTCGAGCGCGTGCCGCTCGCGCACCGGCTTGCGCTTCTCGGCGGCGCGGCGGAAGCGCTTGATGAGCGACCAGAGGGCGATGGCGAGTACAAACGACCAAAAGAACGTTCCGAACATCGTGCCACCTCGCTGCGGTAAGTTTCACCTACGATGCGCAAGGCCTTCGCGCAAACGCTTCGCGCGCTTTTGCGTCGCTGACGCGCGGCGTCCGCCCGGCCCCCGCGCGCCCCCGGCGCGCGGGGGCCGGCACGCGATTTGATTGAAGCGAAGGGCGCCCGCCCGAACCCCCCACGCTTCCGTCGGGGCCGGGCTCGGGCTCCGGCAAGAGCGCCCCCGGGCTCATGACCCCCGCCGGGTCGAATGCCGCTTTCACCGCCCCGAGCGCCGCCCCGGACGCCGCCGGCCGCTCGCGCTCGTACCAGGGCCGGTGCAGGCGACCGACCGCGTGGTGGTGGGTGATGGTGGCGCCCGCACCCACGATGGCCTCGCTCGCGGCTTCTTGGATGGCCCGCCTCGCGCAGCGCCGCGGCCACACCCGCGCCGCCGACGCCTCGGGCAGCGGCCTTCGACGGCCCTTCCTACCCGCGGCGGATGCGTTCGCTCGGCCGCGGCCCCGGACTCAAAATCCGGGGCCGCCAGGTCACCCGCCGCCGGGATCAGGCCTTCTTGACCTCGCCCCCGCAGAAGCTGAGCACCGCGTCGGCCGCCTCGCGCACCCACCGGTCGCGCCCGCGCTCGTTGAAGATCTCGTGGTAGCAGCCCTCGCACGAGCGGTACTCTTTGCGCAGCGAGCCGACGCGCTCGAAGAGGGCGCGGCTCGTGGCGGCCGAGGCGACCCGGTCGTCGGCCGCCTGCAGCACGAACAGCGGCAGGCGCAGCGAGGGCGCGTGCTCGAGCGCGCGCACCTGCGCGGCGAGCGACTCGGTGAAGAAGCGCGCCGTCGCGTTGGGGAAGACGAGCGGGTCGTCGTCGTAGGCGCGGGCGCGCTCGGGGTCGGTCGTCACGTCGGCGCCGCGCAGGCCGCTCGGCAGCGAGAAGGCGGGCCGGACGCGCGAGAGCGCCTGCGCGGCCAGGCGCTTGACCGCCGGCACGCGCAGCGCGAGCCCGAAGTAGGGCGACGAGAGCACGAGCGCGCGCACGTGCCCCGGGTCGGCGAGCCCGACGTGGAAGGCGATGAGCCCCCCCAGGCTGTGGCCGAGCAGCACCGGCGGCCCCGCCCCGCGCCACGCGTCTTCGTTGCCGAGCGCCCCGAGCACGTCGTCGACGTCGCGCAAGAAGTCGGCGAAGCGGTCGACGTAGCCCCGGGGGCCGCCCGAGTTGCCGTGGCCGCGCAGGTCGAAGGTGCCGACGGCGACCCCGCGGCCGGTGAGCGCCTCGACCACCTCGTCGTAGCGCCCCATGTGCTCGGCGTAGCCGTGCACGACCAGGGCGGCGCCCTTCGGCGCGCCCGCGGGCAGGTGCAGCGCGTAGGCGAGCGGCGGCGCGCCCGCCCGCTCGAGGCGCGAGCGCGAGGCGCCCGCGCTCACGGCGCCCCGCCCGCCGGCTCGTCGGACTTGCGCAGCGACTCGAGCAGCTTGTCGAAGTCGGCCTCGGCCGCCTTCACCGTCGCCTCGGGCCCGGTCAGCTTGAAGAACCAGAGCCCGCCGCCCACCTCGACGACCGCGCCGACCAGGCGGTAGTGCTCTTTCGGCTTCGACGCGGCGCTGCCGGGCATCATCATGCCCTTGTAGGTGCCGTTCATCGCGACCGTGTGCACCTTGAGGCCCTTGACCTCGCGGTCCTTCTTGACGACCTCTTCTTTGCTGCCCTCGGGCTCGAACTGCCGCACCCAGCGGTCGATGTTCGCCTCGACCGTGTTGCCCGGGCCGCTCGTGAAGGTGTTGACCACCATCTCGGCGTTCTCGGTGTCCTTGCCCTTCTTCGGTATGACGTACTCGGCGACGCGCATCGGGTTCGAGGGCTTGTTGCGCGTCCAGCCGGCCGGGTCGTTCCAGCGCAAGACGCCCTTCATCGCCGCTTCGGCCCGCGCCGACGCCTGCGCCTGGACCACGCGCTCTCCCACCGAGGGCTTGCCCGCCGAGTCGTCGGCCGCGGCCGCCGCCCCCGGCGCCTTCTTCTCGACCTTGCTCGAGTCGTAGGGCACCGACGCCGTCGGCTCTTCGTTCTTCTTCGAGCACGCGGCGAGCGCGACGCTCGCGCCTAGCAAGAGGGCCACCCCGAGGCGGGCGGGGGGCGAGGCCAAGGTACGTTCGGGGGTCGAAGCTCGGGCGGACATGAGTGTTGACATGACACAGCTCGCCCGGCGTCGAAAGGGCCTGAGGGCCCGCCCCCCCCCGGCGCCCCCCCCCGGCGCCCCCCCCCGGCGCCCCCGAAGCTCGCCCGCGGGGGGCGGTAACGCTTGCCTTACGCGGCGTGCCGGGCTAGCTGCGAAAGTCCCTATGCAGGGGGGGGGGCCCGCCCCGGCGCGCTCGCCCCCCCTGTCCGGCCCCCGAGGCCTCGCCGTACCCGCCGCACCCGCCGTACCCGCAGCCCGACCTTTTCTTGCGCTTTCTGGCGGGCCGACCGCCCGTCCACGTTGCCACGACGGTCATGCGAGCACGACTTTTCAACGCCTGGGCCCTCGGCGCCATCTCCCTCGTGCAGGGCGTCGTCGTCGCGCGGGCCCTCACCGCCCTCTACCCCGTCGCCTCGCGCGGTGTCTTCGCCCTCGGCGGCCAGGTCGGCGCCTCGTTCCTCGCGCGCCCCGCGGCGGCATCGCCCGCCCGCGCGCCCGGCGCCCCGCAGGCGCCCTCGATCGAGCTCGCCTCGATCGAGCTGCACGACCCCCCTCAAGGCGCCCCGGCCTGCCCGGCCGAGATGGTGCTCGTCGAGGGCGAGTACTGCACCGACGTGCAGCACGAGTGCAAGCACTGGCTCGAGTCCGAGGGGCGCTACGCCTATTACCGCTGCGCCGAGTACACGAAGGCGACCTGCGTCGGCCGCCGCGAGCACAAGCGCTTCTGCATCGACCGCGACGAGTACGCCCGGCCCGGCGAGAAGGTGCCCGCGTCCGTTCAGTCCTGGACGGACGCGGACGCGACCTGCTCGGCCCTGGGCAAGCGCGTCTGCCTCGAGAGCGAGTGGCAGTTCGCCTGCGAGGGCGAAGAGATGCGGCCCTACCCCTACGGCTGGACGCGCGACGCCGCCGCCTGCAACGCCGACCGGGTCGACATCTACACGCCGACCCGCCGCCTGCGCGATCTGCGCGCCGGCCCCGACGACCACCCCCGCTGCGTCAGCCCCTTCGGCGTCCACCATTTGAGCGGCAACCTCGAAGAGTGGACAACCATCGACGGCTCCGACCGCCACGGCGCGCCCCGCCCCGCCATGAAGGGTGCCTACTGGCAGCCCAGCCGCAACAACTGCCGCGCCAACCAGACCGCCCACGACCGCTTCTACAAGGGCACCGAGACGGGCTTCCGCTGCTGCGCCGAGGCCTTCGGCCGGTAGGGCGCCCGGCGGGGGGCCGGGCGCTCTGCCCGAGCGGTGCGATGCGCCGCGGCAACGAGGGGCGCGGGGCAGAGGGGGCCGGGGGCGGCGGCTCCCGTGCAAAAATTTTCGAGCGCGCGCCCGAAACGGGGTAGCTCGGAGGGTCCATGCGCACCGCCGCCCCCCTCGCCCTCGTCGCCCTCGGCCTCGGCGCCGCCTGCTCGGGCGGTGCTTCGTCGGGCCCGCCGCCCCGGTCGAACGCCGCCGTCCGCCTCGCGCCGACCAACGAAGACCCCGCGCGCGCGCCGGCGCCGGCGGGGGCGTCGGCCCCGACGGGCGCGGGGGGGGCGCCGGCCGGCGCGGGGCGGCCCTACAGCTCGGACGCGGTCTTCGGCGCGGCGCCCGGCTCGGCGCTCCCCTACGGCGCCGACGACGTGTACGGCAGCGAGAGCGGCGCCAAGGCCGCCGCGGGGGACGACAAGGCCTGCCCGGCGGGCATGAAGCTGGTCGACGGCGACTACTGCACCGAGGTCGAGCACGAGTGCGTGCGCTCGTGGTTCGACAAATCGAACAAGAAGACGGTGTGCGAAGAGTTCAAGCCGACGAGCCGCTGCAAGGGCGAGAAGGTGAAGAAGCGCTACTGCATCGACACCTACGAGTGGCCCAACAAGAAGGGCGAGCGCCCCGAGGTGATGAACACCTTTCACCAGGCCCAGGTCAAGTGCGCCGCCGTCGGCAAGCGCCTCTGCACCGAGACCGAGTGGACGTTCGCGTGCGAGGGCCCCGAGATGAAACCCTTCCCCTATGGGTATGTGCGCGACGCGAAGAAGTGCAACGGCGACCACCCCTGGGACGCGCCCAACATGCGGCTCGTCGCCAAGCGCGACCCGACCGAGCTCGCCCGCCTCTGGAAGGGCGTGCGCAGCGGCAGCCAGCCCGACTGCGTCAGCGACTTCGGCGTCGCCGACCTGCCGGGCAACGCCGACGAGATCTCGTCGAGCGAGACGATGACCGGCGGCTGGCGCGCCAAGTTCGACAGCGTGAACACCGGCGGCCCCTGGTACAAGGGCGTGCGAAACCAGTGCCGGCCCAAGATCTACACGCACGACGAGGGCTTCTATTACTACTACCTGAGCTTCCGCTGCTGCGCCGAGCCCGACGGCAAGCCGACCGACCCGCGCACCCCCAAGCAGCGCAAGGCCGACTGGAAGTTCTCGCGCGTCGAGGCGACCGCCGGCTTCTCGCTCGCGAAGGTGAAAGAGAAGCTCGAGCTCAAAGAGAAGGGCGCCTGCACCTGCGGGGCCAAAGACATTCTCTGCAAGACGATGTGCGGCACGCTGCTCGGCCCCGGCGCCGTCGACGCGAAGCGCTGAACGCGCCGCCCCGCCCGCGCGGCGGCGCGAGGCGCTGAACGCGCCGCCCCGCCCGCGCGGCGACGTGAAGCGCTGAACGCGCCCCCCCGGCCCCGCGGCGGCGCGAGGCGCCGGGCGCGCGGGCGGCGGGGGCGCGTGCCTTCCGCGCGCGGCTGTGGCATCTTCGACCCGCCGCCGGCCCTCGCGCTCGGGCCGGGGCCTCGCCGCACCCGAAGCCGCCGCGGGCCCCATGACCCACGAACCTTTCGACTCCATCCCCGACGACGATACCCTCGTCGAGCGCTTCGAGCCGGCGCTCGTGGCGTCCGCCGCCGAGCTCGCCTCGCTCGCGCTGCTCTGCCACGTGCAGGGCTGGGGGCGGGCCGCGGGCGCGAGCTTCTCGGCCCGCGCGGGCGAGGGGCGCATGCTCGTGACCGCGGCGGGGCGCGACAAAGAGTCGCTCACCACGGCCGACTTCTGCGTCGCCGACCACGAAGGCCGGCTCGAGCGCTCGGGGCCGCCGCCCTCGATCGACGCGCCCCTGCACGGCGCCGTCTACCGCAAGGTGCCCGGCGCCTCCGCCGTCGCCCTGACCTGCTCGCTCGCCGCCACCGTCCTCTCGCGCTACCTCGCCCGCCGCGGCAGCCTGGCCCTGCGCGGCTACGCCCTCGCCCGCGCCTTCGGCCCGGGCGCGCCCGACGGCGGCCTCACGCTGCCCATCTGCAAGGGCGCGTCCGACCCCGCCGCGCTCGCGCGCCTCGTCGAAGGCAGGCTCGATCGGGGCTCGGTCGCCTGCCTGCTCGAGGGCCAAGGCCTGATGACCTGGGGCCCCGACGTCGCCGCGCTGCGCCGGCACGTCGAGGCGCTCGAGTTCCTGCTCGCCTGCGAGCTCGCCGCGCTCTCGCTGCCCGCGGTCGACGGCGCCGTCACGCGCGGGCCGCCGCGGCCGTAGCGCGGCCCGGCCGGGGCGGCGAGCCCCGGCCCAGCCCAAGCTCGGAACTTGGTCGGAGGTCGTCAACGACCCGGGGGCAAGCTCCGAACTTGGCTCGAAGTCGTCAACGACCTGAGGGCAAGTTCGGAACTTGGTCGGAGGTCGTTGACGACCTGGAGGCAAGCTCGGAACTTGGCTTCGGGGTCGTTGACGACCTGATGGCAAGCTCGGAACTTGGCTTCGGGGTCGTCAACGACCTGAGGGCAAGTTCGGAACTTGGTCGGAGGTCGTCAACGACCTGGGGGCAAGCTCGGAACTTGGTCGGAGGTCGTCAACGACCTGGAGGCAAGCTCGGAGCTTGGTCGGAAGTCGTCAACGACTTGGGGGCAAGTTCGGAACTTGGTTTCGGGGTCGTTGGAGACTGAATCTTAAGGTTTGAGCTTGGTTCTTGAGGCTATTGTTGGTTTTGGGCCAAGCTCCGAGCTTGCCCCCGGGTCGTCAACGACCTCGAAGGCTCTGGGCTCTGTCGGGCGAAAGCTCCCGTCGCCCGGCGCCCGAATCCGCGGCGCCGTCACGGCCCTCGGGCGCCGAGCTCGGTCCGCATTCGCCCGATAGAGCCTAGGAAGTTCATCGCGGCCGGCGGAGGCGCGGGGCGCTCGGCGACCGACGGCATTTCGCTGACGTGCCGCCCGACCTGAGCTGGCAGGCGTTTCCTTGCCGCTCGCGACGGGCGTCGGGCCGTGCCCGTGGCCGCGCGCATCGTCCTAGAGACAGGGCTGGGCGATTGACGGACGAGCCCAAGGGCGGGAGCATGAGCGTGATGGTTTGGTCCGTCTTCCTTCCTCTGAGCGCGGTTCCCGTCGTGCTCTCGAGCGCGGCGGCAGGCGCCGGCTCGACGGCGCCCGTCGTCGCCGCGCATGTGGTTCGGCAGCCGTCGCCGCGCGCGCACGTGGGCGGCGCGCTGGGCGCCCGCGGCCCCCGCCCGGCCGCGCCTGCGCCGACGTCCGCGCCCGAACGCGGGCTCACGCCGGCGGCCCCGTCCGACGGGCCGACGCGGCCGCCGACGAAGCCGGCGCGCGTGTCGTTCGTGGCCTACCCCGGGGGGCGTATTTACGTCGACGGCAAGCTCGCGGGTACCGACCAGACGAGCATCATGACGCTCGCGCCGGGGAAGCACGCGGTTCGGGTCGAGAACCGGTTTCTCGCCGGTCAGACGATCACCGTCGACCTGCCCGAGGCTCGTGTCGGCGTCGTCATCGTTGAATGGTAGGCATGGGGCCCGACCGCAGCCCCGCACCACCGAGGCCCTCCGGCGGCCGTGCCCAAACGTCCCCCGTCCGCCCTCGTGGCGGCGCGCCGGCGTTCGGCGCCGTCGACCCCGGCGGCCGGCCCGCGACGCGCCGGGGCCGCGGGTGGGCCGCGATCGCGGTCGCGCTCTTCGGCGCCGCGTGCTTGTCTTGTGCCGGCGGCGGGCGCGAGCCGCCGGCGGGCGTTGTGCGAGCGCCCCCCGCAGGCGACCGCGAGCCGCCCGCCCGCGAGCGACCTCCGGCGCGCGAGGCGCTCAGCGTCGATGAGGTCGACGACCAAGCCATGCTCGCCCGCGCGGCGGCGGCGACGGGCGAACAGCGGCTCGCGTGGCTCGACACCGTCGCCGGCCGCAAGGGCCGGCGCGCGGCGGAGGCCGCCACCCTCGCCCGGGCCGAGCGGCTCGCCGAAGTCCGGCGCCACCTCGAGGCCGGCGCGGCGCCGGCCGCCCTCGCCGCGTGCGAGCGGGCGTTCCCGAGTTGGGACGCCGCGTGGCAATCCGACCGCGAGGTACAAGCGCTCCGGGCCCAGGCGTACGACTTGGCGTTCGTGGCCTGCGCCGATGACCCCTGTCGGCTCGACGCGAGCACCAAGGCCCACGCGGCGGCGCCCACGCCCGAGCGTGCCTCCCGCGCCGGTCGGCTACGCGGGCAGCTCGCCGAGGCTCTCACCTTGCACGCCCTGGGGGGCGAGCCGACGGTCACGCGGCTGCGGCGGCTGGGCTCGCTCGCGAGCCTCGCGACCGAGCTCGCCGGCGCGGCCGACCCAGCCATCCGGGCGAAGGCGAGGGCCGCGCTCGACTTCGCCGACGCCGAGCGCGCGAAGGTGCCGCTGATCGGCAACGACGACGGCGTCGCCAGCGAGCTCTTGGGGCCGCTGCGCCCGAAGGGGCCGGGCGTCTCGTGGGTTGAGCTCGACGGGGTCGAGACGTTTCTCGTCCTCGACGCGCGCCGCAAGTGCCGCGGCGTCTATGCCGTCGGCCGGCGTGGCTCGCGGCCCCTGCCCTCGTCGGGCCGGTGGACAGCTGACCGGCTGCTCTCGCAGGCCCTCGGTCGCCCTGCGGCGCTGAAGAAGCCGGCCGCTGCCGACGGCACCGTGCAGTGGGCGCAGGGCCCGACGCCCGTCGTCGTGCGGTGGCGAGAGGGGCGCCCGATCGAGATGCGCGTGGGCGACGCGGCGCCTTGAGCCGGCGGGGCCCGGGGGCGCGAGCGCCGGGCGCGGCGGTGGGGCCCGGGGGTGCGAGTGCCGGGCGCGTCGGCGGGGCCCGGGGGCGCGAGCGCCGGGCGCGGCGGTCGGCTCAAGGGGGCGAGGTCGAGCCCGCCGGCGGGGGCGCCGCGACGGGCGCGGGACTCGGCGCCGCCGGCGCAGGGTCGATCGCTTGCGGCGGCGCGGGCTGGTTCGGCGCGGCCGACGCCGGGGTCGCCGGCGGCGGGGGTGCTTCGAGGGGCGAGCCCGAGCCGCCGGCTGAGGGCGCTTCGGCGACGGGGGCGGCCTTGAAAACGAGCACGGGCATGGCGTTCGAGGCCGCGCCGCGCGGCGCGCGCCCGGGCCGGCGAGGCGAGGGGGCCCCCCGCGCCTGGCCGCGCTCGAGCGGCTGCGGCGCCTCGGCGATGGGCACCGGCGCGATCGTTGGCGAAGCCGGCGCTGCCACGTCGGCCGGGCGGGCGCCGAAGGCCGAGGGCGCAACGGCCAGCCCCGTGGCGCCGAGGGCAGAGGAGGGGGGCCGCTGGCCCATGCGCGCGGGGCCCCGATCGAGGGTCGCGCGCGACTCGATGACCAACGCGGCGAGGCCCGTCGCCGTGACCAGCGACCCGATGGCGAAGGCGGCCCAGCGGGCGGCGTCGCGACGCGCGAGGCGAGCGCGGTGCGGCGCCGAGGGCTCGTGCGGCGGCACGCCGGCCGGGGCCGCCAGCTCGGCCCAGGACACGGGGGCCGGCGGCGGCTCGGGCAGGTGCGGCGAGCTCGGCGACGGCGGCTCGGCCGCCCGCACCGAGTTGGTCACGCCCGGGGGCGTGAGCGACGAGGGGCTGTCGAAGCGGAGCCGATGACTCGGCGCCGGGGGCACGGGCGCGGCGCGCTCGGGCGGCCCGGCTGGGCCGGCGGCGGCGGGCGAGGGCAGCGACGAGGGCGCGGAGGGCCGGCCGGACGAGGCGGGCGAGGGCAGCGACGAGGGCGCGGAAGGCCGGCCGGACGAGACGGGCGAGGGCAGCGATGGGGGGGAGGGCGTGGGCGCGTACCAGCTGTCGGGCGCGCCGTCGGGCGATGACCAGCGTCGATCGCGCGAGGGGCCGAGCGCGCAGGCGGTCGCGAGCGCCTCGGCCATCTCGCGCGCCGAGCCGAAGCGCGCGGCCGGGTCGCGGCTCAGCGCCTTCGCGAACCACGCGTCGAGCTCGGGCGGCACGTCGGCTCGCCCGCGGCTCGGCGGCTCGAAGACGCCGCGCTCGATGGCGACGCACACGGCCCCGAGCGAGCTGCCCTCGAAGGGCACCCGCCCGAGCAGGCAGCGGTAGGCGACGACCCCGAGCGCCCACAGGTCGGCCCGCTGGTCGATCGGCCGCAGGTCGAGCACCTGCTCGGGGCTCATGTAATTGGGCGTGCCGACCAGCAGGCCCGAGTCGGTCATGTCGAGCGAGTGCGGCAGGTTCGTGCGCTTGGCGACGCCGAAGTCGAGCACTTTGACGAAGAGCTCGCCGTCTTGGTCGAGCAAGAAGATGTTGTCGGGCTTGAGGTCTCGGTGAACGATGCCCGCTGCGTGTGCCTTGGCGAGCGCGCGGCAGACCTGCGCGACGACGCGCGCCAGCTCGTCGAGCCCGAGCGGGCCCGCGCGCTCGAGGCGGCGGCCGAGGTCTTCGCCCTCGAGAAGCTCCATCACGATGTAGGGGCGCTCGCCGGCGAACACCCCGTGGTCGAAGATCTGCACCACGTGCGGGCTCTTGATCTGCGCCGCCGACATCGCCTCGTGCTGAAAGCGCACGACCGGGCCCGCTTCGGTCGCCAGGGCGGGCGACAAGAACTTGACCGCCACCTGCGTGCCCAGCCGCAGGTGGTCGGCCGCCCAGACCGAGCCCATGCCGCCCTGGCCGAGCAGGCGCACCAGCCGCACCACGCCATCGATGAGCAACCCCGGACTCAATTCGGCAAGCATCATTGGTCGGGCTCGCGCGGCGCCGCCCTCTCGGCACGGACGCGAATCTCGACCTGATCGTAACGCAAGGCTCGCTCGCCTTGTAGCCCGTCGTTACGACTTTCTTCCCCGCCTCGGCGCGCGGGCCGACGACCGGCGGGCGCATCTCGCCGGCCCGAGCCGCCGCCTGCCACCATGGCATTGCCGGGGTGCGACGAGGCCGAGAGGCGCGTCGGATACATCGTCGCCGACCCCGCCCGAGTGGCCCGCGTTGTCAGAATCGCGATGGTCTCCGATGTAGGTTCTTTTTCTAGGGCGACTCGCGCGCCGGTAATTTAGCCATGGCAGGCCTTGCGATCGTTGTGAGCTTTGACATCTTGCCGCGCTCCGCCTCGGGTCGAGCAGCCGCCGCCCCTCTTAAAACTCGATGGCGAGCGCTTGACGGAGCGGTAGCTCGACCAGCCGCTCACGCTGGCGCTGGTTGTAGTAGCGGGCGCTACGCTCGGCGCCAAAGACGTTGGCGGCGTAGAAAACAGCGGTTAGGCAAGCCGCGAGGCCGGTGAATACGTAGGGCCCCTCATGATCGCGGTCGTAGCGGTAGGCCAGGAAGGTCGAAAACCCGAATGCGCCCACGAAGCCGAAGGCCTGCGCGGCATCGACCCCATGCCCCGTGTAGAGCTGCCCGGCCCCGGGCAAGAGGGCCGAGAAGACCGCGGCGAGCGCGGGGCTGCGCTGGGGCAGGTCGGGCGCGCGCGCGGCGCGGAGGCCGAGATCGCCCGCCAGGCGCGCGAGGGCCGGGTCGGCGTCGGGCGCGCGCGCGGCGAGCGCGAACGAGCGCGACGCGTCGGCGTAGCGCTCGCCCTGCATCGAGAGGACGCCCCGCAAGAGCGCGACGCGCGCCCGCTCGCCGCGGGCCTCGGCCTCGCGCAGGTGGTGCAGCGCGAGGGCCGGCTGGCGTAGGGCCATCTGGCTGACGCCGGCGTGCAGGTGCGCGCGCGCGACGAGCCCGGCGGGCGCCTCGGCCCGGCGGAAGATGGGGGCGAAGGCCTCGACGGCGAGCTCGTAGCGCCGGCTCAGGCGGTACGCCTTGCCGATCTGGTAGGTGTAGAAGTCGCGCGCGGCCGGGTCGTCGTCGAAGAAGCGGAGCTCTTTGTAAACCGTGATGCTCCGAAAGTAGTCGCGCTCGCGCAGCAGATGCTCGGCGAAGGCCTGGCGGGCGTCGAGCACGGGCGAGCCCGTGGCGGGCGGCGCGGGCGGGGCCGAGCCGACGGGCGGCGCCGGGGCCGAGCCGGCGGGCGGCGCCGAGGCCGAGCCGACGGGCGGCGTCGGGGCCGAGCCGGCGGGCGGCGCCGGGGCGGGCGCGGGGGCCGAGCCGGCGGGCGGCGCCGGGGCCGAGGTGCTGGGCGGCGCCGGGGCGGGCGCGGGGGCCTGCGCGTGCGCGGCGGCGCTCGCGAGGAAGGCGGCGAGCAGCGCGCCGCGCCGCGCGCGAGCCCTACTCGTGGCCCTCGACCTCATCGTCGAGGCGGACGGCGCCGCCGGGGGTGCGGACCCAACGATACTGTCGGAAGGCGTCGTCGTTCTCGCGGTAGAAGAAGCGGTCCCAAGAGAGGAGCAAGCCGACGAGCGCGCCCTCTTCGTCGATGGCGCGCGCGGCGAAGCGCGAGCACGATCGGGCGAAGCGGCAGCGCGCGATCGAGTTCGGGCCGATGTCGCGCTGGTAGCGACCGATTGCCCAGAGGGCGAGGTCGGCGAGGGGGCGGTAGGAGGGGGCGGGGGGCGCGGGCGAGGGGGCGGCGCGGGCGGAGGCGGGCTCGGGCTCCCAGGGGTCGTCGGGGGGGGGCTCGGCGCGCGCCGGGGCGGCGAGGAGGGCGGCGGCGGCCGCGAGCGCGAAGGCGCGCGGCCGTGGGCCGATCACGCGGCCTCCGGGACGAGGGGCTGCGAGAGGTAGCGCGTCTCGCCGTCGGGGCCCCTGCGGTAGACGAAGAGGTAAAGGTTCGACGCGCCCGCGGGGGCCGGCTCGCCGTCGAGGCGCACCGACGAGGGCGGCTCGCCCGTCGCCGGCGCGGCGGGCGCGGGGGGGGCGCCGGGCGCGGGGGCGGGGCCGAGGCGGCGCAGCTCGACGTGAATTTGCTCGGGGGTCAAATCCCACATGCCGCCGGTCAAGACGTCGATGCCGGCGGGGAGGATGCCGCAGAGGGCGCTCAGGATGATCCAACCGTTGAAGTCTTGGTCGATGGGGACTTTGGACTCTTGGTAGCCCTCGAGCTTGACGGTGAGCACGTAGGCGCTCTTTTTCGAGAGGTTGACCGTGGCGGGCGTGGTGCCGGAGGCGACGGTGACATCTTTGGTGGCGGTGATGCCGCCGCCCGCCGACGTGATCGCGTAGCGCGCCGCCGAGGGCGACGACTCGATGTGCACGCTGTCGCTCGTGCCGTTGAAGAGGGTGGCGCAGCCGCCGAGCGCGGGCGTCGCGAGGGCCAGGGCGCAGGCAAGCTTTCGGAGCGACGCGAGGTACATAGGTCGGTGGCCCTTGAGGCGCCGCCCCCGTCGATTGCGGGCGGGCCACCCTTTTATATCGTGAAGGGCGGCGCCCCCGGCCGACGAAATGCAGGGGTCGGCGGCCGGAGGCGGACGCCCCCTCGTCGGTCGGTCGGGCGGCGCGAGCGGGCCGCGGGCCTCGTGCCGCGCGGAGGCTTCGGACAGGCGACGGGGCGCCTTGCACGGCCGAAGGGGGCAGGCCCCCGGATGTGTCAGAGCTGGGGGCGAGCTCAGGGCGCCCGGAGCGCGCGCCAGGCGCCCCCGCCGCCTGGCGTCAGGGGGACGGGCGCCCGCCGTCGAAGCGCGAGGGCGAGCGCTTCAAGACGAAGAGGTTCTTGCGCGGGGCGATGGCGTCGATGCCGCCGATGATGATGCGTAGCTCGTCGTCGACGTAGGCGTTCTGCAGATCGCCTTCGATGCCCAAGGGGGGCAGGGTCACGCCCTCGATGAAGCCCGCTTCGGCCAGCGACGCGAGGGCGATGAGGTCTTCGGACTCGCCCAGCCACCCGGGCGTGAAGATCGTCTGGCCGAAGCGGATGCGCAGCCGGTCGCCGGCGTCGGCGTACGCGCCGCGCAGGAAGCTGGTCACCGGGCCCTCGGGCCGCTCCTGGCGGCTGACGTTCCAGTAGAAGCCGTTCGGCGAGACGACCTGGTAGATGTTCTTGCAGTCGATCGTCGCCTCGACGTCGGGCGAGTAGGCGAGGTCCGACCAGAGGTTCTCCCAGGCGCCGACGACGAGCGCCTTCTTGTCGGCCTCGGGGGCCGGCGGCGCCAGCGCCAAGAGCTCGTCGACGAGCGGCTGCAGCTCGGCCCGCACCTCGGGCAGGTTGTCGCGGCGGCAGCGGTTCTCCTGCGCGACGCGCCGGATGTCGCGCTTGAGCTTCTCGAGCCGCCCGGACGCGTCGCCGCGGGCGAGCGCGGCGGTCTCGGCCGCGGGCCCGGCGGGCGAGTCGAGCGGGGGCGCGGGCCCGTCCGTGCCCTCGCGGGCGCAGCCCGTCGCCGCGGCGATCAGCAACGTGATCAGTGCAAGCAGCGTTCGTTGCATGGCGGAAGGTCGTCCTTTCGGGCCCGGGCGCCTCGTGGCCGGGCTTCGAAGGAGGCATTCGCCGCGCGCCCGGGTTCGGATGCATTCGCCGGGCGGCGCGCGGCCGCGGGCTCAGCGTACGTCGGGCGGCGCGCGGCCGCGGGCTCAGCGCACGACGGGCGGCGCGCGGCCGCGGGCTCAGCGCACGACGGGCAGCGCGCGGCCGCGCAGCACGTCGTTCTGGCTGCCCGAGCGGTAGCCGGCGAGGTCGAGCGTGACGTGGTGGAAGCCGGCGGCGCGGCCCGCCTCGAGCATGGCGGCGCGCCGCTCGGGGTCGAGGGCGAGGGCGAGCTCGGCGGGGTCGAGCTCGACGCGGGCGAGGAACTGCGGGCCGTCAAGGCCGGGCGTTTCGTGGTAGCGCACGCGCAGCTGGCGCAGGCCGAGGCGCTTGAGCGCGGCCTCGAGGGCGCCGACGCGGCCGAGCCGCTCGCGGGTGACGGCGGTGCCGTAGGGGATGCGGCTCGACAGGCAGGCGGAGGCGGGCTTGCCCCAGATGGGCACGCCGAGCTCGGCGGCGGCGGCGCGCACGTCGGGCTTGCGGAAGCCGGCCTCGGCGAGGGGGAAGCGCACGCCCTCGGCGCGCGCGGCGTCGATGCCGGGGCGGTAGTCGCCGAGGTCGTCGACGATGATGCCGGAGGCGACGTGCCGGAAGCCGCGCCGCTTGGCCTCGCGGCTGGCGAGCCGGTAGAGCTCGCTCTTGCAGTGGAAGCAGCGGTCGGGGTTGTTGGCCGCGTAGTGGGGGTCGTCGACCTCGGACGAGTCGACGAAGGCGTGGCGGGCGCCGACGGCGCGGGCGACGGCTTCGGCCTCTTCGCGCTCGCCGGGCGGCAGGCTGGCGCTGATGGCCGTCAGGCCGAGCGCGCGCTCGCCGAGCTCGCGGCCGGCGACGGCGAGCAAGAGGGCGCTGTCGATGCCCCCGGAGAAGCAGACCACGACCGATTCGAGCTCGCGGACGAGGCCCCGGAGCCGCTCGAGCTTCGGGCCGAGCTCGGCGTCGGGGGAGGGGGCGAGGGGGGTCACGGCCAAGGCCTACCACGGGCCCCGCGCGCGGGCACCCGCCGGCCCGATCGCCGGCGCCGGGCGCGCGCGAAGGGTGGCCCGCGTCCGCGGCGGCGCCCACGCTTCGCCCGGCCGGGCGGCGCGCTCAGGCCTTGGCGCCCTGGCCGTTGCCGGCCCGGGGGGCCTCGGGGGTCGGGGCGGGGTGCGCGTCGAAGAACTTCTCGATGCGCAGGTTGATGAGTTCGGGGTACTCGAGCGGCAGGTAGTGGGTGCCGCCGGGCACGACGAAGAGCTCGCCGAGGGGCAGCTCGCGGGCGAGGCGCTTGGCGGCGACGAGCGGGCTCCACAGGTCGCGGTCGCCGACGATGAGCAGGGTGGGCGGCGCGAGGGCGGGCAGGGCGGGGGCGACGTCGTGCGAGGCGAGGCCGCGCAGCAGGCCGAGGTAGGCGTCGACGCGCACCGAGCGGAAGGCGCGCTCGACGTCGGCGAAGAGCTCGTCGTCGAGGGTGTCGCCGGCGAAGCCGAGGCGCTTGAGCCAGCCCGAGGTCTCGGGCCAGCCGCCGGCGCGGCGGCGCGCGCGAGAGACGAGCGGGAAGAGCCGGCGGGCGGCGTCGACGGTGGCGGGCAGGAGGTGGCGGCCGCCGGGCACGCCGAGCGCGCGGGCGTAGGCGCGGCCGAAGCAGGGGTTGACGAGGACGAGGTGGCTGACGCGCTCGGGGTGCGTGCGCGCGAAGTCGAGGGCGATCTCGGCGCCGAGGCTGAAGGCGAGCAGGGCGGCCTTCGGGGCGGCGACGGCGTCGAGCACGGCGCCGAGGTCGGCGACGTGGTCGGGCACGGCGTAGGCCTCGGGGTCGGCCGGGGGCGGCGAGTCGAAGAGGCCGCGGTAGTTCCACGTCACGAGGGCCATGCGGTGGCTCAGGTAGTCGAGCTGGTGGTGCCAGGCGACGTGGTGAAAGCTGGGCCCGTTGACGAGGGCCACCCAGGGGCCGCGGGGCGGCGGTGGCGTCCGATGGGCGACCAGGGGGGTGCCGTCGGGAGCACGAAGCGAGATCGGGGTCAAGGGCGGGGGGCGGAGCATGGCGGCGTTGTCGTTGACATGGCTTCACGCGGGCCGCTAACGTGCCGTTCAGGCGTTGGGTGTTTGCGGCGGCCGCGGGCGCCTTCCTCATCGTCGGGGTCGGCCCCGGCGCCGGCGGGGCGCACGCGCAGGTGAACCGGTACCGATGGCCGAAAAAAAAACGAAGATTGACCTAAAACAGCGGCTCGCAAAAGGCCAGCCCGGCCCGAGCCCCAACGGTCCGATCTCGCCGGCGATGCCGGGGCTCGCGGGGCGCGACCCGGGGGCGACCAGCCCGGGCGTGCTGCCGGCCCCGGTGCTGCCCGGCAGCAATGACATCCGCCCGCCGGTGGGCATCCCGGCGCCCGTGCTGCCCACGACCTCGATCGGGGGCGGCGTGCCGGCGCCGCCCTTCGTGCCGCCGCCGGTCGGGTCGGGGCCGGCCGACGCGGCCAACCCCTTCGACGCGGCCAAGCCCTTCGAGCAGCCCAACCCCTTCGCCACGGGCGAGACGCGGCGGCCCGCGCGGCCGCAAGAGATCAAGATCGAGGTCGGCGCCGAGGCGGTCGAGGCGGCCAAGGCGATGCGCAAGTTCATCGCCTACGCGGGCGCGGGCGGCGCGGTCATCGGCATCCTCATCGGCACCGTCGTCGGGCAGGGCTACGCCAACTCGAAGCGCGAGTCGAACGCGATCGAGGGCGCGGGCATGCTGGCGCAGGACGTCGAGGCGTCCAACGCCAAGATCGACCAGCTCAACGCCAAGATCGGCGAAGCCGTCAAAGAGATGAAGGCGCGCAAGTTCCCCGAGAACTTCGTCAAAGATCTCGGCGGCATCAGCGTGCCCTTCGACGGCGGCAAGCTCGTCGGCCGGGGCGTCGGCAGCTACGACCGGCGCACGCTCAACCTGCTCTTCCAGTACGTCGCCGACGTGCAGGCGCTCAACACCCGCAAGGAGGCCCTGCAGGGCCTCTTCGGCGGGCAGAAGCAGGCCATCAAGAACGCGCTCGAGCAGGGCGAGAAGCCCCAGATCGGCTATACCATCCTGGTCACCAAGAGCCAGAAGGGCCCGGTCGCCTCGATCGCGCCGCTCGGCGCGCCCTTCGCGCTCGGCGCCGACTGGCCGAAGTCGCTCTCGATGAACAACCTCGTCACCCGCGAGAAGCAGGACATCGCGCGCTACGAGGCCGGCGACTTCTTCTCGACCCAAGAGAAGCGGGTGGGCATCCCGGTCGAGCCCGAGAGCGTCGCGGCCGCCTTCCCGAATGATATCTCGGCGCGCGTGCTGAGCGAGCTCGCCAAGACGAGCCAGCTGCTCAACGGCGAGCCGGGCGGCGACGGCGGCGAGGCGAGCGCGGGCGTCATCAAGAACGGCAAAGAGCTCGCCAAGGCCCTGCGCGAGATGGGCAAGAAGTAGGGCGCGGGTAGGGCCGAAGCCCGGGTGACCACGTCGCGGCGCGCCCCGCACGCAAGAGGGTGTTGCAAAGCGCGGCCGGCGGGCCGCCCCCGAGGGAACTCGGGGGCAGCGAACGCCCGCGGAAACGGCCGTCCAAGCCCTGCCGGAGGCAGGGCTCTCTCGCCGCGCGCCGCTTCGCGTGCTCGCCGGCAAGACGAAGCCCGCGGGAGCCCGGCCCCTGCCAAGGGGGCGGGCTTGGCGCGCCGAATCGGCCTCGCTTCCGCGCGGCACGAGCGGGCGTCCGCGGCCCCCGACTTGAGTCGGGGGCCGCCAGCGGGGGCGTTTCGCAACACCCTCTGGAAGTCCGGGGCCTACTTCGCCTTGTCGAGCGCCGCCGCGAGCCGGGGCGCCTCGCGGGCGCGCGCCGCGACGCAGGCGTTGGCCCGGTCGAGCGCGAGCGCCAGGGCCCGGCCCGAGCCCTCGACGCCGCGCAGCTTGTCGGCGAGGAAGGCGCCACGCTCGTCGCGCTCGGCCTCCGTGCAGGCCGAGCCGAGCAGCGCCGACAGCCCGCTCAGCATCGAGGGCGGCAGCCTGCGCGCGAGCGCGTCGGCGTGGTCGCGGGCCCAGGCGAAGGCGGCCGCCGAGGTGTCGCGGCGCGCGAAGGCGGGCGGGAAGATGTAGCGGAGGTCTTGCAGGCGCACGCGGTCGGTCAGGGTCAGATCGAGCGTGCGCCGGAGCAGCGCGGGGTCTTCGAACGAGGCGAGCGCCGACGAAATGGCGACGCGGGTCTGGGGCGGGTTCGGCCCGGCGAGCGCGCGCGAGAGCGCGTCCCAGAGGGCGGCGTCGCCCCGGCGCGCCGCGGCCCGCAGCGCGAGGGCGACGTTGTCGGGGTGCTGCTCGGGGCCCTGCTTCGACAGGAAGGCGTCGGCGCGGCGGCGCGCCTCGCGCAGGACGGCCTCGTCGTGGCCGATCGAGGCGAGCGCGTCGATGAGCGCGACGCGCACGAGCGCGGCGTCGTCGGAGGCGTCGGGCTCGCCGGGCCGCGGGGCCTTCGCGCCGGGCTTCGTCTGGGCGTCGGGCGCCCAGCCGAGGCGGGCGTGGGCGGGGCCGAGCGCCTTGCGCACGAGCGCCTCGAGCCGCGGCAGGTCGCGCCCCTCGGCGACCTTCTCGCGCAAGAGCGCGTAGAGGTCGATGACCGAGGCGACGACGGCGCGGCGGCCCTCGGGGGCGAACGAGCGGGCGAGCGCGAGGGCGCGGTCGGCGCCGAGCTCGCCGGCCAGCACGAGCGCGCCCGCGTTCGAGAGCAGGCCCACGCGCTCGGCGTCGGTCAGCGGGGCGAAGCGGCGGCGCTCGAGTCGCTCGAGGTCGGCCGGCTCGAGGGCGTAGCGGTAGTAGCCGGCCTCGTCGGCGTTCGGCAGAAACCAGGCGGGGCAGGCCGGGCCGAGCTCGACCGCGCCCTCGCGGCCCTCGAGCGTCGTGCAGCGGACCTGCCGCGGATCGCCGAAGGCGACGCAGACCGGCACGCGCCAGGGCGGCGCGGGCCCTTCGCCCGGGGGCGCGGGCGGGGCGGCGAGCGGCGACTGGCGCAGGAGCACGCGCGCCGGGCCGCCCTTGCACTCGAGCTTCGCGCGCACGAGCGGCACCCCCGGCCGGTCGAGGAACGACGAGGCGACGGCGCCCACCGGCTTGCCGCTCGCCTGCTCGAGCGCCGCGAGGAGCTCGCCGCTCGTGGCGTTGCCGTGCGCGTGCGCGCCGAGGTACGCCTTGAGCCCGGCCTGGAAGGGCCCGGGCCCCACCTGGTGCTCGAGCATGCGCAAGATCGACGCGCCCTTCGTGTACGTGATGGGGTCGAAGGCCTCGAGCGCCTCGCTGGTCGAGCGCACCGGCTGGCGCACCGCGCGCGCGCTCGGCAGCGCGTCGATCTCGAGCGCCGAGCCCTTGCGCTCGACGAGATCGAGCGCCGCCCCCCACGCGGGCCGCCAGGGGTCGAGCGCCTTGTGCGTCGCGAAGGTGGCGAAGCCCTCGTTCAGCCACAAGTCGTCCCACCAGCGGGCCGTGACCAGGTTGCCGAACCACTGGTGCCCGAGCTCGTGCGCGATCACCTCGGCCGAGCGCCGGCGGTCGCGCGTCGGCGCGCCGGCCTCGTCGAAGAGCAAGAGCTCTTCGCGGAAGGTGATAAAGCCGGGGTTTTCCATCGCGCCGGCGCCGAAGTTGGGCACCGCCACGAGGTCGAGCTTCGGGTAGGCGTAGGGCCGGCCGAAGTACGCCTCGAGCTTCTGCAAGAGCCCCGAGGCGGCCGCGAGCGCGTACTCGCCCGAGGCCTTGCCCTTCGGCGCGACGAGGCGCAAGGGCACCGAGGCGCGCCCCTCGGCGACGTCGAAGGGGCCGACGGCGAAGGCGACGAGGTAGCTCGGCAGCGGCGGGCTCGGGGCGAACGAGACCGTGACCCAGCGCCCGTCGGCCGAGGGGCGCTGGCCCGCCTCGGGCATGTTGGCGAAGGCGCGCTGGCCCGCCGGCACGTCGATCGCGAGCGTCACCGGCACCTTGACGCCGGGCTCGTCGAAGCAAGGGAAGGCGCGGCGCGCGTCGGAGGGCTCGAAGTGCGTGAAGGCGTACGACGCGCCCCCCTCGTGCACGCGGTAAAGGCCGCGCAGCCCGCGCGGGAAGGCCGCGTCGTAGCGCACGACGATCGACACCTCGCCCCGGGGCAGCGGCGCCTCGAAGCCGAGGGCCACCTCTTCGGGCTCGCCCCGCGTGCCCGCCGCCGGGCGCACGGTCGCCGCGCCGCGCAGGCGCGTCGCGCCCTGGGCCGCCTCGACGTGGAGCACCCGCAGGCCGCGCCCGTGCACCACGACGGCGGGGGCCGGGGCGTCGACCCGGACCTTGAGCGTCGCCTCGCCCTGGAAGCGCTCGGCCGCCGGATCGATCTGCAGGTGCAGATCGTAGGCGAGCGGCACGAGCCCCTCGTTGCCGAGCCGCCCGTCGGCCCGCGGCGGTGGGGCCTCGCCGAAGCGCGGCGGCGCCGGGGGCGGGGCCGCCGCCGCGGGCGGGCGGGCGGCGGGGGCCGGCTCGCACGAGGCCAGCGCCAGGGACAAAAACGACGCGGCCGCCAGCGGCGCCCGGAGGCGCCCGGCGGCCTGGGTGGCCCGGCGGCGCACGGCGCTCACTTCCCGCGATAGACGATGAGGCCGTGGGTCGGGTCGTAGGGCGAAACCGCCACCCGTACCCGGTCGCCCGGCAAAACGCGGATGTGAAAGCGTCGCATGCGGCCCGAGAGCTGGGCACGCACGGTGCCGCCGCCCTGGTCGACGCGAATGGCGTATTGACCGCCGCCGAGTGCGTCTACGATGGTACCTTCAAGCTCGAGTAGATCTCCACGACTCACGTAAACTTCACCTTTCTTTCAAAAGACGGGTGCGCCGCCCCACCTTTCGACCGTGGGGCCCCGAAACCCCCGGGGGCCGAGGGGGCCCTAGGGAACATGAGTTTCACCCGGCGCGCAAGGGCGGGCAGACAAGCGTAAGCACGAAACGTACCTTCGCAAAGAAGGGGGGCGGCTCGGGGGCAGACAAAGAACGCCAGCCCCACCTACGCTTCGAAGCCTCAAGAGCGTCGCATGAGCCCGAGCTCGGCGCCCCGCGGGCCGGCAAGCCCGGGGTCGGCGCTCGCCCGAAGCCCTGAACCCCCCTTCGGCCCTCGGCGCCCCGCGCTTGACGCGACCCCGGGGCCGGCACAGCCATCGGGCCCACCGAACCCATGGCTTCGCAAGCTTCGCGTCGGGGGCGAAGGCCTCGTTCTGCGGGCGCGATCGCGCTCGCCGCCCTCGCCTGGGGCCCGATCGCCTCGGCGCAGCCGCCCGCCCCCTCGTCGCCGCCCGCGGTCGGGCAGGGGGGCGACTGCCCCGACGCCGACGACAAGGGCAGCTGCCTCGTGGGGGTGCGCCGAACGACCGGCTCGATCGCCGCGTACGCCGACTACTCGGGCAAGACGGGCTCGCTCGGGCTGGGCTACCTGCAGACCGTGTGGCGGCGCGCCTCGTACGAGCCGTCGCAACGGACCGACTGGCACGCCTACGGCCTGACCGGGCGCGCGTTCATGGCCGACACCAACGACGGCTTCCGGGCCTGGGGGGCGATGGCGACGGGGCGCGTCGGGGCGACGCGGCGGGTGGGGGTCTCGCTCGAGCTCTCGGCGGGCCCGGTGTTCGGCGACGGGCGCACGATCGGGGTCGGGTCGGCCGGCGTGTTCGGCACCATCTTCTACGTCGACGTCGGCTACTCGTTGCAGCTCCCGCTGGGGAGTAGCCGCCCCGAGTGGCTGGGCACGCACATCTTGAGCATCCGCGGGCACCTGCCCTTCGTGCAGTTCGGCCAGAGCGACTGGCGCTCGTCGGACGGGTGGTTCCCCGGATCGTAGGCGCGCGGCCCGGCCGCCCGGATCAGGGCGAGAGCAGCTGAACGAGGCGCAGGGCCTGGTAGGCCTCGCGCAGCCTCTCGGTCGCGCCGGACGCCTCGCGCAGGAGCGTGGCGACCTCGGCCGCGCCGAGCCGCGCGTGCGCCTCGACGGAGGCGGGCTCGCCGCCCTTGCGCAGCACCGCCGCCGCCACGGCCTTCTCGAGCAGGGGGCCCGACGCGCCGCCGAGGCCGGCGGCCGCCCGCTCGAGCCCGCGGCGCTTCGACTCGAGCAGCGAGAAGAGCTCGTCGGTCGCTTCGGGCGAGGGGGCCTCGACGAGGCCGTGCAGCTCGACGCCGGCCTGGGTCGTGTCGAGCGCGGCGACGAGGCCCCGCGGGCCGGTCGAGCCGAGCAGGGCGGCGCGCAGCGAGGTCGTCTGGCTGCCGTCGACGTACGCGACGAACGCGTGCGACCAGCCGGCGCGGTCGAGGCGGGCGACGATGTCGGGGCGCGACGCGAGCGAGCGGCCCTCGTCGAGGTGCGCGTCGAGCGCGGCCTTCAGGGCCCCCTCGCCGCCGTAAAGGAGCGTTCCGTCGTCGAGCGCGACGGCGTCTTCGTCGGCCTTCACCCAGCGCGGCACGCCGCGGTACTCGTCTTGGCGGTAGCCGGCGCGGGCGAGGCGCTGGCCGAGGCCCGAGCGGTCGAAGCGGCCGCGGGCGACGGCGAGGCCGGGGCTCAGCGCGAGCCGGTCGACGTCGAGCGCGAGATCGACGCCCGCGACCTGCCGGACGTCGGCGCGCAGGCGCTCGAGCGGGGCGGGGGGGCGGCCCTGCGGGTCGAAGGCGCGGGGCTCGAGGTGGTGGGGGCTGACGAGCAAGAAGGCGCGCTCGTCGAGGGGCAGGTACGAAAGAATGGCCTCGTCGCGCGGCATGATCTGCGCCCAGAGGTGCGCGAGGCCGAAGCCGAGGTACCCCGAAGAGCGCGCCGCGTAGAGGGCGCCGCCGACGGCGACGAGCAACCAAAGGAAGGCGGCGGGGGAGCGACGCTTTGCGGCAGGAGCGCTTCGCGAGGGGGGTCGGGGCATGGGGGGGGCCCCGCGCGGCGTGCGCGCGGGGGCGCCATGGTGTACGCGCCCGGCGTGCGCTTGCCCCCGCGAATCCGCCGCGGGCCCGCCCGCGCCGGGCCGAAGGGCGCCCCGGCGGGAGGGGGCGGTTTCGGTGTAGAGAAGTGCCCCAAAGCGTCAAGCGACCCCGTTCGGCGCCCGAACGCCTGAGGCGCGGGGCCTTCCCGGGCGCGCGAATTCTGCGCAACGCGCGGGCCGTGGCGCGTTCGTTGCACCAGGCCTCGGCCCATGGCAACGCAAACGGTATCGGGACGGCCCGGCGCGGGCGTTCGTCCGTCGGGCCGGGCGTCCGAGCGGGGCGGCCACGAGGGGGGCGCCTCGAAGCGCTGGCTGCGCGAGAACGGGCTGACGATCGCCCTGCTCGCCTTCTTCTTCGCGTCGCTCGTCGGCCAGGGGCTCGCGGGCTACCGGCTGCTCAACGAAGAGCTCGCCGAGCACGGCCAGGCGGCCCTCTCGTTCGGGGCGTACCTGATCAGCGGGCACTTCATCGAGTCGGTGTTCGAAAACTGGGAGAGCGAGTTTCTCCAGATGGCCGCCTTCGTGCTCTTCACGGTCTGGCTCCGGCAGAAGGGCTCGCCCGAGTCGAACCCGCTCGAAGAAAAGGCGGGCGCGGAGGGGGGCGGCGCCGAGGAGCGCTCGGCCGAGGCGCCCTGGCCGGTGCGCCGCGGCGGCCTGGTCAAGGCGGTGTACTCGCACTCGCTGACGATCGCGCTCACGCTGCTCTTTTTGGGCTCGTTCGCCCTGCATGCGGCGGGCGGCGTGCGCGAGCACAACCGCGAGCAGGCGCTGCACGGGGGGGGGGCCGCCTCGTTCTTCGAATACCTGGGCACGTCGAAATTTTGGTTTCAGTCGTTTCAGAACTGGCAGAGCGAGTTCTTCTCGGTCGCCGTGCTCGTCGTGCTGACCGTCTTTTTGCGCGAGAAGGGCTCGGCGCAATCGAAAGAGGTCGCCGCGCCGCACCGCGAGACGGGGGAGTAGGAGGGAATACGAGGCGAGGCGCGATGGCGCAAAGGCGAGAGCGCAGGCGGGGGGCGGGGGCGACCGGGCGGCCCGAGGGAGAGGGGCGCGAAACCGGACGGAGGGCGGCCGGGCGGCGCGCAGGCGCGCGCGGGGCGGTCGATCGGGCGGGCGGCGGGCGCTCGGGGCCGCGGCTCGCGGCCGGGCTGGCGCTCGCGGCCGGCCTCGCGGGGGCGGCCGGGGCTCGCGCGCAAGAGAACGTGTTCAACGTGCCGCTCTCGAAGATCAGCCCCGGGGGCGAGCTCTACGCGCAGCAACAGTCGCTCTATGCGGGCAAGCGCCATCGTGCAGCTCGAGATCGAGGACGTCGTCGGGCAATTTCGCTGACGGCGAGCGCGCCCGCGGGCGCTTGGTCGCGGCCGCGGGGGCCGATGTGCGACGCCGGTCCGAACTTGCGTCCTTGCCTTTGTCGGCGCGTGCGGCCATTTCCTTAAGGTCATGCTGTTCCGTCGTCGTGGCCTGTCGGGGCGTTCGCGCCCGGGGCCGGGGGCCGCGCTCGCCGCCCTTTTCGCCCGCTTCGTGCTGCTCTTGCTCGGCGGCCGGCCGGCCGCGTTCGCGCCCCCCGGCGGGCGTCGGCCCCGCTGGCCGCTCGCCCTCGTGCTCGTCGCGGCCTTGCCCTTCGCCGACGGGCTCTGTCCGCCGCGCTCGCCGCTGCGCGTGGCGACCTTCAACATCGAAAATTATCCCAAGTCGTCGCGGCAAGAGGCGGGGGCGTTCGAGGCGATTCGCGGGGTCGAGGCGTCGGCGATCGGCGTGCAAGAAATCGTCGAGCCCGAGGCCTTCGCCGAGGCGGCGAGGCGCCGGCTCGGCCCCGCCTGGCGCTTCGTCCACGCCGAGGGCGGGCCGAAGCAGCGGGTGGGGGTGCTCTTCGACGGCGGGGCGCTCGAGCTCGTCTCGACGCACACGTACCGCGAGACCGAAGCGGTCTACCCCGGGGCGAAGCCGACCTTCGAGGCGCGCCTGCGGCCGAAGCCTTCGGTGTCGTTCTTCGGGGCGGGGGCGGGCGAGGTGCTGCGCCTGATGGTGGTGCACCTAAAGGCGCAGGGCGACGGCGTCGATCTGCGGCGGGCGCAGCTCAAGGCGCTGCGTCCCGTGTTCGCGGCCGCGATGGGCTCGGGCGAGCGCGTGGTGTTGCTCGGCGACTTCAACGCCACCGACGACTCTGACCGCGACGAGCTCGCGGCGCTCGCCGCGGCGACGGGGGCGACGTGGGCGTCGCGCGAGCTGCCTTGCACGTCGTACTGGGCGCGTCCCGACGGCTGTCGGGGCTCGGCGCTCGATCACGTCTTTACGTGGGCCGAGCCCCGGCGCATCGCCGCCGAAGGCCCATGCGAGAGCGAGGGCTGCTCGCCGGGGTCGCGCTGCCCCATCTTCCGCGAAGAGGTGTCCGATCACTGCCCCGTCGCGGTCGATCTGCGCTGAGCGAGCGTCGGCGCCTAGCGCCGCGGGCGGGCCTGCGCCGAACGCCCTCCGGGCACCCCAAACTCGCCCCCCTCGCGGGGGGCTCAAACAGTGGGGCCCCCGCCCTCTGGGTGTTCGGCGCAGGCCCGCCCGCGGCGCTAGGCGCCGGGGCCGGGCGTCTGGGGGGCGGCTTCGGGGGGGGGCGGCGCGGCGGGGGCTTCGGGCTCGGGGCGGCGGCCGAGGCGGCGGCCGAGCGAGGTTTTGACGCGGTCGGCGACGACGTAGAAGGCGGGGACGACGAGCAGGCTGAGCAGGGTCGAGAGGGTGAGGCCGCCGAGGACGGCGGCGGCCATGGGCCCGCGGGTCTCGGCGCCGGGGCCGAGGCCGAGCGCGGCGGGCACGGCGCTCATCATGGTGGCGACGGTGGTCATGAGGATGGGGCGCAGGCGGCGGGGGCCGGCCCGGTGCATGGCCTCGCCGGCGCCGAGGCCGTCTTCGCGGCGGACTTGGTTGGCGTAGTCGACGAGCAAGATCGAGTTCTTTTTGACGATGCCCATCAAGAGGAGCACGCCGATCATGCTGAACAGGTTGAGCGACTTGCCGGCGACGCCGAGGCCGAAGACGGCGCCGGCGATGGCGAGGGGCAAGATGGTGAGCACCGTGACCGGGTGCAGGAACGAGTTGAACTGCGAGGCCAGGATCATGTAGGCGACGGCGACGCCGACGAGCAGGGCGAAGGCGAGGCCCGAGGTGGTCTCGGAGAGCTGGCTGCTCTGGCCGCCGAGCACGACGCGGTAGCCGGCGGGCAGGTCGCGGCCGAGCGCCTCGACGGCGGCGAGCACCTCGGCCTGGCCGCGGCCGGGCGCGACGTTGCCGTAGACGGCGATGGCGCGCTCGCGGTCGACGCGGTTGATCGACTGCATGACGGGCCGCTCTTCTTGGCGGACGAGCGTCGAGAGCGGCACGAGGGTGCCGTCGGCGGCGCGCACGCGCAGGCGGCCGACGTCTTCGGGGCGCGCGCGCTGCGAGGCGAGCAACCTGGCGCGGATGTCGACGCGGCGCCCGCCGGTCGAGAACTTGCCGAGCACGTTGCCGCCGACGAGCGCGCTGACCGTCGTGGCGAGGTCGGTGACCGAGACGCCGAGCTCGCTGGCGCGGCGGCGGTCGGGCTCGACCTGCAGCTCGGGCAGGCCGACCTGGTAGTCGGTGTTGACGTCGGTGACGAGGCCGCCCTCTTCGAGCTTCTGCTTGAACCCCTGGGCCTCCTTGACGAGGGTCTCCCAGTCGGGGCCGCGCACCGAGACGTCGACCGGGTGGCCGCGCTGCGAGCCGAAGCCCTGCTGCGAGGGGTCTTGAATCGAGGCGCGCAGGCCGGCGATCTGCCCGAGCTCGCGGCGCAGCGCCTGCGCGAGCTGCTGGGCGCTCCGCGCGCGCTGGTCGGGCGGCACGAGCATGAGCGTCATGCTGCCGCCGGAGTTGTTGAGGGTGGTGAGGGTGTGCTCGACCTCGGGGTGGTTCGAGACGACGCGCTCGGCGCGCTCGAGCAGGGGCGCGGCGGCGGCCATGGTGGTGCCGACGTCGGCCTGCAGCCGCACCTGCAGGCGGCTCTGGTCCTGCGAGGGGACGAACTCGGAGGGCAGGCGGGTGGCGGCGAAGGCGGCGGCGGCGAAGACGAGGGCGGCGACGGCGAGCACGGGCAGGGGCCGCCGCAGGCCGACGCCGAGCGCCCGCCCGTAGGCGCGCTCGAGGCGGGCGAAGCCGCGGTCGACCAGGGCGCCGAGGCCGCCGCGGGCGTGCTGGGCGCCGGCGCGCAAGAGCTGGGCGCAGCGGGCGGGCGCGAGCGTGATGGCCTCGAGGTACGAGATCATCACGGCGGCCGAGAGGGTGACGCCGAACTGGTAGAAGAAGCGCCCGATGACGCCCTGCATGAAGACGACGGGCAGGAAGATGGCGACGACGGCGAGCGTGGCGGCGAGCGCGGCGAAGGTGATCTCGCGCGTGCCCTCGGACGCGGCGCGCACCCGCTCTTTGCCCATCTCGGCGTGGCGGTAGATGTTCTCCATCACCATGACGGCGTCGTCGACGACGAGGCCGACCGAGAGCGAGAGGCCGAGCAGGGTGAAGGTGTTGAGGGTGAAGCCCCAGAAGTAGATGATCGCCACCGTGCCGAGCAGCGACATGGGGATGGCGAGCAGCACGTTGACGGTGCCCGAGAGCGAGCCGAGAAAGAGCCAGCAGACGAGCGCCGTCAGCGCGACGGCGAGGGCGAGCTCGACCTCGATCTCGTGCACCGACTCTTCGATGAACTTGGTCGTGTCGAAGAGCACCTCGACCTGCATGCCCTCGGGCAGCGACTTCTGCACCTCGGCGACCTTCTCGCGGACGGCGCGGGCGACGGCGACGGCGTTCGAGCCGCGCTGCTTGAGCACGCCGAGCGCCTGCAGGGGCACGCCGTCGAGGCGGGCGACGCTCGCGACGTCCTCGAAGCCGTCTTCGACGAGGGCGACGTCTTTCAGGTAGACCGGCGCGCCCGACTCGCCCCGCCGCACGACGATGGCGCGCAGGGCGTCGAGGTCGAGCGCCTCGCCGAGCAGGCGCACGCTGAGCTGCCGCCCGCCCGCCTCGAGCTGGCCGCCGGGCAGCTCGACGTGCTCGCGCCGGACGGCGTTGAGCACGTCGGTGATGGCGACGCCGCGCTCGTTCATGCGGCTCTCGTCGACCCAGAGCCGCACGTTGCGGTCGAGGTAGCCGCTGAGCTGAATTTGCCCGACCCCCGGCACGGTCTGCAGCCGCTCTTGCACCTGGTAGCGGGCGACGTCGGCGAGCAGCTGCCGGGCGAAGGGGCCGGTGACGCCGACGGTGACGATGGGCGTGTCGTCGGGGTTCGACTTCGAGACCGTGGCGGCGGGCACGTCGCGCGGCAGCTGGCGCTGGGCCTGGGCGACCTTGGCCTGCACGTCCTGCAGGGCGAGGTCGATGTTGCGCGACATGTCGAACGAGACCGTGATGCGCGCCGACCCCTGGCGGGCCTGCGAGCTGATCTGCTGCACGCCCTCGACCTGCGCGAGCGCCTGCTCGATGGGCTCGACCAGCTCGCGCTCGACGGCCGAGGGCCCCGCGCCCGGCCACGAGGCCGAGACGCTGACGTTGGGGTAGTCGACGTCGGGGTACTGGCTGACGCCGATGCGCATGGCGGCGAGGGCGCCGAAGAGCACCGTGCCGGCCATCAACATCCAGGCGAGGACGGGGTTCTTGATCGAGATGTCGGTCAGGTTCATGGCGCGGCCCCGGGGGGCGCGCCGGGGGCGGCCGTGGGCGTGCCGGGCGCGGCGCTGCCGGGCGGCGCCCCCGAGCCGGCCGGGCCCGCGCCGCCGCGCCGGCCCCGGGGGCCCGAGCCGTAAGGGGCCGGCAGCGGCGGGGCCGGCTCGCCCGGGGCGTCGGGGCGCGTGAACTGGTCGGCCGAGACGGCGTTCGGGCGCACCTGCGCGCCCTGGCTGAGCGGCTCGGCGCCGCGGACGACGAGCTGGTCGCCGGGCGCGAGGCCGTCGCGCACCTCGACCCAGCCGTCGGCCGTGTTCATGCCGAGCTGAAGCTGCCGCTCTTGGGCCCGGCCGTCTTGGACGACGAAGGCGACGAAGCCCCGCTCGCTCGGGCGCACCGCGCTGCGGGGCACGACGGGCGACTGGCGCCCGGCGCCGACGTTCAGGGTCACGTCGGCGAAGGAGCCCGGCCGCAGCCAGTAGGCGTGCCCCTCGGTCGTGACCTCGGCCGTCACCGGCACCAGGCGCGACTCGGGGTCGGCCGCCGCCGCCACCAGCGTCACCTTCGCCTCGTAGACGCGCGTCGTCTCGCGCAGCTTGAACGTCGCCACGGCGCCGGGCTTGATGCGCGGCGCCTCTTGGGAGGTGACGTTGAAGCGCAAGAGCATCGGGTCGCGGCGCAAGAGCGTCGCCATCACGTAGCCGGGCTGCACGTACTGCCCCGTCTCGACCGTGCGCGTCTGGATGACCCCCTCGGCCGGGGCGCGCACCTGCGAGTCGCGCAGGTTCAGCTCGGCCGAGCGCAGCGCCTCGGACGCGACGGCCGTGTCCGCCTTCGCCGTCAGGCCGCGCGTGCGGTACGTCTCGATCTCTTCGCCCGGGATGAGCCCGGGGTTCTGGTCGCTCGCGCCCTCGCGCCGCCGCAGCATCGACTCGGTGTCGGCCTGCGCCGCCTTCGCCTTCTCGAGCGCGGCGCGGGCGCTGTTGACCGCGAGCCGGTAGCGCTCGGCGTCGATGACGACGAGCACCTGGCCGGTCTTGACCTCTTGGCCCTCGGCGAAGCTCACCTTGTCGACCGCGCCGGCGACGCGCGACGTCACCTGAATGCGCTCGAAGGCCTCGAGCGTGCCGGGCGCGTTGATGACGTAGTCGACCTGCTTCGCCTCGACCGCGAGCACGTCGACCGGGTACGCGATGCCCCGGCCGCCCTTGCCGCCGCGGCCGCCGCCCCGGCCGCCGCCCTCGCCCCGCACGCCGCCGGCGTCTTCGCCGCCCTTGCACGCGGAGGCGAGCGCCGCCACGATCGCGAAGAGCGCCCCGGCGCCCCGCCGCCGCCCCGGGCCCCGCGCGCGCCCGCTCACGGCGAGCCGCCCTCGGGCGACGGAGGCAGCGTCACGGGCGTCTCGTCGGTGGGCGAGAGGCCGACGGCGAAGCGCAGCTCGAGGTAGGCTTGCTCCATGTTCAGCTTGGTTGTGGCGAGGCCGACCTCGGCCTCGAAGCGCTGGGCGGTGGCCGTCACCAGCTCGAGCCCCCGGGCGAGGCCCTGGCGGTAGAGAATCTCGGCCTCCTCGACGTTGCGCCGCGCGGCCTCGACCCCCTCGCCCGCCGCCTGGTACGCCTCGCGCGCCGCCTTGAGCGACGCGAGCGCCGCGCCGACCTCGACCCCCACGCCCCGCCGCAGGAGCCGCTCGTCGAGCGCGGCGATCTCGGCCTGCGCCTCGCGGCTGCGGCGGTCGCCGTCGCGCACGCCCGCGTCCCAGATCGGCCAGCTCAGGTTCAACGACAGCGTCTCGTCGTGCCAGCGGTCGCTCGTGAAGGTCGGGTCGGGGCTCACCCGCGACTGGGCCGCGAGGCTGAGCTGGGGCACGAAGCGGTAGTTCGGCTCGGCGGCGGCGAAGCGCGCGGCCTCGACCCGGTGATGCTGGGCCCGCACGTCGGGGCGGCGGCCGAGCGCGGCGTTGACGAGCGCGGCGGGGCTGCCGGCGAAGAGCTCGGCGGCCTGCGTCGTGCCGTCCGGCGGCGCGAGCGGCCCCCGCACCGGCGCGCCGACGAGGTAGCCGAGCTGCAGGTACCCGCGCTCGACGCCGCCGCGGGCGTTGCCCACCTCGCGGTTGGCGGTCGCGAACTCGAGCTGCGCCCGCGTCACGTCGTTGGTGCTCGCCAGCTGCGCCTCGGCCCGCGCCCGGGCGTTCGCCAGGTTCGCCTCCGCCCGCTCGCGCCGCCGCAGCGCCGCCTCGAGCACGTTCTCGGACGTGAGCGCCTGCACGAAGGCGCGCGCCGTGTCGAACGCGAGCACCCGCCGCTCGTCGAGCGCCGCGTAGCGCTCGGCCGAGCGCGCGCGCCGCGACTGCGCGTAGAGCACCCAGGGCGAGGCGTTGACGAGCGGCTGCGTGATCGTGAGCGACGCCGACGAGTTGAACCGCGCGCCGCGGTTGTCTTCGTACAGCCGCTGCGTCGCCGTGCCGCCCGCCACGACCGAGGGCAGGAACGCCGAACGCGCCCGCGCCACCTGCCCCTCGGCCACCTCGACGCGCCAGCCCGCCCGCCGCGCCCGCTCGTTGTTCGCAAGCGCCAGCCGGATCGCCGCGTCGAGCCGCATGCCCCCGCCGCCCGCCGCCGGCTCGGCCGACCCCGGCGCGACCGAAGCGCCCAGCACCCCGCCCGCCGCCGCGACCCCCGGCGCCGACGCGCTCGCCACGCCCGATGCCGCCGCCCCCGGCGTCGCCGACCCCGCGGCCCCCGGCGTCGCCGCCCCCGCCCCGGCCGCCGTCGCGCCCGCGGGCGCCCCGGTCTGTGCCGCCACCCCGGGCGCGCCCGACGCGAACGCCGCGAAGGCGCCGAAGGCCAGCAGGAGGGAGGGACGCGAAGTAGGCAACAGCGTACGCCAGTACATCGGCCGGTGTCCTCTCGTCGGCGGTGCGCCGAGGACATTGACACTTAGCATGGGCGTGCGCCGTGGTAGCTGCGCCAAAGGCCTGTAGCATCTTGCCGCACCCCCCCCCGCCGCCCGGCGCGCGGGCCCCAGAGCTTATCGTCTTACGTGCGAAATCGAGCCACGTCGCTCGACCAGTTGCGCGTCACGAGGCGGCTGTAGTACTAGGGTCACCTTGCGGTGCGGGCCCGCCCGGCGCCGGTGAAAGGCGACGCGATCGAGAGCGAGAACGAACGAGCCGAAGTGGCGGAATGGCAGACGCGACGGATTCAAAATCCGTTGTCCTTACGGGCGTGTGGGTTCGACTCCCACCTTCGGCACAATCGATGTCTTGACGGCCCACGAGCGCGCGCCTGGGTCGTCGGCGGGGCCCCGGTCGCGCACGAGATCTGGTTTCGGTGATCACCCGCCTGGCTGACTGCCCCCTCGGGGGCGGGGGCGGCCGGGGCGTGCTTGCGCGATGCGCTCTTTCTACCTCGCCTGGTTCGGGTTGATGGTCTCGCAGCTCGGCTCGGGGCTCAGCAGCTTCGCCCTGAGCGTCTGGGTGTACGGGCAGACGGGGTCGGCCACGGCGCTTTCGTTCGTCCAGTTTTTCGCGACGGTGCCGATGATCGTGTGTTTTCCGATCGCCGGGGCGCTCGTCGACCGCTGGGACCGCCTCCGCACGTTGATGCTGAGCGAGGCGGGCGCCGCGCTCGCGCCCCTCGCCCTGGCGGCGCTGATGGCCGCGGGGCGCCTCGAGGTCTGGCCCGTCTACGCGGCCGTGGCCGTCAGCGCGTGCTTCGGCGCGTTTCAGTTCCCGGCGTTCTCGGCCGCGACGACGCTGCTCGTGCCGAAGGGGCAGCTCGGCCGCGCCGCGGGGGTGGCGCAGCTCGGCGTGGGCGTCGCGCAGCTCTTGGCGCCGGCGCTCGGGGGGGCGCTCTTTCCGGCGATCGGGCTGCGGGGCATCTTTCTGATCGACCTCGGGTCGTTCGTCGTCGCGCTGGCGTTGCTGCGCTTCGTCCGCGTCCGGCCGCCTGCCGAGGGCGCCGACGGGCGGGCCGGGGGCGGCCCGTTCTGGCCCGAGGTCGCCTTCGGCTGGCGCTACATTCTGGCGCGGCCCGGGCTGCTCGGGCTCGTGCTCTTGATCGGGGTCGGCAACTACGTCGGCGCCGCGGTCGTCGCCCTCGCGCCGCCCTTGGTCCTGTCCTTCGCCGGCCCGCTCGTGCTCGGCCGGGTGCTCTCGGCGGCGGGCGTCGGGATGCTCGTCGGCGCCGTCGCGATGAGCGTCTGGGGGGGGCCCGCGCGCCAGGTCCGGGGCGTGTTCGCGGGCCTTTTGCTCATCGCGGTGCCGACGGCCGTGGCGGGCCTGGCCCCCTCGGCGCTGCTCGTCGGCGCGGCCGCGTGCGTCGGGGCGGCCGGCTCGCCGGTGCTGGCCGCGAGCAGCCAGGCCATTTGGCAGCGCAAGGTCCCGGCCGACGTGCAGGGCCGGGTGTTCGGCGCGCGCGCCATGATCGCGCTGTCGTTCGGGCCGCTCGCCTACGCCACGAGCGGGCCGCTGGCCGACTACGTCTTCAACCCGCTGCTCGTCGAAGGCGGGCCGCTCGCCGCGAGCGCGGGGGCGGTCTTCGGCGTCGGGCCGGCGCGCGGCATCGGGCTGCTGTTCGTGGTGCTGGGCGCCGCGGGCGTCCTCGCCCTCGTCGGCGCGTACTTCTACGGGCCGCTGCGGCGGGTCGAGTCGGAATTGCCCGACACCCTCTCGGATGGCGCGCCCGATTCGACCGCCCCGGCCGGCGCGGCGGGTTCGCGCGGGGGCGCGGCTTCGAGGGGCGCTCCGTCAAGGAGGGCCAATGCGGGCCCGCGCGTTCGATGACACTGGTGAATCGACGGCGCCCGTTCTTCAGCGTTGTAACGGAGAATGCCGTTGACAGCGAAAGGACGGAAACGGTAGCGTTCGACGCGTCGTAAGGTAGGCATAGTGGCGACGCGTGTTCGGCGGTAAGGCGCGAGCGCGTTGCCTGTAGCAATTGACCCAGGTCGAGGCGTAGAGGGCTAGGCCGCCGAGGCGGTGCTCTGCGGCGCGGGGGCCCGCTCGAAGGCGGCGTCTTCGCGTCGGGCGCGGCTCGCGGCGGGGCGGCCTCGGGGCGCGCTTCGGTGCCGAAAGAGTGGCGATGGTGCGATCGGAGCCTCCGGACCAAAAACCTGTCGGCCTGCGGACGGGCCCGTGGGGCTGAGCACCGAGCGGCTCCTGCTCGACGCGCCCAACCTGGTCGACGTCGTCCGGCGGCGCGCCGAGGCGTTGGGCGATCGGGTGGCGTATACCTTTTTGTCCGACGGCGAGTCGGCCGAGGAGACGCTCACGTACGGCGAGCTCGACCGGCGCGCGCGCGCCCTCGGGGCCTCGCTGCGCGAGCTCGGGGCGCCGGGCGAGCCGGTGCTCTTGCTGCACCCGCCGGGGCTCGACTACGTCGTCGCGGTGTGCGGCTGCCTCTACGCCGGCATGGTGGCGGTGCCGGCGTACCCGCCGGACCCGCTGCGCCTCGCGCGGACGCTGCCGCGGCTGGTCGCGCTGGTGGGCGACGCGGGCGCGAAGGTCGCGCTGACCACGTCGGCGATCTACGGGCTGGCCGAGGCGCTGTTCGAGCACGCGCCGTCGCTGCGGGCGCTGCGCTGGGTGCCGAGCGACGCGGCGGGCGCGGGGCCCGCCGACGCGTGGCGCGCGCCCCCGGGCGGGCGCGAGGGCCTCGCGATCTTGCAGTACACGTCGGGGTCGACGGGCGCGCCGCGGGGGGTGATGCTCAGCCACGGCAACCTGCTGCACAACTCGTGGCTGATTCACCGCTGCTTCGGGCACGGGCCGGAGAGCCGCGGCGTCATCTGGCTGCCGCCTTACCACGACATGGGGCTCATCGGGGGCGTGCTGCAGCCGCTCTGCGGGGGCTTCCCGGTGACGCTGATGTCGCCGCTCGACTTTCTCGCGCGGCCGATGCGCTGGCTGCGTGCGGTCAGCCGCCGCCGGGCGACGACGAGCGGCGGGCCGAACTTCGCGTACGACCTGTGCGCGCGCAAGGCGACGCCCGACGAGGTCGCCGGGCTCGATCTCGGCGCCTGGGAGGTCGCCTTCAACGGCGCCGAGCCGGTGCGGGCCGAGACGCTCGACCGCTTCTGCGAGGTCTTCGGGCCGGCGGGCTTCCGCCGCGAGGCGTTTTACCCTTGCTACGGCCTGGCCGAGGGCACGCTCATCGCGACCGGCGGCGCGAAGGCGGCGGCGCCGGTCGTCCGAACGTTCGGGCGGGCGGGGCTCGCGGCCGGGCGCGCCGAGCCGCCGGCGGCGGGCGCCCCGGCGGCGGGCGCGAGCGCGCTGGTGGGGTCGGGCGGCTGCCTGCCGGGGCAGCGGCTCTTGATCGTCGACCCGCAGACGGGCGCGGCGTGCGCGCCGGGTCGCGTCGGCGAGGTCTGGCTCGCGGGGCCGAGCGTCGCGGCGGGCTACTGGCGGCGCGAGGCCGAGACGGCGGCGACGTTCGGCGCGCGCGCGGCCTCCTCGGAGGGCCCCTTCTTGCGCACCGGCGACCTCGGCTTTCTCGACGAGGGGGGCGAGCTCTTCGTGGTCGGCCGGGCGAAAGACGTCATCATCGTCCGCGGGAGGAACCACTACCCGCAGGACGTCGAGCGCACGGCCGAGCGCTGCCACCCGGCGGTGCGCCCGGGCTGCTCGGCGGCCTTCGGGCTCGAGGTCGGGGGCGAAGAGCGGCTCGGCGTGGTCGTCGAGGTCGACCCGCGGCGCGGCGCCGAGGCCTCGCGGGTGCTCGACGCCGTCCGGCGGGCGATCGCCGACGAGCACGGGCTCGCGGCGCACGTGGTGGCGGCGGTCGCGCCGGGGGCGGTGCCCAAGACGTCGAGCGGCAAGGTGCAGCGCGGGGCGTGCCGCGAGCTCTTTCGCCGGGGCGAGCTCGAGCCGCTCGGGGTGAGCGAGGCCGGGGTTGAGGCGGCCGGGGGGGAGGCGGGGGCGGGGGCGGTGGGGGCGGCGGGGCCGACGCGCGACGAGATCGTGGCGGCGGGTCCGGGCGAGCGGCCCGCGCTCGTGCTCGCGCGCCTGCGCGCCGAGGCGGCGCGGCTCTTGCGCGTCGCGCCCGAGCGGGTCGACGTGGGGCGGCCTTTGGTGGCGCAGGGCCTCGACTCGCTGCTGGCGGTCGAACTCGGGGGTGCGCTCGAGGCGGGGCTCGGGGTGAGCTTGCCGCTCGCGAGCTTCTTCGACGAGCGGGGGCTCGAGGGGCTGGCGCGCGAGGCGGCGCGTGCGCTCGAGGGCGGCGCCGGGCCGAGGCTCTCGCCGGGGCCGCGCTCGGGGCCGCTGCCGCTGTCGTTCGCGCAGCAGCGGCTTTGGTTCTTGAGCCGGCTTTCGCCCGCGAGCTCGGCGTACCACCTGCCGGTCGCGCTGGCGCTGGCCGGCCCGCTCGACGCGGGGGCGCTGGCGCGCGCGGTCGACGAGCTGGTGCGGCGGCACGAGGCGCTGCGCACCACCTTCCACGCGGAGGGCGGGGGGACGCAGCGCGTGCATGGGCACCGGCCCGGGGCCTTGGCGATCGAAGAGGCCGCGGTCGACGGCGGCCCCGAGGCCGAAGCGCGCGCGGCCCTGCGCCTGGCCGACGACGAGGCGGCGCGCCCCTTCGATCTCGAGGCGGGGCCGCCCTTCCGCGCCCGGCTGGTGCGCCTCGCGGCCGAGCGGCACGTGCTGCTCTTGACGGCGCACCACATCGTCGCCGACGGCTGGTCGATGGGCGTGCTCTCGCGCGAGATCTCGGCGCTCTACCGCGCCTTCCGCGACGGCGGGCCGCCCCCGCTCGGGCCGCTGCCGGCCCAGTACGGCGACTTCGCGGCGGCGCAGCGGCGCTGGCTCGACGGGGCGCGGTGCGAGGCGCACGTGGCGGCGCGGCGCCGGTCGCTGGCGGGCGCCCCGCCGCTGCTCGCCTTGGCCGGGGCGCGCGAGCGGCCGGCGGCGCAGACCTTCCGCGGGGCGCACCACGCGTTCGGGGTGCCGGCGGCGCTCGTGCGCGAGCTCGAGGCGCTCGCCCGGCGCGAGGGGGCCACGCTCTTCATGGCGCTGCTCGCGGGCTTCTTCGCCGCCTTGCGCGCGGCGGGCGCGGGCGACGACGTCGTGGCGGGCACCGACGCGGCGGGCCGGGGCTGGGCCGGCACCGAGGGGCTCATCGGGCTCTTCGTCAACCAGCTGGTGGTGCGGGCCGACCTGTCCGGCGACCCGAGCGGCGTCGAGCTCGTGCGGCGCGCGCGGGCGAGCGCGCTCGACGCGTACGCCCACGAAGAGCTGCCCTTCGACAAGCTGGTCGAGGGGCTGCGGCCGCCGCGCGACCCCCGCTACAACCCGCTCTTTCAGGCGATGTTCGTGCTCGAGAACGCGCCCGTGCCGGCGCCCGAGCTGGCCGGGGTCCGGGCCGAGCTCTTGCCGGCGCCGAACGTGGGCTCGCCCTTCGACCTGTCGCTGCTGCTGACGCCGGCGCCGGGCGGGGCGCCCGGGTTGCAGGGGCTGCTCAAGTACAACCCCGACCTCTTCGAGGCCGGGGCCGCCGAGCGGGTCGCGGACGCCTTCGGGGCGCTGCTCGAGGCGCTCGCGGCGCGGCCCGAGGCGCCGCTGAGCGCGCTCACGTCGGACGCGGCGCGGGCGCTCGAGGGGCGGCGGGGCGCGGAGCTCGAGCGGCTGCGGGCGGCGCGGCGCGATCGCTGGGGCGTCGCGCGGAGGAGGTGAGGCGATGGCGTTCGTAGGGCGGTCGGTTGGGGGCGTGCGGCGCGGGGGGGGGCGTCCGTGAGCGCGCCGGAGGCGAAGGCGAGGCCGCCGCTGCCGGGGCGCCGCCGGGGCGTCGCGTCGGCGCCCGAGCACTGGGTCGTGGCGGAGGGGGCGCGGGGCGGCGCCGAGGCGCCCTTCGTGCTGCGCCCGGCGGTCGAGGGCGTCGACCTCGTGGCGTGGGCGCGGGGCCGGAGCGCGCAGGTCGAAGAGTGGCTGGTGCGCTGGGGCGCGGTGCTCTTTCGCGGCTTCGGGGTGCGGGGCGCGGCCGACTTCGACGCCCTCGTCGCGGCGCTGACGCCGGGCGCGCTACCCTACCTCGAGCGCTCGTCGCCGCGCTCGCAGGTCGCGGGCAACGTCTACACCTCGACGGACCACCCGCCCGAGTACCCGATCTTTTTGCACAACGAGCAGTCGTACAACCTCGCCTTCCCCCGGCACATTTTCTTCTTCTGCGAGCGGGCCGCGCCGCGCGGCGGGGCGACGCCGATCGGCGACACGCGGCGCGTCTACCGGCGGCTCGACCCGGCGCTGCGCGAGCGCTTCGAGCGGCAGGGCTACCTCTACGTGCGCAACTTCGGCGGCCGGCTCGGCCTCGCGTGGCAGGAGGCGTTCCAGACGACTGACCGCGCCGAGGTCGAGCGCTACTGCCGGGCGAACGCGATCGAGTGGGCGTGGGGCCCGGGCGACCGGCTGCGGACGCGCCAGGTGCGCCGCGCGGTCGCGCGCCACCCCCGCACGGGCGAGCCCTGCTGGTGCAACCACGCGACGTTCTTCCACGTCACGACGCTCGAGCCGGCCGTGCGCGACGCCCTGCTCGGGCAGCTCGGGGGCGACGAACTGCCGAACAACACGTACTTCGGCGACGGCTCGCCCATCGGCCCCGAGGAGCTCGAAGCGCTGCGCGCGGCGTACCTGGCCGAGCTCGTGCGCTTCGACTGGCGCGAGGGCGACGTGCTGATGCTCGACAACCTCTTGATGGCGCACGGGCGCGACCCCTTCGAGGGGCCGCGGCGGGTGCTGACCGCCATGGCCACGCCCTGCCGGTGGGACGATGTCTGAGCCGGCCCCGGGCGGCGTCGCGGGCTACCGGCTCTCGCCCCAGCAGCGGCGGGTCTGGGCGCTCGCGGGGGCCTCGGCCGGCGGGCCCTACCGCGCGTGGGCGGCCGCGCGCCTCGAGGGCGCGTTCGACGAGGCCGCGATCGAGGCGGCGCTCGCCGAGGCGGTCGCGCGGCACGAGGCGCTGCGCACGACGTTCTCGCTCTTGCCCGGGCTGACGGTGCCGGTGCAGGTCGTGCACCCCCCCGGCCCGCTCGCGCTCGAGCGGCACGACCTGAGCGGCCTCGACCCCGAGGGGCGCGAGCGCGAGGCGGCCGCGCTGCCGGGCCGGCTCTGGGCGGCGCCGCTGCCGCCGGCCGAGGGGCCGCTCGTGCGCTTTCAAGTCGTCCGGCTCGCGCCGGGCTCGTTCGCGCTGCACGCGGTCGCCTCCTCGCTCTGCGCCGACGCGCGCTCGCTCGAGAACGTGATCGGCGAGGTGGCCCGCGGCTGCGCCCGGCGCGCCGGCCCGGCGCCCGCGGCGGGGCCGGCGGGCGAAGCGATGCAGTACCCCGACGTCGCCGAGGTGCTGAACGATCTGCTCGAGTCGCCCGAAGGCGAGGCGGGGCGCCGACACTGGCAGGCGCGCCGCCCGGCCGAGGCCGGCCCGGCGCTGCCGCACGCGTCGCCCGGGGCGGGCGAGGCGGGGCCGGACGGGGGGGCGGGGGGCGACGGGCCCGAAGCGGGTGCGCGCGCGATCGACCTCGACGGTGGCGCGCTCGAGGCGCTCGCCGGGCGCCTCGGGGCCTCGCCGGCGGCGGCCCTGCTGGCGTGCTGGCAGGCGCTCTTGTGGCGGCTCACCGGGCGCCTGCCCTTCGCGCTCGGCGTCGCGCTCGACGGCCGCGCCTACGAGGGCCTCGACGAGGCGGTCGGGCCCTTCGAGCGGCATGTCCCGCTGGCGGTCGCGCTCGAACCGGGCCGGCCCTTCGCCGAGATCGTCGCCGCCGCCGAGCGCGAGCTGGGCGAGGCGTACGAGCTGCAAGACTACTGCGCGCCGCCCGAGGGCGGAGCGCCCCGGCCGGCGTTCGGCTACGGCTTCCGGCGGGCCCCCTTCGAGGCGCCCCCGGGGGCCTCGCTCGGCGTCGAGGCGTCGTCCGGCCGGGCCGAGCGCTACGACGTCGAGCTCCTCGCCGTCGAGCGCCCGGGCGGGGTGGTCGCCTCGCTGCGCCACGACCCCGCGCGCCTGCCCCCGGCGGAGGCCGCGCGCCTCGGCGCCCGGCTCGCGTCGCTGCTGCGCGACGCCGCCGCGCGCCCCGACGCGGCGATCGGCTCGCTCGACCTCTTGGGCGCCGACGAGCGCCGCGCCGTGCTCGTCGACTTCAACCCCGGGGGGCCGCCCCCGGACGAGCGCTGCGTGCACGAGCTCTTCGCCGAGCAGGCGCGGCGGGCGCCCCGGCGCCTGGCGGCGAGCTACGGCGACGACCGGCTCGACTACGGCGAGCTCGACGCGCGGGCGAACCGGGTGGCCCACGCCCTCATCGCCCTCGGGGTCGGCCCCGAGTCGCGCGTGGGGGTGTTCCTCGAGCGCTCGGTCGACGCCATCGTGGCCATCGTGGGGGTGCTCAAGGCGGGCGGGGCGTACGTGCCGCTCGACCCGCTCTACCCGCCCGAGCGCCTCGCCTACATGGCCGAAGACGCGGGGCTGCGCGCGCTCGTCACGCGGGGCCCGCTCCGCGAGGCGCTGGGGCCGGCGGGCGCGTTGCCCGCGGTGTGCGTCGACGAGCTCGGGGGCGGCGCCGAGGGCGACCCCGGGCCGAGGGCCCGGCCGCGCAACGCGGCCTACGTCATCTACACCTCGGGCTCGACGGGCCGGCCCAAGGGCGTGGTGATCGAGCACCGCTCGGCCGCGCACCTGGCGGCGGCGCTCGGCGAGGCCGCCTACGCCGGCGCCGGCGGGCCGCTGCGCGTGAGCCAGAACGCGTCGCTCTCGTTCGACGCGTCGGTGAAGCAGTGGCTGATGCTGCTGCTCGGGCACAGCGTGCACCCGGTGCCCGAAGAGGTGCGGGCCGACCCGGGCCGGCTGCTCGCCTTCGCGCGGTCGGAGGCGATCGACGTGCTCGATTGCACGCCGACGCAGCTCGAGGGGCTGCTCGACGCGGGCCTGCTCGAGGGGCCGGGGCCCGCGATGCTGCTCGTGGGGGGCGAGCCGATCGGCGAGCGGGCCTGGCGGCGCCTGGCCGCGGTCGAGCGGCCGAGGCTCGTCAACGTCTACGGGCCGACCGAGTGCACCGTCGACGCGACCGCGTGCGTCGCGACCCGCGCGCCGGACCGCGTGACCGTCGGCCGCCCGCTCGCGAACGTGCGCGCCTACGTCCTCGACGAGCGCCTCGCGCCCGCGCCGCTCGGCGTCCCGGGCGAGCTGTACGTGGGGGGCGCCGGCGTCGGCCGCGGGTACCTCGGCCGGCCCGCGCTGACCGCCGGCCGCTTCGTGCCCGACCCCTTCGGGGGCGAGGGCGGCGGGCGCCTTTACCGGACGGGGGACGCGGCGCGGTGGCTCGCCGACGGGCGGCTCGAGGTGCTCGGCCGGCTCGACGACCAGGTGAAGGTGCGGGGCTACCGCGTCGAGCTCGGCGAGATCGAGGCGACGCTCGCGGCGCACCCGGCCGTGGCCCGGGCGGTCGTCGCGCTGCGCGAGACGGCGCCGGGCCAGCGCCACCTCGTCGGCTACTTCGTCGCGCGGGCCGGCGGGCCGGGCGGCGCCCTCGTGCGCGAGCTGCGCGAGCACCTGCGGCGGCGGCTGCCCGAGTACATGGTGCCCTACCGGCTCGTGCCGATCGAGCGCGTCCCGCTCTCGCCGAGCGGCAAGGCCGACCGGGCGGCGCTGCCGGCGCCCCCGGCCGGGCCCGAGGAGGCGGGCGCGGAGGACCTGCCGCGCACGGAGGTCGAGCGCCGGCTCGCGGCCATCTGGCAGGAGGTGCTGCGGGTGCCGCGGGTGGGCTTGCACCAGAACTTCTTCGACCTCGGGGGGCACTCGCTGCTGATGGTGCAGGTGTTCGAGCGCCTGCGGGCGGAGTTCGGCGGGGGCCTGACGATGGTCGAGCTCTTCCACCACCCGACCGTCGCCTCGCTCGCCGAGCGCCTGGGCGGCGGCGGGCCGGCGCGCGCGCTCGGCCACGTCGACGAGCGGGCGCGCAAGCAGCTCGAGGCGCGGCAGCGCGCGCGCCGGGGCAAAGAGTGAGCGGGCGCGTGGCGTCAGGCCTCGGGCCCGCGGCGCGGGCGGCGCGTCGGCCCGCGCGGACCACGGGACGTGCCCGCAGGGCAGGGAGGAGCGCATGAGTGTGCCGTTCGTCGAGCTCGCGGCGGTCGAGGCCGCGCTGCGCGAGCACCCCGAGGTGGAGCGGGTCGCGGTGAGCGCGCGGCCCGCGGCGGCGGGGGAGGGGGCCGGGGCGCTCGCGCGGGTCGTGCCCCGCGAGGGCGCGGCCGGGGGCCGCGAGCTCGGGTTCAGCCTCTTCTACTTCGCGGACGCGGAGGCGGGCGCGCGCGAGGACAAGTACCGCCTCTACCTCGAGGGGGCGCGCTTCGCCGACGCGCGCGGCTTCGAGGCGGTCTGGACGCCGGAGCGGCACTTCCACGAGAACGGCGGCCTCTACCCGAACCCGTCGGTGCTGAGCGCGGCGCTCGCGACGATCACCGAGCGCGTGCGCCTGCGGGCCGGCAGCGTGGCGCTGCCCCTGCACCACCCGCTGCGCGTGGCCGAAGAGTGGTCGGTGGTCGACAACCTCTCGCGGGGGCGGGTCGACCTCTCGTTCACCTCGGGCTGGATCCCCAACGACTTCGCGATCGCGCCGCAGCCGGGCGTCTTCCACCGCAAGCGCGACGCGATGTTCGAGCTGATCGAGCAGGTGCGCGAGCTCTGGTCGGGGGGGGCGGTGCCGGCGCGCGACGGCGTCGGCGGCGAGGTGCGGCTGCAGATCTTCCCCAAGCCGGTGCAGCCGCGCCTGCCGATCTGGATCACGTGCAGCGGCGACCCGGCGACGTTCGTGCGCGCGGGCGAGATGGGCTTCAACGTGCTGACGGCGCTGCTGACGCAGCCGCTCGAGGAGGCCGCCGAGAAGGCCGCGCTCTACCGCGACGCCCGGGCGCGGGCCGGGCTCGACCCGGCCGAGGGCCGCGTCACGCTGATGATGCACGCCTTCGTCGGGCGCGACGAGGCCGAGGTCCGCGCGGCGGTCGAGCGGCCGCTGACCGAGTACCTCAAGTCGCACCTCGATCTGATGAAGGGCCTCGTCAAGAGCGTCGACCTGAAGGTCGACCGGGCGAGCCTGAGCGACCCGCGCCTGGCCGCCTACCTCGCGACCTTCGCCTTCGAGCGCTACTACCGGATGGGCTCGCTGATCGGCACGCCGGAGAAGTGCCTGGGCATGGTCGATCGGGTCAAGGCGCTCGGCTTCGACGAGGTGGCCTGCCTCATCGACTTCGGCGTCCCGGCCGAGGCGGTGCTGGGGGGGTTGCCCCACCTCGCCGCGCTGAAGGGGCTGAGCGACGGGGCCGCGGCGGCCTTCCGCGAACGGCTGGCCGGCCACGTGCGCGAGCGGCTCGGGCCGGGCGCGCCCCCGCTCGAGGTGCGGGCGGTGAGCCGGCTGCCGCCGGCGCCGGCGCCGGCGGGCGGGCGGGCGGCGGCCGAGGTGGCGACCGACGTGGACGAGCGGGCGCGGCGGCAGCGGGCCGCCGCCGAACGGCAACGGCAGCAGATGCGAGCGGGGAAGAAGCCATGAGTGAAGTCGACGAGGGCCTGTCGAACTGCGTCGCCGTCGTGGGCATGGCGTGCCGCCTGCCGGGCGCGCGGGGGCCGGACGAGTTTTGGAAGAACCTGCGCGAGGGCGTCGAGTCGGTCTCGTTCTTCTCGGACGACGAGCTCGACGCGTCCGCGGTCGACCCGGCCGAGCGGCGCGACCCGAACTACGTCCGGGCCCGGGCGACGCTCGAGGGCGTCGAGTCGTTCGACGCGGGGCTCTTCGGCTTCAGCCCGCGCGAGGCCGAGCTGACCGACCCGCAGCACCGGGTCTTCCTCGAGTGCTCGTGGGAGGCGCTCGAGCACGCCGGCTACGACCCCTTTCGCTACCCCGGCAGCGTGGGGGTCTACGGCGGCGCGGGGGCGAACACGTACCTGCTCTTTCACCTCGCGCCGGCCGGCCGCCTCGCGGGGTCGGCGCCGGCGCTGCAGGCGTTCATTCACAACAAGAACGACCACCTCGCCGCGCGCGTCGCCTACAAGCTGAACCTGCGGGGCCCGGCGGTGGGCGTGCAGACCGCGTGCTCGACCTCGCTCGTGGCCGTCGCGGCGGCGGTGCAGGCGCTGCTCGGCTACCAGGTCGACATGGCGCTCGCCGGCGGCAGCGCGATCACCGTGCCGCAGCGCACCGGCTACCTCTACCACGAGCGCGGCATCGGCTCGCCCGACGGGCACTGCCGCGCCTTCGACGCCGACGCCAAGGGCACGGTCGGCGGCAACGGGGCCGGCGTCGTCGTGCTCAAGCGCTACGAGGACGCGGTCGCCGACGGCGACACCGTCTACGCGCTCGTGCGCGCGGTGGCCGTCAACAACGACGGGGCGCTGCGGGCCGGGTACACGGCGCCCGCGGCGGGCAGCCAGGCCGAGGTCGTCGCGCTAGCGCACGCGCTCGCGGGCGTCTCGGCCGAGACGATCACCTACGTCGAGGCCCACGGCACGGGCACGCCCGTCGGCGACCCCATCGAGGTCGAGGCGCTGACGCAGGCGTTCCGCCGCGGCACGCGCGAGCGGGGCTTCTGCGCGCTCGGCTCGGTCAAGACGAACCTCGGGCACCTCGACGCGGCGGCCGGGGTCGCGGGCCTGATCAAGGCGGTGCTGGCGCTGCGGCACCGGCAGCTACCCCCGAGCTTGCACTTCCGCCGGCCGAACCCCCAGATCGACTTTGCCTCGAGCCCCTTCTACGTCAACACCTCGCTGCGCGACTGGCGCCCGCCCGCCGGCGCGCCCCGCCGCGCGGGCGTCAGCTCGTTCGGCCTGGGTGGCACCAACGCCCACGCGGTGCTCGAGGAGGCCCCGCCGCCCGCGCCGACCGACCCCGGGCGGCCCCTGCACCTGCTGCTGCTCTCGGCCCAGACGGTCTCGGCGCTCGAGGCGTCGTGCCGCAACCTCGCCGAGCACCTGAAGAAGAACCCCTCGCTGCCGCTCGCCGACGTCGCCCACACCCTGCAGGTCGGCCGCCGCGAGCTGCCGCACCGGCGCTTCGCGGTCTGCCGCGACGTGCCCGACGCGATCGCGCTGCTCGAGACCCTCTCGCCCGAGCGCGTCTTCACGCGCGAGCAGGAGACCACGCGCCGCCCGCTGACCTTCCTCTTCCCCGGGCAGGGCGCGCAGTTCGTCGGCATGGGGGCCGAGCTCTACCGGGGCGAGGCGACCTTCCGCGAGCACGTCGACCGGGGCTGCGCGCTGCTCGAGCCCCGGCTCGGCCTCGACCTGCGCGCCCTGCTCTACCCGGACGCCGGGCGGCGCGAGGAGGCCGCGCGGCAGCTCGACCGCACGGCGATCACCCAGCCCGCGCTCTTCGTCGTCGAGTACGCGATGGCCCAGCAATGGATGGCCTGGGGCGTGCGGCCCGACGCGATGCTCGGCCACAGCGTCGGCGAGTTCGTCGCCGCCTGCCTCGCCGGCGTCTTCTCGTTCGAGGACGCGCTCGCGCTCGTGGCGGGGCGCGGCCGGCTGATGCAGGCGCTGCCCGAGGGCGCGATGCTCGCGGTGCCGCTCTCCGAGCGCGACGCGCGGCCGCTGCTGGGCGACGAGCTCTCGCTCGCCGCGGTCAACGGGCCCGCGCAGTGCGTGGTCTCGGGGCCGCGCGGGGCCGTCGCGGCGCTCGCCGACCGGCTCGCCGCGCGCAAGCTCGTCTGCCGCCCGCTCGCGACCTCGCACGCGTTCCACTCGCGCATGATGGAGCCGGCGCTCGGCGAGTTCCGCGCGCTCGTCGCCGGCGTCGAGCGGCGCCCGCCCTCGCTGCGCTACCTGTCGAACCTGACGGGCGACTGGGTCACCGCCGAGCAGGCGACCGACCCCGCCTACTGGGCCGCGCACCTGCGCGAGACCGTGCGCTTCGGCGACGGGCTGGCCCGGCTGCTCGCCGCGCCCGACGCGACGCTGCTCGAGGTCGGGCCGGGCCGCACGCTGCGCACGCTCGCCCGCTGGCACCCGCAGAAGAAGCCCGACCAGTTCATGCTCGCGTCGCTGCCCCACCCGCAGGAGAAGCGCGGCGACTACGAGGGCGTCCTGCACGCGCTCGGCCACCTCTGGCTGGCGGGGGTCGGGGCGGACTGGCCGGCGTTCTACGCGGGCGAGCGGCGCCGGCGGGTGCCGCTGCCGACCTACCCCTTCGAGCGGCGCCGCTACTGGGTCGACCCGCCCGCCCGCGCGGGCGGCACGCTCGGCCCGGCGCCCGGCTCGATGCGCAAGCGGCCGGACGTCGCCGACTGGTTCTACGCGCCGGCGTGGCGCGCCGCCGCGGCCGACGCGGCGCCGGGGCGCCCGCCCGCCGGCCCGCCCTCGACGTGGCTGCTCTTCGAAGACGGCGAGGGCCTCGTCGCGCGCGTCGGCGACGCGCTCGAGGCCGCCGGGCACGAGGTCGTGCGGGCCCGCGCCGGCGCCGCCTTCGAGGCCCTCGGCGAGCGCTCGTTCGCGCTCGACCCGCGGCGGCACGACGACTACGAGGCCCTGGCGAAGGCGCTGCGCGAGGCGGGGCGCCTCCCGCGGCACCTCGTGCACGGCTTCGGCCTCGCCCGCGGCCCCGCGCGCTCGCTCGACGAGGCGACGGAGGTCGGGTTCGGCAGCCTGCTCTCGGTCGCCCGCGCGTTCGGCGCCCGCCCGGGGGGCGACGAGCTGCGGGTCACCGTCCTGGCGAGCCGCGTGCACGCCGCGCTCGGCTCGGAGGCGGTCGACCCGCGCCGCGCGACGGTCGTCGGCGCGTGCCAGGTCATCCCCCGAGAGTACCCGTCGCTGCGCTGCCGCCTCTGGGACGTCGACCCGCCCGCGCCCGACGCCCCCGCCGCGCGCGCCCTCGCCGCGCGCCTCGCCCGCGACCTCGCCTCGCCGCTCGAGGACGCGGTCGCCGCCTACCGGGGCGATCGCCGCTGGGTGCGCGAGTTCGCCCCGCTGCGCCTGCCCGAGGCCGCCGGCCCGGGGCCGCTGCGCCCCGGCGGCGCCTACCTCGTCACGGGCGGCTTCGGCGGCCTCGGGCTCGAGATCGCCGGCCACCTGGCCCGCGCGGCCAAGGCGAAGCTGGCGCTGATCGGCCGCTCGGCGCCGCCGCAGGACGAGGCCGAGTGGGCGCAGGCGGCGGCCGCGAGCCCCGCCATGGCCGCCACGATCGCCAAGCTGCGCGCGCTCAAGGAGGCCGGCGCCGAGGTCCTGGCCCTGCGCGCCGACGTCGCCGACGAGGCCGCGCTGCGCGCGGCGATCGACCGCGCCCGCGAGCGCTTCGGCCCGCTCCGCGGCGTCGTGCACGCCGCGGGGGTGCCGGCCGGCGCGCTCATCCCCGCGCGCGCGCCCGAGGCGGCGGCGGCCGTGCTCGCCCCCAAGGCGCGCGGCGCCGAGCTGCTCGACGCCCTGCTGGCCGGCGACCCGCTCGACTTCTTCGTCGTCTTCTCGTCGCTCACCACCGTCGTCGGGCGCCTCGGGCAGGCCGACTACACGGCGGCGAACGCCTTCCTCGACGCCTTCGCCTACGAGCGCTCGGCCCGCACCGGCCGCCCGACCGTCGCCATCAACTGGGGCGCCTGGGAGGGCGTGGGCATGGCCGCGGCGGGGGCGCGCGGGGGCGCCGCCGAGGGCGAGGGCGACGACGCGGGCGAGCCGGTCGACCACCCGCTGCTCGACCGCCGCGCCTCGCGCGGCCCGGGGCGCGACGTGTACATCACCGACTTCAACGTCGAGCGGCACTGGGTGCTCGACGAGCACCGCATCCTCGGCAACCCGGTCGTGCCCGGCGTCGCCTACTTCGAGATGGCGCGCGCGGCCCTCGGCGAGCGGGCCGAGGGCAAGACCGTCGAGCTGCGCGACGTGCTCTTCCTGCTGCCGCTGCGCGTGAAAGACGGCGAGACGCGCCGGGCGCGCCTCTCGCTCGACGAGACCGCGGACGGCTACCGCTTCGCCGTCCGCAGCAGCGAGGGCCCGGGCGCGCGGGCGCGCGACTACACCGCGGGCCACCTCGCGCTGCGCGACGCCGAGCCCCTGCGCCAGTACGACCTCGCCGCCCTGCGCGCGCGCTGCGACCTGCGCGAGCTCTTGCTGGCGGCCGAGGAGCGCGAGGAGGACCTCGGCCCGCGCTGGCACAGCGTGCAGCGCGTGCACCTCGGCCGCAACGAGGTGCTGCTCTACCTCGAGCTGCCCGAGGCCTTCGCCGGCGACTTCGACCGGATGAAGTTCCACCCGGCGCTGCTCGACCGGGCGGCGGGCATCGCCAAGAACTTCCTCGTCCGCGAGGGGCACTACCTGCCGCTCACGTACAAGCGGGTGCAGATCAAGGCGCCGCTGCAGCGCCGCATCTACAGCTACGCCCGCTACCGCGAGGAGAACGACCCGACCCGCGAGACCATCACCTTCGACATCGTGCTGATGGACGAGCAGGGCAGGGGGCTCGTCGAGATCGAGGGCTTCAGCCAGAAGCGGGTGAACGACCCCGGCGCCGAGATCCGCGCGCTCGCCGACGCGGCCTCCGGCCCGGCGCCCGAGGCCGGCGACCCCGCCGCGGGGCGGGGCGGCGACGGGGGCGAGATCGCGCCGGCCGAGGGCGTCGAGGCCTTCGCCCGGGTGCTGGCCGCCGGGGCGGGGCCGCAGATCGTGGTCTCGGTGCGCGACCTCGCGGCGAGCATCGAGCAAAGCGACCGGGTGGTGCGCGAGCGCATCGCCGAGGGGGCCGAGGCGGCGCGGGCCCGCGCGCCGGCGGGCGAGCGGCACCCGCGCCCCGACCTCGGCTCGCCCTACGTCGCCCCGCGCGACGAGGCCGAGCGGCGCGTCGCCGAGGCCTGGCAGGACGTCTTGGGCATCGACCGGGTGGGCATCCACGACAACTTCTTCGAACTCGGGGGCGACTCGCTCGCCGCCACGCAGGTGCTCTTCCGCCTCGAGCGCGAGTTCGACGTGCACATCCCCCCCGTGAGCATCTTCGAGGGGGCCACCATCGCCAAGCTCGTCGCCACCTTCGTGGCGGGCGGCGGCGCGCCCGAGGCGCCCGCCTACGAGGAGCGCCAGAGCCGCGGCGAGCTGCGGCGCAGCCGCGCCCGGCGCCCGGCGCCCGGCGGGCGCGCCGAGCGGGGCCGCGAGGGCGGCGACGGCGGCGACGAGGGCGACGCGGGCGACGACGACGGCGGCGGCGAGGGCTGAGCGATGGGCGAGGGCGCGGGGCAGGGCGGGCCGCAGGGGCCGCGGGGCAACGAGATCGCCATCGTCGGCCTCGCCGGCCGCTTCCCGCGCAGCGAGGACCTCGACGCGTTCTGGCGCAACCTGCGCGACGGCGTCGAGCTCGTCACGTTCTACGGCGACGACGAGCTCGCGGCCCGCGGCGTCGACCCGGCGCTGCTGCGCGACCCGTCGTTCGTGAAGGCGGCCTCCACGCTCGAGCGCCTCGAAGAGTTCGACGCCGCCTTCTTCGGCCTGCTGCCGCGCGAGGCCGCCATCACCGACCCGCAGCACCGGCTGCTGCTCGAGTGCGCGTGGGAGGCGCTCGAGCACGCCGGCTACGACCCCGCGCGCCTGGGCAAGCCGGTCGGGGTCTACGTCGGCGCCGCGATGAACGGCTACCTCGCCCTGCACCTGGTCGGCAACCCGCGGGCGGCGTCGGCGGGCTACGTCGCGCTGCAGCTCGCCAACGACAAGGACTACCTGCCCACGCGCATCTCGTACAAGCTCGACCTGCGGGGCCCGAGCCTGCTCGTGCAGTCGGCCTGCTCGACCTCGCTCGTCGCCCTGCACGTCGCCGCCCAGAGCCTGCTCAACCACGAGTGCGACCTGGCGCTCGCCGGGGGCGTCGCCGGCCTCGTGCACAACCGCGAGGGCTACCAGCACGTCGAGGGGGGCATCTTCTCGCCCGACGGCCACTGCCGCTCGTTCGACGCCGACGGCCGGGGCACGGTCTTCGGCAGCGGCGCGGGCCTCGCGGTGCTCAAGCGCCTGCCGGACGCGCTCGCCGACGGCGACACCGTCCACGCCGTCGTCATCGGCTCGGCCGTGAACAACGACGGCTCGGCCAAGGTGGGCTACACCGCGCCCTCGGTCGAGGGCCAGGCCGAGGTCATCGCCGAGGCGCTGGCCAACGCGGGGGTCTCGGCCGAGAGCATCTCGTACGTCGAGGGGCACGGCACGGCCACGCAGCTCGGCGACCCCATCGAGCTGCAGGCGCTCGCCAAGGCGTTTCGTAGTTACACCGAAAGGCGCCGCTTCTGCGCGCTCGGCTCGGTCAAGTCGAACCTCGGGCACCTCGACGCGGCGGCGGGCATCGCGGGCGTCATCAAGACGGTGCTGGCGCTGCGGCACCGGCAGATCCCCCCGAGCTTGCACTTTACGACGCCGAACCCCCGCGTCGACTGGGAGCGCAGCCCCTTCTTCGTCAACGCCTCGCTGCGCGACTGGCCGTCGGAGGGCGGGCCGCGGCGCGCGGGCGTCAGCTCGTTCGGCATCGGCGGCACCAACGCCCACGTCGTGCTCGAAGAGGCCCCGCCGCCCGCGCCGACCTCGCCGGCCCGCCCCTCGCAGCTGCTCCTGCTCTCGGCCCGCACCCCCTCCGCCCGCGCGGCCATGGCCTCCCGGCTCGCCGACCACCTCGAGCGCCACCCGGAGCTCGACCTCGCCGACGTCGCCTACACCCTGCAGGTCGGCCGCCGCGCCTTCCCCGAGCGCCTCGCCCTGCTCTGCGCGGGCCGCGACGACGCCGTGCGCGCCCTGCGCGAGGCCGACCCGCGGCGCGCGTGGGTCGCGCGGCAAGAGCAGCAGGACCGCCCCGTCGTCTTCCTGTTCCCCGGGCAGGGCGCCCAGAGAGTGAACATGGGGCGCGGGCTCTACGAGCGCGAGCCGGCCTTCCGCAAGCAGGTCGACGCCTGCGCCGAGCGCCTGCGCCCGCACCTGGGGCTCGACCTGCGCGAGGCGCTCTACCCGCCGGGCGGGGGCTCCGAAGACGACGAGCGGCGCCTGCGCCAGACCCGGCTCGCGCAGCCGGCCCTCTTCGTCACCGAGTACGCGCTCGCCCGCCTCTGGATGTCCTGGGGCGTGCGCCCCGCCGCCATGATCGGCCACAGCGTCGGCGAGTTCGTCGCCGCCTGCCTCGCCGGCCTCTTCTCGCTCGACGACGCGCTCGCGCTCGTGGCGGCCCGGGGCCGGCTGGCCGACGGGTGCCCCCCCGGCGCCATGCTCTCGGTCGCGCTGCCCGCGGCCGAGGTGCGGGCGGCGCTCGCCCCGCCGCTCTGCCTGGCCGCGATCAACGCCCCCGCCCAGTGCGTCGTCTCGGGCCCGGCCGACGCCGTCGACGCGCTCGAAGAGCACCTGACGCGGGCGCGCGGCGCGCGCTGCCGCCGCCTGCCCGTCTCGCACGCCTTCCACTCGTCGATGCTCGAGCCCATGCTCGAGCCCTTCGCCGAGGCGCTGCGCCGCGTCGCCTTCCAGGCGCCCCGCCTGCCCTGGGTCTCGAACCTGACCGGCACGTGGGTGACGCCCGCCGAGGCGGCCTCGCCGGGCTACTGGCTCTCTCACCTGCGCGAGACGGTGAACTTCGCCGACGGCGTCGGCGAGATCTTGAAAGACCCCGGCCGGGTGCTGCTCGAGGTGGGCCCGGGCCAGGCCCTCGGCGCACTCGCGCGCGAGCACGGCGCCCACACCGAAGCGCATACCGTGCTGGCCTCCGCCGGGCGCCGCGAGGGCCCGCCCGACGACGAGCAGGTGGCGGCGGCGGTCGGGCGGTTGTGGCTCGCCGGCGTGACGATCGACTGGCCCGCCGTCTACGCGAAGCAGCGGCGTCGGCGCGTGCCGCTGCCGACGTACCCCTTCGAGCGCAAGCGCCACTGGGTCGACGCCGTCCGCTCGCCCTGGGCGCCGTCCGCCGCTGCGCGCCCCGCCGGCCGCGCCGACGACGCGCAGGCCGCGTTGGGGCGGCCGTCGGCCGACGCGGAGGTCGCGTTGGAGCGGCCGCCGGCCGACGTCGACGCGACTGGCGAGGTTCCGCCCCCCGCCCCGACCTTCGCCGACGCGCCCGCCGCCGAGCGGGCGTTCGACGGCCCGCCCCCTTCCTTCGAGCCCACCCCGCCGGCCGACGCCCGACCGAACGCGCACCCGGACGGCGTCGGGCGCGCGAGCCCGCCCCGCGCCGCAGATGCCGCCACGCCGCCCGACGTCGGCGAGCCCGCCGCGCCCCCCGACGCGGCGGAGCCCGGCGTCCCGCCCGGCGCCGCCGAGCCGGCCGCGCCCCCCGCCGCCGCGCTGCCGGGCGGGCTCGCGACCCTCATGGCCGAACAGCTGCGCGTCCTCTCGTTGCAACTCGCCGTGCTGCGGCGGCAACGCCCCAAGCAGCCCCGGAGCCGCTGATGTCGTACGCCCCGAGCCCCGCCCGGCGAGAGAGCATCGTCTCGACGTTGAAAGACATCTTTGGCGAGATCTCCGGCATCGGCCACGACGAGATCGCGGAAGATGTCTCCTTCCTCGAGCTCGGCGCCGACTCGCTTTTGATGGTCCAGGCTAGCCAGGCGATTCAAGACGCCTTCGGCGTGTCCGTGCCGGTGCGGTTCATCCTCGAAGACAACCCGACGGTCGTCGCGCTGGCCGACTACATCGGCAGCAAGCTGCCCGCCGCGCCGCCTCCCGCCGCGCCGCCTCCGGCCACACCGCCCCCCGCCGCGCCGCCTCCGGTCACACCGCCCTCCGCCGCCGGTCTGCCGGCCGTCGCGCCCGCGCCCGGGGCGCCACCGCCCGCCTCGGCGGCGCCGAGCGGCCCGGGCTTCGAGGCGCTCGCGCACGAGATCCGCGCCGCCGCCGAGCTGCCGCCGGCGGGGCTGGAAGCCCTCTTCGCGCAGCAGCTCCAGATCATCGCCGAGCAACTCGAGCTGCTCCGCGATTACCAGGCGGGCGACCCCCTCGTCGCCGACGCCGTCGCTCGCGCGTCGGGCGCCTCGGCGCCCGCCCCGGGGCCGAGCGGGGCGCCCGCTTCGGTGCCTTCGCGCGCGCCCACGTCGGGGCCCCCCCGATCGACTGCCCCGGCCCCGGCGGCCGCCGCGCCGGCCGGCGGCGAGCTCACCGCCCGCCAGCGGGCCCACCTCGACGGGCTCGTCGCGCGCTACGTCGCCCGCACCGCGGGCTCGAAGCGCCTGGCCCAGGAGCAGCGCGCGCCCCTCGCGGACAGCAACCGGGTCGTGGGCTTCCGGCCCGCCTGGAAGGAGATGCTCTACCAGCTCTCGCTCGAGCGGGGCGAGGGGGCGCGCGTCTGGGACGTCGACGGCAACGAGTACGTGGACGTGGCGATGGGCTTCGGGGCGCTGCTCTTCGGCCACACGCCGCCCTTCCTCGTCTCGGCGCTGCGGCGGCAGGCGGAGAGGGGGCTGCTGCTCGGCGGCGAGGTGCGCCTCGCCGGCGAGTGCGCGCGCACGATCTGCGAGCTGACGGGCATGGAGCGCGCGGCGTTCTGCGCCTCGGGCACCGAGGGCGTGATGCTCGCGCTGCGGCTGGCCCGCGCGGCGACGGGGCGCGACCGGGTCGCGTTCTTCACGGGCGCCTACCACGGCTGGTCGAACGAGATCATGCTGCGCCCGGCGCGCTCGCCCGACGGCGCGCCGCGCTCGGCCGTGGCGACGCCCGGCGTGCCGGCGAGCGGGGCGGGCGACGCGCTGGTGCTCGAGTACGGCACGGCCGAGTCGCTGCGAACGCTGCGGGAGCGGGCGCACGAGCTCGCCGCCGTGCTGGTCGAGCCGGTGCAGAGCCGCCGGCCGCACCTGCAGCCCGTCGAGTTCCTGCGCGAGCTGCGATCGCTGACCGAGGGGGCGGGGGCGGCGCTCATTTTCGACGAGGTGGTCACCGGCTTCCGGGTGCACCCGGCGGGGTGCCAGGGCCTCTTCGGCGTGCGCGCCGACCTCGCCGTGTACGGCAAGGCCATGGCGGGGGGCGTGCCGGCCGCCGCGGTCGCCGGCCGGGCGCGCTACCTCGACGCGATCGACGGGGGCGAGTGGCGCTACGGCGACGCGTCGTACCCGCGGGCCGAGCGCACCTTCGTCGCGGGCACCTACCACAAGCACCCGCTCTACGTCGAGGCGACGTGGGCGACGCTCGAGCACCTGAAGCGCGAGGGGCCGGGCCTGCAGGAGGATCTGAACCGCCGCACCGCCGCCCTCGCGCGCTCGCTCAACGCCTGGTTCGAGGGCGCCGGGGTCGGGGTCCGCGTCGAGCACTTCGGCTCGCTGTTTCGCTTCGCCTTCCCCCGCGAGGCGGCCTTCGCCGCCGAGCTCTTCTTTTACGAGATGCGGGCCCGCGGGGTCCACCTGCGGGGCAACGGCAACAACTTCCTGTCGACCGCGCACGACGCTGCCGAGGTGGCGTACGTCGAATGGGCGGCGCGGGCGAGCGTCGGGGCGCTGCGCGAGGGCGGCTTCTTGTCGGGCAGCGGCGCGGGCGCGGGCCCGGGCGAGCCGCCGCTCCGCCTCGCGGCCACGAGCGCGGGCGAGCCGCCGCTCCACCTCGCGGCCACGGGTGCGAGCCCGGGCGCGGGCAGGGGGCTGGGCGAGGGTGCGGCGCCGGGCGAGGGTGCGGCGCCGGGCGAGGGCCCGAGCACGCTCGCCCAGCGCGACCTGTGGGTGTTGGCGCAGGCGAGCGAGGGCGCCTCGCGGGCCTACCACGAGTCGATCGCGTTGACCTTGCGCGGCCCGCTCGACGCGGGGGCGCTGCGCGGCGCGCTCGCGCGGCTCGTCGCCCGGCACGAGTCGTTGCGCGCCGCCTTCGGCCCCGACGGCGAGACCGTGCGCGTCGGGCCGCCCTTCGAGCCCGAGCTGCCCGAGGCCGACTTCTCGGACGCGCCCGAGGGCGAGCGCGACGGGCGGCTCCGGGCCTGGCTCGAGCGGCAGGCGGGCGAGCCCTTCGACCTCGGCCGCGGGCCGCTGCTGCGCGCCGCCCTCGCCCGCACGGCCGACGGGCGCCACGTGCTGGCGCTGACGCTCCACCACATCATCACGGACGGCTGGTCGAACGCCGTCTTGATGACGGAGCTCTGCGCGCTCTACAACGCTGCCTGCCTCGGGCAGGCCCCCGCGCTACCCCCGCCGACCCAGTTTCGCGAGTATGTGGCCTGGCTCGAGCGGCGACAGGCCGAGCAGCGAGACGAGAGCAGGCGCTACTGGGAGCGGCGTTTCGAGGGCAAGACCCCCGTGCTCGAGCTGCCGACCGATCGGCCCCGGGCGGCCGTTCGGCGTCACGCGGGGGGCCGGGCGACGCTCGAGCTGGGCGAGGGCCTGCTGCAAGGCCTGACGCGCACGGGGGGCCGACACGGCTGCACCCTCTTCGTCACGATGCTCGCCGGGTTCCAGGCGCTCTTGCACCGCCTGTCGGGCCAGGCCGAGGTGGCGGTGGGCGTGGCGGCGGCGGGGCAGGCGGCCTTGGGCGGCGCCCACCTCATCGGCTACTGCGTCAACCTGCTGCCCATCTACACCCGCTTCGACGAGTCGATGACATTCGCGGACTGCCTGACGGCGGTCAAGCACCGGGTGCTCGAGGCCTACGAGCACCAGCACTACCCGTTCAGCCAGATCGTGCGCGACCTCAACCCGCCGCGCGACCCCAGCCGCCCGCCGATCGTGTCGGCCCTCTTCAATCTCGACCGGCAGCCCCCGGCGCCGCCGCGCTTGCACCGGCTCGAGGCCGACGTCGCGCCGGGCCCCGGCGGGGGCGCGAAGTACGACCTGACGGTGAACGTGATCCAGGCGGCGCGCGCGCTGCGCATCGACGCCGACTACGACGCCGATCTCTTCGACGAAGCGACCATCGTGCGTTGGCTCGGGCACTACCGCACCTTGCTCGAGGCCGCCGCCGCCGACCCGGGCAGCCCGCTCTGGGCGCTGCCGCTGATGAGCGAGGCCGAGCGCGGGCGGGCCCTCGAAGCGGGCACCGGCGAGGTGCGCGCCGACCACCCCCGCGACGCGACCATCCCCGCGCTCTTCGAGGCGCAGGCGCGGCGCTCGCCCGCCGCGGTCGCGCTCGCCTGGGACGGCGGCTCGCTCGACTACGACGGGCTCAACCGGCGCGCCAACCGCCTCGCCCGCCGTCTGCGCGCCCTCGGCGTCGGCCCCGAGCGGGCGGTGGGGGTCTTCGCCGAACGTTCGCCGGCGGCCATCGTGGGGTTGCTCGCCGTGCTCAAGGCGGGGGGCGCTTACGTGCCGCTCGACCCGACGTACCCGCCCGAGCGGCTCTCGCTGCTCGCGCGCGAGACCGCGCTGCGCGCCGCCCTCGTCGCCCCGGGCCTGCGCGACCGGTGGCCCGCGTCCGAGACGGCCCTCGTCGATCTCGACGTCGACGCTCCCGGGGCTCCCGGCGACGAGCACGACCTCGGCCTCGACCTCCGCGCCGACGGCGCCGCGTACGTGCTTTTCACCTCGGGCTCGACCGGCACCCCGAAGGGGGTGGTCGTGCCCCACCGCGCCGTCGTGCGCCTCGCGCTGGCCCGGCGGCACCTGCGGGCGTCTCCCGACGACGTGTTCTGTCACTACGCGCCCTTGGCCTTCGACGCCTCGACCTTCGAGATCTGGGGCGCCCTGCTCGCGGGCGCGCGCGTCGCCGTCGCGCCGCCGGGCCCGCTCTCGCTCGAGCAGCTCGGCGGCGCCCTCGCGCGCCACGGCGTCACCACGCTCTGGCTCACGGCGCCGCTCTTCCACCAGTTCATCGACGCCGCGCCGCAGGCGCTCGCGGGCGTGCGCGCGCTGCTCGCCGGGGGCGACGCCCTGTCGGCGCCCCACGTCCGCGCCGCCCTCGAGCGCCTGCCCGGCACCCGCATCATCAACGGCTACGGCCCGACCGAGAACACGACCTTCACGACGCTGGGCCCCGTCGACCGCCCCCCTCGGGGCGACGGCGTGCCGCTCGGGACGCCGGTCGATCGCACGCGCGTCTACGTGCTCGACCCGAGGCTGCAGCCCTCGCCCCCCGGGGTGCCGGGCGAGCTCTACGCTGCGGGCGACGGCCTGGCGCGGGGCTACCTCGGCCGGCCGGGGCTGACGGCCGAGCGCTTCGTGCCCGACCCCTTCGCCCCCGAGCCGGGCGCGCGCATGTACCGCACCGGCGACCTCGTGCGCTGGCTCGCGAGCGGCGAGCTCGAGTTCCTCGGCCGTCGCGACCGGCAGGTCAAGCTGCGGGGCTTCCGCGTCGAGCCCGGCGAGGTCGAGGCGGCGCTCGCGGCGCAGCCGGGGGTGGCGCAGGCGGCGGTGCTCGTGCGTGAAGACGAGCCGGGCGACAAGCGCCTGGTCGCCTACGTCACCGCCGTCGAGGCCGACGCGGGCGCGCCGGGGGCCGAGCCCGTGGCCGAGTGGCGGCGCTTCACCGACCGAGCCTACTCGACCACCCTGGCCGGCCTCGAGGGGGGCTCGGGCCCGCCGCGCGACCCGGCCGACACCCTCATCGAGTGGGTCGACAGCTACACGGGCGGCCGCCTGCCCGAAGAGCACGTCCGCGACCAAGTTGAGGCCACCGTCGCCCGCCTCCGGCGCCTGAGGCCGCGCCGCGTGCTCGACGTCGGCACGGGCGTCGGCATGATCTTGTTCCGCCTCGCGCCGCACGTCGAGCGCTACCTGGGGACCGACTTCTCGGCCGTCGCCCTCGAGCACGTCCGGCGGCAGCTGCGGCGGCCGGGGGTCTCGTTGCCGCACGTCGAGCTCGCCGAGCGCGCCGCCGACGACTTCGACGGCGTGGAGGCGGGGGCCTTCGACGCGGTCGTGCTGAATTCGGTCGTCCAATACTTCCCCGACGTCGGCTACCTCGTGAGGGTGCTCGAGCGCGCCGTCGGCGCGGCCGCGCCCGGGGGCTTCGTCTACGTCGGCGACGTGCGCCACGGCGGCCTCTTCGAGGCCTTCCACGCGCTCGTGCAGCTGCGCCGCGCGGCCGAAGCGACGCCCGGCGACCAGCTGCGCGCGCAGGTCGCGCGCGCCATGTCGCTCGAGGACGAGCTCGCCGTCGACCCGGCCTTCTTCGTCGCGCTGAAGGCCCGCCTGCCGCGCGTCAGCCACGTCGAGATTGAGCTCAAGTGCGGCCGGCTCCACAACGAGCTGTCGCAGTTCCGCTACGACGTCGTGCTCCGCGTCGAGGCGGGCGGCGCGGCCCCGGCGCCCGCCCCGGCGGCCTGGCTCGACTGGCGCCGCGACGGCCTGAGCGTCGGGGCGCTGCGCGCGCGCCTCTCGACGGGCCGCGACGACGCCCTCGGCGTGCGCGGGGCGCCCAACGCGCGCCTGTCCGAGGCCGTCTGCGCCCTCGCGTTGCTCGACGGCGGCGCCCCCCCGGCGACCGTGCGCGAGTGGCGCGAGGCGGTCGCCGCCCGGGCCGAGCCCGGCGTCGACCCCCACGCCCTGCGGGCGCTCGCCGGAGAGCTTGGCTACGAGGCCCGCCTCACCTGGGGCGACGAGCCGGGCGGCCTCGACGCGCTCTTCTTGCGCGCGGGCGCGCCGGGCCCGCTCGAATTCGTGCCGGCGGCCGCGGCGGGCGCGGAGCCCCGCGCGTCCTGGGAAGAGTACGGCAACGAGCGGCGTCGCGCGCGGCTCGCGCGCGAGATCGTCCCCCGGCTGCGGCGCGGTCTCGAGGCGCGGCTGCCCGGGTACATGGTGCCCTCGGCGTTCGTGGTGCTGCCCCGCCTGCCCCTGACGAGCAGCGGCAAGGTCGACCGGCGGGCGCTGCCCCCCCCGCCCGCGTCGCGCGAGGCCGCGGCGGCCTACGTCGCGCCGGCGACCGACGTCGAACGCAAGCTCGCCGCCGTGCTGCAGGCGGTCTTGAAGGTCGAGCGCGTGGGCCGGCACGATAACTTCTTCGACCTCGGGGGGCACTCGCTCATCGCCGCGCGCGTGATCGCCCACGTCCGCGACGCCCTCGGCGTCGAGCTGCCCCTGCGCGCCCTCTTCGAGGCGCCCACGCTCGCCGGGCTGGCGCAGCGGGTCGTCGCGCTCGCGGAGGCCGGGGCCGAAGAGCGCGACGAGGGCGAGCTTTGACCGACCTCGACCTCATCGAGCGGGTCCGCGAGGCCGGCGGCCGGCTCTGGCTCGACGGCGAGGCGGTGCGCTACAGCGCGCCCCGCGGCGCGCTCACCGAAGAGCTTCTTCAAGAGCTGCGCCGCCGCAAGGACTCCATCCGCGAGGCGCTGCGGCGGCAGGCCGACCGGCCCCGACCGATGCCCGCGGCGTCGCGGGGGGGGCCGCTGCCGCTCTCGTTCGCCCAGCAGCGCCTCTGGTTCATCGAGCAGCTCGAGCCGGGGCGCCCCACGTACAACATCGCCACGGCACTTCGGTTCGAGGGGCCGCTCGACGTCGCGACGCTCGGGCGCGCCGTCGACGAGATCATCCGCCGCCACGAGGCGCTGCGCACGACCTTCGGCGAGGAGGGCGGCGAGCCCTTTCAGCGCGTGCACGAGCCCGCGCCCCGGCCGCTGCCGCTGCTCGATCTGTCGGGCGCGGGGGACGCCGGGGCCCGCGAGCGCGAGGCCCTGCGCCTCGCCGCGCTCGAGGCGGCGCGCCCCTTCGACCTCGCCGCCGGGCCGCTGCTGCGCTTGCTCCTGCTCCGCATCGCGGAGGCCGAGCACGTGCTCGTGGCGTGCGTCCACCACATTGTCTCGGACGGCTGGTCGCTTCGGGTCCTGGTCGGCGAGCTCGCCGCGCTCTACGCCGCCTTCGCGCGGGGCCTGCCCTCGCCGCTGCCCGAGCTGCCGCTGCAGTACGCCGACTACGCCGCCTGGCAGCGGCGCGCGCTGGCCGGCGACGCGCTCGAGCGGGCGCTCGCCTACTGGAAGCGGCGGCTGGCCGGCTTGACGCCGCTCGACCTGCCGACCGACCGGCCCCGGCCGCCGGTCGCGTCGCACCGCGGCGCGGTGACCCCGGTCGAGCTGCCGGCCCCGCTCGTCGAGCGCCTGCACGCGCTCGCCCGGCGCGAGGGGGCGACGCTCTTCATGGTGCTGCTCGCCGCCTTCCAGGCGCTGCTGGGGCGCCTCGCGGGGCAAGACGACGTCGCGGTCGGCACGCCCGTCGCGGGCCGGACGTACGCGGACTTCGAGGGCCTCATCGGCTTCTTCGTCAACACGCTCGTGCTGCGCGCCGATTTGTCGGGCGATCCGACCTTCCGAGACCTGCTGGCGCAGGTCAAGGGCACGACGCTCGACGCGTTCGAGCACCAGACGCTGCCGGTCGAGAGGCTGGTCGAGTCGATCGCGCCGGCGCGCGATCGGTCGCGCGAGCCGCTGTTCCAGGCGATGTTCGCGCTGCAAAACGTGCCGGCGGGCGAGGCGCGGGTCGAGGGCCTGGCGATGACTGCGCGCCCGCTGACCAGCGGCGCGGCCAAGTTCGACCTCACGCTCGCGCTCGACGAAGACGGCGGGGCGCTGCGCGGCGTGCTCGAGTACGCGACCGACCTGTTCGACGAGGCGACGGCGGTGCGGCTCGTGGGGCGGCTGCGCGCCCTGCTCGAAGGCGTGGCGCGCGACTCGTCGGCGCGCCTGGGGGCGCTGCCCATCGCCACCGACGCCGAGCTCGCGGAGCTGCGGCGCTGGTCCGACGGCGGGCCGATCGGCCCCACGGGTGAATGCCTGCACGCGCTCGTCGAGGCGCAGGCGGCGCGCGGCCCCGACGCCCCGGCGGTCGAGGGCGGCGGCGAAGCGCTCTCGTACCGGGAGCTCGACCGCCGCGCCGACGCCCTCGCCTGGCGCCTGCGCGGCCTCGGGGCCGGGCCCGAGGCGCGCGTCGGCGTCTGCCTCGAGCGTTCGCCCTCCCTGATCGTCGCGCTGCTCGGCGTGCTCAAGGCCGGCGCCGCCTACGTGCCCCTCGACCCCGCGTACCCCGCCGATCGGCTCGCCTTCATGCTGGCCGACAGCGGCGCCGAGGTGCTCGTCACTCGCCGCGCGCTCGGGGCGCGCCTGCCCGCCTCGCCCGCCCGCCCGCTCTACCTCGACGACGTCGACGCCGACGACGCGGCCCCGCGCGGCCGCCCGCCCCCGGCCGCCTCGCCCGAGCACCTCGCCTACGTGATCTACACGTCCGGCTCGACGGGGCGGCCCAAGGGCGTGGCCATCACGCACCGCAGCGCCGCCGCGTTCGTACGCTGGGCGCGACTCGTCTTCTCCGAGCGCGATCTCGGCGGGGTGCTGGCCGCCACCTCCGTCTGCTTCGATCTCTCCGTGTTCGAAATCTTCGTGCCGCTGAGCGCGGGGGGCACGGTCTTGCTCGCCGGCAACGCCCTCGACCTGCCCTCGCTCTCCTACCGCGACCGGGTGACGCTGCTGAACACGGTGCCGTCCGCCGCCGCCGAGCTCGTGCGCGCGGGCGGCCTGCCCGCCTCGGTGCGCGTGGTCAACCTGGCGGGCGAGCCGCTGCCCCTCCCGCTGGCGCGCGCCGTCTACGAAGCGCCGCACGTCGAGCGGCTCTACAACCTTTACGGCCCCACCGAAGACACCACCTACTCGACGTTCGACCTCGTCGAGCGCGACGCGGCCTCGCCCCCGACCATCGGCCGCCCGGTCGCCGGCACCCGCGCCTACGTCCTCGACCGCCACCTGCGGCCGGCCCCGCCGGGGGTGCGCGGCGAGCTGTACCTGGGCGGCGCAGGCCTGGCGCGGGGCTACCTCGGCCGGCCGGGGCTGACGGCCGAGCGCTTCGTGCCCGACCCCTTCGCCCCCGAGCCGGGCGCGCGCATGTACCGCACCGGTGACCTCACGCGCTGGTTGCCCGACGGGCGGCTCGAGTACTTCGGCCGCGCCGACCACCAGGTCAAGCTGCGCGGCTTCCGCATCGAGCTCGGCGAGGTCGAGGCGGCGCTCGCGGCGCACCCGGACGTGCGCCAGGCGGCCGTGCTCGTGCGCGAAGATCGCCCGGGCGATCGGCGCCTCGTGGCCTACGTCGTGCCGCGCGGCGACGCGCCGCCGGCTCTCGCGCTACGCCAGCACCTCGCCCGGACGCTGCCCGACCACATGGTGCCCGGGGCCTTCGTCGCGCTCGCCGCCTTGCCCCTGACGCCGAACGGCAAGCTCGACCGCCGCGCCCTGCCCGCGCCGGCGGGGGCGATCGAGGCCGCGGGCGGTGGGGGCGGCCCGCCCGAGACCGCCGCCGAGCAGCTCCTGGCCGACGCGTTCGTCGAAGTCCTCGGTGTGCCGCGGGTGGGGGCGAACGACGACTTCTTCGCGCTCGGAGGGCACTCGCTGTTGGCCACGCGGCTCGTCTCGCGCGTGCGCTCGGCCTTCGGCGTCGAGCTGCCGGTTCGCGCGATCTTCGAGGCCCCGACCGTGGCGGCCCTGGCGGCCCGAGCACTCGCCGCGCGCGGCGAGGGGCGGGCACTGCCCCCGCCGATCGAGCCTGCGCCGCGCGAGGGCCCGCTCCCGCTGTCGTTCGCGCAGCGGAGAATGTGGTTCCTCGACCGCCTGCACCCGGGCAGCGTCGTCTACTCGATGCCTTCGGCGCTGCGCCTGAGCGGCCCGCTCGACGCCGAGGCGCTGCGGCGCGCGCTCGAGGCGTTGGTCGAGCGGCACGAGGCGCTGCGCACGACGTTCGAAGAGCAGGACGGCACCCCCCTGCAGCGCGTCCACCCGCCGGGCCCACGGCCGCTGCCGACCGTCGACCTGTCGGCCCTCGACCCCGAGCGGGCGCGGGACGAAGAGCAACGCCTCCTGCGGGACGAGGCCCTCCGCCCCTTCGATCTCGCCCTCGGGCCCTTGCTGCGCACCACCCTGGTGCGCCGCGGCGAGGGCGAGCACACGTTGATCGTCAACCTGCACCACATCGTCGCCGACGGCTGGTCGCAGGGCGTACTCATGCGCGATCTAGGTCGCCTGTACGCGGCCGCGCGCGACGGGGCGGGGCTCGCGCTGCCGCCGCTGCCGGTGCAGTACGCCGACTACGCCGTCTGGCAGCGCGCGTGGCTCGCGAGCGGCCCGCTCGAGGCGCAACTCGCGTACTGGCGTCGCCAGCTCGCCGACGCCCCGGCGCTCGACCTACCCTCGGACCATCCCCGGCCCGCCCGGCCTTCGGGCCGGGGCGCCGAGATCTCGGTCCGCCTGCCGGCAGCGCTGTCCGAGCGCCTGCTCGCCTTCGCCCGCGGCGAAGGGGTCACGCTCTTCATGCTGCTGCTCGCCGCGTGGCACGCCCTGCTCGCGCGCTACAGCGGCCGGGACGACGTCCTGGTGGGCTCGCCCGTCGCCGGCCGCACCCGCGCCGAGCTCGAGGGCCTCGTCGGCCTCTTCGTCAACACGCTGGTGCTGCGCCTGCGCCCCTCGCCGGGCCTCGCCTTCCGCGAGCTCCTGCGCCGCGCGCGGGCGACGACGCTCGAGGCCTACGAACACCAGGACCTGCCCTTCGAGCGGCTGATCGAGGCGCTCGACCCCGCGCGCGATCCGAGCCGCCCGCCGCTCGTGCAAGCCTTCTTCGCCCTCCAGAACGCTTCCGCCGGCCTCTCGCTGCCCGGCCTGCGCGTCGAGCCCCTCGAGCCGCCCCCCGCTGGGGCCAAGTTCGACCTGACGCTTTCGCTGGCCGAGACGGCCGAGGGGCTGCGCGGCGCGCTCGGCTACAACCCCGACCTGTTCGACGAGGCCACGGCGCGAGGCATGGTCGAGCGCTGGCGCCTGCTGCTCGAGGGCGCGCTCGAGCGGCCCGACGCGCCCCTCGGCGAGCTCGCCTGGCTGACTGAAGCCGAGCGGCGCCAGGTGCTACTCGAATGGAACGACACGGCCGCCGCGTACCCGCGCGAGGCATGCCTCGACGAGCTGGTGGCCGAGCAGGCGCGCGAGAACCCCGGCGCGCCCGCGCTCGACGCCGGCGGCGTGGTCCGGACGTACGGGCAACTCGACGCGAGCGCCGGCGCCCTCGCGCGACGCTTGCGCGCGCTCGGCCTGCGCCCCGGCGGCCGCGCCGCGCTCCTGCTCGAGCGCTCGGCCGAGTTCGTGCTCGCGGCGCTGGCCGTGCTCAAGGCCGACGGCATCTATGTGCCGCTCGACCCCGCGTACCCCGAGCAGCGCCTAGGCTGGATGCTCGAAGACGCCGGCGCCGAGCTGGTGATTACCACCCGAGCGCTCGCCCCCGCCCTCGGCGCCCGGCCCCCGGCCTGCCTCTACCTCGACGAAGGCGACCCCTTCGGCGCCGGCCCGGGCCCCGAGGCGCCGCCCCCCTCGGCCCGCAGAGCGCCCGAGCGGCCGGCACACCTCATGTACACCTCGGGCTCGACCGGTCGGCCCAAGGGCGTGCCGGTGACCCATCGCGGGGTCGTGCGGCTGCTGCGAAACAACCCCTTCCTCGAGTGGCGGGGCGCTTCGGTGCTGCACGCCGCGTCGCTCTCGTTCGACGCCTCGACGCTCGAGATCTGGGGGGCGCTGCTCAACGGCGCGCGCCTTTGCGTCTACCCGGCCGGGCCCATCGACTACGCCGAGCTCGGCCGCTTCCTCCGCCGCGAGCGGGTCACGCTGGCGTTCCTCACGGCGAGCCTGTTTCAGGGCATGGTCGACCACGCGCCCGACGCGCTCGCCCCGCTGCGCTGGCTCGCGACCGGCGGTGACGTGGTCCCGCCCGCGCACGTCGGGCGCGCGCTGGCCGCGCAGCCTTCGCTCACGGTCGTCAATTGCTACGGGCCGACCGAGTGCGCGGTCATCGCGTGCGCGCACCCGGTGACCGCGGGCGTCGCGCTCGGCGCCCGGGTGCCCATCGGCCGCCCCGTCGCCAACACGCGGGCGTACGTGCTCGACGGGGCGATGCGGCCCGCGCCGCCCGGCGTGCCGGGCGAGCTCTATTGCGGCGGCGACGCACTCGCCCAGGGCTATTGGCGCCGCGCCGCCTTGACGGCCGAGCGCTTCGTGCCCGACCCCTTCGGCGCCGAGCCGGGGGGGCGCCTCTACAAGACCGGCGACCTCGCGCGCTGGCTGCCCGACGGGCGGCTCGAGTTCCTCGGTCGTATCGACGCCCAGGTCAAGGTGCGCGGTTTCCGCGTCGAGCCGGGCGAGGTCGAGGCCGCGCTGCTGCGCCACCCCGCGGTGCTGCACGCCGCGGCCGTGGTGAGAGAAGACCGGCCGGGCGACAAGCGGCTGGTCGCCTACGTCGTCCCGCGCCCCGGGAGCGACGTCGACCCGGCCGCCCTGCGCTCGGCGCTCGAGCGCTCGCTGCCGGCCTACCTGGTGCCCTCGGCCGTGGTGGCCCTCGACGCGCTCCCCCTCACGCCCGGGGGCAAGCTCGACCGGCGCGCCCTGCCCGCGCCGGCGCTCGACGGCCGCACCGAGCGCTTGCCCCCCCGCGACCGCCTCGAGCTCGAGCTCGCCGCGATCTGTGAAGGGCTGCTCGGCGTGCGCCCCGTCGGCGTGCGCGACGACTTCTTCGGCCTCGGCGGACACTCGTTGCTCGCCGTCCAGCTCCTCGCCCGCGTCGAGCGCCGCTTCGGCCGCCGGCCGCGTCTCGACCGGTTCTTCGCCGACGCCACGATCGAGGCCCTCTCGGCCGCGCTCCGCGAGGGCCCGCCCGGCCCCTTGCCGTCGCCGCGTCTGACGCTGCGGGCCGGGGGGTCGAGGCCGCCTCTCTTCGGCGTGCACGCCGTCGGGGGCTCGGCGCTCTCGCTGCTCGAGCTGTCGCGCGCGCTCGGCGACGACCAGCCCTTCTACGCCTTTCAGGCCCGGGGCCTGGACGACGACGAGCCGCCGTTCGACACCGTCGAAGCCCTCGCCGACCACTACCTGCCGGCGCTCCTCGAAGCCGCCCCGACCGGCGACTACTGGCTCGCCGGCTGGTCCTTCGGGGGCCTCGTCGCGTACGAAATGGCGCGGCGGCTCCGGGCGGCCGGCCGGCCGGCCGCCGGCCTGCTGCTGCTCGACAGCTGGCTGCCCGCCCTCGACGCCCCCGCGCCCGAAGGCGAGGCCGACCTCTTGGCGCTCTTCGCCCGCGAATTCGGCCTCTCGCTGCCCCCCGAAGCGATCGACGCGCTGCGCGGCCGCCCCCCGAGCGCTCGGGTCGCCTTCTTGAGCGAGCGCGCCGAGGCCCAGGGCCTGCTGCCGCCCGGGTCCGCCGAGGCGTACGTGCGCCGCACCCTGCGCGTCTACGAGGCCCACCTCCGCGCGCTCGCGCGCTACCGCCCGGGCCCCGCCGACCTGCGGGTGGTGCTCGTGCGGCCCGCCGTCTTGCACGCCCCGGACGCCGCGGCGCTCTGCGAGGCCGACCCGACCGGCGGCTGGGGGGCGCTCACGTCGGCGCCGGTCGAGGTGCACCGCAGCGAGGGCGACCACTTCAGCATGCTTCGTCCGCCGCACGTCGCGCGGCTCGCCGAGACCGTGCGCCGGGCCCTGGCGGCGGCGGGCGCGTAGACCCGGGGGCCCGACCCGCGCCCGCGAGGGGCCTCGCGATGGGCGCGCCGCGCCCCGCGCTAAGGGGCCGATGGCCGCGATGCGGAGCTTCTGGCCGAGCGCCGGCGGCTTCGTCGGCACGCAGACGTCCCCGTCCCAGGTCACCCAATGGAGCGACGGGTCCTCGAGCGGGCGGTCGAACCGGAAGTGCATGCGCTTGGGCCGGGCGTCGGGGGTGAGGGCGGCGACCTCGGCCGTCATGCCCTCGACGGCCACCGTGTCGCCGACGCGGAAGGGCAGGTCGCCGCGGCGCACCAGCCGACCCATCAGGTCGGCCTCGTCGAGGAAGCCGCGGTCGAGCGTGACGGCGACGCTGCGCTCGTCGAGCCGCTCGATCTCTCCGCCGTTGCCCCGCAGGGCGTGGGCGAGCTGGCGCATCCCGCGGGGCATGGCCTCGCCGCGCAGCACGCGCATCGCCGCGACGTACGTGTTCACCAGCGTGTCGGGCGCGTTCACGATGACCCACAGCGACTCGGGGGTGCTCGCCGGCAGGGCGCGGTCGGCGCTGCCGACGTAGTCGACGAAGTGTCGCGCGAACGAGCGCGCGCGCAGCGGCAGCAGGGCCGGCGCGGCGAGGGCGTGGGCGAGCGCGAACAGGGCGGCGGCGAAGGTGCCCGTCGCCCGCGCGAAGCGACCCGCGAGCGCCCCCAGCCGGGCGAAGAACAGCGCCACCAGGCCGAAGGCGCCGAGGCCGCAGAAGAGCAGGTTTCGGTCTTGGGGCCCGGACGCGCACGCCGGCAAAAGGGAAAGGAGGGCGCCGAGCGCGAAGAAGCGGGCCGCGCGCTCGCCGCGCAGCGCGCGCGCCACCACCCACGCGACGGGCGCCGACGCGGCCGCCGCGACCGCGAGCGCGGCGTCGAGCCGGGCGGGCGGCAGCGCCAACCAGGCCATCGCCGGCAGGCCGGAGAACTGGGCGAACCAGAGCATCGGCAGGCGGGTGAGCGCGGCGCCGGCGAAGGCGCCCGGCTCGCCGGCGGGGTCGACGTACCACTCGCCCCCGGCCGCGCCGTAGCCGAGGCGTCGGTAGGCGAGCACCCAGGCCAGGGCGACGGCCGCGTGGGGGGCGAGCGAGCGGGCCCGGGCGCGCCAGGGCGCTCCGTCGAACGCGACCGCGTAGGCGAAGAGGTAGGCGAGCGCGCCGGCCGCCAGCTCGCCGCCGAGCAGCGCCGTCGCCAAGAGCGCCGGCGCGGCGAGCGCGGCCCGGCGGTCGCCGTCGCGGCGGGCGCGGTCGTGGCACGCCAGCGCCGCGAAGCCGAACAGCGCCGCGAGCAGCGCGTTGCGCTGGGCGAGCCACGCGGCCACGACCGCGTGCGCGTCGTCGGCGGCGAAGAGAAAGGCGGCGAGGCCCGCCGCCCAGGCCGGCGCGATCAGGCGGCGGTAAAGGCGCGCCGCCGCCAGCACGACCCCGAAGTAAAGGGCGAGGCTCTCGGCGTGCATGATCCACGGGGCGCCCCCGAAGAAGCGGTAGTCGACCGCGTGCCACAAGGACGCGAGCGGCCGGAAGAAGGCGCAGCGGAAGTGGGGCGCCGTCCACCACGGCAAGATGCCGAGGTCCATGAGGTGGCGCAGGGCGGCGCGATCCGGCCCCTGGAAGCGAAAGATGTCCCAGTCGCCCCGGACGCCGCCGGGCCAGCGGAACTCGGGCCGGAACATGAGACGCTGCAAGAAATCGTCGAGCGCGAAGCCGTCGCCCAACGTCGGCGCCAAGAGGGCGGTCACGAGCAACGCCGCCGCGAGCGAAAACCGCCGGTGACCGAGCAGCCGCTGGATCGCGTCGAGCACCGCCCGCGGGGACACCACCGCGGCCAGTCTAGCCCGGGCGGCCGGCCCGAAGGGCCTTTTCTCGGCCGAGCCGCCGCCCGGCGCGGGCCGGGGCATCAGCGCCCCTTCGCGCCGAGCCCGCGGGCGAGCCGGGCGTCGCGTTCGCGGACGCGGGCGAGCGCGGCCTCGCGCAGCGCCTCGGGCGCGCGGGCGGCGTCGGCCACGAGCCCGAGCGCGCCCTTGTCGGTGCGCACGACGCCCCGCGCGGGGGCGGCGAAGGTGACGCGGGCGCCGGGCAAGCGGGCGAGCACCTCGTAGGGGCCGACGGCGTCGAGCGCGGTGACGAAGAAGACACTCATCGGGGTGGCGCTCGTCGCCGCGCCCATCGCGGCCGGCTGCGGCGCCGGCGGGGCGGCCGAGGCGGTGCGCCCCGACGCGCCGACGGCGAACAAGGCCTTCGACGAGGCCTCCTGCCACGAGATCGAGAAGGGCGGCGAGCCGCTCATCGTCGACTGGAAGACCGAGCAGCGCGGCGATCTCGAGGTGGCGATGAAGAGCGGCATCGCCGTCGTGTCGTATAGCTGTAAGGGCATCAAGGTGCTGCCCGAGTGCAAGCTCGACGGCGAGTACGGCTTCATCGGCATGACCCGGCGCGAGCAGGTCGTGCGGCTCAAGGGCGCCGACGAGGTGAAGGCGAACCTGCCGCTCAGCGGCGGCGCCATCGGCGGCGAGCTGCAGCGCGGCTCGACCCTCGACATCGCCATGATGCTCGTCGGCAAGAAGCGCACGACGAAAGATGGCGTCACCAAGGAAGACCTGCAGGGCTCGTGCGACGGCGCGACGCACTTCGTGCGCGGCGCCATGGTCGGCGCCTTCGCGGTGTCGGCCGGCTCGGACGCGAAGGTGCGCGCGGCGGCCGAGATCTTCGGCGTCGGCACGCAGGGCGGGTCGTCCAGCTCGAAGCAGGCCGAGAACCGCGACGGCGACGTCGCCGACTGCAAGAGCGCGTCGCCCGACGCCGACAAGGCGCCCGGCCAGTGCGGCGCCCCCGTCCGCCTGGTGCTCGCGCCCATCGCCGCCAAGGCCCCCGCCGGCGCGCCCGCCGCCGCCGAGCCGCCGAAGGAGGCGAAGGCGAGCATCGCGCCGAGCGAGGCGACCGAGTGCCCCAAGGGCCTGGTGTTCGCCGAGGGCAAGTGCGCCAAGCCCGACGCCGTCCCGGCCTACGAGTGCGACCCGGGCAAGCTCGACGAGTGCAAGGCCCAGTGCGACAAGGGCAACGCGGCGAGCTGCGGCATTCTCGGCGAGTCGTTCGCCCTCAAGCGCTCGTATCCGGAGGCGAACGAGCTCGCCAAGAAGGGCTGCGACGGCGGCCACGTGCACAGCTGCGCCGTGCTCGGCAGCCTGATGGCGAACGGCAACGGCCGGCCGAAAGACATGGCCGGCGCCGTGCCCCTCTTCGAGAAGAGCTGCCAGGGCGGCGACGCGCTCGGCTGCAAGATGCTCGGGCAGGGCTACCACAGTCTGGCGACGCCCCCCTCAAGAAGGACGAGGCGCGCGCCGCCGCGCTCTACAAGCAGGCGTGCAACGGCGGCGACGACCAGGCGTGCGGCTTTCTGGGCACCCTGCTCGAGGAGGGCAAGGGCGTCACGAAAGACCGCGCCGAGGCGGGCCGGCTCTACAAGCGCGCCTGCGACGGCAGCCAGATGTGGGCCTGCGCGAAGGCGGGCAAGCTCATGGCGTCGGGCCCGACGAAGAACGACATCCTCGCCGAGATGGCCTTCCGGCGCGGCTGTATTCGCATGGACGCCGCCTCGTGTCAGGGGCTCGCCCGCCTGCAGTTCTCCAAGAGCCCCGACGAGGCGAAGCGCAACTTCCAGCTCGCGTGCAACCAGCGCGACCAGCTCGCCTGCGCCGCCCAAAAGGTGCTCTTCGGGGGCAACGCGGTCGTCGTCCCGCCGCCCCAGCTCACCAACGAACTCGGCGCCTCGTGCCGCGCGGACATGGGCGGCTACGACTGCGTGTCGCTCGGGCTGCTCGACGTCGCGCGGGGGCAGGGCCCGGCGGCGAAGATGAACCTGCAGACCGGCTGCACGCGCGGCGACAAGTTCGCCTGTGAGATCATGAAGAAGGTGCCCTGACCGGCGGTCAGGGCGAGGCGCTCGGGCGAGGGAAGGGGGGGGCTTGCGTCTTAGAATGGTCGCGCGACCAGCGGAAATCGGGCGCCGTCACTCCGCCGTCGGTTGACAGACCGGCCTCGTCGCTTTAGGCCACGCCCCCGCAACATGACGATCGGTTCATGTTTGGCGCCGCCTCTCTAATGGGGCGCTGCGCCAAGCCGGGGCCGAGGTGTCTCTTTCAACGGGCGAGGTCTTCCGATGGCGAAATCTTTGACGGCGGTGGCAGTAGCTCTGGTGGCGGCGACGGCGGGCTGCGTGGGCGAGGCCGACCCGGGGTCGCCCGATCTCGAGGCCGAGACGTCGCGGGTCGCGGCCGCGCCCGCCGCGGCGGCGCCGGTGCTCGGCGGCGATCTGCCGGGCCTGACGGGCCGCGCGGCGATCGAGATCGCGGTGGGGCGCTTCAACGAGATCAGCCAATTTGCCTCGTACGAGGCGTTCCGGCCCGAGGCGTCGTACAACTGGGCGTACGCCTCGGAGGGCCGGCACTACGTCGAGTCGTACACGTGGATCGAGACCTGTGGCGCGTACGTGAGCGAGGCGGGCGTGGTCTCGAGCGAGTTCTGTTACCTGCGCATCGGTATCTGAGGGGTCGGCCCGGCCCGCGCGGCGGGCCCCGGGCCCCCCCTGGGGCGCCGGCGCGGCCCCCCGCCGCGGCGGGCGACGGCGAGGCGCGGGCGGTGCTAGGGTTCGGCCCATGTTCATCGCGATCCGCGATCGGGCGCTCTCGGTCGACGAGGCGCTCGCCCACGTAAGCCACCCGGGCGCGGGCGGGCTCAGCCTCTTCGTCGGCGTCGTGCGCGACGAGAACGAGGGCCGGCCGGTCAGCGCGCTCGAGTACCAGGCCTACGAGTCGATGGCCCAAGCCGAGATGGGGCGCATCGCCGCCGACCTCGAGCGCGAGTTCGCCGGCGTGCGCCTGGCGGCGTTGCACCGCGTGGGGCGCCTCGCGGTGGGCGACGTGGCGGTCGTCTGCGCGGCTGGCGCCGCCCACCGCGCCGAGGCCTTCGCCGCGTGCCGCGCGCTCATCGACCGCATCAAGGCCAACGTCCCCATCTGGAAGCGCGAGTGGGGGCCCGAGGGGCCGCACTGGGTCGGCTGGGTCGACGCCCGCTGCGGCGGGGGCGACGAGGGCGGGCATGGGCACGCCCATGACCAAGGGCACGGACACGAGCACGCGCGTGACCACGGGCACGAGCACGCGCACGGGCACGAGCACGCGCATGGGCACGAGCACGCGCGTCGGGCGGCCGGCGGTGGGGCGGGCTGAGGGGCGGCGGGCGGCGGGCGGGCGGCGGCTCGGGCGGTTCGCGGCGCTCGGGCTGGTCGCGGGGCTCGGGCCGGGCTGCCGGCGGGGCGGCGAGGCCGAGCCCCGGGTCATCGTCGCGGCGGCGGTGAGCCTGCGCGAGCCGCTCGAGGAGCTCGGGCGCCGCTACGAGCGGGCGCGGCCGGGCGCGGCGCCGCGCTTCGAGTGGGGCGCGAGCGGCGAGCTCGGGCGGCGCATCGCGGCGGGGGCGCCGGCCGAGCTCTTCGCGAGCGCGTCGCCCCAGGCGCTCGGGCCGCTCGAGGAGCGGGGCGAGCTCGCGGTCGCGTGCACGCTCGCCCGGGGGCGGCTCGTGCTCGTGCGGCGCCCGGGCCCGGAGCTCGAGGGGCTCGACTGGCACTCGCTGCCGCGGCACCCGCGCCTCGAGCGCCTCGCGGTCGGGCTCGCGTCCGCGGTGCCGGCCGGCGCTTACGCCGAAGAAACGCTGCGGCGGCTCGGGGCCTACGACGCGCTCGCGGCGAAGGTGGTGCGCGGCGCGACGGTGCGCCACGTGCTCGACCTGGTGGCGCGGGGCGAGGCGGACGCGGGCTTCGTGTATGCCACCGACGTCCGGGGCCGCGGCGACGTGCTGGTGGTGGGCGAGGCGCCCGAGCCGGCGCGCCCGGCCGTCGCGTTCCCGCTGGCGCTGGTGGGCCGGCCGGGGGCGGCCGCGCGCGACTTCGCGACGTTCCTTTGCGGGCCCGAGGGCCGCGCGGCCTTCACCGACTTCGGCTTCGATGCGCCCTGAGCGGCGGCGGGCGGCGTGAGCGAGCCCTTCCTCGTCTCGTTGCGGGTGGTGGCGCTGGCGCTCGCCTTCGCCGTGCCGGCGGGCGTCGGCCTCGGGCTCGGGCTCGCCCGGGGGCGCTTCCCGGGGCGGGGTCTGCTCGACGCGCTCGTGCTCTTGCCGCTCGTCCTGCCGCCCTCGGTGGTGGGCTACGGCTTGCTGCTCGCCTTCGGCCGCCGCGGCCCGGCCGGGCGGCTGCTCGAGGCGCTGCTCGGCGTGCGGCTCGTCTACACGACCGCCGGCGCCGCGCTCGCGGTCGCCGTCGTGTCGCTGCCGCTGATGGCCAAGGGGGCCGAGGCCGCCTTCGCCGGCGTCGACCGCCGGCTCGAAGAGGTGGCGCGCGCGCACGGCATGAACCGGGCGCGCGCCTTCTCGTTCGTCACGCTGCCGCTCGCCGCCCCCGGGCTCGCCGTCGCGCTGACGCTGACGGCGCTCCGGGCCTTCGGCGAGTTCGGCGCGACCCTCACCTTCGCCGGCTACCTCGGGGGCGCGACGGCCACCGCGCCGCTCGAGCTCTACGTCGCCATGCAGTCGGGCGACGACGCGCGGGCGGGTCGGCTCGCCCTCGGGCTCTCGCTCGCCGCGGGCCTCGCCACCGCGGCCATCGCGCGCTGGGGGCGCCGCCGGCCCTGAGCGCCCCGGCGTCGCCGCCGCCCGCGCCCGCCCCGGGCGCCGCGCTCTCGGTCGCGCTGCGCCTGGGCTCGGGCCTCGACGCGCGCTTCGAGGCGGCCCCCGGGGTCACCTTCGTCGTCGGCCCCTCGGCCTCGGGCAAGACGACGCTCCTGCGCGCGCTCGCCGGGCTCGAGCGCCCGCTCGAGGGCGAGGTCACGCTCTTCGGCGAGCCGCTCGACCGCGCGCCGGGCCTGCACCTGCCGCCCGAGCGGCGCCCCCTCGGCTACGCCCCACAAGAGGCGCTGCTCTGGCCCAACCGGCGCGTCCGTGAGCACCTCGAGCCCTTCGGCCCCCCGGCGCGCTGCCGCGCGCTCGCCGACGCGCTCGGGCTCGCGCACCTCTGGCAGCGCCCGGCCTCGGCCCTCTCGGGCGGCGAGCGCCAGCGCGTCGCGCTCGGCCGCGCGCTCGCCCGCGCCCCGCGCCTGCTCTTGCTCGACGAGCCGACGAGCGCCCTCGATCGCGAGAGCCGGCGCGCGATCGGCGCCTTCCTCCGGCGCGAGACCGCGGCGCTCTCGGCGGTGACCTTGTGGGTGACGCACGACAGCGATCGCGAGGTCGGCGGTGCCGAGGGCCTGGTGCTCGTCGAGGGCGGGCGGGCGCGCCGGGCCGACGTGGGGCCGGCGGGCTGAGCGGAGCGGCGCGAGCCTCCTTGACCCGGGGGGGCCGGAGCCGACATGCTGCCGTCCGAGCGCCCGCCCCGCGCCCGGCCGGGCGGGCCGACGGCTCGGCGACGACGGAGGTGGCATGGCCAAGGTCTCCCTCACGGTGAATCGGAAACTCGCCTCGGTCGACATCGAGCCGAGCACGCTGCTGGTCGAGCTCCTGCGCGAGAAGCTCGGCCTGACCGGCACCCACGTCGGCTGCGACACCAGCCAGTGCGGCGCGTGCGTCGTGCACGTCGGCGGCCAGTCGGTCAAGGCGTGCACGATGCTCGCGATCGAGGCCGAGGGGGCCGAGGTCGTCACGGTCGAGGGGCTGGCCGAGGGCGAGCGGCTGCACCCGATGCAGGAGGCCTTCCGCAACGAGCACGGGCTGCAGTGCGGCTTCTGCACGCCGGGCATGATGATGAGCGCGGTCGACCTCTTGCGCCACAACCCCGACCCGACCGAGCGCGAGGTGCGCGCCTGGCTCGAGGGCAACATCTGCCGGTGTACCGGCTACCAGAACATCGTCAAGGCCGTGCTCGCTTGCGCGCGGGCGATGCGCGAGCGGGCGGCGGCGCCGCCGCCCGCGTCGAAGGGGGGCCGGTCGTGACCGCCGGGGGCATCGGCGAGCCCCTCCTGCGCAAGGAGGACCGCCGCTTTCTGCTCGGCAAGGGGCGCTACACCGACGACCTGAACCTGCCGCACCAGGCGCACGCGTACGTCGTCCGGTCGCCGCACGCCAGCGCGCGCGTCGCGTCGATCGACGCCTCGCGCGCGCTCGCCATGCCGGGGGTGCTGGCCGTCTTCACCGGGGCCGACCTGGCCGCCGACCAGGTCGGCGGCCTGCCGTGCGGCTGGCTGATCAAGAGCAAAGATGGCAGCCCCATGGTCGAGCCGCCCCACCCGCCGCTCGTGACCGACCGGGTGCGGCACGTCGGCGACCAGGTCGCGGTGGTCGTCGCCGAGACGCACGCGCAGGCCAAGGCCGCCGCGCGCGAGCTCGAGGTCGAGTACGAGACCCTGCCCGCCGTCGCCCGCCTGCGCGACGCGGTCGCCCCGGGCGCGCCCGCCGTCTGGGCCGAGGCGCCCGGCAACGTCTGCTTCGACTGGGAGCTCGGCGACCGCGCCGCCGTCGAGGCCGCCTTCGCCCGCGCGCACCGGGTCGTCGAGATCGAGCTCGTCAACAACCGCCTCGTGCCGAACGCGATGGAGCCGCGCGCCGCCATCGGCGACTACGACGCGGCCGACGACCGCTACACGCTCTACACCACCTCGCAGAACCCGCACCTCATCCGCCTGCTGATGGGCGCGTTCGTCCTGAAAATACCCGAGCACAAGCTGCGGGTCGTGGCGCCCGACGTCGGCGGCGGCTTCGGGTCGAAGATCTTTCACTACGCCGAAGAGGCCATCGTCACCTGGGCGTCGCGCAAGCTCGGGCGCCCGGTCAAGTGGGTGGCCGAGCGCACCGAGGCCTTCGTCTCCGACGCCCACGGCCGCGACCACGTCACCCGGGCGCGGCTCGCGCTCGACAAGGACGGGCACTTCCTCGCCCTGCGCGTCGAGACCCTGGCCAACCTCGGCGCCTACCTGTCGACCTTCGCGACCGTCACGCCGACCTACCTCTCGGCGCCGCTGCTCGGCGGCCCCTACACGACCGAGGCCGTGTACGCCGAGGTCAAGGGCGTCTTCACCCACACCGTGCCCGTCGACGCCTACCGCGGCGCCGGGCGCCCCGAGGCGACGTACCTGCTCGAGCGGCTGGTCGACAAGGCCGCGCGCGAGACGGGCATCGACCGGGTCGAGCTGCGCCGCAAGAACCTCATCCCGAGCGACGCCTTCCCCTACCAGACGCCGCTCGCCTTCACGTACGACAGCGGCGACTACCAGGCCACGCTCGAGCTCGCCCTGCGCGAGTCCGAGTACGCCTCGTTCGAGGCCCGGCGGGCCGAGGCCGCGGCGCGCGGCAAGCTGCGGGGCATCGGGCTGTCGACCTACGTCGAGGCCTGCGGCCTGGCCCCCTCGGCCGTCGCCGGCTCGCTCGGCTGCCGCGCCGGGCTCTACGACGCGGCGAGCGTGCGCGTGCACCCCACGGGCAGCGTCACGGTCTACACCGGCGCGCACAGCCACGGCCAGGGCCACGAGACGACCTTCGCCCAGATCGTGGCCGAGCGGCTCGGCGTCGCCCCCGAGGCGGTCGAGATCGTGCACGGCGACACCGACAAGATCCCCTTCGGCATGGGCACCTACGGCTCGCGCTCGCTCGCCGTCTGCGGCTCGGCCATCGCCAAGGCGCTCGACAAGATCGTCGCGAAGTCGAAGAAGATCGCCGCGCACCTGCTCGAGTCCGACCCGGGCGACCTCGAGTTCGAGGCCGGCGCCTTCCGCGTCGCCGGCACCGACCGGCAGAAGTCGTTCGGCGAGGTGGCCTTCGCCGCCTACGTGCCGCACAACTTCCCGCACGAGTCGCTCGAGCCGGGGCTCGACGAGTCGGCCTTCTACGACCCGAAGAACTTCACCTTCCCCGGGGGGTGCCACGTCGCCGAGGTCGAGATCGACCCCGAGACCGGCGAGGTCGAGCTCGCGCGCGTCACCGTCGCCGACGACGTCGGCCGCGTCATCAACCCGGTCATCGTCGACGGGCAGATCCACGGCGGGCTCGCCCAGGGCATCGGCCAGGCGCTCTGCGAGAACTGCGTCTACGACGACGAGGGGCAGCTCTTGAGCGGCTCGTTCATGACGTACGCGATGCCGCGCGCGGCCGACCTGCCGAACTTCAAGGTGGGCCTGCACGTCACGCACTGCACCCACAACCCGCTCGGCGTGAAGGGCGTCGGCGAGATCGGCTCGATCGGCGTGCCCCCGGCCGTGATGAACGCCGTGCTCGACGCGCTCGCGCCCGCGGGCGTCACGCACCTCGACATGCCCGCGACGAGCGAGCGGGTCTGGCGCGCGCTCCGCGAGGCGCGCGGGCAGAAAGGGCCGACGCCGTGAAGAACTTCCGCTTCCACCGCCCGCAGTCCGTCGCCGAGGCCGTCGCCGTGATGAACGGCGCCGAGGCCGGCAAGTACCTGGCCGGCGGCCAGAGCCTCTTGCCCGTCATGAAGCTCGGCCTCGCCGAGCCGACCGACGTCATCGCCCTCGACGCGCTGCGCGAGCTCAACGAGGTGCGCGTCGACGGCGAGGCGCTCGTCATCGGTGCGCTCGCGACCCACTACCAGGTGCACACCTCGCCCCACGTCAACAAGCTCGCCCCGGCCCTGGCCGACCTCGCCGGCCACATCGGCGACGCGCAGGTGCGCAACCGCGGCACGCTCGGCGGCTCGGTCGCGCACGCCGACCCGGCCGCCGACTACCCGGCCGCCCTGCTCGCGCTCGACGCGGTCGTGCACACCGACCGGCGCGCCCTGCCCGCCGAGGCCTTCTTCACCGGCCTCTTCGAGACCGCCCTCGAGCCCGACGAGCTCGTCACCGCGGTGCGCTTTTCGCTGCCCCGCAAGAGCGCCTACGTGAAGTTCGCCCACCGCGCCTCGAAGTACGCCGTCGTCGGCGTCATGGTCGCCCGCCTCGACAAGGGCTTCCGCGTCGCCGTCACCGGCGCCGGGCCCAAGGCCTTCCGCCTGCCCGAGCTCGAGGCGCGGCTCGCCAAGTCTTGCGGCCCCGACGCCTTCGAGGGCTTCTACCTCTCGCCCGGCGAGCTCAACGGCGACCACGACGCGAGCGCCGAGTACCGGGCCCACCTCGTCGGCGTGCTCGCCCGCCGCGCCGTCGCCGCCGCCGCGTGAGCGCCCCCGCCGCCCCGCGCCCGCCGCCGCCGGGGCGCCCCTCGCGCCCCGGCCCTGCCGCGGCCGGCCCCGCCGCCCCGTGACCGCCCCCGACGGCCCGCCGCCGCGGCGCCCCCCGCCCCGCGACGTCGACGCGACCCTCGCGCTGCTCGCCGAGGGCCGCTACGTCGCCGACCGCGGCCTCGCCACCTCGCTCTACCTCGCCCTCGCCCTCGGCCGCCCCCTCTTGCTCGAGGGCGACGCGGGCGTCGGCAAGACCGAGGTCGCCCGCGTGCTCGCCCGCGCGCTCGGGCGCACCCTCCTGCGGCTGCAGTGCTACGAGGGGCTCGATCTCGCCTCGGCCGCCTACGAGTGGAACTACCCCCGCCAGCTGCTCGAGATCCGGCTCGCCGAGGGCTCGGGCGGCGGCGAGGCCGAGCGGCGGCGGCTCGCCGCCGAGATCTACACCGAGCGCTTCCTCATCAAGCGGCCCCTCGTGCGCGCGCTCGAGCCCGACGAGGGCGGGCCCCCGGTGCTGCTCGTCGACGAGCTCGACCGCGCCGACGAGCCCTTCGAGGCCTTCTTGCTCGAGCTGCTCGGCGACTTTCAGATCACCATCCCCGAGCTCGGCACGCTGCGCGCGAGCGAGCCCCCGGCCGTCATCATCACCTCGAACCGCACGCGCGAGATCCACGACGCGCTCAAGCGCCGCTGCCTCTACCACTGGGTCGGCCACCCCGACGCCGCGCGCGAGCTCGCCATCGTGCGCGCCCGCGCCCCCGAGGCGCCCGAGGCGCTCGGCGCGCAGATCGTCGACTTCGTGCAGCGCCTGCGCCGAGAAGACCTCTTCAAGCCGCCCGGCGTCGCCGAGACGCTCGACTGGGCCCGCGCGCTGCTCGCGCTCGAGCGCCGCGAGCTCGACCCCGACGCGGTCGACGCGACGCTCGGCGTGCTGCTCAAGTACCAAGATGACATCGCCGCCGTCGCCGGGCCCAAGGCGCGCTCGCTCGTCGAGGCGGCGCGGGCGGGGCTGCCCGCGGCGGGCGACGGGTGAGCTCGCCCGGGCCTGCCGGCGGCGGGCGGCCGGCGGGCTCGCCCGGGCCTGCCGGCGGCGGAGGGCCGACAGGCTCGTCCGAGCCCTCCGACCCCGCCGCCCGGGGCGGGCTCGCCCCCTCGATCGTGCGCTTCGCGCGCCTCTTGCGCGGCGCCGGCCTGCCCATCGGCCCCGCCTGCGTGCTCGAAGCGTTGCGCGCCCTCGGCGCCGTCGACCTCGGCCGCCGCGACGACGTCTACTGGGCCCTCTCGGCCTCGCTCGTGCGCGACCCCGGCCACCGCGCCGTCTTCGACCAGGCCTTCCGGCTCTTCTTCCGGCCGCCTTCGTTGCCCCTGCCGCTGCTGCCCGCCTCGCGCCTGCCGCGCCCCGCGCCCGAGCTCTCGCGCCGCGTCGTCGAGGCGTGGGCCGCCCTCTCGCCGGGGGCTCGGCCGCCGCCCCCGCCGCGCGAGCCCCCCGTCGAGCACGACGCGGCCCTCTCCTACGCGCCCGACGAGGTCTTGCGACGAAAAGACTTCGAGCAGATGTCGGCCGACGAGGCGCGCCGGGCCCGCCGGCTGGTCGCCCGGCTGCGCTTCGAGGCGGCCGAGGTGCCCGTGCGCCGGCTGCGGCCCGACCCGCGCGGGCCCCGCGTCGATCTGCGGGCGACGATGCGCGCCTCGGCGCGCGCCGGCGGCGAGCTCGCGCCCTTCAAGCGGCGGGGGCCCGCGCGGCGGCCGCCGCCGCTCGTCGTGATCGGCGACGTGTCGGGCTCGATGGGGCGCTACACCGAGATGCTCCTGCGCTTCGCGCACGCGGCGGCGCTCGCGGGGGGGCGGCGCGTGCACTGCTTCCTGTTCGGCACGCGGCTGACCGACGTGACGCGCGCGCTGCGCCGGCGCGACCCCGACGCCGCGCTCGCGGCCTGCGCCCGCGCGGTCGCCGACTGGTCGGGCGGCACGCGCATCCGGGCGTGCTTGCGCGAGTTCAACCGCCGCTGGTCGCGCCGCGTGCTCGGCCAGCGCGCGTGGGTCCTGCTCGTGACCGACGGGCTCGACCGCGACCCGGCGCTGGGGCTCGCGGACGAGGCCGCGCGGCTGCGCCGATCGTGCGGCCGCCTCGTCTGGCTCAACCCCCTCTTGCGCTACCGGGGCTTCGAGCCGAAGGCCGCCGGCGTGCGCGCCCTCTTGCCCGAGGTCGACGAGATGCGCGCGGTGCACGACGTCACGAGCCTCGAGGCGCTCGCCGACGCGCTCGGGGGGGCGGGGCGGCGGGGGCGGGGCAGGGGGGGGGCGGGGCAGGGGGGGCGCGGGCCCCGCGGCCGCAGCGGGGAGGGGGGCGCGGGGCCGAGCGCGGGGCGGGCGGCGGCGCGCCTCAGCGGCTCCGGTGGTCGTCGATGAGCGCGCGCGTCTCGCCGTAGATGAGCCCGCCCACGTTGCTCAAAAAGTCGTGGGGGAAGCCCAGCTCGATGCGGCTCGCCTCCTCGAGCCGATCGAGCGCGGGCCGGGGCAGCTCGACCTGGAGCGCGCCGAGGTTGTCGTCGAGCTGCGTGACGGTGCGCGCGCCGATGATCGGTATGATGAGGGCCTTGTCCTGGCGCGAGCGCACCCAGGCGAGCGCGGCCTGCGAGGGGGTGACGCCCAGCTCTTTGGCGACGGCGACGGTGGCGTCGCCGACGGCGAGGTTCTTCGGCGTCAAGATGCTGTCGCCCCAGGCGCCCTGCGAGAGACGATGGCCGGAGCCGCGGTTGCCGCCCGCGTACTTGCCCGTGAGCGCGCCGCCGCCGAGCGCGCCCCAGGTGGTCACGGCGAGATCGAGGGCCTTCGCCATGGGCAAGAGGTCGCGCTCGGGCGCGCGCTCGATCAGGCTGTAGGGTATCTGCAGGCCCGCGAAGGCCGTCCAGCCGCGCAGCTCGGCGATGGCGTTCGAGCGCGCGACGGCCCAGGCCGGCGTGTCCGAGATGCCGACGTAGAGCACCTTGCCCGCGCGCACGAGGTCGTCGAGGCCGCGCAGCACCTCCTCGGCGGGGGTGAGCGGGTCCCAGGCGTGCACCCAGTAGACGTCGACGTAGTCGGTGCCGAGGCGCTTCAGGCTCGCCTCGAGCGACTGCACCATGCTCTTGCGGTGGTTGCCGCCGCCGTTCGGGTCCTTCGGGCGGCCGTTGAGGGTGTACTTGGTGGCGACGACGAAGCGCTCGCGCTCGCGGGCGACGAACTCGCCGACGAAGCGCTCGCTGGTGCCGCCCGTGTAGTGGTTGGCGGTGTCGAGGAAGTTGCCGCCGGCCTCGGCGTAGGCGTCGAAGATCTTGCGGCTCTCGTCCTTGCTGGCGCCCCAGCCCCAGTCTTCGCCGAAGGTCATCGCGCCGAGGGCGAGCTCCGAGACGCGCAGGCCCGTCTTTCCGAACAGCTTGTATCGCATGGCGTCACCTTTCGCGGCCCGCGCCCGGCGGGCGGGGCACATCGTGGGAGACACCATGGGGGCGCGCCCGACCCGCGCCAAATCGATGGGGTCGATTCGGCGCATTCACCCGGCGAATGCGGCCGCCGGGCCCGCGCGCCGCCTCGCGAAGCGCCGGCCTACTCGGGCCGCCGCCCGCCGCCCCTCGAGGCGCGCACGAGCAGCACCGAGCAGGGCGCCTTGTGCATGATGCCGTCGGCGACGCGGCCGAGCAGCGCGCGGGCGAACGAGCCCTCGCCGTCGTGCGTGGCGATGACGGCGAGGTCGGCGCCGACCTCGTCGAGCACCTGCACGACGGCGCGCGTCGTCGTGCCGAGCAAGAGGTGCCCGGTGACCTTGCGGCCGAGCGCCTCGCAGGCGAGGTGGGTGAAGTGGTCGAGGTGCCGGCGGCCGCGCTCGCGCAGCTCGGCGGCGCCGGGGTACGTCCAGCCGACGCCCGAGATGGCCGCCTCGGCGACGGGGGGCACGTCGATGACGTGCACGAGGTGCAGCTCGCTGCCGGGCGCGAGCTTGGCCGCGTTGACGGCCGCGCGCGTGACGACCTCGGCGGCGTCGGCCTCGCCGAGGGCGGCGACGATGACCGAATAGGGGGGGCCGACTTCGCAGGGGGTGCCTCGGGTCTCGGTGCTCATGGCGTGCCTCGATCTTCGGTGCCACGGCGCGCACGTCCGCGCAACGCCCGCCCCGCCCGGGGCCCGGGGCGGGGCCCCCGGTGCCCCCCCGGGGCCCCCGGTTCGTACCCGCCCGCGCCCTTGCTACACTGGCCCCCGTGCGACGCGCCCGCGTGACCCCCGCGCCCTGGCTGCCCTTCGTTGTCTTCGCGCTTTCGGCCGCCTGCGGCGGGGGCGCGGCCTCCCGGGGGCCGGGGGCGCCGCCGCGCGGGGCCGACCTCGTGCCGCTCGGCGGGCCGCTCGGGCCCTCGCGCTGGGTGCCCGAGGGGGCCGAGGGGGGCACGGTGGTCGAGGCGCTCGCCGATGGCACGCAGCGGGTGCTCTTGCACCGGCTGCGCGTCGAGGCCTCGCCCGACGGCACCGTGCGGCGGGCGGCCGAGCTCCTGCCCGCGAACGCCTCGGCGCTCGGGCTGCCCGAGCGGCTGGGCGGCGGCTACGTCTTCGTCGCCTCGTCGGGCAGCACCCAGCTCTGGAAGAGCCACGACTTCCTCGGCCGCCTCGAGCCGCTCGCGCGCCTCGGCCGCGCGCCGCTGCAGGCGATCGCCGGCCCCGACCGGCTGCTCCTGCGCGCCCCGGCGGGCGACCGCGTCCTCGGCCTCGATCTGCGCACGGGCGCGCTCGTCGCCCCCTCGCCGCTGCCCGCCGCGCCCCGCTTGGGCTTTCTCACCTTCGCCGACGCCTGGCGCGGCGTCGCCTTCGCCGACCTGCTCGGCCTCGTCGGCACCTCCGACGCCGGGGCGACCTGGCGCCCGCTCGGCGTCTCGGCGCTGCCGAAGAGCGTGGCGGCGGCGGGCGACCACTTCGTGATCGACGCCGCGAACGAGCGCTACGTCGTCGACGCGCGGGGCCAGGCCGCGCGCGAAGATCTGCCCCCGGCCCGCCCCGGCGCCTCGGCCGCGCCCGAGGGCCGGCCGCGCCCGCCGCCGGGGCCCTTCGGCCCGCACCCCCTGCGCGCCGCGCTCGAAGAGGGCTGGCCGCTGCGCGACGGCACGGCCGCGGTCGCGCGCGGCGGGCGCGTCGGCCTCGTCCGCCTGTCCGACGGCGGCGTCGTCGCGCTCTCGACCGAGCGCGTCGACGGCGAAGACGACGCGCGCTGCCAGGCCCTGCGCCTCGGCGCGGGCGTCGGCTTCGCCTGCGGCGCGCCCGGGCGGGGCACGTCGATCTACGCCCTCGCCCAGCCCCTCGCGCTGCGCCCCGTCGCGTCCTTCGCCCGGCCGCGCGCCGTCGCGCCCTCGGGCAACGGCGCGCTCGTCGTGCGCGGCCCCTGCGACCCCGAGGGCGACCCCGCGCGCGACGGCGGGCCGGGCGGCCACGCGTACTGCGTCTTCGGCGCCCGCGGCGGCCCGCCCTGGCAGTTCAGCACCCGCGGCGACGTCGGCGTCGAGCGCGTCGTCGCCCTCGGCGACGGGCGCGTCGTCGTGCTCGTGCCCCCGCGCGGCGGCGACCCCGGCCGGGTCGTGACGCTGCGCCCGGGCGCGCCCGCGTCCGAGCCGGCGCGCCCCGGCGGCGTCGCGCTGCGGCTGCCGCCGGCCGAGGGCGCGCGGGCGCTGCTGCAGCGGGGGCTCTGGCTCGAGGGCTTCTGGGAGAGCTCGCCGGGCGAGATCGCCGGCTGGGTCGAGGCCGGCGGCACCATCGTGGGCGTGCGCGTGCGCGCCGCCGACGGCGCGCTGACCGTGGGCAAGCCGCGCGAGGGCGCCGACGCCGTGCTGACTGGCCCCTACGCGCTCGGCGCGCTCGAGGGCGAGCGCCTGTGGGAGACGACCGACGGCGGCCAGAGCTGGCGCGGCGTCGATCTGCCCCCGGCGCTGCGCAGCCGCGCGCTGCGCGGGCGCGCCTGCGGCCCCGCGGGCTGCACGCTCTCGTTCGAGCGCGAGACCTGGCTGCGCGTCGGCTGGGGCGAGGGCGGCGCGGGCGATCTCGACGACGCCCCCTCGCCCGTCGCCGTGCCCGAGCCGCCGACGCCGGGGCCGTCCACCCTGCGCTGCGAGATCGAGCGCGCGCTGCCGCCCGCCCAGGCGCCCCCGCCCGCGCTCACCCGAACCCTCCGACCCCGCCACCGCCCCAGCCTGTCGGTCGCCGCCGAGCGCGAGACCGGCCCTTGGGCCCCCTTCCGCGGCGCCCCCCCGCCCGCCTTGCCCGCGGGCTACGCCGGCTTCGACGCCGGGCCGGGCACGGGCGCGCCGCCCTTCCGGCTCTACGCTTGGACGCCAAAGGGCGTGAATTTCGCCCAGTCCGCCCGCCTGCTCGGCCGCTTTTACGACCGCTACGACCCGGCCGGCACCGTGCGCTCGACCGCGCTCGGCCTGCCGCCCTGGCCCGACGAGAACGCCATGGGCGACGCGCTCGGCTTCGCCGGCACCCCCGTCGTCTTGCACGCGCTGCCCGACCCCTCGGGCCGCGCCGTGCTCGCCTCGCTCTGCCGCAGCAACCGCTGCGAGCTCTTCGGCCTCGCCCAGGGCCGCCCCGTCGAGCGCTTGCCCGAGGCCGACGACGCCCCCTACGCGCGGCTGATGCCCCCCTCGGCCTCGGCCGTCTGGGCCGACGATGCCTGGTTCGTCGCCCTCGGCGACTCGAGCCAGCTCACCGTCTGGCGCATCGAGCCCTCGCGCTCGCGCGTGCTCGCCCGCCTGCCGCGCCTGCCGCCCGCCGGCGGCGGCCCCCCCGAGCTCGTCACCCTCGTCCGCCGCGCCCGCGGCCCCGGCGTCGGGCTCTTCGCCCAGGGCCTCGGCACCTTCGGGCGCTCCGAGCGCGAATTTTACGTCGTGCCCCTCGATCCGCAGACCGGCAGCGTGGGCGAGGCCCTGCGCCTCGGACCCGCCGACTTCGGCGGCAAGGCGCCCGCGCCCTGCGACCCCGAGGCCGACGGGTGGCTCGTCGACTTCAGCCCCTCGTTCGCCCAGGGGCCCACCTTGCTGACGGCCACCGGCGCGCGCATCACCGATCTCTCGTGGCGCTTGCGCCTCGAAGCCGGCCGCGCCTGCGCCGAGGCCGCCCTCGGACGCATACCCGACGCGAGCACCCCGAAGGGCCCGGCCCCCGCCGCGCGCCCCGCCAAACCCTCGAAGCCCGCCCCCGCTCCCGCCGCGGGCGCCACGGTGCCGATCGTGGTCGAAGACAAGAGCGGGCGCCGCGCGCTCCTCAAGTGCGCCCCCCCCGCCGCCGTCGGGGGCGGCCCCCGGCCCGGCTGAGCGACGTTCATCGCCGGAAGGGCCGGCTTGCAATCCCGCGGGGAGGCACCACCCCCTGCGTGCTAAGTGTTCAATTTGTTTGCCTCCCAAGATGGCACCGAAGATGCATTTGTTGGACTTCGTTCGCGCGGAGCGAAGCTTTCCCCCCCCGAGCCGCTCCGCGCGAACACTTTTTTGTGCTCTCGTACCGCCCGCTTTGAAAGGGCGACGCCGCGAGCACCCAGCAAGCCCCAGACGCACCCCCCAACCAACCGCGGCTCTCGAGTCGCCAACCTTCGGCCAGCCCCCCCGCCGGGAACGCCCGCTTCTGCCCGCTGTCCCACCCGACGGTCGAGCAGGCCATGGACGCTAGAACCTTCGGCGACGCCTCCGAGCGGGTGGCAGACCGCTTCACGCGCGCGATGATCGCGGCGACCTCGCCGCTCGGGGTGCTGACGGACATTCCCCTCGCGGCGGCGCTCTGCTCGCTGCCCTTCGTCGCGGGCGTGCGGCGCGCGCTCTCGGGGGGCGGGCCCGACGCGGCCGCCTTCGCCTGGTTCGCGCTGGCGGGCCTGCCGCTGCTCCTGCTGATCGGGGTCGGCTTCTGGCTCCGCGTGGGCGCGCGCGAGCGGGTCGTGCGCTGGCTCGCGGCGCAGCCCTTCCCGATCGACAACGTCAACGGCCTGCTCGCCGGCGTCGGCGACTCGTTCGAGGTGGTCTTCTCGCCTCAGGGCTCGCGCCGCGCGCCCGACCGCGGCGCGCTGCAGCCGCGGCTCGACGAGGTGAGCGACGACGCGCTCGTGCTCAAGTGGCCCGACCCGCCGCCCGAGGGCGAGGCGGGCGAGCCCGACGAGGCAGCGAGAACGGTCGTTATCGGGCTCGGGGTGGTCCCATCCAAGCACTTCCCCTACCGCACGGCCTACCTGCGCTACCGTCGCTTCCGAGAGCTCGTCGAGCGCGTGCTCGTGCCCTTGCACGCCGAGCGCCGGCTCGAAGGCGTGCGCGTGCTCTGACCCCGGGGCCGAGCCCCGGCCCGAAGGCGCGTGCGTGCTCTGACCCCGGGGCTGGGCGCCGGCTCGAAGGCGTGCGCGTGCTCTGACCCCGGGGCCTGGCGCCCCCGCGGGCGCCGAACAATTTCTGGCCGCCCGCCGCGCGGCGGGCGAGGCTCGGCGGTCCTTGTTGCGCTCCCGCCGCCCGGGGTGGTAGTGCGGCAGAGAAGGCTTTTCTGCGAGATGCGAGAGCGACCTGCAGCGCCTGCGAAGCCGGCGGCCGCGGCGCGCGCCGGCCTGGCGCGGGGGCCCGGCTTCGGCGAGGCGCGCGCGCTCTTTCTGACCTACCTGCGCGACGAGCGGGCGAGCTCGGCGCGCACGGTCGAGGCCTACGGCCGCGATCTGGGGCAGCTCGGCGCCTTCCTCGCCGAGCGGCTGGGGGGCGGCGAGGTGGCCGTTGCCGACGTCGACCTGTACCTGCTGAGGTCCTGGCTCGCCTCGCTCGCCCGGGCCCGCGGCGCCTCGACGGTCGCGCGCAAGGTGGCCGCGCTGCGCTCATTTTACCGCTTCCTCGAGCGGCGCGGCTTGGCTTCGACGAACCCGGCGGCCGAGCTCGAGACGCCGAAGGTGCGAAGGCCCCTGCCGACCTTCCTGAGCGTCGAAGAGGCCCACGAGGTGGTCGAGACGCCCGGCCTCGCGAGCGCGGCGGGCGTGCGCGACCGCGCGCTGCTCGAGCTGCTCTACGGCTCGGGCCTGCGGGTGAGCGAGCTCGCCGGCCTCGATCTCGGCGACGTCGACGCGGGGCGGGGGCTCGTGCGCGTGCGCGGCAAGGGCGACAAAGAGCGCCTGGTGCCGGCGGGGCCGCCGGCGCTCGCGGCGCTCGCCGCCTGGCTCGGCCGGCGGGGCGAGCTCGTGCGGCCGGGGCGCCCGACGCCGGCGCTCTTCGTCGGGCCGCGGGGCCGGCGGCTCGGCGTGCGCCGGGTGCAAGAGCTGGTGCGGCGCTACGGCGCGCTCGGCGCCGGGCGGCCCGACCTGCACCCGCACGCGCTGCGGCACACCTGCGCGACGCACCTGCTCGAGGGCGGGGCCGACCTGCGGGCGATTCAAGAGATCTTGGGCCACTCGAGCCTGTCGACCACGCAGCGCTACACGCACGTCTCGGTCGACGCGCTCCTGCGCGTCTACGACCAAGCGCACCCGCTCGCCCGCCGCCCGGTCGACCCATGATGAAGCCCCCTGCCTCCGCCCCGATTCGCCCCGCCGTGCTCGCGCGCAGGCTCGCCCACGCCCTGCTCGGCGGCGCCCTCGCCGGCGCGCTCGCGAGCGCCGTCGACGCGGCCTTCGCCCGCGCCCCGGGCCCGGGCGCCGCCTCGTACGCGTCGCTCGTCTCGGCCGACTTCGGCCTCGTCGCGCCGCTCGTCTACGCGGTCTCGTTCGCCGTCGGCCTCGCGCTGCTCGCCGCCGACCCGCGCCGCGCCTGGGCGCCCCGCGACGTCGGGCGCGTCCTGCGGGTCGGCGACGCGCCCGCCCGCGGCCGCCGCGCCGCCTTCGGCCTGCTCACGCCGCTCGCCGCCTTCGTCTGGGTCGTCACGGTCGCCAACGTGACGCGCGCGCTGCTCTCCTCGGCCGCCTCCTCCGCCCAGGCCGGCTCGCGCGTCGCCCTCTTCGCCGTCGGCTGCGCGCTCGCGCTCTCCCTCCTGACCGCCGCCCTCGCCGGCTCGCTCGCCGGCCCGCTCTCGCGCCTCGACCGCGTCGGCGCCGACCCGCTCTCGGCCTGGGTGGGCTCGCTGCTCGTCGTCTCGGCCCTCGTCGCCGTGGGCATCGCCTCCGGCACCCCCGGCGGCGGCGGCGGCGCGCTCGGCGTGCTGGGCGTGCTCAAGCGCCAGGAGCTCGATCTGCGCGGCCCCGGCCTGCTCCTGCTCGTCGCGGCGGGCGCCGCGCTCGGCCCGGGCCTCTTGCGCCCCATCTTCGGGCCGCTCGCCTTCGCCCTCGCGCTCGTGCCCTCCGTCCTCGCCCCGCGCGCCGCCTCCGAGCTCGACGCCTCGCCCCCGCTCGCCGCCGCCCTCGAGCGCGACGCCCCGCTCGGCAAGGCCGGCCTCGGCCTCGCCCGGCGCCTCTTCGACGGCGACGGCGACGGCTTCGCCCGCACCTTCGGCGGCGGCGACTGCAACGACCGCGACGACCGCGTCTACCCGAGCGCCCCCGACGAGCCCGGCAACGGCGTCGACGAAGACTGCTCCGGCGCCGACCTCGACGCCTCCGCCCGGCCCGCCGCGAACGCCGGCGGCGCGCCCGCGCCCGGCGGCTCGGCCTCCGGCGCCGCGCCCGCCGCCCTGCCCGAGGGCGCCCTGCCGGCCGACCTGAACCTCCTGCTCATCACGGTCGACACCCTGCGCGGCGACCTCGGCTTCGTCGGCTACAAGAACCCGCAGAACCCCTCGATCTCGGTCTCGCCCCAGCTCGACGCCCTCGCCGAGCGCGCCGTCGTCTTCGAGAACGCTTACGCGCTCGCCAGCTACACCGGCAAGAGCGTCGGCCCCATGCTCTCGGGCAAGTACCCTTCCGAGACCCACCGCGGCTGGAGCCACTTCAACAGCTTCACCAAAGACGACCTCATGCTCGCCGAGCGCCTGCAGGCCGCCGGCGTGCGCACCCTCAGCGTGCAGGCCCACTGGTACTTCGACAAGTGCTGCGGCCTGAGCCGCGGCTTCGACGTCGTCGACATGAGCGCCTTCCCCGGCGCCGGCGCCCAGGCCGAGACCGACACCTCGCGCACCAGCGACAAGCTCACCGACGCCGCCATCCGCCGCCTCGGCGATCCGGCCAACCACGCCGGACGCTTCTTCGCCTGGGTGCACTACCCCGATCCGCACGCCGACTACCTGCGCCACCCCGACGTGCCCGACTTCGGCAAGGCCGGCCGCGGCCCCTACGACCACGAGGTCTACTTCACCGACAAGCACATCGGGCGGCTCCTCGCCTGGCTCGCCGACCAGCCCTTCGGCCAGCGCACCGCCGTCATCGTCACCAGCGACCACGGCGAGGCCTTCGGCGAGCACAAACTCTTCCGCCACGGCTTCGAAATCTGGGACGAACTGGTCAAAGTCCCCCTGCTCATCCAGGCGCCTGGCGCCGCCCCCCGCCGCGTCAAGGCCCGCCGCAGCGCCGTCGACCTCGTGCCCACCGCCCTCGAGCTGATGCGCGTCAAGCCGGCCGAAGGCGCCGGCCCCTTCGACTTCGTCTCCGGCCGCTCGCTCGCCCCCGAGCTCTTCGGCGCCCAGGCCGACGAGCGCGACGTCTTCGTCGACATGCCCGCCGGCCCCAACAACGAAGAGCGCCGCGCCCTCATCTCCCCCGACGGCAAGAAGCTCTACGTCTTCGCCGGCGTCCGGTTCCAGCTCTTCGACCTCGCCGCCGACCCCGCCGAGAAGACCGACCTCGCCGCCACCGACAAGGCCCTGCTCGCCCAGGCCCGCGCCCACTACGACGAGTTCCGCGCCAAGCTGCGCGAGGTCCGCGTCAAGCCGCAGCCCAAAGACTAGCGCCCCCCGCGCCCCCCGCTCTCACGCCCCCCGAACCGTCCCCCCCGCGCGAACCGCTCCGAGCGCTCGCCGGGCGGCGCCGGGCCCCGGCTACGCCCAGAGGACGGGGCCCCCACTGTCTGAGCCCCCCGAAAGGGGGGCGAGTTTGGGGTGTCCGTCGGGCGTAGCCGGGGCCCGGCGCCGCCCGGCGAGCGCCCTTCCGGCCCACGCTGCCGAGGCCGCCCGACGAGCGCCCTTCCGGCCCACGCTGCCGAGGCCGCCCGACGAGCGCCCTTCTGGCCCACGCTGCCGAGGCCGCCCAACGAGCGCCCACGCTGCCAGGGCTGCCCGACAGTGCACCCCCAACCCCCGGGGCTGCCGCGCCGCGCCACGCTGGGCGCCCACCGTGCTAAAAGGGCCCCATGTCGACCCCGCGCCCTCGTTACACCCCGGCCGACGTCGAGCCAAAGTGGCAACGCCGCTGGGACGAGGCCCAGACCTTCCGCGCCTCGCGCACCCCCGGCCGCCCCAAGAAGTACGTCCTCGACATGTTCCCGTACCCCTCCGGGGCGGGCCTTCACGTCGGGCACCCCGAGGGCTACACCGCGACCGACATCCTTAGTCGCTACTATCGCATGCGCGGCTTCGACGTCCTACACCCCATGGGCTGGGACGCCTTCGGTCTGCCCGCCGAGCAGTACGCCGTCCGCACCGGCACCCACCCCGCCGTCACCACCGAGCGCAACGTCGCCACCTTCAAGCGGCAGCTCAAGAGCCTCGGGTTTTCGTACGACTGGTCGCGCGAGATCAACACCACCGACCCCGACTACGTCCGCTGGACCCAATGGATCTTCCTGCGCCTCTTCGCGCGCGGCCTCGCCTACCAGGCCGAGATCCCCGTCAACTGGTGCCCCGCGCTCGGCACCGTGCTCGCCAACGAAGAGGTCATCGATGGCAAGAGCGAGATCGGCGGCCACCCCGTCGAGCGCCTCCCGCTCCGCCAGTGGATGCTCCGCATCACCGCCTACGCCGACCGCCTCGAGCGCGATCTCGAGGGCCTCGATTGGCCCGAGACCCGCCAAAAGCAACGCGACTGGATCGGCCGCAGCGAGGGCGCCGAGCTCAAATTCGAGCTCGAACGCCCCGCCAATACCCACACCCACGTCGAGGTGTTCACGACGCGCCCTGACACGCTCTACGGCGCGACCTACCTCGTGCTCGCCCCCGAGCACCCGCTCACGCGTGAGCTCGCCCTAACGAACCTCGAAGTCGAGGCCTACTGCGCGCGGGCCAAGTCGAAGAGCGACCTGGCGCGCACGGCCGCCAAGGACAAGACCGGCGTCTTCACCGGCGCCCACGCCCTGCACCCGCTCACCGGCGAGCGCCTGCCCATCTGGGTCGCCGACTTCGTGCTCGGCGCCTACGGCACCGGCGCCATCATGAGCGTGCCCGGCCACGACGAGCGCGACTTCGAGTTCGCCAAGAAATTCGGCCTGCCCGTCGTCGAAGTCGTCAGCCAAGACGGCGCCCTGCACGACGCCTCCACCTGGAAGGCGCCCTTCACCGGCGACGGCCGCTCGGTGCGCTCGCCCCTCATCGACGGGCTGCCGACGCCCGAGGCGAAGGCGAAGATGATCGCCGAGCTCGAGGCCCGCGGCCTCGGCCAGCGGCGCGTGCAGTACAAGCTGCGCGACTGGGTGTTCTCGCGCCAGCGCTACTGGGGCGAGCCCATCCCCATCTACTTTCCGGTCGAGCTCGGCGAGGGCACGCGCGATCCGCGCGAGGGCCCGCACACCATCCGCTACGACCAGCCCATCGCCGTCGACGACGCCGAGCTGCCGCTGCGCCTGCCCGACCTCAAAGACTTCTCGCCGGGCTCCGACCCCGCCGGCGCCCTCGCCCGCGCGGCCGACTGGCGCTACTTCCAGCGCGACGGCCGCTGGTACGCCCGCGAGACCAACACCATGCCCCAGTGGGCGGGCTCGTGCTGGTACTACCTGCGCTTCCTCGATCCGAAGAACGAGCGCGCGCTCTGCTCGCGCGAGGCCTACGACGCCTGGATGCCCGTCGACGTCTACGTCGGCGGCGCCGAGCACGGCGTCCTGCACCTTTTTTACGCCCGCTTTTGGCACAAGGTGCTCTTCGACGAGGGCATCGTCACGCACCCCGAGCCCTTCCACAAGCTCGTGCACCAGGGCATGATCTTGGGCTACGCCTACCGCCACTTCGAGCGGCGCGACGAGGCGGGCGCCCTGCTGAAGTCGTTCGACGGCGACGACCCCGACGTCGAGTACGACCGCGACCTCGAGCAGGCGACGCTGAAGTCGACCGGCGAGAAGCTCACCATCTCGTACGACCCGACCGACCTGGTCGAGCTGCGGGGCGAGACGCCCTACCTCAAGGGCGGCGACATTCGCCTCGCGGCCTCGATCGAGAAGATGTCGAAGTCGCGCGGCAACGTCATCAACCCCGACGACATCGTGCGCGAGCTCGGCGCCGACACGCTGCGCGTCTACGAGATGTTCATGGGCCCGCTCGAGCAGGTCAAGCCCTGGCAGACCAAGGGCGCGATCGGCGTGCGGCGCTTCCTCGACCGCGCGTGGAACGCCTGCGCCTTCGCCGACGCCTCGGCCCCCCTCGCCCCCGAGACCGAGCGCCTCGTGCACCGCACGGTCAAGAAGGTCGGCGACGACATCGAGGCCTTCCGCTTCAACACCGCGGTCTCGGCCCTGATGATCCTCGTCAACCACCTCGGCGACTTGCCGGCCGTGCCCGCGCAGGCCGCCGAGACCTTCGCGCGCCTGCTCGCGCCCTTCGCCCCGCACCTGGCCGAAGAGTTGTGGGAGCGCCTGGGCCACCGAGACCCGCTCGCCTCGGCCGCCTGGCCTTCGTTCGACCCGGCCCTGGTCGTCGACGACGTCGTCGAGATTGGTGTCCAGGTCAACGGCAAGACCAGAAGCCGCGTCAGCCTGCGCCGCGACGCCCCCGAGAGCGAGGCGCGCGCCGCCATCGCGCAAGACCCTGCCCTCAAGCCCTACCTCGAGGGCAAGGCCGAGAAGCGCTTTTTGTACGTCCCCGGCAAGATCATCAACGTCGTTGTCGCCTGAGCGCCCGCCGCCGCCGTCCGGGCCGCCACCGACGGCGCCGCCGGCGAGGGCATCGGCGTCGCCGCCCGGACACCCGAAGCCTCGCGGCTCTGTGCGGTGCTGGGGGTGCGGGCCGACGGCATCGGCGTCGTCGCGGCCCGGGCGCCCGACGCCCCCCCCGCGGCGGCCCCCGACCGGGGCGGCCCTTCCGCCCCGGTTGAACGAGCGGCGGCCCCCTGGGCTCGCTCTGCCCCTCGGGCTCGACCGCCGAGCCGCCCTCGCTGCCTTCGGCGCGGCCCTGGCTGGGCTCGGCACGGCGCTCGCGCGGCTCGGCTCGTTGCTCGCCCGGGTCGGCGCCAAGTCCGCCGGCGCCGGCACGGCGCTCGGGGGCCTTAGCGCGACGCTCGCCGGCTGCGGCTACCGCCCGCTGCGTTCGCTGCCCGCGGCGCCGGGAGAGCTGAGCGTGACGGCGGCCCCCTCGCAGGTGCCCGACGTGACTTTGGTCGGCGACGCGGTGTACGGGGCGCAAGTGGCCTTGGCCCGCGAGGCGAGGCTGGGCGGGGGGGCTTATCCGCGGCTCGTGGTCGAGCTCGTGCGTGTTGATGAGCGCTCGTCGGGGGTTCGTGACGTGGGGGGGCAGCCCCTGGCGAGGGGGGTCAGTCTGGGCTTGCTCGGGCGGGCGTGGGTGCTAGATGCCCCCGACGCCACGGCCCGCTTCGACACGGGCGACGTGCGCGTCGTGACCGATGTTGCAGCCGAAGCCGACCTGCGTGTTGACACGCTCCGGCGCGACGACGCCCTGCGTTCGCTCGCCCGGCGCCTGGGCGAGGCGCTCGCCGGGCGCGTGCTCGGGTTGCCCACGCCGCTCGACGAGCGACTGTGATACGGTGTGCTCGCCATGATTACGGTCGGGTGTGCTGGCTTTCCCGTCCCTGCCACGCGCTACTTCAAAGAGTTTCTCTTTGTCGAGGTCCAAGACACGCACCTCGCGGCGCCGGGCCCGGGCACGGTGCGCCGCTGGCGGCGCGAGGCGCCCGAGGGCTTCCGCTTCGCGATGCTCGGCCCGCGCGAGATCGGGCAAGAGGGCTTCCGGGACGGCATGGTCGTCGAGACGGCGCTGCGCACGCTCGAGTCGGTCGGGCGCGAGCTCGACGCCGACACCGTCATCCTCGTCGCCCCGCCCGACTTCGTGCCCAACCGCGCCAACAAGGCCGCCGTCAAAGATCTGCTCACGGCGGTGCGCAAGCGCTTCGCGCGCGTCGTGTTCGAGCCCGCCCCGGGCTGGGACGCCGACGAGACCGAGACCATGGCCTTCGAGGTCGGCGCCATCGCCGCGCGCGATCCGCTCGTCGCCGGCATGTCCAAGGCCGACGTCGCCTACTACCGCATGCCCGGCCCCGCCGGCCACAAGTCGCGCTACGAAGACCCCGCCATCGATCGCCTCGGCGAGCTCGCCCGCTCCGCCCCGCGCCAGAACGCGACCTACGTCTTCACCAACGTCGACATGTTCGCCGACGCCAAGCGCCTGAAGAAGGTCCTCAAGCTTTAACGCCCCCGGGCCCGGGCCGAAGCCGACGGGCTCGCGCCCGTCGCCGCCCTACGAGGGCCCTGACCGAGGGCTCGAGCGCATGCTTCGAAGCTGTCCGCGGCTTCGCTCACGGTGCCGACCCGCCGCCCGGGGCCGTCCACGGCTTCCCGCGAGGCTCCGACCCATGCCTCGAGGCCGTCCATGCGCTCGATCGAAGGCTTCGAGCCATGCCTCGAGGTCGTTCGCGGCGTCAATCGATGGCTCCGAGCCATGCCTCGAGGTCGCTCGCAAGCTCAAGTGATGGCTTCGAGCCATGCCTCGAGGTCGCTCGCAAGCCCGGGCGATGGCTTCGACCCAGCCATGAGGGTCGTCTCTAGCCCCAAACGGTGGCTCTGACCCATCGTTGAGGGCCGCCTTCGGGGGCAGACGATGCCTCCGACTCACCCCAAAGCCACCTTTGAGCAGAAATGGTGGCTCTGACCCGTCGTTTTCAAACGCCCGCAATCTCGACCTCGAGGCGAGGCTACCGCGATGCGGTCTTCGTCTCGCCCGACGGCTGGTAGCAGGTGGGGGCCCCTACGCTCGCCTGGCCGATTCATGGCCCCCGCCGGGCGAGAACGGCATTGCCAGGGCCCGAGGGCGGTGGTGGGGCGAGCTCGGGGGCTGCCGCGGGCCGAGCGAAGGGCGGCTTCGGGGCGGCCCTTCGCTCGGCCGAGGCGCCTTTGCCTCGCCGAGGCCCGCGGAACGCCTTAGTTGCAGACCGGGGTCTGGGTGACGTCGACGCCGCACTCGTTGATGCAGCTGTTGCTGATGCAAACCGCAAAGTCGTTCATTTCGGGCTCGGCGACGAACTGGTCGGTGCACGCGGAGAACGAGCAATCGACATTGGCGCTATCGCCCGAGGCCCCGACGTCGTTGTAAATGCAGATCATCGAATCTCTGCAGAGCGAGTTCGGGTTGCCGCAGGCGTCGATCTGGTCTTGGCAGTTGGTTTCGGCGCAAATCCGGCAGCGCTCGCCCTCGCTCGTCTCGGCGAAGAGGGCGACCAGGTCGTCGACCACCGTGCCGCCGGAGAGCCCGCCGCTGCCGCCCGTGCCGCCCGTGCCCCCGGTGCCGCCGGTGCCCGACCCGCCGGTGCCCGACCCGCCGGTGCCCGACCCGCCGGTGCCGCTGCCGCCCGTGCCCGTGCCGCCCGTGCCCGTGCCGCCCGTGCCGTCGGCGTCGTCGTCATCGTCGTCGCCGACGTCGATGTCGTCGTCGTCGTCGCTCGTGATGACACAGGCCGACGAGCCGAGGGTGAAGGCGCCGATGAGGGCCAAGAGTGCGAGCTTCCAAGGCTTCATGACCGTTTGTCTCCTTACCTGAGCCGGGCGAAGGTTGCCCGGCCTGTACCCAACATGATTTCGTCGCGGCGGGCCCGGGGGCGTCGCTGAGCACGGGGCCCCTCGGCGCGATGTGTGAGTTCGATGCTTTTAGCGCTTTTCGGCGCCGCCGGCACCTTACGTGCCGGGTCGCCCGACGCTTCCCCCGCCGGGGCGGGCGGGGGGCCGGAGCGCACACCCGCGCCCTTCTGCAACCGGGCCCCATGGGGGGCGAGCTGCCACGGGCGCCGGAGTACGAGATCTTCGCCCACCCGCCCGGCGAGCTCGGGCGCTTCGGTACCGCCCCGCCGAAGAGGCGGGGCCCCCTTCGGGGCGGCGCGCGCGCCAGGGCAGCGAGCGGCAAGGGCGCCGGCGGGCATCACCTTATAAGCTCGCATAAGCAAAGACCCACGCCCTTCGTAGGACGAAGGGCGGCGCAAAAGATTCAACCCAGAGCGAAGACCAGGCCCGAACGCAAGCCACGCCCTCGCTTTCGCACAAAGCGTGCCCGGGCCTCGCCAAGCCCGGCAGGCGCATGATCTCGCACGCTTTGCCACGCTGACAGCAATGTCATAGCCCCCGACCGCCGCGGCTGGGCTGAGCGACCGGCGCTCACCTCGCCCGCCCCGACCACCTTCGCTGGCCCGGCTCGAGCTGCTCGTCGACGCCGCTCGATCGAGCCTCGGTTCGGGCCCTCGAGTGCCGGCCGCCCCGCGACGGAACGCCGCTCGTCGTTCGACCACCGGCTCGGGGTGGGCCTCGGCGTGACGGCGCGGCCGGCAGTCTCGAATGAATGACCGACGCTCGCCGCATCGAACGTCGTGCGGGCAGCGCGGCGCGGATTACTTCGATAAGCATTTGGGGATACGCCCGCCCGCCAGAGCGCGCTTCGCTAAGGGCTTCTCGATGCGCCTTTTCCGGCCGCGAGGGCCGCCGCGGTGAGGGCGATGACCCAGGCGAGATCGCCCCAGCGGGCGTAGAAGGTCGGCGCGCCCGGCGAGGGGCGGAGGTCGGCGACGAGCACGGCGTCGCGGAAGGGCTCGGCGAGGGCGACGACGCGGCCGCGCGCGTCGATGAGGGCCGAGGGGCCGGTCGTCGCGGCGCGGATCAGCGGCCGCGCGGCCTCGGCGGCCCGCAAGCGGGCGTGCGCGAGGTGCACCCAGGGCTCGCTCGTGTCGCCGAACCAGCCGTCGTTCGTCGCGTTGAACAGGGCCTCGACCCCCGGGGCCGACGCCGCCTCGCGCCCGGCCCGGGCGAAGAGATCTTCGAAGCAGATCGAAGGCGCGAGCGTGCGTCCCGCGAGGCGAAAGGGCTCGCCGCCGCGGCCCGGCCGGAAGCGGCCCGAGGCCGGCGAGAGCGCGCGCAGCCAGGGCAGGCGCTCCTCGAAGGGCAGGTACTCGCTGAACGGCAAGAGCGTGGCCTTGTCGTAGCGACCGACGAGGCCCGCACTGCTGAAGGCGAGCACGCTGTTGGTCGGGGCCTGTGCGCGGTGCGAAGCGGTCTCCCCGGCGCGCGCGGCGCGGCGCGAAGGGGCCTCGGCCTCGGGCGCCGCGGCGCGGCGCGAAGGGGCCTCGGCCTCGGGCGCCGCGGCGTCGCTCGCCCCGCGCACGACGGCGCCGACGAGCGTCGGTACGCCAAAGGCCGCGCCGTAGAGCGGCCCCGCGCCGTCGGCGAGCTCGCCGGCCGTGAGCTCGAAGGGCAGCGCGCCCTCGCCCAGCGCGACGATGGTTGCGCCTCGCAACCTTGCCTCGCGGTGCAGCTCGAGGAGGCGCCGCCAAGCGAAGATGGGGTCGACGGCGCCCCCGCCCGCGACACTCGGCGCCTGCACGACGCCGACGCGCAAGGGGCGGGCAGCCTCGCTGCCTTCTCGCGAGCGCGGCGGGGCTGCGGCATCGGGGCGCGAACGCGGCGGGGCTGCGGCATCGGGGCGCGAACGCGGCGGGGCTTCGGCGTCGTCGCCCCAAGGCAGCGGCGCTTCGGCGTCGTCGCGCCGACGCGGCGCGGCTTCGGCGGCGTCGTGCCGATGCAGCGGCGCTTCGATGTCGCGCGTCGGCGCGAGCCAACCGGACGACGCGAGCGCGCCCGCCAGGCCCAGCCACGCCGGGGCGCGGCGGAGGGCGCCGGCCGCTCGGTGGCGCGGGCTGCAGGGGTGCGCGGGCGCGGCGCCGGGGGCGGCGGCCGCTTCGCCCCGGCGGCTTCGCAGGTGCGAGGCGAGCTCGAGCAGGGCCGCGTTGCAGGCGACGGCGCCGAGGGCCGCGCCGACGGGCCCGAGCCAGGGCGCGAGCGCGAGGGTGGGCGGCAGATCGACGAGGGCGGCGGCGAAATCCCACGGGATGATGGCAGGCGTGAAGCGCTCGCTCAGCGCGAAGGCGAGCGCGAAGGCGACGCCGGGGCTGCTGGCCGCCCAGCGGCGAAGGGCGAGGGCGAGGCCGGCGTGAGCGGCGAAGCGCAGGGCTTCGAGCGCCACGAAGGGCGCGTAGAGGGCGAGGGCGAAGGGCAGGGCGAGCCCGCCTATGCCGCGCATCGGCGCGAGGAGCCAGGCGAAGCCGAGCGCGCAGGCGAAGGCGCCCGCGGCCCAGCCCAGCGCGATCGTGCGCGCGGGGGAGCGGACGCCATCGAGCGCGGCGAAGAGCGGGGCATACGCGACGAGCGCGAGGAGCGCGAGAGAGGCGGTGCCGGGCCTCGCGCCGAAGGCAGCGGCGTAGAGGCCCCCGGTGGCGAGCGCCGCCGCGGCCTGCAGGGCCAAGGCGCGCCGGTCACGAGCGCCCTCGTGGGCGGGGGCGCGTGGGGGGCTGGCGACCTCCGGGGCGCAGGCGCGTGGGGGGCTGGCGACCTCCGGGGCGGCGCCCCGCGGGAGGCCGGTGACCTCCGGGGCGAGGGCGGTTTCGTCGTTGGTGCCGACCGAGACGCCCCGAGGGCGTGAGCCCGTCATGGCCCCTGCTGGGTCAAGGCCGAGGTTCGGCCGGGGAGGCTCGAGGGATAAGCGAGAGCCGCCGGGCGCCTTGGGGCGGGGCGGAGGGGGCGTGGGGCGCGGCGGCGGCGGGGGGATGGTGGGCCGTACGGGGGGGCCGGCGGAGGGCCTGGGCGCCGTCGTGGGCGGCTTGGCCGACCCGGCGTGGGCGGGCGTCGGCGGGGCGCTGCCGGGGGCGGCGGGGCGCTTGAGGATATGAAAGCCCGCGTCGGTCTCGACGACCGCCGACACGGCGCCCGGGGCGAGGGCGGCGGCCGCGTCGTAAAGGGGCTTCGGGGCCGACGACGCGGTGAGGGCGCCGAGGCTGCCGCCCTTGGGCGCGGTCGCGGCGTCGTCGGACGTGCGCTTGGCGAGCGCGGCGAAGTCTTCTTTGGCCGCGCGCTTGGCGAGATCTTCGGCGAGCTTGCGCGCCTGCTCTTTGGTGCGCGTCGCCTTGGCGGGCGCGTTCTTGGCGCCCTTGTACGCGATGAGCACGTGGGCGACCTCGGGCGAGGGCGAGGGCGAGGGCGCCGGCGGCGGCGCCTGGGCCGAGGCCGCTTCGGCCGCCGGCCGGGCCGCAGGGGCGGGGGGCTCGGGGAGCGCGGTGACGCGCTCTTCGTGCGGAGCGGTCAGATCGCTGCACCCGGCGGCGAGGGTCAACCCGAGGCAGAGGGGCCACAAAACGCGCGGACCAACCATGGCGCCGCGACCCTACCCGGAACGCGGCCCCGACCGCAACTCGGCGCACGCCCTTTCGCGCCCGGCGGCCCGGGGCCCCCCGCCGCGGCCGGCCCGGGCCGCCGCGTCGGCACCCTTTTGCGCCGGGCGGTAGATAGGCTAGCGATAGGTCAAGAGATGGCGCGCATCCTTCACATCGAAGACGACCCCACCAACCGCCTGCTCGTTCGCAAGCTCTTGGCGGCCCAGGGCTTCGAGGTGATCGACGCGGTCGACGGGCTCGAGGGCATTCGGCTGGCGCGCACCGAGCGGCCCGACCTCATCTTGGTCGACATCAATATACCCCACCTCAACGGCTACGAGGTGACCCTGCGGCTGCGGGGCGAGCCCTCGCTCGCGGGCGTGCCCATCGTGGCCATCACGGCCGAGGGCGATCGCGACACGAGCCTCGCGGTCGGCTGCGACGGCTACCTGCAGAAGCCCATCGACGCGCGCAGCTTCGCCCGCACCGTCGCGGGCTACCTCGGCGGCCAGAAAGAGAGCCAGATCCCCGAGGCGAGGCAAGAGCGGCTGCGGCACCAGAGCCAGCAGATCGTCGCGCACCTCGAGGCGAAGGTGACCGAGCTGTCGGCCACCAACGCCCGCCTCGTCGAGATGGACCGGGCGCGCACCGCCTTCTACCGCAACGTCTCGCACGAGCTGGCGACGCCGATGACGCCGGTCGTCGGCTACCTCAAGCTCCTGCTCGACGAAGAGCTGGGGCCCCTGCACAAGGGCCAGCGCAAGGCCCTCGAGAGCATGAGCGACTGCGTGCGGCGGCTGCGCGCGCTCATCGACAACCTGCTCGACGTCACGGGGCTCGAGACGGGCAAGATGCGCTTCGTCACGCGGCCCTACGACGTCGGCGACGTCGTCCGGCGCGCCGTCGAGCGCGAGAAGCTGCAGCTCGAGCGGCGCCGCCACAACCTCGCGCTCGACCTGCCCGCCGGCCCGCTGCCCGCCATCGGCGACCCCGACCGGCTCGGCCGCGCGCTCTCGCAGCTGCTCGACAACGCCTGCAAGTTCACCCCCGAAGGCGGCTCGGTCGGCATCCGCGTGCGGCCGCGCGAGGCGTCGTACGACGTCGTCGTCGCCGACAGCGGCCCGGGCGTGCGGCCCGAGCACGCCGAGCACATCTTCGACGCCTTCTTCCAGGGCGACGCCTCGCCGACCCGGGCGCACGGCGGCGTCGGCATCGGCCTCGCCATCGTCCGGCGCGTCGCGCAGGGCTTCGGCGGCTCGGTCCGCCTCGACGCCTCGAGCCCGCTGCGCATCGGCAACGTGCTGCTCAACGGCGCCGTCTTCGTGCTGACCATCGCGAAGAAGGCCCCCGACGAGCCCGCCTGAGCCGGCCCCGGCCTCCGCCCGCGACGCCTTGACGACCCGCCCGAGCCTCGCCCTCCGCGCGCCCGCCGCCGCCCGGGTGACCGCCCCGCCCCGCGCGTGATCTACCTCGACCACAACGCCACGACGCCCCCCTGCGACGAGGCGCTCGCGGCCATGCGCGAGGCCGCGCGCCTCGGCTGGGCCAACCCCTCGAGCGTGCACGCGGCCGGGCGCGCCGCGCGCCGCTTCGTCGACGAGGCGCGCGAGGCGGTGGCGAGGCTCGCCGGCGAGAGCCCCCGCGACGTCGTCTTCACCTCCGGCGGCACCGAGGCGAACAACCTCGGCCTCGCCCGCCCCTTCGGCGGCGCGCCCGGCCTGCTCGTCACGAGCCGCCTCGAGCACCCGAGCGTCGTCGCCTTCGCCGAAGAGCTCGCGCGCCGCGGCGCCGTCGAGCTCGCCTGGCTCGAGCCCGCGCCGGGCGGCGCCATCACGCCCGACGCCCTCGCCCTCGCGCTCTCGCGCCGCCCCCCCGGCCGCCCCGCCCTCGTCGCGCTGCACGCCGTGCACCACGAGACCGGCGCCGTCCAAGACGTCGCCGCCCTCGTCGCGCGCGCCGAGGCCCTCGGCGCCGAGGTGCACGTCGACGCCGTGCAGGCCGCCGGGCGCGTGCCGCACGCCCTCTGGCGCGGCGGCCACACGACCGCCCTCGCGGCGCACAAACTGCGCGGCCCCAAGGGCGTCGGCGCCCTCGTCACCCGCCCCGGCGTCAACGCCCGCCCCATCTTGCGCGGCGGCAGCCAGGAGCGCGGCCTGCGCCCCGGCACCCTCGACGCCGTCGCCGTCGCCGGCTTCGGCGCCGCCGCCCGCCGCGCCCTCGAGGGCGGGCCCGAGCGCTACGCCGCCCTCGCCCCCTTGCGCGACGCGCTCGAGGCCCGCACCCTCGAGGCCGGGCGCCGCCTCGGCGTCGCCATCGAGCCGACCCCCGTCGGCCGGCGCGCCCCGCACGTCTCGCACCTGCTCGTCGGCGGCTGGGCCGGCGACGAGCTCGCCGCCGCGCTCGATCTCGAGGGCGTCTGCGTGTCGAGCGGCAGCGCCTGCGCGGCCGGCACCGCCGAGCCCTCGCCCGCCATCGTCGCGCTCGTGGGCGAGGCCCGCGCCCGCTCTTCGCTCCGCGTCTCGCTCGGCGAGACCTCGCAGCCGGCCGACGTCGACGCCTTCGTCGACGCCCTCGCGCTCATCATCGGACGCCGCGCCGGGCCCCCGTCGACCGCCCGCACCACTTGAACCCATCGGTTCAATCGGGTCGAAATGGGGGTATGTTCGATTCAATAGAAATAAGCGCCCGCTCGCGGCCTCACGCGACGCAAGAAAGGCCTTGACGCGCCGGCCTCCGAACGCCCTGCCGCGCGGGTAAGGGCAGGTGCCTCGACCACCGGTAGCGCCGAGCGCAACGCCCCCCGCAGAGCTCGAGCAGCCCGGGCCGAAGCGCGTTTTCTAGGCTCTACAGGCTCGAAGCGCGGCACCTGTCGTGGCGCTTGGTCTCGCCCCCCGAGGCCCGGCACGCCGGGGGAGTTCAGTTTTCAAACACCCGGCCCGAGCAGCCCGATCGCTTGCGTCGAAGGGTGAGCTTGTATGCACACAAGGCCACCCAGAAAGCACCCCCCGCCGGTGAGGCGATCTGCGCCACGTGGCGTTTTGCCCCGCGCGCGGGCCGCCCTCTCCGCCCGCGTTCTGCCTTCGTTGCACGCTCGCCAGAAACGGCTCGTTTTCGCCCCCACCGACCTCTCGCTCAAGGCCTCACGTGGGGGGTGAAGGAGGCGGGACAGACACGAAGCTGACACCCAAGTGTTGCCTTCCAACTCGTCGAAATCTCTTCGCTTTGCCGGCGCGCTGGGGGGCCGACAGGCCCGTCCATTGAATGGAACGCACCGGCCCAAGCTCTGAACGTGCGCCCAGGCGGGCAAAGGTAGGGAAGGCATGTTCAAGAAGTACCTTCGATATCAGGCCCGAGACCATGAATTCACTGACCTTTTGCCTGACGCTGCCTGAGCGCTTCGTAGAGCGCGAGCGCGGCGGCGACCGACGCGTTGAGGCTGGCGAGGGGCCCCCGCATCGGCAGCCTGGCGAGGGCGCTCGCCTCGGCCCGCACGCCCTTGCGCACGCCCTGGCCCTCGGAGCCGATGACGAGCACGGTCGAGAGGCGCAAGTCGAGCTCGGACAGGTCGGCCTCGGCGCTGGCGTCGAGCGCGATGACCTGGGCGGCGGCCTCCTTGGCCTCGGCGAGCGCGCCGCGCAGCGATCGGACGCGCACCAGGCGGGCGTGCTCGACGGCGCCGGCCGAGGCCCGGAAGGTCGCCGGGGTCAGCGGCGCGCTCGCGTGCTCGCCCCAGAGGATGGGGGCGTTGGCGAGCGCGACGGCGCTGCGGATGACGGCGCCGAAGTTCTGCGGATCTTGGACCTCATCGAGAGCGATGGCGAGCAGATCGTCGCCGGCGAGCACCTCATCGAGCTCGAGCAGGCGTAGGGGCGGGGCGTCGGCGGCGACACCCTGGTGGCGTCCGCCCTCGGTCAGGCGGTCGAGGGCGGCGCGGCCGACGCGCTCGACCGGCACGCCCCGGTCGCGGGCGAAGCGCTCGAGCGCGGCGAGGGTGGGCGAGGTGCCGGCCTCGAGCAGGACGCGGGCGACGGAGGTGCCGTGGGCGCGCAGGGCCTCGCGGACAGGTTGCAGGCCATAGACGAGTCGTTGCACCCGGCCATCATGGGTCGGGCGCGCGCCGGCGACCAACAACGGCGCTCGGGGCGGGGCCGGGGGCCCTTGACGAGGGCGACGCGCGGGGCCGGGACGGCTTACAGGGCGGCGCGCGGGGCCGGGGCGGTACAGGGCGGCGCGTGGGGCCGGGGCGGCTTACGAGAGGCGTCGTCGCCCGGGGGAGGCGCGGCTGACGAGGGGCGTCGTCGCCCGGGGGGAGGCGCGGCTGACGAGGGCATCTGCGTCGCGCGCGGGGCCGGGGCGGCTTACGAGGGGCAGCGCCGGCGGGCGAGGCCGGCGGCGATGTCGGCGCGCAGGGCGCGGGCGGCGGCCTCGGGGTCGAGGGCGTCGCGCAGGGGGCGCCCGACGACGACGAGATCGGAGCCGGCGGCGACGGCCTCTTCGGCCGTGACGACGCGGCGCTGGTCGTCGGCGGCGTCGCGGGCGCCCCGGGGCCGCACGCCGGGGGTGACGAGGAAGGCGTCGGGCAGCGCGCCCCGCAGCGCGCCGACCTCGGCGCCCGAGCAGACGAAGCCCTCGACGCCGGCCTCGCGCGCCAGGCGGGCGAGGGCGAGGGCGTGGTCGCCGGGCGAGCGGGGCACGCCGATCGCGGCGAGATCGCTCCCGTCGAGCGAGGTAAGCACGGTGATGGCGAGCAGGCGCAGGCCCGCGCCCTCGCCCCGCGCGCGGCGGGCGGCGCGCTCGAGCATGGCGGCGCCGCCCGAGGCGTGCAGGGTGAGAAAGCGCGCGCCCAGCGCGGAGGCCGAGGCGACGGCGCGCTCGACGGTCTGGGGTATGTCGTGCAGCTTGAGGTCGAGAAAGACGTCGCGCCCGAGCGAGCGCGCCCAGGCGACGGCGGCGGGCCCTTCGCGCGTGAAGAGCTCGAGGCCGATCTTGAGCACGCCGACCTGCCCGGCGAGGGGCTCGGCCCAGCGGCGCGCCTCGTCGAGCGAGGGCGCGTCGACGGCGAGGCAGAGGGCGGCGAGGGCCGCCTGATCGGCGTCGCTCACGCGGGCCTTAGCCGCACATCGGGTCCATCGAGCCGGGCGGGCAGTCTTTGTCTTTGCCCGTCGCGGCGGGCGCCCCCGCGCCGGGCTTTCTCGCCGGGCCGCCCGGGCCCGGCACGCGCTGGTTCATCTCTTTGATCTGCTTCTCGAGCCGCTGCCGCTCGACCTCGTTCGTCGTCTTGTGGAGCTGCTCTTGCAGCGCGGCGATGTCGGCGAGGGCCTTCTGCACCTCGGCGCGGGCGCGCGCCTGCTCGGCTTCGGCCTGCTTGACCGCCGCGATGCGCGCGGCCTCTTGCTCCTTGGCGCGGTCTTGCAGGTTGACGAAGGTCACGATGCCGATGACGGACGCGAGCACGAAGAGGCCGGCGGCGCCGCCGGCGATGAGCCGCAGCTTCTTCTTGCCTTGATCTTGCCGAATCTGCTCGAGCTGCTGGGCGTGCGCGAGCTGCTGCTGCTGCGCCTCGAGCCGCGCCCGCTGCTCGGCCTCGACCCGCTGCCGCTCGATCTCGGCGGCCCGGATCGCCTCGAGCCGCGCCTGCTCTTCGCGCTGGCGCTGCTCTT
>DASTPP010000170.1:0-66355 GCA_035762175.1 Polyangiaceae bacterium | reverse complement strand
AGCGGGTCGGGGGCGAGTTCGGAGCGCAGGGCGCGCCGGAGCGGGGGGACGAGCGCCAGGTCGGCCATCGCCCGGCCTTTGCCAGGCCGCGAAAAACTTGGCCAAGTTTTCGGCGCTCAGGCAGTCATGTTCCCCGCCATGGTCGCGCCAGCATCGCGTAACTGCCCACGTCGAGGCCGCGATCGGTGAGGTTCTTCGCGACCCTCGGCCGGAACGCCGGCGGCGCGACACGCAGGCAGGCGCGCGCCACGTCATCGGCATCGACCGACGCCGCGCCGCGCTCTCGCGCGCCCCGCTCCGCCTCCTTCTCGATCGCCGCGGAGGCCGAGTCGCGAAACGCTTCGGGAGGGCCCTTCCTCACCAGATCTAGGAACAGCTCTCGAGCTCGGGGATGCCATTGGATGTCCATGGGTATCCATTCAGGTTGAGAAACTCAACTGCGACCGGACGTCTCGCTCGCGGCCGCGGCGCCGATGCCACCGCCGCCCGGCACCTGGCTCACAATCTCGGCCGGAGTGGAGCGCAGCGAAGATAAGGCGCGACCGGCGCCAGGAAGCCGGGAGCGCTGAAAAAAAAAAACGGCTCCCGAACCGAACCCCCAGCCTCAACTCAGCGCCCTCGTCGTCTGGTATTTGCCCTTCGGAACAAGGGCCCCAACCCTAGCGGCGTCGGCTTTCGCTGACGCGATCGTCGTAGCACGCCCGTGTCTACAGAAAGGCGAAGTCGTCTAAATGCACAATGCGCTCGCATGTTGAAACGGCGAGGCCGGCCCGTCAACTGATATGCGCCCCGCGCCCCGCCTTTGCCACGGCGGGGCCCGCGACGGGCGAGAACGGCGGCGTGCTCACCATCTCTGAAAAGCCGCGCCTCGCCGTCGCGCCGCCCGAGCGTGCGCTCGACGGCGGCCGCTTCATCACGACCACGCCGCAGGCCCGCCCGCCATGCGCCTTGACCTCGATCGTGATTGCCGACACCTCGATCTGGCCGCCTTCGCGTCGCCTTGATCGATTGGCTACCGCGCAGGAAGGGGGCGGGGCGAGTCGGACGGGGGCAGGCAGCCAGGCGCGGCCGGCCCTGCGCCGCGTGCGCCTGAACGATGCATTCCGGCTGGAACGCGCTCGCCCGGGGCAAAAACGGCAGTGAGCAGGGGGGCGAGCCGAGGTCGGCGCCCGGCCAGACGCCGCCCCCGGCCGGACGAGCCCGCCTCGCCGAGGGCCGGCCGGCACCATCGGGGAGTATACCGTCGCCGGTAAACTCTGAACGCCCCGGCTTGCTTTCGTCGCCGCCGCCTTCGTGGCCGTCGCCTTTGCCGCCTTCGTGGCCGTCGCCTTCGTGGCCGTCGCCTTCTTCGCTGGCGCCGGCTTCGCCGCCGTCTGCGCCGGCGCCGGCTTCGCCGCCTTCTCCGCCAGCGCCGGGCCCAGGATCTTGTCCACCTCACGAGGGTGGGTCTCGCGCAGCTTGATCAACCCGTGAGACACGATCCACAAGGTATTCTTGTCACCGGACCGCGCCCAGCGCGCGCAGGCCTCGAGCACGAGGTCGGGTCTCTTCTTGCTGCCGTCGCTGAGCAAATTCGCGACCGACTTGCGGACGTAGGCGCTGGAGTCCGCGTTCAGTACCCCGAGCACCGGCAGCACGGCGTCGAAATCGACATGGGCGAGCCCGCGCAGGCCCTCGCTCGACGCCCGCCGCACGTTTTCATCGGCGCGACGAGCCCATTTCGAGAGCTCCGCGACCACCGCGCCGGGGTGCTTCTTCGAGATTTCTACCAGCGCCGTCGCCGCGACTTCGCGGACCTTCCAGTCTTCGCTCGCGGCCAGCGCCTCGATCTGGCCAAAGATCGCCTTGATTCGCGATGCCAGCCGACACCAGGGCCTTTCCGTCCGACACCTTCGTGATCATCGCCCTCGCCTCCGCAGGTTCTTTCACGACAAGCCCTTCGCGCCGCGGCGGTCACGAGGCCTTCTCTTCCGGCGCGGGCCGCTCGGCGAGCAGGCGCTCGATCTCCCGCGCGATCGCGTCACCGACGCCCGGGGGCTGGCGCAGCCCGCCGGGCCCCTTCTCGCGGTAGAGATCGGCGATGCTCGTGGGCCACTCGTCGACCGCCCACGCCGCCTTGCGGTAGGCCCACACGCGGTACGTGCTGGCCAGCTCGAGGTCGAGCTGGTGGCCCTTCAGGAAGAGCTGCTCGGCGATGCGCTTGTTGACCCCGAGCGGCCCGGGCGGAATGTAACGCGGCATGCGCGAGAGCAGCCCGTGGCGCTCGCACAGGTCGCGCACCTGCGAGCCGAGGCGGGCCTGGTACTCGCGCGGCGAGCTGTGGTGAATGGCGCCGGCGGCGTCTTGACCCTGGAAGCGATCTTCCGCCGGCTGCTGTCAGTCGCCGCACGCGAGGACGTCGGGCGCCAGCTTGGGCAGCTCGGCGCGGAGCCGCTCGACCGCGTTGGTCTTGACCTGAATGAGCGTATCGAACGTGCCCGGGTCGCGCCGCCCCAAGTAGAGGCCGCCGCGCAGGTAACAGAACTCGCAGCCGCTTCGGCAGCCCACGTAGGGGTGGGCGCTGTAGCGCGTCCAGAACCACCGGCCGTCGACGTGGCGGTGCACGTTGACCAGCCGGCGCGCCTTGTATTCTTCGAACGTTAGCTCCATCAGACCCTGGCCTTCGGCGGTTTGCGCCTTCGCGCCGGTTCTCTAGACCAGCGCCCCGGCGATGACAAGTTACCCCGGGCCTTCCGGCGCCTCTACCTCATCGAGAATGGCCGGCGGCCGCCGGGGCGCCTTCGCGGCGAGGGAGGTATCGAGATCGCCGCCCGGCGGCAGATTCGAGGTGCCCGAATCGCCGCCGGGCGCCGGACGCGCCGTCGGGTGAGAATGGTGGCGCCTTCGTCTTAATGGCGTTGCTTGCATCGTTGTTTGCGATCGTGTACGATGCGGTCGAGATTGCCGAGGCGGCCGCGCGGCGTTGCGGTCGAGGCCTCGCCGGGGGCGCCTCACATGGCACAAGGTCGCGGGCTCGCGGAGCCCGAGCTTCTTCTGCTGAACGGGGTTCGCGTGCCCAGCGATTTCTCGCTGGAATGCAGGTGTGTCACCGATCGCATCGCCATCGGCGGAATGATCGGCACCGCCGCAAACGTCGCGTCGCTACGCCGCGAGAGGGTCACGCATGTCATCAACCTGCAGCAAGGGTTCGACGACGCGCCGATCCTCGCGGGCACCGGGGTCGCCCTGTGCTGGCTCGGCGTGCCCGACGCGCTGCCGTCTTTCCCCGAAGGGGCGCTCCGCCGCGCCGTCGAGTTCGCGCGCGGCGCGGCGCTCGACCCCGGGTACCGCCTCTACCTTCATTGCATGGCCGGCCGGAGCCGGTCGCCGCTGTTCGCCTATGCGATTCTGCGATCGGCGGGCTGGGGCGGCTCCGACGCGGCCGCCGCGATCGCGCGCGCCGACGCCGCGGCGCTCCTCCGGCCCGAGCACGCCGACGCCGTCGAGCGGTTTCTCCGCAGCGACCACGGCCCCGCCAGGCCCGGGGGCGCGACGGCCCAACCCGTGACCGAAGATAGGGAAGGCCGATGAGCGCGAATCTCGAGGCAGGGGCCGGCGAGACAATTTGGAAAAGCCCCGTCCCCGGCGCCCGATGGCTGCGCACCTGGCGGCTCGGCGAGTGGCTCCGAGACCCCCTCTCTCCGCTGTTCGAGACCTCCCTGTTGCCGATCCTGGCGAACGGGCGGGAGAGCGGCGGCAGCGGCCGGCTCGGGGTCCGGATGCCGCGCGCGTGGCGCGTCGAGCGGCCGTCGTACATGGTGGCGAACGGCTACTTCTTCGCCCGCGCCGACCCCGACCGGCTGAGCGTACTCCTGCTCCCGCCGCGCTTTCTCTTCTCCGAGTTGAGCGGCGGTTGGGTCGATCGGTGGGAGCGAAGGGCGCTGCCGGCGTACCTCGGGCGGCTCGACGCCTACCGCGCGCGCGCCGCCGCGGCCACGCCCGCCCGCGCGCTGCTCTCGACGCTCGACGAGCTCGCGCTCGACGTGGCCGAGGTCTGGTACGTCCTGAGCCTCGCGTCGGGCGGCGCGGCGCCGCTCATGCAGTTCTTGCGGGGCGCGTGCGGCCGGCCGATGGGCGACGTGCTCGGCGACGACCACCTCGTCCTCTACCGCGGCTTTCGGACCAAGGCGGTCGAGGCCCAACAGAGCGCGTTCCGGCTGGTCCGCGAGGCGCTCGCGTCCCCCAAGATCGTCGCCTGGCTCGAAGAGAACCCGATCGACGTGCTGGTCGGGGGGGCCCCGGACGACGCCGCGCTGGCGCCCTTCCGCGGCCGCCTCCTCGACCACCTGGAGGCCTACGGGCACGAGACGGGGTCGCTCGATTTCATCGAACCCACGTTCGCGGAGAGCCCCGGGCCGCTCGCGATCGCGCTGCGCTGCTACATGTCCCCGTCGGCCGCCGACCCGGGCGAGTCGGTCGAGCGGCTGGCCCGAGAGCGCGAAGAGGCGACGGCGAAGGTGCGTGCCCGCCTGACCGGCCCGCGGCGCGCGCTGTTCGACGCGCTGCTCGCCCGGGCGCAGCGCTACGCCGTGGCGCGCGAGGACGCGGTGTTCTTCCTGCAGATGGGCTGGCCGGTCTTCCGCCGCGTGCTGCTCGAGCTGGGGCGCCGGCTCGCCGCCGACGACGTCCTCGACGCCCCCGACGACGTCTTCTTCCTCACCGCGGGCGAGCTCCGGGACCGGGCCACGGCGACCTCCGGCGGCTCGCTCGCCGCCGCCGTGGCGGAGCGAAGAGAGCTCAGGGAGGCGAGGCGCTCGCTGGCCCCGCCGGTGCGCATCCCGGCCGAGGCGGCGGCGTGGGAGCGCTCGATGCGCTGGCCCATCAACCTGCGCGAGATAGGCGCCAAGACCGAACGCCACCGCTCGGTCCTCGTCGGCACCGCCGCGAGCCCCGGCCGCGTCCGCGCCACCGCCCGGGTGCTCGGCTTCCCGTCGGAGTTCCGCCGCCTGCGGGCGGGCGAGGTGCTCGTCGCGGTGGCCACGACCCCGAGCTGGACGCCCCTCTTCTCCCGCGCCGCGGCCGTCGTCACCGACGTCGGCGCGATCTCCTTGCATAGCTCGATCGTCGCGCGCGAATACGGCATTCCCGCGGTCGTCGGGACCCAGCAGGCGACCCGCGCGATTCGAGACGGCCAGGTGGTGACCGTCGACGGCACCGCCGGCAAAGTCTACCTGGACGAAGAGCCGGCGCCCCCGGGGGCGTGAACTCGAACGGACCCCACCCCGACCCGGATCGGTCGAAAGGACTGCCAATGAGAACGGGCCGCCAGTATCTCGAAAGTCTCGACGACGGCCGCCAGGTGTTCCTCGGCGGCCGCCGGGTCCCCGACGTCGCGGGCCACCCGGCACTTCGGGGCTGCGCTCAGGCCATCGCCGGCCTCTACGACCAGCACCACGACCCCGCGCTCGGCGACCTGCTGACCATGGAGTCTCCCTCGGGCGAGCGGGCCAGCCTCGCCTGGCTGATTCCGAAGAGCGCCGCCGACCTCGAGCGCCGGCGGCGCATGATCGAGCACCTGGTGCGCCAGCAGGGCGGCACGATGGGGCGCCTGCCTGATTACGTCCCGCTCATCTTGCTCGGCCTGCTCGCCGCGAAGGGGGCCCTCGCGCGGTTCTCGCCGCGCTGGGCCGAGAACGTCGAGCGGTACTTCGGGGCCTGCCGCGACCGCGACCTGTTTCTCACCCACAGCTTCGCCGACCGGCAGATCGACCGGTCCAAGCCGAGCGCCGCGCTCGACCACCTTCACGTCGCCGGCCGCGACGGCGACCACCTCGTCGTCCGCGGGACGAAGACCATGGCGACCATGTCCCCGCTCGCCAACGAATACCTCGTGCTCACGCCGCCGCGCGCCGGCCTCGCGCCGCACCAGGCGCTCTTCTTCGCGGTGCCGGTGAACTCGCCGCGCCTGCGCTTCGTCTGCCGCGAGCCGCTCTCGGCGGGCGACCCGGCGGACCACCCCCTCAGCGCGCGCTTCGACGAGATGGACGCGTCGGCGATCTTCGACGACGTGCGCGTCCCGCCGGAGCGCGTGTTCCTCGCCGAGGACGTCGAGGCGCTCCAGACGGTGTGGCGGCTCGTGAACGTGTTCGCGTACTACCACATTGTCATCCGAATGGCCGCGAAGGCCGAGCTCTTCGCCGGCGTGTGCTCCCTCATCGCCCGGCAGCTCGGGACGGCGCAGTTCGAGCGGGTGAAGGAAAAGATCGCGGAGATCGTCCGCCACGTCGAGACCATGCGCGCGTTCCTCCGGAGCGCCGAGAGCGACGCCGTGACCACCCGCGACGGCATCGCGATGCCCAACCCCCGCGCGACGATGGTAGCGCACATGCACGCCGTCGAGCAGTACCCGCGGCTCGTGCTGTCGGTCCTCTCGCTGAGCGGCCAGAGCCTCCTCACCACCCCGACGACGGCCGACCTCGCCGGCGACGAGGGGCCCGAGCTGGAACGCTCCCTGTCGGGCGGCCCGCTGGCGCCCGCGGACCGGGCGCGCCTCTTCCGGCTCGCGCGGGATCTGGCGTGCGGCTCCTTCGCCTCCCGGCAGCTGCTGTTCGAGCTGTTCAACGGTCGGGACCTCGCGCGCAACCGGCTGGCGTTCATCGAGGGCTACGATCTGTCCCCCTTCGAGCGGACGGCGTGCCGCCTGGCCGGCATCGAGCAGACCCCTGCGCCTTCGGCCGCCAAGCGGGAGGGCCGATGACCACCGCGGAGAGCGCGCCGCCGCGCGCCGCGCCCGCCTTCGACCGCCCGCTGGTCGTGGACGTCGATCGGCACGTCCAGGAAACCTGGAGCATCTTCCAGCGATACGCCGAGCCGCAATTCCGAGAGCACGTGTACCGCAAGGTCACCCTCCCGGACGGCTCCTCGCGGATCGCGCTCGCCGATCGCGTGATGGCGTTCTCGGGCGCGATGTGGGACGACCCCTACGCGAACCGGATGTTCGACGACGATCGCTTCCGGCCGAACCGCCCGCTGGGCGAGGGCCTCGACCCCGCGGGGTACCTCGCCACCATGGACGCCGAGGGGATCGACGTGGCGTTGCTCACGCCCACCCTCGCGCTCGGCAACTCCACCATCCCGAACGGCGCGATCGGGTCGGCGCTGTGCCGCGCGTACGGGCGCTGGGCGGGCGAGTTCGCGCGCGCCGCGCCCGGGCGCCTGAAGCCGGTCTATCCGGTGAACCTCTACGACGTCGACTTGGCCGTGAAGGACGCGCGCTGGGCCGTCGAGGCGATGGGCTTGCCCGGCTTCCTGATCATTCCGCTGCCGGTCGGCCGGCGCATGCTGCGCGATCGCGCGCTCGATCCGTTCTGGCAACTCGCCCAGGAGCTCGACGTGCCCGTGCAGGTGCACACGCTCTCCTCGTTGCCTGACGCCGAGGGGCGCGGCCCGCTCGTCGACGTGGTCGCGGGCGCGAACCGGTTCGGCGGCAGCTTGTTCCTGCATCACCTCGTCTCCCATCGCATCGAGCAGCAGCTCGCGCTCGCGAGCCTCATCGTCGGCGGCGTCCTCGCGCGCTTCCCGGGGCTCCGCCTCGTCTTCGTCGAAGCCGGAGGCCAGTGGACGCAGAGCTGGCTCGAAGAGATGGACTGCCGCTACGAGTCGCCGATGATGAGGCGCACCGCACCCTGGCTGAAGCTGCCGCCGAGCGAGTACTTCCGCCGCCAGTGCCTCGTGGCGTTCCACGCCAGCGAGCCGCTCCCAGAAAGCATCGGCCGCACGATCGCCGCCGATCACGTCGTCTGGTCGTCCGACTACCCTCATCACGACTGCCTCTTCCCCGGCGCCGGCGACGCCATCCGGCGCGAGACGAGCGCGATGCCCCCGGCCGAGCAGGCGAAGATCCTCGGCGGGAATGCCGCCCGCTGCTATCGGCTGAGCTCGAGCCAGCCCGGCCCGCCGCCCTTCAGCCCCCGGGGCGGCGGGGGGCTTCAGAGCAAAGCTTAGTCAGGCCGCAGGGCCCTCGGCAGGGTCGGTCAATATGGCTGAGGTACACGAATCGAGGGGGCGGTTCGATGTCGCACCGGGGCCCGTCCGATAAGACAGGCCGCGCCCGCGGCCTATCAATCGCCGTGCCAGCCCGCTCCGAAGACGTTCAAATTCTTACGGTTTTTTAGGGCCCAATACGACACAACTGGCAAGAGACCAGCGGTACGCTCTCGAACCCGAACCACATTCGGAGGCTCATTCACGCCATTCCGCGCAGTCGGGCCCGCCGGGGCCGGCGTCGATCGACGGGGTCGCCGCCCCGGCCGCGCCCTCGGCGTTTGCTCGCTCGGAGACCGACAATGATAACAATCTTTGAGCCCGCCTTCGCCGGCGCGGGCGCGGGCAAAAGCGGCCCCGCGGGCGATTTGTCCGGTGCGCGGCTTCGAGTGTCATGTTAGATTTCTGCCAATCAAAAGCTGAAGGAGCTAAAGTATGGCTCAACCCGGCATGAAGCAAGGGCGTAATGTTTGCCACGCGATTCCGGTCACCGCGGACGTACTCGGCTCTGATGACATGCTAGTGAACGAGGCACTCGACCACATTCGAAACCTCTGGACGCAGGGCCTGCTCTCCACCGTGGTCTCCCTGGGGGATTACATCATCGAGAAATTCTACGGCGGCGACGTTCGCGAGGCGCGCTCCCAGCGGCCGCACAAGCCGGCGGCCCTCTCGCGGCTGCTGGCGCGCAAGGACGAGCTGCCGATCAGCGCGCACGCGCTCAAGCAGGCCGTGCGCATCTCGGTGCAGTACCGCGAGCTGCCCCCGGCGTTGGCCGAGAGGCTATCCAAGACGCAGCACGAAGCGCTCCTCCCGGTCGCCGACGTCGAGCAGAAGCGGCGGCTGGCCGAGCAGGCGGTCGAGCAGCAATGGTCGGGCCGACAGCTCGCGGAGAGGGCGAACTCGATGAAGGGCCCGCACGCCGGGGGGCGCCCCATGCTGCCGCCCCCGGTGCGGTACATCGGCGCCGTGCTGCGGGTGCTCGAGGCGCCAGAGTTCAGCAGCGTGTTCGCGCCCTCGACGCTGAACGCGCTCCCCCCCCCGGACGTCGAGAAGCTACTCTGTCAGGTGCGCCGGGCCCGCGGATACCTCGATCGCGTGGGCGACATGCTGACGCGTCAGACGCATGAGGCCTAGCGACGGCCCCCGTCGCGCCGGTCGCCGGGGTGCCCCGAACTGCTCGCGTGCCGGCGTTCGCGGGCCCGGCGGCCCATCGCACTTCGAAGGAGGCAGCCTTGATTCGTCGTTCCAGCAGGTCTGTCGTCCTCGAGCTCCTAGAAGACGGCTTTGGCCGGGCCGACCCCGAGGTGTTCGAGCGCGTGGTCGCCGAGGGCTACGTCCAGCACAACCCGTTCCTGCGCACGGGCCGCGAAGGCCTCGTGTCGCTCCTCGAGCAGCTGAAGGCCACCCCCGACAACGTGTTCCGCTCGCTGCGCGTCCTCGAAGACGACGACCTCGTGGTCGTTCACAGCGAGTGGATCCCCGCGGGCCAGAGGCGCGCGGTGGTCGACCTATTCCGCGTCGAAGACGGCCTGCTGGTCGAGCATTGGGGCGCCGTGCAGGACCAGCCCGCCAGGACCGCCAGCGGGCGCACCATGGTCGACGGCCCCACGACGGTGCAAGACAGGGACCACACCGCGGCCAACAAGGCCCTCGTCGCCCGGTTCGTCGGCACGGTGCTCGTGGAGCGCCGGCTCGATCAGATGGGCCGCTTCTTCGCGGGCGACCGGTGCCTGCAGCACAGCCCCGGCGTCGCCGACGGGCTCGCCGCCCTGCGCGCCCACCTGGAAGGCCCGGCCGAGCGGGGGGCGGGCCCCCGCTACGATCGCACCCACCGCGTCGTGGGCGAGGGCAATTTCGTGCTCGCGCAGTCCGAGGGGGCGCTCGGCGGCGACCGCGCCGCCCTGTACGATCTCTTTCGCGTCGAGGGGGGGGCGATCGCGGAGCACTGGGACGTTATCCAGCGGATCCCGCGCGACATGCCCCACGCGAATGGCATGTTTTGATGATTGACGGGGCGGGCGGCGCCGCCTCAGCCGCGCCCGAGCGAAGGGCGCATGGCGGCCGCAAAGTCCGCTTGCTATTCCAAATCGGTACGGTAGATTCAACGGCGCCGGCGGCAATGGAGAATCCATGTCCCCTCGCTTCGCCCTCGATCTCGAGCGACTGTACGCCGACGCCGTCCTGGCTTCCCGGCTCGCCGGGGCGGTCTGCAACCGCGCGACGACCTGGCCGATCCTGAGCGCCTACAGGGGCCCTTTCACCAAGTCCGCGGTGAGCTTCCGGACGTCGACGAGGGCCCCGGCAGAACAGCGTGACGCTGGCGCGCGGCGAGCTCTTCTTCAAGATCGAGAACGATTACAGCGGGTCCATGACGGCTTTGATGCGAGCCTGACCATCTCGCGCCGCACCAACCGCTTCGACCGAACCCGCGCGCAAGAGTGAGGAGCAGACGCCATGGAATGGACGACGAGGCTCGACGAATTGTTCGAGCAAATCGCGGAGCAGATCCCGCTGGTGTTCCGTCCGATCGTGAAGCCCAAGCTCCGCAAGGAGGCCGAGGCCCAGTGCAGGGCCCGGAACGAGACGCGCGTCAGCGAAGCCGATCTCATCACCGCGCTCTTCGAGATCACGCCGGAGCAATTCAGGGGCGAGTGCGTCTCGATGGTACGCTCCCTGGGCATCGACGTGCTGAGGTACGTCAACCTCAAAGACATCAAAGATCAGTACAAGAAGTCTTGGGCGCAGTTCGGGGAGGCATTTCACCCCGGAAACTACCACCTGACCCTCTACGTGACGGACCGCTGCAACGAGCAGTGCAAGCACTGCGCCATCGAGCTGTTCAAGCGGCCCGACCTGCCGATCAAAGATTGGGTTCACATCGTCGACAACCTGGAATCGGCGCTGCGGCAGCAGGGGCGGCGCGGGGTCTACATCTACTCCGGCGGCGAGCCGACGGTGCGGCGCGATCTGCGCGAGCTCATCGAGCATGCGGGGAAGAACGGCTACTTTCACGCCCTCGCCACGAACGGCCTGCTGTTCAACGACGAGTACGCCAGGTTCTGCGCGCAGAACGGCATGAGCCACGTCTTCATCAGCCTGGACAGCGCGAACCCGGAGAAGGCGGCCCGCATCCGCGGGGTCAAGCGCGCCGGCGAGCTGGCGAAGCGGGCCATCGACAACGCCCAGAAGCACGGCATGTTCGTCGTCGTCAACTTCGTGGTCATGAAGCAGAACATCGACGAAATGGAGGAGATGAAGGCGCTCATCGAGAGCTGGGGCGCGGCCCCCTACATGCGTGCGGTTATCAAGACGGGCACGGCGGCCGAACACTGGAACGAGGTCGGCCTGACGGCCGAGGAGAACCGGCGGTTTTACGACTTCAAGTACCGCCACGCCGTGGAAGCGGTAAGGAAGGGCTACGTCGGCACGCTGCCCATCTTCGACATCTGGGACTGGACGCCGTTCATGGAGGAGCCCCAGAGCGACGTCGAGCGGACGGCCCTCGAGTGGGGCGTCGGCTGCCAGTCTTGCCGGACGATCTCCGGCGTCGACGTGAACGGAGACTTCTTCCCCTGCTACTACCCGACCCAGCTAAAGTTGGGAAACTTGCTGACCGAGCGCTTCGAAGACATCATGAAGTCTCAGCTCTTCCGGGACATCCGGGACCGGAAGAAGAAGAGCGGCAAGTGTACCTCTTGCCACCACCTCGACATGTGCGGCGGCGGCTGCGGCGTGCACGCCGAGTGCGAGACCGGCGACTTCTTCGCCTCCGTCCCCTACTGTTGGCATGAGCACGAGCACGACGAGACCAAGGGCCCGCTCGTCTCGGCCGGCGGCGGCCGCGTCAGAACGGACCTCGTGCAGATTCGTCGGCCGAGCCCCGGCCTGAATCGCACGAGCGGGACGTGAGCCCTGCTCGGCGAGAGTCTGGGCAGTTTTCTTCGTGCTTGGCCGCGCTTGAATCCGCGGGTTCGGACGCAGCCGGGTACGAAATCTTGCTAACAAAAACCTGATACCCGCCGCGCTTTCGAAGCGCGATGAGGGCCAGTATACCGCCACGCGCGTATCGAGGGCCGCGCGTCAGAGAGATACCCCCCCCGGGCTGGGGGCGAACCGAGGAGAGGGACCCGTTGAACCACCAACACGAAGTCGTCATTCTCGGCGGTGGGCACAACGGCCTCACCGTCGCGTGCTACCTGGCCAAGGCCGGGGTTGACGTGTGCGTCCTCGAGGCCCTCCCGTACACGGGCGGCGGCGTGATCTCTCCGCCGACGGCGGCGCCGGGTTTCAAGACGGACATTTGCTCTATCTGGCACGGTTTCATTCAAGCAAACCCGCTCCTCGTCAACGACGAGCTCGAGCTCCGGTCGAAGTTCGGCCTGAAGTACCTCACGTCCGAGAACCAGTTCGCCGTCCTCTTCCCCGACGATTCGTACATCAACCTGGACCGGGACGTCGACCGGACGTGCCAGTCCATCGCCAAATTCTCGGAGCGGGACGCGGAGGCCTACCGCCGCTTCTGCGGCTGGTCCAAGAAGATGCTCGGCCTGCTGGTCCGGGGCATGTTCAACCCGCCCCCGCCCTTCGGCGTCTTCGCCTCGATGCTAGAACAGAGCGAAGAGGAACGCGCGCTCCTTCGGTCTCTCATGGTGAGCGCGCTCGACATTTGCGACGAGTGGTTCGAAGACGAGCGCCTCAAGGTCGCCCTGATGAAGTTTTGCGCCGAAGCGAGCATCTCGCCGCGGACCAAGGGCACCGGGATCGTCATGTTCATGTTCATCCCGCTCACGCACGAGTACGGCGGGGCCATCCCGCAGGGCGGCTCGGGGGCGCTCAGCGAGGCCATGGAGCGCCGCATCGTGTACCACGGGGGGGCCATCCGCACCGGGAGCACGGTCGAGCGGGTGCCCGTGTCGGGGGGGAAGGCGACCGGCGTCGTGCTGAAGGGAGGAGAGCAGATCGCGGCCACGAAGGCCGTGGTGTCCAACCTGCACGCCAAGCAGCTCGTGCGCCTGGTCGGGGGCGATGCCCTCCCAGAGTCATTCGTCGGCCAGCTCGGTCGGCTCAAGCGCTCGGCCTACGGCGCGCTCAGCCAGGGCTGCGCCATCCGCCAGGCGCCTCGGTACAGGGCCGGCGACGAGGTGAGCGACGCGCTCTTCGTCGAGTTCGCGCCGCTGCCGATGGAGAAGTTCCTCCGCAGCTTCGACGATTACGAGTACGGTCGCCCCCACGTCCACATGCCGGCCGCGGGGTGCCAGACCCGGCTCGACCCCACGCGGGCGCCCGCGGGCCAGCACACGCTGCACCTCTTTCACTACGCGCCCTTCGAGCTCGCGGACGGCGGGGCCGCCCGCTGGGACGACCTCCGGCAGGAGATGGCCGACGGCATTCTTGCCACGCTCCAACGCCAGACCACCAACATGGGGGGCGACAACCTGATCGGCCGCCTGATCGAGACGCCCTACGATCTGTCGCGCCGCAACCCGGCGATGATCGACGGCGACTACAACCACATCGGAATGTTCCTCGACCAGCAGCTCGGGAATCGCTACCTTCCCGGGTGGGGCTACCGGACGCCGATCGAGCAACTTTGGATGTGCGGCCCGAGCTGTCACCCCGGCGGCGGCGTGACCGGAGGCGGCAGGGCCGCCGTTCAGCCCGTGCTCGCGTCGCTCGGCATCGGCTTCGAGGCGGTGGTCGGGCGGTGACCGCGTCACGGGCAGGGCTCGTCGAGGCGGGGGAAGGGCGCTCTTCGGGCGACGTCCACCCCGGCCGATTGCTGGTCGGGGGGCTGGCCGCCGGCGTCGTCGTCAACATTGGCGAGTTCGCCTTGAACGGGCTTATTCTTCAAGAAACGTGGGACGAAGCGATGCGGTCGCTCGGCCGGCCCCCCGTCGCCGGGGCGTCGATCGCCTGGCTCGCCTTGATGAGCCTGGCGCTCGGCGTCGTGACCGTTTGGGTCTACGCAATCCTCCGGCCCTCGTCGCGAACGGGCCGTGAGGCCACGGTCCGGGCGGCGTTCCTCTGCTGGCTGCTGGCGTACGTCTTCGGCTTCGGCTGGTCCGCGGCGCTGGGCGTGTTTTCCGCTGCCATCTATTGGGCGACGCTGCCTTGGTCCTTCCTCGAATTGCTGCTCGGCGCGCTCGCGGGCGTCTGGCTTTACCGGGCGCGATAAGGGGGCGCCCCCCGCGAACCGCGACGGCGTCGCGCGGGGCTGCCGGGCGATTCCCTCGCAATCGGGCGCCTTGGTGGCTATCGAAATAGGTTGACCGAAAGAAATTTCGGTATTATGGAGAAAATCTGGTTTTGCGTCACTAGCTCGATGTCGAGCCTCGCCCCTCTGCCGCGACGAACCGGGAGGAGACGGATGTCGGAGCCGATCGAGTTGAGCCTGTTTCGCCCCGAATTTCTGGCCGACCCGGTCCCCTTTTACCGGCGGCTCAGGGAAGAAGCGCCCGTCTACTGGTCGAATGAGCTGGGCGCGTGGCTCATCTCGCGGCACGCCGACGTCAAAATGCTGTGGAACGACCCGCGCGCCACGCCCGATCAGAAGGCGTGGTCCGGGGACGCTCATCTTCGAGAGAGGGCGAGCGCCGCGCCCAACGTCATGTGGGCGCTCGACGAGACGCTCCTCCTCTGCCACGGCGCCAAGCACGCGCGCCTGCGCCGCTTCGCCCACGAACCGTTCCTGCCGGGCGGTTGCGGCCGCATCGCGCGGGTGACCGAGCGGGTGGTCCGCGAGGTGCTCGACGGGTTCTCGGGGCGAGGGGAGATCGACCTCCTCGCCGACTATTCGGTCCCCATCCGCATCAGGGTGATGAGCCGCCTGCTCGGGGTCGAGCCCACCCCCGAAGAAGAGCGCTTCCTCGTCGCGGGCACCAACGCGGCGCTCGGTTTCCTAGAGCCGAGCACCGACGGCGAGACCATCGCGCGGAACGACGCGGCGCTCAAAGAGTTCAGGGCGATCGTCGCGCGCATCGTCGCCCAGAGCCTGCGCGAGGGCGCCGGCGATTCGATGGTGGCCGACCTGCGCGCGCCCGACCGGGAGGGAGACCGGCTGTCCGAGAACGAGGTGATCGCCCTGGTGTTCTCGTTCCTGCTGGCCGGCACGGAGGCCAACGGCAGCCTGATCACGATGGGCATTCTGACGCTCTTGGAGCATCGGCAGCAGTTGGCCACGCTCCGGCGGGAGCCCGGCCGCTTCGCCGACGCGCTCAAAGAGATCCTCCGCTACCGGAGCTTCACCAAGTTCCTCCCGCGGTATATCGTGCGCGACCTCGACCTGCACGGGAAGACGCTTCGGCCGGGGCAGATCGCGCTGCTGCTGTTCCAGTCGGCCTTCCGCGACCCGGAGGCGTTCGAGGCCCCCGACGTCTTCGACGTCACGCGGAAGCAGACGAACAGCCTGGCGTTCGGGGCCGGCCCCCACCGCTGCGTCGGCGAGCGGATGGCAGAGATCGAGGGGGCCGTCGCGCTGAGGGAGTTTTTCACGCGCTACCCGGGGGCCAGGCGGCGGGACGCCAAGGAGGACTGGGCCAAGCACCACATGCTGGTGGCCGTCCCTCGCACGATACCCGTCATTCCCTTGATGCTCGCCTGAATCGCCCACCCTTTCACGTCGGATGCGGCCTCGCCCCGGCCGTCGGGGCGCCAGGAGACGGACATGCCGAATCGTCGAATCTCGAGCGGTGAGATCTTCAATCTGTCCGACCAGGTCGCGCTGGTCACGGGGGCAGGGCGCGGGGTCGGCCGTGCGATCGCGCTCCGCCTCGCCGAGGCGGGCGCCCGCGTGACGATCGTGGACGTCGACCCCCAGGGGGCCGAGCGGACGGCCCGCGAGATCGAAGCGGCCGGCGGGGTCGCCTCGTTCTCCGTCGCCGACGTGAGCCTGCCGGCCGACGCCTCGCGCGCCCTCGACGAGGCCGCCACGCGCTGGGGGGGCGTGGGCATCCTGGTCAACAACGCCGGGGTGTACCCGATCGCCCCGACGCACGAGGCGGGCGAAGAGCACTGGGACCGCGTCCTCGGGGTCAACCTGAAGGGCACGTTCTTCTTCGCCCGGGCCGCGGCCGCGCGGATGGTGGCCGCCGGCCGGGGCGGGAGCATCGTGAACATCGCTTCCGTCAACGCGCATCGCCCCATGGCCGGGCTGGCGGCGTACAACGCGTCCAAGGCGGGCGTCGTGATGCTCACCGAGTCGCTCGCGCTGGAGTTCGGGCGGTTCGGGGTCCGCGCCAACGCCATCGCGCCTGGCGGCATCAAGACGCCCGGGAGCGACGAGGCCGCCCGGACGATGGCGCGCCTGCATGGGCTCTCTCAGGAGCAGATCAGCGGCGCCTACGCCGCGCGCGTCCCCCTGGGCCGAATGGGTGAGCCCGATGAGGTGGCCCTGGCCGCGCTGTTCCTCGCGAGCCCCGCGGCCGGTTACATCACGGGCGCGACCTTGGTCGTCGACGGCGGCTACCTGCTCTCCTGAGCCATGATGGCGCAGAAAGAAACGCCGCCGGCGGCGATCGCCTCGGAGGGGCTGACCTCGTCCGCCCGAGGGCTCTGGGTGGGCCAGCGCGTCCTGCGCAAGGGGCTGCTGGACGCGCTCGTCGAGCTCGACCGGCGCCACGGGTCGGAGGGCATGGACCTCATCCCGTTCAGCCTCTTCGGCCGGAGGGCGTACCTCGCGGTCCACCCGCAGCACATCGGGGCCGTGCTGCACGACACCGAGGGCTTCAAGCGCGCCGAGCTGTTCTTGCGGCCCTTCGAGGACGCGCTCGGCTTCAACGCGGTCACCGTGCCCGCCGACCAGTGGCAGACCGTGCGGCAGCGCACCCTCCGGTTTCTGAGCGGGAAGGCGCTCAAGGGCTACGAGGAGATCATGACGCGCACGCTCGAGGAGGACACGGTCCCCGCGTGGCGGCGGGCGAGCGCGGGCGGGGGGGCGATCGACCTCTTCGACGGCATGCTCGATTACGCGTCGAAGGTGGTGTTCTCGGCGTTCCTCGGCATCCCCAAGGAGAGCGTGCCCGCGCACCTGCACCGCACGCTGAGCCGGATATTCGACCTCGTGCGCAAGCGGGTGTTCTCCTTCGTGGGCATTCCGCCCTGGGTGCCGACGGCCGACAACCGGGAATTCCGCGCCCGGCGCGGCGAGGTCTACCGATTCATCGAGTCCCACCTCGATCGCAGCGTGGACGGCGACTCCATGCTCGGGGCGCTGGTCCGGGCCCACTCCGAGGCCGGCGTGCTCGACAAGAAGCGCTTGCTCGAGGAGATGCTCGGCAACCTCATCGGCGGCTCCGAGACCACCATCATCTTGCTGGTCTGGACCCTCCACTTTCTCGCGCACGATCCAACCTTGCAGGAGCGGCTGCACCGGGAGCTCGCGGAGCACCGGTTCGACACGCACGGCCTGCCCCGGACCAGCCTGCTCCACCGCTGCCTCACGGAGTCGCTCCGGATCCGGTCGCCCTCGTACCTGGCGGCGCGGGAGTCGGTTCGCCCCGTCCGCGTCGGCGACGTCGAGCGGCCGGCCCGCGCGCACGTCATCGCCAGCCAGTACATCACGCACAACGATCCGCGGGTGTGGTCCGAGCCGGATCGCTTCGACCCCGATCGCTTCTCTCGACGGCCGCCGCGCAGCACGAAAGACTGCTCCGACTTCTTCCCGTTCGGGGGGGGGCGCAACGTGTGCTCCGGCCAGGCCTACGCGTACCAGGAGGCGGCGCTCGCGTTGAGCTGCCTCCTCAAGCACTTCCGGCTCCGCCCGGGCTCGCCCTTCGACATCGGCATCCGGCCGGAGCTGACGCTTCGCCCGGAGAAGCCGGCCAAGGCCTTCGTGGAAGAGCGGGCCGGCTCGGAGAAAGTGAACTCGACATGGAAAGAACCAGCCATCCGTTCGACGTAGACGTGCTGGTCGTGGGCTCCGGCGGGGCGGGGCTCGTGGCCGCGCTCGCCGCGTACGCGGCCGGGGCGCGCGTCGCGCTCATTGAGAAGGCGGATACGATCGGCGGCGCGACGGCGGTCTCCGGCGGCGTGATCTGGGCCCCGAACAACCACCACATGGCCGCCGCCGGTATACCGGATTCTAGGGACGAGGCGATCGAGTACATCACGCGCTTGAGTGACGGCCGCAGCGAAAGGCAAACGATCGAGGCGTTCGTCGACGCCGCTCCGGCGGTGGTCCGCTTCATCGAGAAGGCGGCCCCGATCGCGTTCAAGGCGCTCCCGCGCTACGCCGATTACTACGCGGAGTTCCCTGGGGGCAAGCCGGGGGGCCGTTCCCTCGACCCGGGCCTCTTCGACACCCGCCAGCTCGGCCCGTGGAAGGACCGGCTGCGTCAGAGCCCGGTCTTCAAGGTGGCCGCCATGTCCGTCACCGAGTTTTTCGCCTGGGAGGTGGCGGTGGGCCCGAAGAACATCCCCTTCGAGCTCTTGGGCCAGCGCATCGCCGACGGCATGGTCGGCTACGGGGCGGCGCTCACGGGCGCGCTTCTCAAGGCGCTCCTCGATCGCGGCATCCGGCCCGTCCTCAAGACGCCCGCGCGCGAACTCTTGGTCGAGGACGGTCGCGTGGCCGGCGTGAGAGCCGTGTCCGGGGGGGAAGAGGTGGTCATCCGAGCGCGACGCGGCGTGATCCTGGCGAGCGGCGGCTTCGAGTGGAGCCCGGAGCTCTGCGCGCAGTTCCTCGGGGGCGTGCTCACGCACCCGCTTAGCCCCCCGAGCAACCGAGGCGACGGCCTGAACATGCTGATGTCGGCGGGGGCAGCCCTCGGCAACATGAGCGAGGCGTGGTGGTGCCCAACGGTGGCCGTCCCCGGAGAAGAGTACGGCGGGGCCCCCTTCTACCGCGGTGAGTTCACGATGCGCTCGCTGCCGCACAGCATGATCGTCAATCGCCGGGGGGAGCGCTTCGTCAACGAAGCGCACAACTACAACGACCTGATGAAGGCGTTCTTTCGCTTCGAGCCGCGGACCTACGAGCGCGCCAACCTACCGGCATGGCTCGTCTTCGACGCCACGTACGTCGAGAAGTACCCGCTGCCTTTCGCGATGCCGGGGGCGCCCTTGCCCGACTGGATCCCGCGGGCGGAAACGCTGGCGGAGCTGGCGGCCCAGCTCGGCATCAACCCCGGGGGCCTCGTCGCGACTGCGGCGCGCTTCAACGGCTTCGCCGCCGAGGGCGTCGACCGCGACTTCCACCGCGGCGGGAGCCGCTACGACGGCGTCTATGGGGACCCCCAAAGTCGTCCGAGCCCGAACCTGGGGCCGATCGAGAGGGGTCCTTTCTACGCATTGCAGATCCACCCTGGCGCCCTCGGGACGAAGGGCGGCGCGCGCGTGGACTCGAACGCGCGCGTCCTGCGGCCCACGGGGGAGCCTATCCCCGGCCTCTACGCCGCGGGCAACGTGATGGCCGCCTTCAGCGGAGCGGGCTACCCAGGAGCCGGGGCCACCATCGCCGGCGCGCTGACCTTCGGCTTCATCGCGGGGCAGCATGCCGCCAAGCGCGACGGCCGCGAGGGTGCCGCACCTCGGGAGCAGGCCCCCGGGGCGCCCGGAGGCAGGGCGCAATGACCGATCGACCGAACCTGCTCGGTCCCGACGTACGGGCCAATCCGTACCCTCTTTATGCCCAGTTGCGTCGCGAGCGGCCGCTCTGCCAGGTCGACCCCGGCGGGTTCTGGGCCGTCAGCCGTTACCGCGACATCCAGTTCGTCCTCAGCAACCCACAGGTCTTCTCCTCGCAGGGGTTGCGGGCGCTCTTGCTGCCCCCTCGGATCGAGAGCAACCCCCTCGCCGATTCTCTCCTCGCGCTCGATCCGCCGACGCACACCCGGCTGCGCGGCCTGGTCAGCCACGCGTTCGGACCCCGCGCGATGGCCCGCCTCGAGCCGCAGATTCGCAACGTCGCCGGCGAGCTGGCCGGCCGTCTGTGTGCCCTCGGCCGGGCCGACTTCATGTCGGAGTTCGCCGGGCCTCTGTCGGCCCGCGTCATCGCCGAGGTCCTCGGCTTGGACCCCGCGCTGCACGTCCATTTCAAGCGCTGGACCGACGCCATCTCGGCCATCTCGCCGGCGATCACGGACCCCGCCCGCATCGCCGAGATCCTCGGCACGGTGCGCGAGACGGACGGCTACCTCCGGCAGGTGATCAGGGCGCGCCGCGACCGGCCCCGGGACGACATGATCAGCGACCTTCTCCGCCCGGGCGCCAGGGGCGACGTCATGACGGACGAGGAGCTGCTTGCCTTCCTCTTCGTCATCCTTCCGGCGGGCCTCGAGACCTCGATGTACTTCCTGTCGAGCGCGCTGCGCGTCCTCTTCGAGCGCCCGGACGTCGTTGGCCGCTTGCGCGCCGAGCGGGCGCACGTCCCCATGTTCCTCGAGGAGGTCTTGCGCTACGACTCGCCGGGCCACGGCACCCTTCGCGTCACCACCCGAGCCGCCGAGCTGGCCGGCGCTGCCGTCCCTCCCGGCGCGGTCATCCTGCTGCTGATGGCCTCGTCGAACCGCGACGAGCAGAAGTTCAAAGACGCCGACCGCTTCGACATGGATCGCCCGAGCGAGAAGTCGCTCGCCTTCGGCTACGACGTTCACTTCTGCCTGGGCGCGCCGCTCGCGCGGCTCGAGGCGCGCGTCGCCCTCGAGGAGCTCATCGCCCGGTGCGAGCGCTTCGTCGCCCTCTCCGACGAGCTAGAGTGGAACCAATCTCTCACCGTGCGCGGCCCCGTACGCTTGCCGGCCGAGTTCACCCCTCGGGCGAGCTGACCCCCATTTCGCCCGGCCATGACGCTTACCGCGCCGCGGCCCTCTTGACGTCCCCCTTGGCCCGGACCGGGACGCTTACCGCGCCGCGGCCCTCTTGACGTCCCCCTTGGCCCGGGCCGGAAGGTAGGTCAACGCCTTCTGGAGCATCAAGGCGCGGTACGCCTTGACGCCGACCTGCTCGACTAGCCACGCGCCGAGCAGGTCTGGGTAGTGCTTGCCCAGCGTCTTGAGCCCCCAGCCGACGCCTTTGACCGCGTCGATCTCGCGCTCTTCGAACAGCGGCTCCAAGAGCGTGAGCAGGCGGCGGGCCTCGTCGTCGCGCCGTCCGGCGGCGTTCTTCGCCCAGTGGTGGATTGCAACGCCCACCGCGCGTCGGACCCACCGATTCGGGTCTTCGCTCCAGGCCCCCAAGATGTCGAGCGTCTCTTTGAACCGAACCAGGAGCGACGGGCCGGGGACCCGCTCGGCCAGGATGTCGCTCGCGCACCACACGTCCGCCTGCTCGATGTAGCCGCGGCAACGGCCCGCCAGGCCGGCCAAGGGCTTGGTCCGGAGCTGCTCTTTGAGCGCCGCGCCGATGAGGACCCACCCCCCCTCGGCGGCCGTGGCGGCGATCCGGTCGAGAAGCTGGTCGAGCTTGGTCATGGGGCAGTCGCCGAGCCCGGCGCCCACCAGCCCCATCGTCGGGAACGGAATGCGTTCGGCCAGGCGGGCCTCGACCATCGCGAAGGCGCCGTCGATATCCCCCTTGCTGACCGACAGGGACATGCGCCTTCCGAGCTCCCGTGCTGCCGCGCTGTTCATGGGCGCAGCCTTCCGCCGCGGCACGGCGCCTGCAAGCTCGTGCGCCGCCCGCATCGCCGCGCGCGAAGCGTCGCGTGCGAGCGAACGGTGGGTTGGTCACGGACGTGCGCCGGGCCGGCCGGAGTCGTGCGAGCAGAGTCACACGAGCAGAGTCACGCGAGCAGAGTCACGCGAGCAGAAACATGCGCACGACGCCCGAACTCGTGGGGACGTTAGCGCAAGACCATCCTCTTCGTCACGCACGACATCGAGGAGGCGACGCAGCTCGCCGACCGCGTGCTCATCATGAGCCGCCGGCCGGCCGTGGTGCAGGAGGCGGTGGAGGTCGACCTGCCGCGGCCGCGCGCGATCGATTCCGCGGATTACCTCCGGGGCCGCGATCGGATCTTCGCCGCCATGGGGGTGAGCCTCGAAATCGGCGGCGGCCCGCCCGGCGCCGCTGGCCGGTCGTGCTGAAGTGCTCACGGTAAGGGCAGGGGGCCGCCCGGGCTCGCGCGCCGCCGCCCCCGCCGCGGGCGCCGGTTGAATTCGAAGAAATGCTTGGCCAGCCGATGATGAAAGCATCATAACGACGTTCGTCGGCGAAAGCGGTTCAACTCACGGAACGTGAATTGGGAGCGGGCGATGGGTTCTACAAGCACGGGCAACGGCGCTTCGGGCAAGGTGCTGCTCACGGGCGCGACGGGGCACCTCGGGGCCAACCTCCTGCGCCGCCTGCTCGACGACGGGCACGAGGTCCGCGTCCTGCTGCGCCGCGCGAGCGACAACGGCAGCGTCGAGGGGCTCGGCGCGGAGCGCGCCTACGGCGATCTGCGCGACCGGGCCGCCGTGGACGCGGCCGTGAAGGGGTGCAGGCGCGTCTACCACGTCGCGGCGAAGGTATCGACCCTCGACGGCGACGGCGCCCACAAGCGTGAGGTCTACGAATGCAACGTCGTGGGGACGCGCCACGTCATGGAGTCGTGCCTGCGCCACGGCGTAGAGAAGGCGGTGGTGACGAGTAGCTTCAGCGCCGTCGGCTACGACCCCGGGGCCCCGTCGCGCCCGAGCGACGAGGAGATGCGCTACTACCCGTTCGACCGCGCCCTGCCTTACGAGTGCAGCAAGGCGTTCGCCGAGATGGAGGTCCTGCGCGCCGTCTCGCGCGGGCTCGACGCGTGCATCGCGACGTCGTGCGCGGTCGTGGGCCCCCACGACTACAAGCCGTCGCGCATGGGCCGCGCGCTGTGCGACTTCGCGAACGGCAAGCTTCGCGCGTACATCGACGGCGGCTTCGAATTCGTCTCGGCGCACGACATCGTCGAGGGGCACCTCCTCGCGATGGCGCGCGGCCGGCGGGGCGACAAGTACATCATCGCCACCGAGTTCATGACGCTGCCGGAGATAATGAGCATCTGGGCGGAGATCACCGGGCGCCCGAAGCCGAGGGTGAAGCTGCCCGCCTCGCTGATGCTGGCAGTCGCGGAGGTGGCGAGCCCGCTGCTCACGCGGCTCGCGCCCGACTTCCCACAACGATTCACGCCGGGCGCGGTGCGCATCCTCCGATTGCGCCGCCACGCCGATACGAGCAAGGCGCGGCGCGAGCTCGGCTTCCGCCCGACGAGCCTGCGCGACGCATGGCAGCAGGCTTACGATTTCTTCGTGCGCCGCGGGGCCATCCGGGGGTCGGGTCCACGCCGGGCCGGACAGGCCGGGGGCGCCCCCATCACCGCCGAGGGCCCGCGCGCCGCGGCGTCGTAGCTGCCGCGACGCCGTGGCCATGCACGGCGCACCCCACGCCGTCGACACGCAAGCGAAGCGGGTTGGCGGCGCCCTTCGATTCGAAGTCTAGGCACCGCCAGAGCGCGGGGCGGCAGGTCGTGCGCGAGCGATTGGCCCTCGGCGCGACGAGGGCCGCTCGGGCGCGGCGGGCGCGGCACGAAGGCGCGAAAACCAACCCAACCTGAGCACAGCGGGGATGACTACCATGACGCCTGCGACAGCCGTGGCCCCCTCGTTCGAGGAGGCCAGAAACCGCCGCCAGAAGGTCCGCGCCGCGGGGCTCGACCCGAACTACTGGTACGCCGTCGAGCACGACCGCAACATCGCGCCGGGCCAGGTCGTCGAGGTGCGCTTCTGGTCATCTGGGTCTTCTTCGGGGACCCGGAGCGCGCCGCGGGCGTGCCCCTGCCCGAGATCCCGGAGCTCGAGGGCCCGGCGCCGTGGCCGCTGCTCTGCCTTGATTTCACGTGGAGCGCCCACCACTCGATCATCATCGACAACGTCAGCGACTTCACCCACGCGCACCTGCACCGGCGCTACCGGCCGTTCTCAGACGCGAAGCTCACGCGGCTGGAGGCGAGCGACGCCAGGGTCTCGCTCTCGTACGACACGCACGTCGGCGGGGGGAGGATCACGGGGCTCTTCGTGGACCGGACCGCGGTCGACACGAGCGCGATCGACCTCTGCTACGACTACCCGTACCAGTGGTCGAACACCGGCGGGGCGATCAAGCATCTTCTGTCGGTCCTCCCCGTCGACGAGCGGACGACGCGGGCGTTCTTCCTGTTTTACTTCCGCTCGTTCAAGGTGCCCTTCGCGCCGATCACCATCCCACGGCGGCTCGCCGAGCCGCTGCTCCGCGCGGCGGGCCGGCTGCACATCCGGCCGCTCCTCTCGCAGGACGGGCGGGCGTGCAGCGCGGAGCAGGAGGGCTACGAGCGCCATTCCGACGCCCCGCTCGTCGAGCTGAACCCCGCGGTCGACGCGTTCCAGCGGCTCACCATCCGCAAGTGGGAAGAGTACTTGAGGGGCGCGGGGGCGCGGGGCTCGCGGCGCGGCGCGGGCCCCGTCGCCCCGCCTCGCCTGCCGGTCGTCGAAGGCGACGCCGAGCCGGCCGCGGGGGGCACGTGAGCGCCGAGAGCTCGGACGCCGAGGTCGCGATTCTCGGCGCCGGCCCCGCGGGGACGGCCGCGGCGCTGCGGCTCGGTCAGCTCGGCGTCCGGGGCGTCGTCGTCGTGGACAAGGCCGATTTCCCGCGCGACAAGACCTGCGGGAGCGGCATCTCGCCGCGGGGGGTCGAGGTGCTGCGGAGATGCGCGCGACGAACCACACCTGCCTGTCGCCGGTGAGCGGGTTGCTCGGCATCCTCGCGCTCTGGGTCAACGACCCTGTAGACCCGGACGTGCGGCTCGCGGTGGGGCGACTCGAGGGCTGGATCTGGGAGGATGACGTGGACGGGGCGCGGGTGGCCGGCGCGCGGAGCGCCACGTGGGACACGGCGTTCGCCACGCAGGCGCTCGCGGCGGCGGCGCCCCACGTGGACGTGCGCGAGAGCTTGCGGCGCGCGGGCAGGTTCTTGAATAGCCAGCAGATCCGCGAGAGGCTGAACGGCGCGGAGCAGCACGACCGGCTCAACCCTGTCGGCGGCTACTGCTTCGCGGGCGTGTGGCATGGCTGGCCGGTCAGCGACTGCACGGCCCCGTTCGAGCTCGATCGGACGTCGCCGAAGGGGGCGCCCTCGAAAAACATCGTGCTCGCCGGGCCGAACGGGTGCGGCCCGGCCCGGCCCGACCGCCGCAACCGGCGCGGGCGTTTCGCCGAGGCGCGCGTCATGTAGCCTTCGAGCCCGAAGGGAGCGCACGATGGCGAAGAAGGCGGCGGTCGCGAAGCGAGGGGTGCGGGTCGGGGCGGCTGGCGCCGAGCGAGGCGCGCAGAAGGCCGAGGGCGGCCCGGGCCCGGTGCGACGGGCCCAAGGCACGGGCGGCAAGCGCCCGGCGAAGGGCGTCAAAGGGGCGGGCGACAAGCGCCCGGCGAAGGGGGCGTGGGGCACGCCCGCCGGGCGTCCGGCGACTTCGCGGGGCCTAACATCCGCGGGGGCGAGCAGAGCGGCCAAAGGGGGCGACGTCGCGGCGTACATCGCCCTCGTCGAGCGGCGCGCCAAGGCGAGCGGCGTGACGCTGCCGAAGGGGGCGACGCGGGCGGCGCTCGCCCGGGCCGAGGCGGCGCTCGGGGTCGCGCTGCCCGACGAGATGCGGGCGTTCTACCAGGCGCACGACGGCGGCGGCGACGAATTCGTCGTCGAAGGCCGCGAGCTCTTGTCGCTCCGGCGCATCGTCAACGAATGGCGCGTCTGGAAGGGCCTGCTCGACCGCGGCACGTTCGAGGCCAACGATCATGGTCAACCCGGCCCGGGCGTGCGCGGGGCGTGGTGGCTGCCCGAGTGGGTGCCGATCACGTACGACGGGGCGGGCAACCATCACGTCGTCGACCTCGCCCCCGCGGCGGGGGGCACGCGCGGGCAAATCGTTTCTTTCTGGCACGACGAGGCCTCGCGCCGGGTCGTCGGCCCGAGCTTTCTCGCCTGGTTGAGCGAGGCCGAGTGGACGCCCCCCGCGTGACCGCTGCGGCGGTGGGCAGCGTCTCCTCTGGTGGGCGCGCGTCTCGGGGCGCCCTGCCGCCGCGGCGGCCCGCCCCAAGCAGCTCGTGGGGCTGGGCGAGCCGGCGGCGTGGTCGGAGGCGGCGGTGCGGCCGCTGGTGCCCTTCGTCGGGCTGCTCGCCTCGCTGCGGGACGCCCTCGTTGCCGAAGGCGAGCCGGCCCGCAAGAGCCAAACCCGAGTCAGAACGCGAACGAGGTCTCGACGCACGACGGGAACGACCAGGGGCGCCGTCGGCTTTCGGCCCGGTCGAACGAGGGGTTGAACGGGTAGAGACCGACCGAAACCTCGTCGTAGACACGCACGCGAAGGCCCCAGTTGAGCCGCGCGTACGCGCCGAGCCGGCCCGCCCCGAGGTCGACCGAGAAGGGGAGCGCGAGCCTTCGACGGGCGTCGAGCTCGCCGTGCACGCCGAGCCGACCGAAGGCGACCGCGCGGTAGGCCCCCGGCGGCCCCTCGGCGTCGCCCATCACGCGCCCGCCCCCGCCGACTTCGACGAAGTCCCACAGGCGTAGCGCGCCCACCGCGCCGGCCTGCACCTGCCCGCGCTCGGCGAGGCTCCGTGCAGCGTCGACCGCGCCGGTGACGCGCACCGACGCGCGCCGCCTGGCCCCGCGATCGAAGATCGGTTCGGCGCCGGGCCTCGCCCGACCGGGGCCGAGGTCGTCGCCGAATGAGGACGCGGTCGCCGGGGGCTCGTTCGGCTCGGCGGCGCCGGAGGCGGCCTCGCTGACGCGCCCGGCGGCGTCGGCGAGGCGCGCGGCCCCATCGAGCGAACGCGCGGTGCCAGACCCCCCGAGCGACGGGCCCTGGCCCCCCTTGCCCGACAGGGTCACGACCACGACCGCCGCGATCAGCACCGCGACGCCGACGACCACCACGGCGGTGGCGCCGCCGTCGAGGTTCTCGACCTCGGCGCCTCGCACCTCGGCCCAGGCGAGCCCTTCGCTGCGGCCGCCGTCCCGCACGATCACCCCCGCGGAGTCGACGTACAGGTCGGACGCGCTCACCCACGGCGTGTAAAGCCCGTCGCGGCGGAGCAAGCGCACGCGCGAATTCGGGTCGAGCTTGACCTTGTCTCCGTCGCTCGCGATCAGCACAACCGAGCGGGACAGCCCCCTCTGCGGCAGCGCCCCTTGGGGCACCGCGCTGGTCGAGTAGCAGCCGAGGGCCCACGGGGCGGTGAAGAGCAGGCCGGCCCGAGCGAACGCCCTCATGGGTTCCGCGCTGCGAGCAACCGTCGTACCCGGAGCCCGCGCGCCCCGACGCGCGCCGACGGGCCTGCGCGTGATCGGCCGTTGACATCCACCGCGTCGCCGGCGTCATGGCGACCGCGGGACGCGCCCCCACGCCGCGCTTGCCCGACGGGGGGAAGGGGGCCATTCGGGCCGGTGCGCCTGGCCCACGTGGGGCTCGCCTTGCCGGGGCGAGCCCGAGGCGCGAGAGCCCTCGGATGGTGGGTCGCAAGCGGCTCGCCCTTCTCGACGTCGCGCGCCAGCACGTACCAAACGGGCGGTTGCACGAGCAGGCCGTGGGGCTCGACGAGAGGGGTAGGCAAAGGGGTAGGCAAAGCAACCGGGGCTCGTTGGGGCGCCCGCGCGCGTCGGGCCGGCTTGCTCGCGTCGGCTCGGGCATCGAGCCCTGCTTCGTCTTCCGTTGACGATGGAAAATGACGCAGAGTGCCGAACAACGTACGCCGGCGCCGAGCTGGGCGCGGACCTCGAGGCGGGACTGGAACACCCCTCGAAGGGTTAAGGTAGGCCTGGCGGCAGACACCAAATTAAGTAGCTACGCCCGGCGATAGGGGGGTAGCCACATCGCTGGTTCGGGCCGGGCTCATCGCGACGCCGATGCCCTGGGCCTGGCCCTGGGCCAGGGGCGGGGCGGGGCGCCGCGGGGCTGAGCGGTGGGGCAGGAATTGTCCAGTTCGTGCTTATGTCCGGGCGAGTGTGGCCGTATCATACGAGCTTCATGACCATCGCCCGTGGCGAGCAAGCAAGCCCGATCCAGGTGCGTGAGCTCTTCGAGGCGCTCGGCATCAACGAAACGCAGGGGCGCAAGCTCGCGCCGCCGGGGGAGCCGGGCGACTACATCAGCGTGGACGTGGCGCTGCGGTGGCTCGACGTGGTCGCCACGGCCGGGGGCGCGAGCGGCGTCCGTGCGCGCTTTTTGCGAGTGCGGCTCATTCTGAATTCGGCGGGCCACCAGGCCGGAGTATGACCATGGCAGGAAAGCGAACGTCGGAAGAGCTCGAAGAGGAGCTCAGGCGCGTGCAGGGCGAGCTCATCGCGCTCCGCGAGGTGGTCGACTCCATTCCGCATCGCGTCTTCTGGAAGGATCGAAACTGCATCTGGATGGGCGGCAACCGCAACCTCGCGCGCGACTGCGGGGTCGAGAGCCCGCGCGACCTCGTCGGGCGCACCGACCACGACTTCTTCGCCAAGGAGCACGCGGACTTCTTCCAGGAGTGCGACCGCGAGGTGATGGCGCGGGGCGAGCCGCTGCTCGACATCGAAGAGCCGCAGCGGCGCCCGGACGGCTCGCTCGCGTACCTCTTGACGAGCAAGGTGCCGCTGCGCAACCCCGCCGGCGAGGTGATCGGCATGGCCGGCATCTACGTCGACATCACCGACCGCAAGCGCCTCGAGCAAGAGCGGCAGGAGGCGCTGCGGGCCGCGCAGGCGGCCGCCGAGGCGAAGAGCAACTTCCTCGCCGTCGTCAGCCACGAGCTGCGCACGCCGCTCTCGCTCATCCTGGGGCCGCTCGAGTCGCTGCTCGCGAAAACCCGGGCCGAGGGGCGCGGCTCCGCCGAGCTCGAGTCGGTGCTGCGCAACGCGCTGCGCCTCAAAGACCTCGTCGACGACGTGCTCGACTTCAGCAAGGCCGAGGCGGGCAAGATGAGCGTCACCTGGTCGCGGTGCGACGTCGGGCGCCTGGTCGGCGAGCTGGTCTCGGACGCGGCCGGGGCGGCGCAAGCGCAGGGGGTAGCGCTGCGCGCCGACCTGCCGCCCTTCGAGCCGGTCGACTGCGACCCCTCGCTGCTGCGCAAGATCGCGCTGAACCTGATGAGCAACGCCATCAAGTTCACGCCGCGGGGCGGGAGCGTCACGGTATCGCTCGGGCCGAGCGCCGGGGGCGAGAGCTACGAGCTGCGGGTCTGCGACACGGGGCCCGGCATCGGCGAGGCGCAGGTCGGCCGCCTGTTCCAGCGCTTCGAGCAGGCCGACGGCACCTCGACGCGCGCCGCCGAGGGCACGGGCCTCGGGCTGGCGCTCGTGAAAGAGTTCGCCGGCCTGCTCGGCGGCGAGGTCGGCGTCGAGACGGCCCTCGGCCAGGGCTCGACCTTCTGGGTGCGGCTGCCGGCGCGCCGCGAGGCGCCCGCGGGCGTCGAGGGCGAGGGCGTTTCGCTGCGCACGGGGAAGCTCCGCCCGGGGCCCGAGGCCCCGGCCGTCGAGAGGGCGGGGCGGGGCGCGCTGCGCGTGGTCGTCGCCGAAGATAGCTCCGACATGCGCGAGCACGTCCGAGACGTTCTGGGCGATAGCTGCCGGGTAACGTTGTGCGCCAACGGCGCGCTCGCCCTGAAAGAGATCGAGAATGAGCGGCCCGACGTGGTCGTGAGCGACGTGATGATGCCGGGCATGGACGGCTTCGAGCTGACCCGCAAGATCCGAGAGAACCCAGAGCTGAGGGCGACGCCGGTCATCTTGCTCACGGCCCGGGCGGGCGCCGAGGCCGCGGCCGAGGGGCTCGAGGCGGGCGCCGATGACTACGTCGCCAAGCCCTTCAGCGGGCCTGAGCTGATCGCGCGGGTGCGGGCGGCGGCTCGGCTGCACGCGCTGTACCGTGAGCTCGACAGCAGCCACGACGAGCTCCGCCGGGCGCACGAGGCGCTGCGCCAGGCGGCGTCGGGCCTGGCGGGCATGGAAGAGCTCGCCGTCGCCGGCCAGCTCGCGCTCGAGGCGCGCGAGGCGTTGGCGAGCAAGAAGGTCGAGACGAAGCGCCAGGGCGGGGCGCCCGCCGACCTCCAAGACGCCCTCGCGATCCTCGACCGGGTGACGATGAACCTGCACTCGCTCCGGGGAGGGCGGCCCCAGCCGCACCCGGACCGCGGCTTGGGGTGACGCCCGCCGAGAGAGGGCCGTCCGACGACCCGGCCGCGGCCGACGCGAACTTCGAGGCCGCCAAGGCCCTGGCGTTCGCGACCGAGGCCGGCGGCGGCGAGCCGCTCTTGGCGCTGAAGCCGACCGGCCGCGCCCGCGGGGGGCACAGCGGCGGGGCGCCGCTCGGCCAGGGCGGCGCGCTCTTCGACCAGCTCGCCACGTTCGCCAAGCTGGCGCGCGGCGAGCGGGCCTCGTGCGTCGACGAGGCCCGCTGCGCGCCCGACGCGCCCGGGCCCCGCGCGCTGCGCCGCCTGTCGCGCTGGGAGTACGACCGCACGGTCGCCGACCTCTTCGGCGTCGCCTCGGCGCGCGCCGCGTCGTTCGTCGACGACCCGCTCGAGAACGGCTTCGACAACAACGCCCGCGCCACGCTCGTCGCCGGCGCGCTCGCCTCGCAGCTCGCCGCCGCCGACGACGAGATCGCCGAAGAGCTCGGCGCCCCCGACGGGCGCGGCAGCCACGCCCTCGACGCCTACGAGATCGCCTCCGAGCTGTCGTACCTGCTCACCGGCACCCTGCCCGACGACGAGCTCTTCGCCGCCGCCGACGCGGGCGCGCTCGCCACCGCCGACCAGCTCGAGGCGCAGGCGCGCCGCCTGCTCGCCACGCCGAAGGCGCGCGAGACGATCGCGCACTTCGTCGAGCTCTGGCTGCAGACGCAGGCGCTGCCCCAGACGGTCAAAGACGCGGCCGCCTTCCCCGCCTTCGACGAGGGCGTGCGCGCGGCCATGGCGCAAGAGACCCGCGACTTCGTCGCCCGGGTGGTCGAGTCGGGCGGCTCCTTCGCCGACCTCTTCCGCGCCGACTACACCGTCGCGAGCCCCGCGCTCGCCTCGTACTACGGCCTGCCCGCCCCCGGGCCCGACGGCCTCGTCCCGACCGCCGGCACGCCCTACGGCGGCCTGCTCACCCACGGCGGCGTGCTCGCGGCGCACTCGAAGTTCCTCGAGCCGGGCCTGATCGAGCGGGGCAAGTTCGTCCGCTCGCGCCTGCTCTGCCTCGACACGCCCCCGCCGCCGCCCTCGCTCATGGTCGCGCCGCCGCCCGCCGACCCAAACCTCTCGACCCGCGAGCGGTTCGCCCGCCACTCGTCCGAAGAGCCCTGCCGCCCGTGCCACCGCCTGATCGACCCCATCGGCTTCGGCTTCGAGCGCTTCGACGCCGCCGGCCGCCACCACCTCGACGAGGGCGGCAGGCCCCTCGGCGCCGAGGGCGAGCTGGTCGGCGTCGACGAAGGCGGCGGCCCCTTCGTCGACGTGCGCGGGCTCGAGGCGCTGCTCGCCGACAACGAGCAGGCCGTCGCCTGGGACGTCTTCACCGAATGGGACGCCGGCTTCTGCGTCCGTATCACGGTCACCAACAAGACCGACCAAGAGCTGCCCGTGACCTTTCAGCATGAGCTCAAGGGCACCGTGAACAACGCGTGGAACGTCACCATCACGCAGGCGGGCGACGTCGCCACCTTCGCCGGCCAGGGCGATCGCGCGCGCGTCGGGCCCATGGCCTCCGTGGGCGACATGGGCTTCTGCGCCGACAAGTGAGCGCCGGCCCGCCGGGGGGCCGGGGCCTCTTCGGAAGACCGCCGGTCGGCTGCCGCCGTTCAGAAACCAACGGTCAGGGGCCCCGGACGCGCCGCCGCCGGGCCCGGGACCTGTCGCGCGCCGGTTACGGCGTAAGGGGCGCCGGTCGGGCTTTCGACCGACGGTCGCGCGGCCGAACGCTGCGAGACGCTCTCGCGCGACGGCGACCCGCGCCCCCCGGGCGTGGTCGACCAACGCGTCCGAGGGGTCGGCAATCAAACCGGGGCTCGTTGGGGCGCCCGCGCGCGTCGGCCGTCGGCCCGGCCCGCACGCATCGGCCCGGGCGCCGCGCCGCGCGTCCCTTCCTTTGACACTGGAAACGCCGCCAAGTGCCGGCACGACGCCCGTGCTTTTTTCGTTGAAGCTGGAAAATGCCGCCGAAAGCAGGGCAGAGAGCGCCTCGTTCGACGCTCTCGTCGTCGGCTTGCCCGGCATGGTAATATGGTAGACACCGACGCTCGGAGAGGGGCGTGCAATCATAGCCGCGGCGACCCGCTGCGTAGCGCCATGTCCGACGAATACACCCATCTCGCGGAAGCACTGAAGAAATCGACCGGCGCTCACGTCCGCGTCGGCGGACCGCCGGAGACGGACTTCGGAAACGTCGTCCACGGAACGAATTCCGTCGTCGCGCGAGCGTCGACGGCCGAGCAGCTACGCGCGATCGTGCAGTTCGCGGCGGAACAAAAGCGCAAAATCACCATGCGCGGCGCACGGCACTCCTGTCGCGGTCAAACCCTGGCCGACGACGCGATCCTCGTCGACTACTTCGACCCGGATCTCGTCGCGATGGAGCGGCGCAGCGAAACGGATTTCGAGATCTCCGCCGCCATGAGTTGGGAGACGCTGGAGCGCGAGCTGAACGCGGTCGGACGAAGCTGTCCCGTCCTCACCAAGCCGTTCGACTTCGCCGTCGGCGGAACGCTTTCGGTCGGGGGCTACGGCAATCGCTCCGTCTGCTCGGGCGCGCAGGTCGACCACGTTCGGTCGGTCGCGCTCATTTTGCCGAGCGGCGAGCGACGCGTGGTTTCGCCGGCGAACGAGCCCGAGCTGTTTTCGTACGCGCTCTGCGGGCTCGGGCAGGTCGGCGCGATCGAGAGCGTCGTCCTGCGCACGGTTCCGAAGAAAGAATCTTCCGACTTGCTGTGGTTCGATCACGAAGAGCCCGCCGAGATCGAGGACGTCCTCGACCGAATCGAGAGCGACCCGGGGGCGCCGATCGACGAATACAATTCGGTCATTTTCCCCAATCAGGTCGCGACGTGGGTTCGTCTCTCGCCGTCCGAGTACCGCATCGAGGACGACACCTGCGTTCTTCGGAACGGTACGCGGCTCGCGCCGAACGAGGTCGAAGAGACCGACGGGAACCCCTTCGACGAAGGAAACAACGTCCACAATTGGGCGGTCGAGCGGCACGCGCGGCATCGTCGCTTGTGGACGGACTACAAGCTCGCTCCGGCGGCGGCGCGCGAGCTGCTCCGTTTCGTGACCGGGCCCTCGATGCCGCGGCGTGCGGAGGCGACGTACGTGATGGCGATCCGTCTCGGCCTCTCCCCCGTTCGCTTTCCGCTCTCGACGGTCGCCCACGTCGAGGGGCCTTTCGCGGTGTCGGTGGGGACGTTCCACATGGTGGCTCCGGGCGACGAGCAAGACCTCGCGCGCGCGAAAGAAGCGCTGCGACGAACGCTCGCGCGCGCGATCGAGCTCGGCGGTCGTCCGTATCTTTATGGCTGGAACGAGCTCGACGACGCGACGAAGTCGAAAATCTACGGCGCGGGCTACGCGAGGCTCGTCGCGCTGAAACGCGAGCTCGACCCCCACCATCGCTTCAACGCGACGTCGTTCTGACGGCGCAGCGTTTCTCGAGCAGACCGCCGGCGTCGACGAAGGTCCTCCGCACCGCTTCGACGCGGTCGGGGTCTTGGACCGAGGTCGCGCGCTCGAGCAGCTGGCCCTGCTGCGGCGCCGCCGACGCCGAGGCCCCGCAGGGCGAGGCCGGCGAGCCGAAGCGACGGGGGGGGCAAGGGCCGGCGCGATCTGGAGAGGGCCGAGCTGCCCGTGGTGCGCGTCAGGCGCGTCGGCCTCGAGCTCGACGCGAAGGTGCGCGAGGGCGAGGCCGAGCGCGTCGGCGTCGAAGAGAGCTGGCGGCTGGGCTCGGCCTCGAAGGCTTGCGCCGCATCGACGCCATCTTCGCCGCCGATCGGCCCTTGGCCGGGCTGCCGCCCGCCCAACGCAAGGCGCGGCGGGACGTGCTCGTGCGCCCCTTGGTCGACGCCTTCTTCGCCTGGGTCAAGGCCGAGCACGCGCGCCCGCGCGAGCGGGGCCTGGTCGCCTCGGCGCTGGGCTACGCCGTGCGGCAAGAGGGGCCGCTGCGGCGCTTCTTCGATGACGGGCGATTGGGCCTGGAGAACCAAACGTCTGCGCCCGCCCTGCGGCCCCCGACCATGGGTGTCCACCCCGAACGTGGTTGGCCGAACTGCCACCCCACGCGGGTCCCCGGCGGGGGGCCGTCGTCGGCGGGTCAGAGGTCGGGCGCCGGCGCGTAAACCCAGCGGTCGAAGAAGGGCCCGAGGTCGCGCCCGCTCGAAGCCTCGAAGGCGGCGCGCAGGTCGTCGGTCGTGGCGCCGCGGCCGGCGCGGGCGGCGACGTAGCGGCGTATCGCGGCCCAGAAGGTGTCGTCGCCGAGCTCGCCGCGCAGCTTGTGCAGCACGAGCGCGCCGCGCGAATACGTCACGCCGCGCGGCTGCAACTCGGAGTCGCGCGGGGCCTTGTGCGGCGCGCCGGGCTTCGAGAGCGAGACCGGGGCGTCGCGCCCCTGGGCGTGCACCTTGGCCGAGCGCGTGCGCCAGAGCTCGACCTCGCGGTCGTAGGCGGCGCGGCCCCAGCGCTGCTCTTTGACGGCGGCCACGAGGAAGGTCGCGAACCCCTCGTTGAGCCAGAAGTCGGCGAAGTCGGCGCAGGGCACGAGCCAGGCGAACCATTGGTGGGCGAGCTCGTGGGAGAAGATCCAGTCTTCTTTGGGGTCTTGGCGGACTTCGTCGAGCGCGTCGGCCGAGAGCAGGGCCATGCCCGCCGCCTCTTGCGCCGCGTCGCCGCGCACGAACACCTCGCGGTACTCGGCGGCGGGCGGGGGGGCGCCCGTGCGATCGCGCAGGAAGCGCAGCATCGGCGCCGTGATGGCGAGCGCGCCCTTGAGGTCGGCGCCGGGGGGGCCGAGCGCGCGCAGCTTCACGCCATCGACGTCGAGCTCGGCCTCGTCGAAGCGGCCGGCGGCGAAGGCGAAGAGGAAGGGCGGCGAGGGCCGGTCGAGCACGAACGCGTGCGTGCGGCGGCCGTCGCGTGCGGCCGCGGCGCCCGCCGGCCGGCCGCTCGCCGAGACCCTGACGTCGGGGGGCGAGGTGATGCGAAGCGAGAGCGTCGCGCGTTGCGCCGGATCTTGGAGGGTGGGCATCCAGGCGGAGGCTTGGTAGCCGGCCCAGGCCTGGTCGTCGAAGAAGCGCGGGGTGTCGCGGTCGACCGGCACGGCCCAGGCGAGGCGGAGCGTGAGCTCGGCGCCGGGCGCGAGGGGGCGGGGCAGGCGGGCGCAGAGCCGGCCGTCGGCGGCCCCGAAGGGCAGGGGGGCGCCGCCCGCCGCGATCGACGCGACGCGCAGGTCGCGCGCGTCGAGCCGCACGACGTCGGTCGTGCGGCGGGCGCGCACGCGCACGTCGCCGGCGCCCTCGAGCGAAGGGGGCGACAGGCGCAGCGACAGGTCGATCGCGTGGTCGACGACGTCGACCGGGCTGTCGCCTTCGCACTCGGCCGGCGTCGGGGGGCGCGGTCCGGCGCCCGCGGGCGGGGCGGGCGCCGAGGCCGGGGCGGGGCGCGCCGGGGCGGCGCAGCCGCCCGCCGCGGCGAACAGGGCGACGGGCAGCCAAAGGGCGGGGCGTACGGGGGCCATGCCGCGGACTTTAGCCGGTCGGCTGTCGCCAAAATCAAGAATCTGGCGCAAGGTGGTGGCGCCCATGGCGCAGGTACTTTTCTGTCGCACGCCCCTGACCCTGGGCCGCCGCGTGCGGCCGCCCACGGCGCGCGAGCTCGCCGGCACGCCGTCGCTGTTCGACGTGTCGCTCGACGACGCGCTCCGTCGCGGCGGCGCCTTCGTCGCGGCGGTGCTCGGGGCCATGGCTCTACGCCACGACCGGCGCGACGTGATCGTGCAGGTGCAGGTGGCGAACCTCGCGGCGGGCGAGATTCCCAACGGGGCGGGGTGGCACACCGATGGGGTGCCGGTCGGGCCGGGCCGCTACCGCTACGCGAGCGATGACCCGGCGCATCGCCCCGACCGCTTTCACTCGCTCGTCGCGGGCGCGCACTGCCGCACGGCCTTCGCCGTGGGCCCGATCTGGCTCGACGACCCGGGCACCGACGACGCGCACGAGCGGCGGCTCTACTTCACCCGCGAGCTCGGGCGGCTCAGGCCCGAGGTCGTGCAGGTGCCGAACTGCCGCTTGGTCGAGTACGACGGCTGGGCGCTGCACGCGGCGGTGCCCGCGGCGGCGGCGGGCTGGCGCGCCTTCATTCGGGCGGTCGAGACCGACCACGGCGCGCCGAGGCCCCTTCCGCCCGAGGCCGCGCGGCCCTGAGCGCCACGAGCCGGTAGGGCGTCGGGCGCTCGGAGGCCCGGAGCGACGAGCGCTCGAGCGGCAGCGCGCCGTCGGCCACCGCCCGGTAGTCGCGCGTCCAGGCGTCGAGCAGCGCGGCGCGCGCGGGGGTGCCCAGGCCGGTCGCGGGCGAGGTGGTGAGCGAGCCCTCGCGCCGCCGGCGGACGTAGAGGAACTCGTCGACGTTGCGCATCTCGAGCGAGAGGCTGCTGCGGAAGACGAACTGGGTGTCGGAGGCGAAGGCGCGGTCGGTCGAGAAGCCGCCGACCTCGAAGTAGGCGTCGCGGCGGATGAGCGCCGTCGGCAGCAGCAGCGCGTGGTGCGGCCGCGCGCGCGTCGCCGCCCGCGCGTCGAGCGGAAAGCGCGTCGCGGTCACGCGGCGCGTGAGCTCGTCGAGGCGCAGCTCGTGGCTGCCGACCATGGCGGCGCCCGCCTCGCGCGCGGCGCGCAGCAGGGCCGCGAGGCGGTCGGAGCACGACGCGTCGTCGGAGTCTTGGAAGAGCAGGTGCGGCTCGGCGGCGCGCAGCGCGAGCGCGTGCCGCACGGCGTAGGGCCCCAGCGGCGCGGGCTCGCTGCGAAAGAACTCGACCCGCCGGTCGCGCCCGACGAGCGGGCGGTAGGCCGAGACGTCTCGGCTGTCGAGGCCGACGAGCACGCGTGGCCCGCCCCAGACCCGGGCGAGCGTGCGCAGCGCCCCGGTCAAGAGGTGCGCCGGCCCGAGGTGGGGCAGCAGCACGGCGGCCTCGCCGACGGGGTGCCGCCGCGGGGGGGGCTTGGGCAGCGAGGCGGCGTGGGGCGCCGAGAGGGGGATTTGCCGCGCCAGCAGGCGGTCGGGGCCGGGGGCGCCGACGATCAGGCGGCCGAGCGTGCGGTAGCAGAGACCGTCGGGGTGCCCGAGCAGCTCGTCGACGTAGGGCAGCAGCAGGCGCCCGGAGCAGGCGAACGAGCCGACGGCGCCGTCGAAGCGGTAGTCGTCGGCGGGCGGCTCGCGGCGCGGCACGAGCGCGACGAACCCGCGCCGCGCGCCCTCGAGGGTCTCGACGACTGGGGCGAGCGAGGCGAGCCCGGCGCCGCGGTCGGTGGGGGCGAGCAGAACCGCCGTCGCGGCGGGGTCGTCGAGCCTCGCGGCGAGGTGGTCGGGGCGGCGCAGGGGGCCCTCCCAGCCGCCGGGCGGGCGCGGGGCGCCGCGCGGCGAGACGACGAGGCATAGCCAGGCCTCGGCGGGCACGGCGGCGAGGCGCGCGGGCGGCGGGGCGCCGGTGGCGCCGGCGTGGGCGGGTGCGGCGGAGAACGCTTCGGTCACGCGCGACCGTCGGGGTCGGAGGCGGCCGCCCCCGCGGCCACGCTAGCGCCCGGGCTCGCCCGCGGGGGCGTCGAGGCGGGCGTCGAGGCGGGCGACGTCGCGGTCGTAGGTGCCGCGGAAGTCGGCCCGGTCGTAGTTCGAGAGCGCCTTGCGGAACATGCGGTCGCGGCTCTCCCAGCGGTCGGTGACGGGGTAGTGGGCGATGCGGGCGCGATCGTCGTGCGAGAGGTGGACGGCGTTGCCCTTCGAGAGTCGGGTGAGGCCGCGGCCGAGGGTGAGCCGCGAGATCATATCTTGGTCTTCCCAGCCCCAGCCGTGGAGGCCCGAGTTGTAGCCGTTGACGGCGAGGAAGTCTTCGCGCCGCACGAGCAACAGGCCGGGGGCCTGGCGCGTGCCGTCGTGCGCGTCTTCTTCGTTGTCGACGATCTCGAGCCGCCGGCCGTCGGCGGTGCGGATGCGCAGCACGTAGCCGAAGGAGACGACGTGGTTGCCGCCGCGCGAGTTGACCTCGGACTCGCGCACGCCGGCGAGGGTGGCGAAGCGCCCCTCGGCCGCGAGGACGTCGCCGACGAGCTCGCGCACGGTGCCGGGCTCGAGCACGATGTCGCAGTCGCAGAAGAAGAGGACGGGGTGGGCGGTGTGCGCCGCGCCGACGTTCTGCGCGGCCGACTTGTTGAAGTAGGCCTCGCCGGCCACCTCGACGACGCGCACGGCGCCGGCGTGGGGGCCGAGCTGGTCGCGCAGCAGCCGGCGGTCGCCGGCGTAGTTGATGACGGTGACGTCGCCGCCGACGGAGGCGGCCGCGTCGAGCAGGCTCGGCAGCGCGCGGCCGAGCTCGACGCGGTCGCGCCACGAAACGACGATGGAGAGCATGGGGTTCTTGCCGGTCAGTGGTCGGCCGCGAGGTGCCGGGCGACGCGCTCGACGAGGCGCGCCGTCGACAGCCCGCCGGCCTCAAGCAGGGCCTCGTCGCCGCCCGACTGGCCCGACCAGTCGGGCGGCCAGCCGACGGCGGTGACGCGCGCCGCGGGGGCGGCCTGTTGCAGGAGCGAGGCGAGCCCGCCGAAGGCGTAATGGTCTTCGATCACGACGGCGCGGCGCAGCGGGGCGGCGGCCGCGGCGAGGGCCTCGGGCGGCGAGAGGCGCAGCGCGTGCAGGACGCCGACGTTCAGGTCGCGCTCGGCGAGGGCACGCGCGGCGGCGAGGGCCCAGTGGGTGGCGAGGCCCGTGCTCACCAGGGCGACGGGGCGCGGGGGCGTCAGCCAGCGGCACTCGGCGGCGGCGCCGGGCAGGTCGTCGGCGCGCCCGATGGGCCGGCGCGGCAGGCGCAGGTAGGCGGGGGCCCGCTCGGCGACGATCGACCGCAGGGCGAGCTCGACGTCGGGCACGTCGGCGGGCGCCCAGACCCGCAGGTTGGGCAGCGAGAGCATGAGGGCGAGGTCGTTGAGCGCGACGTGGCTCTTGCCGTTGCGCCCGCCGAGGCCGCCCGCGTGCGAGCCGACGAGCGTCACGGGCTGCCGGCACTGGCTGACGCAGACGCGAATTTGATCGTAGGCGCGGTAGCAGAGGAAGGCGGCGAAGGAGAAGACGAAGGGCCGCAGGCCCGCCTCGGCCATGCCCGCGGCCATCGAGACCATGTTCTGCTCGGCGATGCCGGCCATGAGGAAGCGGCGCGGGTGCCGTTCGGCGAAGTGGATCGCGCCGTCGGAGTCGGCCAAGTCGCCGTCGAGCGCCCAGAGCTCGGGGGCGCCGTCGGCGAGCTCGGCGAGCAACCGCCCGGCGTGGTCGGCGAGCCGCTCGCTCATCGGGCGCCGAGGGTCGCCTGGTGCTCGGCGTCGGTCAGGGTCGTGCAGTGAAAGCGCAGCGGGTCGGCCTCGATGTTCGCGTAGCCCCGGCCCTTGACCGTGCGGGCGATGAGGGCGCTCGGCGCGCCGCGCGCCGCGCGCATCGCGTCGAAGCGGGCGGCGAGCTCGGCCGGATCGTGCCCGTCGGCCTCGGCGACCGACCAGCCGAACGAGGCCCACTTCTGCGCCAGCTCGGCGACCGGCGGCGGCACGACCGGCGCGCCGTCGGGGCCGGGGCGGCGGCTCCAGCCCCACTCTTGGTAGCGGTTCGCGTCGACCACCACGTGCAGGTTGTCGAGGTCGCACTGCGAGGCGACGAGGGCGGCCTCCCAGACTTGACCCTCTTGGCACTCGCCGTCGCCGAGGACGACCCACGCGTGCGCGCCCGACCCGCGAAGCGCCAGCGCCATGCCCGCCCCCACCGAGAGCCCCTGGCCGAGCGAGCCGCCCGAGAAGTCGACCCCCGGCAACGCCGTCATGTCGGGGTGGCCCTCGAGCGGCGACCCGAAGCTCGCGTAGCCCTCGAGCGGGGCGTCAAAGAAGCCGAGCCGCCGCAGCACCGCGTAGAGCGCGATGGCGGCGTGCCCCTTCGAGAGCAGGAAGCGGTCGCGCCCCGGGTGCCGCGGCTCGGCGGGCGAGACGCGCAGCTGGCGCCGGTAGAGCGTGAGCACGATGTCTAGTACGCTCAGCGAGCCGCCGTAGTGCCCGCCGCCGCACGCGTAGAGCGCCCGCACGATCTCGTCGCGCAGCTGCGTGGCCTCGTCGGCGAGGTCGGTCGGGCAGGCTTGCACTCGCGGGCTCTGGGTCACGCGCGGCTAGCATCGCCGGTCGGCGAGTCGCGCGTCAATAGGGTCGGGGGCCCCGCGGCCGGGGCGGTCGAGGGCCGTCGCGGCGCCTCAGGCGCCGCGCTCGACGAAGCGATCGAACCAGGCGGCGAGCGTCAGCAGCGCCCAGAGCTGCGACGTCCAGGCCGAGGTCGCCGCCCCGGCCGGCGGGGGCTCGGCCGACAGCTCGCGCAGCACGCGCCCGCGCCAGCGCTCGCGCACCAGGCCGAACTGCCAGAAGCGGCTCGAGCGCAGCCGCGAGAGCGCCGGCCGGGCGAAGGCTGGCTCGCGCATCCAGTGGGCGAAGGGCGCGTTGTACGAGGCGCGCGGCCGCTCGAGGATCGCCCTCGGCAGCAGCCCCGCGCCGAGCGCGCGCAGGGGCAGCTTGGTGCGCCACTCGTCGCCCCCCCAGCGCATGCGGCTCGACGCCTTCAGCCCCGCGGCGCGCTCGACGAAGCCCGGGTCGAGGTACGGGTAGCAGACGCGGACGCCCGCCCGGCGCGACGCCGGCTCGAAGCCGGCGTGCAGCAGGTCGGGCACGCGGTGCTGGCACTCGTGCGCGACCATCAGCTCGTACGCGTGCGCGCCCGGCTTCAGGCGCAGGCACTCGCGGTAGAAGGGCAGCAAGTGGTCGAGCGGGTCCCACGCGCGGTACGCGGGCGCGAGCGCCTCGCGCAGCGCCCCGCGCGTGAAGAAGGTCGCCACGCCCGCGTAGAGCACCCGCCGCGCCGCCTCGCGGTCGGGCAAGAGGTCGGCGAGAGCGCGGCCGCGGGCGCCCTCGGGCAGGGCCACCAGGTGCTCGCGGAAGGCGGCGTAGCCGCGCAGCATCGCCCCGTAGCTGCCGAAGATCTCGTCGGAGCCGAGCCCCGAGGCGAGCCGCGTGACGCCGTCTTCGACCGCCGCGCGCAAGAGCGCCCGGTGCGTCAGCGCGGCCCAGGCGCTGCAGGGCTCGGCCTCGCGGAAGACCTCTTCGAGGCCCGCGAGGGCCTCGCGCGCGCCGAGGCGCACGGCGCGGTGGCGCAGCCCGAAGGCGCCCGCGGCGAGCGTCGCGTACTCGGTCTCGTTCAGGCCGTAGGCTGGGTCGAACTCGATCGAGTACGAGGCGAGCCCCGCGCGCGCGCCCGCGCGCCGCGCCACGGCCGCGAGGTACGACGAGTCGAGCCCGCCCGACAGCAGCAGCCCCGCGCGGCCCGGGCCCGCGAGCCCCTCGCGCAACGCCCCCTCGATCGCCGCGCCGAGCGAGCGCCGCAGCCGCGGCGTGTCGTCGACCGGGGCGCCGTCGCGCAGCGGCGTCCAGTAGCGGGCGGGCTGCGGCGCGCCCCCGGGCTCCCACCACATCAGGTGCCCGGCCGGCACCCGCTCGACGTCGCGCGCGAGCGTCTTGCCGGGCGCGGGCAGGCCGTGCGCGAGGTAGTGAATGGCCGACTCGGGGTCGAGCTCGGCGCCCCCTTCGAGCAGCCCCTCGAGCGACGAAGAGAACACGAAGAAGTCGCCGCGGCGGGCGACGAAAAGGCCGCGCTGGCCGAGGTGGTCGCGCGCGACGACGAGTCGGCGGCGGCGGGCGCACCAGTGCGCGAGGGCGAAGGGGCCGCGCAGGCCGGCGAGCGCCGCCGCCTCGCCCGCCCGCAGCGCCGCGGCGAGCGACCCGCCGCCCGGCACGCGCGGCGCGCCGCGCACCGAGAGCGAGGTCGCCGCGCCGGGCGGGCGCCCCGCCGGCGAGGACAGCAAGAGCGCGACGTCGGCGCCGGCGTCGACCCACCAGGCGGCCGCGTCGGCGCGGGCCGCGCGCACGAACTCGCGCGGCGCCCCGCCGGCCAGGCGGCGCCGGCCCCTCTCGTTACGTGCGGCCACGGCCCAGAGCTCGGGCTCGCCGCCGGCGGGCTGCCTCGACATGGGCGCAGATGTCAACCCCAACACGCCTGCCGTACAAAGAGAAAAAGAAGGGCGGACGGCGCCCTTCTCTTCGCCAAGGCGCCAGGGCGCCCCGGCCAGACGCCGAGCGGGCGTCGAGGCGCTCGGGCCGCCCGGGGCCCGTTCTAGTTGATGTCTTTGGTGCCCGAGCCGGGGCTGCGGACGCCGCCGTTGACGAGCTCGAGATCGTAGAGCGACAACGTGTCGAGCTGCTTCTTCGGCTGCTTCGTGGTCGTCTTCTGAGCCTTCTTCTTGGGCGTGGTCTTCATGGTTATTGCTCCTAGTAGGTTCGGCGCGGCCGGCTTCGCTGGCCCGGGCCTTAAGGTCGCAACAATCGCCGGGCCCGGCAAGCTAGAAACGTCGCCGCGGCAGCGGGCGTACGGGCGCCTGGGACGCCGGGGGGCGGCACGACCGAGCCCGGCCGAAGCGGGGGGGCGGCGGCTCAAGGGGCGGCGACGAAGCGCTCGAGGCGGCGGTGGCGTTCGAGCGCCTCGTCGGGGTGCAGGGGGGAGGCGAGGCCCGGGTCGAGCGAGGCGAGCCGCTCGCGCGCCGCCTCGGTGAAGGTCACCGTGCCGTCGCCCGCGATGGCCTCGACGCCGTCGAGCGTGGCGTACCGGCGCTGCAGCGCCGTCGCCTCGGCGAGCGGCAGGCCCGGCGGGAGGTCGAGCGCGAGCCGCCCGCCGGCGATTCGCACCGGGTAGCCGCCCGGCAGGCCGAGCGGCCCGGGCACCGAGGTTCGCAGCTCGGGGCCGCCGCCCGCCAGCGCGCGCAGCACGGCGAGGGCGTGCGCCGCCGTGAGCGCGTTGAGTTCGCGTGACGAGGCGAGCGGCGGCCCCGCGAAGGCGAGGCCGTCTTCGCGCGCGCCGCCCTCGCCGAGGTAGACGCGCGGCTCGAGGCCGCGGCAGAGCGAGGGGTCGGCGGTCATCGAGGCCGTGACGTGGCCGTGGTGGGCGAGCACCCGCACGAGGCCGGCCCCCCCCCTGGCGTTGAGCGCGGCCCGAGCCACGCCGGCGATCATGCCGGCGTTGCCGACGCCGGCGAGGGGGGCGAGCCCCCCCGCGGCGAGCACCGGGTTGACGACGTCGGGGTACGAGCAATTGACGACCGGCGCGGGCGAGCGGCACTGCGAGGCGGCGCGCGCGACCGACCGGGCGATGGGCAGTTGCGCCGGCAGCTGCGCGGCGAAGCCGGCCGCGCGCAGCGCCCGGGTCGCCGGGTCGTGCCGGCCGTGCAGCGCCCAGGGCGAGAGCAGGCTCGCGCACTGCATGATGAGGCCGGCGCGCTCGCGGTCGAGCAGCTCGTGCAGCCGCTCGGTCTCGAGCGCGTCGAGCGCCGCCGGCGCGACCGGCGCCGGGCCGCAGGCGGCGGCGAAGAAGGCCCGCGCCGCCCCCTCGCGCTCGCGGCGCGCGACGAGCACGACCCGCGAGACCCAGGGCTCGGCCGCGAGCGCGCACGCGACGCGCACCCCGAGGTCGCCGCCGCCGACGACGACGACGCGCACCCCCGTCAAGGCCCCCCCTCGCGGCGCGCGGCCCGCCGCTCGCGCAGCCGCCGCTCGCAGGCGCGGATCTTGGCGCGCGGGTAGCGGTCGTAGGCGACGGCCATGACGAACATGGGGCTGTCGGCCGGCGGCGCACCGCAGGCCAGGGCGCTCTTGTACCACTGGCGCGCGAACTCGTACTCGCCGAGCGCGAAGTACGCGTCGCCGACGACGCAATGGGTCTCGGCGTAGCGCGGGTCGAGCCGCAGCGCGCGCAGCCCCGCGTCGATCGCCTCGCCGTGGCGGCCCTGCGCGAAGCGGCACGTCGCGACGCAGTGCGCCGCGCGGTAGCGCTCGGTCGGCCAGCCGCCGCCGAGCGCGAGTTGCTGCTCGTAGCGCGCGACGGCTTCGTCGTACCGGCCCGCCAGGCGCAGCTCGTTGGCCAGGTAGAAGAGCGCTCGCGCGCTGCCCGGCGCGTCGCGCACCTCGGCTTCGCACAGCCGCAGGTTGCGCTCGTTCGACCCCTCTTTGTCTCGCTTGTCGGGCAGGTGGCGGAAGACCACCCCGGGCGCGTCGCGCACCGGCGGCGAGCCGGGCGGGAAGCGCACCCCCTCGTGCACGCGGCCGACGTAGCGGTGCCGCGGGTCGTTGCGGAAGAGGCGGGTCGCCCGCCAGGTGATCGCGCCGTCGCGCAGGGTCACGCGCAGCCCGGGCGCGTCGGTCCGGCGGACGGCGCGCCGGATGCGCGCGGCGCCGCCGGGCTCGACCACCTCGTCGGCGTCGATCGACAGGACCCACTCGCCGCGCGCCATCGCCAGCGCCGCGTTGCGCGCGGCCGAGAAGTCTAGGATTTTACCGTCGGGCCCGTTGCACTCGGTCGTGCGCTCGACCGCGGCGCCGAGCCGGCGCGCGACCTCGGCCGTGCGGTCGGTCGAGCCGGTGTCGACCACGCACAGCTCGTCGTACGCGCCCCGCAGCCGGCGCACGCAGCGCGCGAGCAGGCGCTCTTCGTCACGGACGATCAGGCAGGCGCTGATCAGCATGGGGGTCGGCTTCTCTCTACCCTCCCGGGGGGCGCGAGGCTAGGGCGCGGCCTCGTCCGCGTGAACCACGTTGACGATGGTTCGGCCCGAAAGCAGCGGCGAGCGCGCGAGGCGGGCCCGCAAGATGAGGTCGAGGTGGGTCGTCGCCTCGTCGAGCAGCAAGACCGGGCGGGCCGAGGCGAGCGCGGCCGTCAAGACGACGAGCTGCTGCTGGCCGCTCGACAGGTTGCCGCCGCGCGCGGCGATGATGGTATCGAAGCCCATCGGCCAGGCCTCGACCACCGCCCTGAGCCCCGTCGCCTCGGCCGCCTCCATCAGCCGCCCGTGCGGCGCGTCGCCCGAGAGCGCCCGCAGGTTCGACCGGACTGACCCCGCCAGCAGCGCGCAGCCCTGCGGCACGTAGGCCACCAGGTGCCGCGCCAGCTGCGCGTCGAGCCCCTGGACCGTGACCGCCCCGCGCGCCGGCGCGTACAGCCCCGCGATGAGCCGCAAGAGCGTGCTCTTGCCGCGCCCGGAGGGCCACCGAATCATGTGGACCGCGCCGGCCGGGACCGACAGCGAGAAGTCTTCGATGATCCAGGGCGCGTCATCGCCGTAGCGGAACCACGCCCGGTCGACGACGATGCCGCGCTCGGGACGCGGCCCGGCCGCCGAGCCGCCCGGCCCCGGCCCCGGCCCCGGCGACGGCGGCCCCGGCTGGCGCGCGAGCGCTTCGTCGACCGCGCGGGCCTGCGTGAGCAGCGGCCCCGCGCCGGCGACGATCAGGGCGAGGCGGCCGCCCGACGCCGACGCCGCCGACGCCGCGGCCGCGATGGCGAAGAAGTCGCCGAGCGACCGGCCCCCCGACAGGCACGCCCACGAGGCCCAGAGCACGCTCGCCCCGAGCGCGAGGCCACCGACCAGCGCCACGAGCTCGTTCAGCAGCGCCGCCGACAGGTCTTGCCGCAGCGAGGCGCGCTGCTCGGACCGCTGCGACCTCGCCCAGCGGTCGACGGCCCAGCCCTCGGCCGCCTCGGCGCGCACCGTGGCGATGCGCCGCACGAGCTCGACGAGCCGGTCGCTCTGCTCGGTCGACGCGTCGATCACCTCGCGCCGCCGCCGCGCCGCCGGGTACGACCACGCCGCCGCCGCGAGCAGCAAGCCGCCGTACGCCGCCGCGAGCCCCGCCGCGACCGGCGGCGCGAGCGCCGCGGCCCAGAACAGGTAGCCGACCGCGAGCAGCAGTTCGATCGCGCCCCCCAGCGCCTGCCGCACCGCGCCCCGCACGAACGCCGCCGCCGCCTCGAGCGCCTGGTAGGCGCGCCCCGCGGTGCACTGCTGCAGCGCCGGCAGCGGCAGCGAGAGGTAGTGCTCGAAGACGCCCCGGCACGCCGCCGCCGAGAGCCGCGTCTCGAGGTAGAGCACCGCCCGGTCGGCCAGGTTGCCGACGAGCGCCTGCAGCGTGGCGAGGGTCGCCAGCGCGGCCACGAGCGCCGCGAGCGTGCGCGCCGCCCCCTCGGGGATGGCGCGGTCGACCGCCGCGCGCACGACCGCCGGCGTGGCGTAGCCGACCGCCCCCGCCGCCCCGAGCGCCAGGACGTAGAGCGAGGCCGCCACGCGCAGCGACGGCCGCTCGGCACACTGCCGCAGGGCGCGGGCGAAGAGCGTGCCCGACGCCGGCCACTCGTCGGCGAGCTCGACCGCGAGGCCCCCCAAGAGCTCGCCCGCGCGGGCCGCCGTCACCGCCACCGTGCCGCCCCCGTGCTCGACCCAGAAGCGCCCCCGCCCGCCCGCCCGCAGCAGCCCGACCGACCCGTCGCGCAGCTCGACGAGGGTCTCGCCGAGCAGCGCGAGGTCGCCCGCCCGCAGCGCCACGAGGCGCGCCCGCAGGCCGCGGCGCCGGAGGCATTCGGCCATCGATGCGATCGTGAGGTCGCCCCCGCACTCTTCGACGAGCGCCTGCCCCGCGACCCTGACCCCGCGCCGGCCCAGCAGCTCGCGCAGCGGCGCGACGGCCGCGCGCGCCCCCGCCCCCCCGGCCGTCACAGCGCCGCCTCGCCGTGCGCCCGCATCAGCGCGCGAAACAGCTCGCAGCGCCCCAGCAATGCGTCGTAGGTGCCCTGGTCCACGACGCGGCCGGCCGAAAGGACGACGATGCGGTCGGCCAGGCGCATCGCCGGGGGCCGGTGCGTCACGACGACCTGCGTGCAGCCGGCGCCCGCCAGGTTCGCGAAGACGCGCGCCTCGAGCGCGGGGTCGAGCGACGAGGTCGCCTCGTCGAGCACCACCACGCGCGGGGCCCTGAGGAAGGCGCGCGCGAGCGCGAGCCGCTGCCGCTGCCCGCCCGAGAGCGTCAGCCCCCGGCCGTCGACGCGCGCGTCGTAGCCGCCGGGCAGCGCCCTCAGCTCGGCGTCGACGCAGGCCATGCGCGCGGCGGCCTCGACGTCGGCGAGCGGCCGCTCGGCGTCGCCGAGCGCCACGTTCTCGCGCACCGTGCCGTCGAAGTGGCCCGCCTCCGGGGGCACGAACGCCACCCGCGCCCGCACCTCCGCCGGGTCGAGCCCGGCGAGGTCTTCGCCGTCGAGCAGGACCCGCCCGGCCGTCGGCGGGATCAGGCCGCAGAGGACCATCGCCAGCGTCGACTTGCCCGAGCCCGAGGGGCCCACGACGGCGACCCGCTCGCCGGCGGCGATCTCGAGGTCGACCCCCTCGAGCACCGGCCGCGCGCCCCGGGCGTGCCGCAGCGCCACGCCGCGCAGCGCGATCGCGCCCGCGACGTCGCCCGGGCGCCGCGCGCCGCGGGGCTCCGGCGCGGTGTCCCAGAGGTCGTCCATGCGGCGCAAGAGCTGGCGCAGCCGCGGCACCCCCGCCGCCGCCTCGACCACCTGCCGCAGCGGGTCGGCGAGCAGCGTCGAGACCGTCACGAACGACGCGAGCACGCCGAGGGTCATCCGGCCGGAGGCCACGCGCCAACCGCCGACGCCGTAGACCGCGGCCAGCACGAGCGCGTCGAACCACGGCTGCAGCCGCACGACGTTGCGCTCGACCCGCTCGCGCGCCAGCGCGGCGTTGAACCGGTCGGTCGAGCAGTCGGCGTAGCGGCGCGCCATGTTCGCCTCGACGCCGAACGCCTTGATCGCCTCGGGCGACGAGAACGACTCGGCCACCACCGACGCCTCGCGGGCCAGCGCGATGACCTCGTTGGTCGCCGGGTCGCGCGCCCGCGCCTGCCAGAGCGCCGTCGCCGCGACGCGCAGCGCCGTCAGCCCGACCACGAGCGCGCCGAGCCCGACGTCGTAGGCGAGCATCAGCGCCGCGTAGGCGACGACGAGCAGCGCCCCGAGCGCCGCGACCGAAAGGTCGCGCACCGCGTTGCGCACCGCCGCGTGCCCGAGCGCGCGCGCCGCCAAGTCGCCCGCGCTGCGGGGGCCGAAGAACGCGAGCGGCAGCCCGACCAGGTGCCCGACGAAGGCCGAGACCATCCACGTGTCGAGCGCCGCCCGCAGCCCGGCGAGCACCCGGTTGCGCGCGAGCGCGAGCACGAAGCGCAGCAGCGCGGCCGCCGCGAGCGCCGCCCCGAGCGCCAGCAGGAAGCGCGCCTGCCGCGGCCGCACCGCGTAGTCGATCGCCACCTGCGACGCGACCGGCAGCGCGAGCCCCAGCGCCTCGAGCGCCAGCGCCGCCAGCGTCGCGAGCGCCAGCGGCCCCGCCGCCCGGCGCACCGCGCCCAGGTAGCGCGACGACGTCGCCGGCCGCGAACGCCGCCGGAACCCGGGCCCCGGCGAGAACGTGAGCCGCACCCCCGTGAACGCCTCGTCGGCCCGCGCCGGCGACACCACCCGCGGCCCCACCGCCGGGTCGAGCAGGTGCAGGCCGCGCCGGCTCACCTCCGTGAGCACGACGAAGTGGTTGAACTCCCAGTGCAAAATCGCCGGGAAGGGCCCCTCGCTCAAGTCTTCGGGCTCGACCCGGTGCGCCGCGGCCTCCAGGCCCCGCTCGCGCGCCGCCCGCACCAGCGCCGCCGCGCTCGCCCCGTCGCGCGACACCCCGCACGCCTCGCGCAGCTCGGCCAGGCTCGCGTGGTGGCCGAAGTGGCCGAGCACCATCGCGAGCGAGGCGGCGCCGCACTCGGTCTCCTCCATCTGCGCGACGAACGGCGTGCGGCGTCCCTTCATGGGGCCCGGGCGGGGGTCAGCGCCACCAGCGCTGCAGCGGCTCGAAGAGCACGGCGATCACCCGCCGGCGCCGCAGCGTGAAGCGCACGTCGGCCAGGCTCTCGGCCCGCAGCCGGGGCGCGAGCCGGGCGTACGCGTCGTCTTGCTCGAGGCCCACGTCGACCCGGTACATCGGCTCGCGGCTCGGCACGTGGTCGCCGAAGGTGTCTTGCAGGTCGCGCGCCGTCGCGATCTCGGTCGCGACGCGGAGCACCCGGCCGTTGAGCGCGCCGAACTCCCACGCCGGCAGCTGGTCGAGCTCGACCCGCACCGCCGCGCCCGGCTCGACGAACGCCCGGTCGCGCTCGGGCAGGTAGACGGCCGCCGCGCGCGGCGCCCCCGCCGGGATGAGCCGCCCGACCGGCGCCCCGACCGCCACCGCGTCGCCCGGCTTGACCGAGATCGACCCGATCACCCCGTCGCTCGGCGCCCTCACCACCGCCGCCTCCAGCTCGAGCTCGAGGCCGTCGCGCCGCGCCCGCGCCCCCTCGGCCAGCGCGACGAGCTTCCATTCTTCGGCCGCCGCCTCGGCCTCGACCGAGGCGAGCTGGTCGAGCACCCGCGCCCGATCTTGCTCGACCGCGAGCGCCCCGCGCTGCGCCACCGCGACCTCCTCGGCCGCGTCCTCGAACTGCAGCGGCGTCGCCAGCGACTCGCGCCGCAGGCCCTCGAGCATCTTCGCCTTGCGCTCCATGCGCTCGACCGTCTGGCGCGCGCTCTCGGCCCGCTGCCCGAGCGCGTCCGACTGCGCGCGCAGGTGCCGGGCGCGCTCGGCGTACCGCGGCTTGCGGCGCGACCGGAAGTCCTCGAGGCCCCGCTCGGCCAGCCCGAGCTGCCGCGAGGCCTCGAGCAGCGACGCGGCCGACGTGGCCGACGTGAGCCGCACGATCTCTTGCCCCGCCGCGACCGGCTCGCCCGCCCGCACCGCCACCGCCTGCACGGCCCCCGCCGCCTGCGTCGTCAAGACCTGCGGCGAGCCGCTGGCCTGCAAAATGCCGCGGCCGAGCGACGTGACCTCGATCGACGTGAACGCGGCGGCCAGCAGCGCGCCCACGATCAGCAGCGCACTGAGGGCGATGCTCCACGTGGCCCAGGGGGGCGCGACGCGCAGCACCTCGGCCGGCACGTCGCCCCGCTGGTGGGCGGCGAGCGCGCGCTCGCGAAAGAGCGGCGCGCGCCTCGGCGCCGCCGGGGCCCCGCCGCCCTCCGGCCGAACTGCCGCGCGCCCCCCGACGCTCGAACCCGCCAGCGCCCCCTCGCCGCTCGAGCCCGCCAGCGCCGCCTCCCCGCTCGAACTCGCCGGCTCGCTCAGGGAGCCGTCAACCGCATTCGCCGACGCCCCTCGGCCCCCGACCCCGCCCGGGCTCGTCGGCGCAGCCTCGCCCGGCGTGTCGGTTGCGCCGTCGCGGCAGGCACCGCCCTGAAGTATCATCGACCGACCCCGGCCGCAGGGTAGTAGGACGGGGGGCTACGGTCAAACGGGCCGAAGTATCGCCCGAACGCTCGGTTCGCCCCCAAAATCTCCCCCAACGGCGCTCGGTTTCTCTTTTCGAGCGATTCTAGCCCCGAGCGGCGAACGGCCGGCCGCGCCTCGGGGTCCGGGCCTGCCGGCCAGTGGCGCCCGCGCGGGCCGCCGTGCCCGAGTGCCAGCTACCACCCCGGACGCCCGGTCGCCCGTCGCGTTCGCGCTCGAGCAGGGCGGCGCGCGCATGACGGCGGTCGAAAGCTCGGGAGCCGCGCTCGCCGAGCTCGGGCGGGCGTCGTTCGACGCGCTCGCCTCCGCGCAGGCCCGCGCCCGCGCCTGATGCCCCGCGCCGGCGCCGCCCCCCCGGCGCGCCTCGTCTCCGGACGCCAGACCGGCGCCGACGACGTCGGCACGGCGCGCCTCAGGGTGAGGCGCCTCGCAGCCTAAAATTCAGCCAGACAACCTCTCAGCCCGGCTTCCTCGCGCTGAGCAGCGAGTAGCCGGCGTACACGTGCTCGACCGAGACGTCGCGGAAGCCGGCGTCGCCGATCTCGGCGCTGAGCTGCCCGGCCGTGAACTGCTTGCCCAGCGTGACGTGCACCATGCACATCGAGAAGAGCGCCGCGGTGAGCGGGCCGTCTTGGGCGTCCGAGAGCAGCATCTCGTAGACGAAGAGGCGCCCGCCGGGGGGCAGGGCCTCGAAGCTGCGCCGCAAGAGGTGCTGCCTGCGCGCGCCCTCCCAGTCGTGCAAGATGTGGCAGAAGAAGATCGCGTCGTAGCCCGACGGCCACTCACCGCGGAACATGTCGAGCGTCGTCGTGTCGACCTGGCCGCTCGCCCCGTGCCGGGCGATGTACTCGTTCGCCACGGCGCAGACCGGCGCCAGGTCAGCGACCGTGAATCGCGTCTCCGGGTGGCGCTGCGCCATCGCGATGCTGCAGCAGCCCGAGCCGCCGGCGACGTCGAGCAGGCGCTTGACCCCGCGCAGGTCGATCGCCCGCGCCAGGCCCACCGCGGCCGAGAACGAGAGGCTGTGCATCGCCCGCGTGATGAGGGCCGCCTGCTCGGCCGGCACGTCGGCCCCGCCCCAGCCGTCGGTCAGCGCCTTGCCGTCGTTGACGACCGAGGGCTCGTCTTGCCGCAGAGACTTCATCATCGCCTCGTGCGTGATGGGGATCTGCGTGTAGAACTTCAGCATGTGGCCCCAGTAAAAGGGCTTGTCGGGCAAGAGAAAATTTCGCGACAGCTCGGTCAGCTGAAACTTGCCCTGCGTCGGCGCCAGCAGCCCCACCGCCGACAGCGTCGCCACCATCGCCTCGGCCCCCCGGAAGGTCACCGAGAGCTTCGCGGCGATCTCCTGCAAGGCCAGCGGCCCCTGCTCGAGCAGGGGAAACAAGCCCAGCTCGTCGGCCGCATTCAAGGTGGGCAGAATGTAAGCGGAAAGCCAGAGCTGCCGAATGGGTGCATCACTGCACGTGGGCGGCTCGACGTTCGGTCGTTCCAAGAGAATGGGCCCATCGGTGTATGTGGGCGGTTCCAAGTTCGGTCGCTTCATTCGTTACATTGAAGCACAGGCCCGTTCTCTGACAAAGAAAGAAAACCGGTGCCACAGCAAAAATTTTTCATTCAAAGAATGAGCCATTTTGCCACACCCGTGCCAGCCCCCGGTAAAATGGCTCCCTCCCGACGGTCCCTCGTAACGCGCCGCGTTTCGAGATGACACCTGTCCGCCGGGGCGGCCTGAGGCCGAGGCGACGAGCACGCGGGCGGCGGTTAGGTCGTGGAAGGCGGCGGTGTGGCGGCGGGGGTCGGCGCCGGTCTTGCAATCGCCGAAGCGGTCCATCGGGCTGCCGGCCTTCGCCTTGAAGAGCAGGCACCAGCAGGGGGATTCCGCAATCCAACCGGGACTCGGCTGGACGCCCGCGCGTCCGCCCGGCTGGCTTGCGTGGGCCCGGGTGCGGAGCCCGGCGCTCTTTCCGCTGTCGCTGGAAAATGCCGCCAAATGCCGAAACACCACCGGCACCTCGTCGCCGCCCGGGCTCGCCCGGATGTACGCCAGCGTGTCGAGACCGTCGAAGCCCGGCATCATCAGGTCGAGCAGCACCAGGTCGGGCCCGCGCTCTTCGAAGAGCGCGAGCGCCTCGCGCCCCCCGTACGCCCGCACCACCTGGGCCCGAGCGGCCACCAGAGCGCGTCGAGCAGCTCGAGGTTGCGCGCCTCGTCGTCGACGACGAGCACTCGCGCGCTCAAGGGCGCCCTCGCGCGCGCGGGGCCGCCGGCGGGTCGCCGAGGCGAGCGGGCCGCTCGACGGGCGCCCCCGCGCGCGGGGGGCCGCCGCGCCAGGTCGGCACGGCCGAGGGCGAGGCGCCCGGGCGCCCCCGCGCGCGGGGGGCCGCCTTTCGAAGGCCTCGCCGACGCGCACCTTGAGCGCGGGCGCCCCCGCGCGCGGGGCCGCCCCGAGACGCCATGCTCAGCGTCGTGGCAAAGCACGGGCGCCCCCGCGCACGGCCGCCCCGCCCGGCTCGCGCCCCTTGAAACCGCGACCCCGCCACGGAGCAACTACTCTGCCCCTCCGATGCACGGTCGCGCCGTCCGGGGGCGCCCGGGCGGGGAACTCGCAAAGCTAAGAAATCGGTCAAAGCTGCCGGGGCCCCGCCCGACCCCGGCGACGCGACGGCGTCGACGTCAGGGCACGACGCAGGCGTTCAGGAGGCTCGCGGCCGGGGGCGCGAGCGCGTCGCGCAGCTTCGTTTCGAAGATCGAGAACGCCTCTCGGCTCATGGCCCCGCCGAGGGGGGGCGCGTATTGGGAGAGCTCGGGGTGGTCGCGCAGGATGGCGGCGAGCTCGTCGAGCGTCATGGCGAGGGTGGCCAGCACGCGCGGTTCGGGCAGATCTTGCTCGTAGATGGTGAAGAGCTCCGCCGCGTCGGCCGGCGGCGCCCCCTCGAAGGTCCCGCTCACGGCGGCGGCGTAGCCGGCCTGGTCGCTCGCGACGGCGGCGTCGAAGGCATCGCGCGGGACGGTCAGGCGGAGGGCGAAGCTCGCCTCGGCGTCCGAGAACTGGTCGCCGTTCTGGGTGACGTAGTCACGCAGCTGGTCGGGCGCCGGCGCCACGTACGGGGTGCCGAGTGCGAGCAGAGACCGGATGCCGGAGCGCGGCGAGATGGTTCCGCCGCCGGCCGCGATGACGTAGTCGCCGAACGTGGAGATCGGGTCGAGGTTCGCGTTGAACGCGACGACCGCCGCCAGCCCGTTGCGCAGGGTGAAGCGCAGGTGGCCCCCGTCGGACCGGAAGGTGTCTTCGCCGTCGCCGACGACGATCGGGTCCGCGTCCGGGTTGGCGGGGCCGATCGGGTTGACGAAGGGGTCGGCGGCGGCGGCGGCCGGCTTCGAGAGCGTGTCGAACGTCCACCAGAGGCTGCCCCCGTCGGGCCGCCCGTGCCGCTGCTCGCACCGCGGCCCGACCCGCTCGGCCGACGCGGGCACGCACGCCCGCGCCACGTCGGGCCGCGGCTCGACGCCCGCCGCCGCCGCCTGCGTCTCGGCGCGCACGTCGACCCCGAGGGCCGCGGCGATGTCGTCGGCGCGCAGGCCCGCCGAGGCGATGTTGGCGAAGCCCTGCGCGATGAACCCGTCCTCGCTGACGGGGGCGAACAAGAGCTGGTCGGGTGCGAGCCGGCCGGCGTCGACGAGGAGCCGGCGCAGCACGATGTTCGAGTAGACGCTCTGGAAGATGCCGGCGAGCGGCTCGTAGGCCTCGTCCGTGCCCGCCGAGCCCAAGAACTGCTCGGCCGTCAGGACCGGCACCCCACAAGGCTGCGCGCGCGGCGGCACGTTGCCGCCCTGCTCGATGAGCTGCCAATCGGCCTCGCCGAGGTCGTAGGCGCCCAGCGCGAAGCGCAGGGCGAAGGGGGGGGCGTCGCCGACGCTCACCGGCGACGGCCGCTCGACCCGCTCCTGGCGCGTGGCCAGGTGGTTGGCGAGCTCGCTGACGGCGTCGGCGGCGTCGCGCACCCGGTCGTCCGAGAACGACGGGTCGTTGTAAAAGGTGTGCAGGCTGACGTAGCGCACGCCCGCCGGGCGCCCCTGCGCCTCGAAGTCGGCCTGCAAGAGCCTGACGAGGTCGTCCGCCGCGATCGGCGCGCGCCGGCCGTCGGGGCCGATGCCGGGGCCGGGGCCGGCGCCTTTGCCGTCGGCGCCCACGGCGTTGCCGTCGTTGCCGAGCGAAACGCCCTCGCCGCCGCAGCCCGCGCCGAACGTCAACGCCGCGAGGCCCGCGCCGACGAGCAAGTGACGATATCGAATCATGGTGGTCTCCGCCTTTTTTGAGAATAAGAAAGCTCTGCGGGGGCGGCCTTGCGGCCTCGCCTCCCGCGCCCGACCAGTGAGTGGCCGCCGGCGCCGACTTCCGTCTCGCCCGCGAGAAGAAATCGATCGTCAGCGCGGGCGGCCGCCCGCGCAGGGCCGGCGCAGGCCGCCCGCGTAGGGCGAGCGCGGCGCGGCGCGGACGAACGCGTCGGCCTCGCGCTTCGCCTGCTCGCCCTGCCCGAGCGCGCAGAGCGCGAGCACCCGCGTGGCCGCCCGCTCTTCGCGCAGCGCGCCTTGCGGGTAGAGGCGCGCGTGCTCGGCCAGCGCCGCGAGCGCGCCGGCCGCCTGCCCCGCGCGCAGCTGCGCCTGCGCCGCCTGCACGAGTCGCAACTCTTCGGCCACCGTCGACGGCAGCGCGGGCGCGGCCGGCAGCATGGGGGCCTCGACGCCCGGCCCGTCGGCGGCCGCCCTCGGCGGCGTGCCCGCGCCGCCCACGTCGGCCCGCCCGCCCGCGCCCACGCCGAGCGGCGGGCGGGCCGGCGGGCCGGCCGCCGGCGGCGCAACCGCGACGGGCTGGGCGTACGCGGGCGGCGACGCGGCCGCCGCGGGCGACGTGACCGCCGCGGGCGGCGACGCAGCCGCCGCGGGCGACGTGACCGCCGCGGGCGGCGCGGGCGGCGCGCCCACCGCGGGCGGCGTAACCGTCACGGGCGGCGTAACCGTCACGGGCGGCGTGACCATCACGGGCGGCGCGGGCGGCGCGACCGTCGCGGGCGGGGCGACCTGGGCGGCCACCGAAGGGCGGGCGGGCGGCGCGAGCGCGGCCGACGGCGCGGGGTCGAAGGCGAGCGCGCTCCCGAGGGGAACGACGTCGTCGGCGATCGACGGCGCCGCCGGCCGCCCCACGGCGCGCGCCTCGGCCGGCTCGGTCGAGGTCGCCGCCGGAGCGGCGGCGCGCGGCGGCTCGCTCGCGACGAGTTCGTAGATCAACGTCGACGCGCTGCCCGCGGCGACGAGGGCGGCCCCGATCAACGCCTTTTTGGCCGCCACGAAGGCCCCCGACGAAGCGGCCACCGCCGGGGGGGGCGCGGCCGGGGGGGGCGCGGTCGTCGGCGCGGGGGCCGGCGCGGGGGCCGGCGCGGGCGCGTCGGCGGGCCCTTGCGGCGGGGCGTCGCCGGAGGGCAGCGCGAGCAGCCGGGCCGCGAGGGCCAGGCGGATGCGGTCGCGGTCGCCCCGATCGGTCAGGTGGGCCGGGCGCGCGGCGTCGAGAAAGGCCTTCACATCGGGCCGCAGCTCGCTCATGGCCCCTCCTGGTGGCGCAGCCCGGCGAAGGCGCGCTCGAAGTCTTGCCGCGCGAGGCGCAGCCGCGAATAGACGGTGTTCAGCTTGACGCCGAGCGCCTCGGCGATCTCGGGCGCGCTCATCTGCTCGAGCTCGGCCAGCACGAAGACCGCGCGCCGGTCGTCGTCGAGCGCGTCGAGGGCGCGGTCGAGGAGCCCGATCATCTCGGCGTTCGCCGCCCTCTCTTGCGGCCCGGGCGCCGGGTCGGCGACGGCCTCGTCGAGCGGCTCGTGCCCGCCCTTGCGCCGCACGCGCCGCCGGTGGTCGTGCGTCACGCGCAGCGCGATGCCGAAGAGCCAGGTCTTGAGCGACGAACGGCCGCCGAACTCGTCGAGCCGCCGGTGCACGACGACGAAGACGTCTTGCAGCGCGTCCTCGACGCTCGACTCGGCCACGCCCAAGCGGCGAAGGCTGCGCCAAACGAAGTCGAAGTAGTCATTGTAGACGAGCTCGAAGGGGACGCCGCCCGCCGCGGGCGGCGCCTCGACGCGCGCGGCCGGGCGCCCCTCGGGGGCGACGCGCTGCGACGCAGCCGACATGGCCCCGGGAGCCTGAGACAAACCGGCGAAAAGGGTCAAGCCCTCGTGAGTGGCCGGCGGCATGGGTTTCCGTCACGGCGTTCGCCACTCGAGCCCGAGGCCGAGGCGCCCGAACCAGGGCGAGGGCTCGAAGACCCGGCCGTACCCCTCGATATCGAAGTAGGGCGCGCGTAGCGTACGCCCCCCTTCGGCCCCGAGCCGCAAGGCGAACGGCACCCCGCCGAGGGGCGCGCTGACCCAGGCGCCCGCCAGCGCCCCCGACCAGAGGCCCGCCCCTTGCTTGGCGTTCGCCAGGCCGAAGCCCTCGCCCCAAACATAGCCGACCTCGGCCCCCGCGCAGCCGCCCGCGTCCCAGCCGCCGGCGAAGGGGCGGAACGGCCGGTAGCAGGCGCGCAGCCCCCCGGCGGCGAGCCCGATGTCCCCCCCGGTGCCCGAACGCGGCCCCTCCTGTTCGCGCCGCGGAAAGAACGCCGCCCCCGTGGCCTCGGCCCCCAACGTGCCGCGGGCGATCGCGACCGCCGCGCCCACCCCCGGGGCGAGCGCGGGCAGGCTGCCCGCGTCGACCAGCGCCCCGAGCCGAAGCGCGGCCCGCAGCCGCGGCCCCGCCGGCGGGGCGGGCGCGGGGCTGCGCTTCGGCTCGGGGGCCGAGGTTCGTTCGAACTCGGACCGCACGAGCAGCGCGAGCACGAGCGCCGCGGCGTCGGCCAGTTGCTCGCACGAGTCGGCCTCGAGCGCGCGCTCGCCGTCGCCGCGCGGCCCCTCGGTGCGCAGCGAGAGGCGCCAGCGGCCCTCGCCCTCGGCGGGGCGCACCTCGCCGCGCGCCCGCACCCGGGGCAGCGGCCGCGCGGCCAGATCGCCGAGCTCTTCGCCCGCGCGCGCGAGCACCCGGGCCGAGCTCGGACAGTAGGCGGGCGCGTCCCAGGAGAAGTCGATCGCCTCCCCGACGCCCCCTTGCGCCCCCGCCCCGCGCGCGAACGAGAGCACGAGCACGAACGACAGGGCGCCGGCGCAGAGCGAGCGCGGCGGCGGCGGGGGCGAGCGTTCCATCGGTCGTCCGTTTAATAGTCCGAAGGGCGGCGGGCGATCGGCGAAGCCCGCTTTTCTCACCCACCGCCCCCCGGCACGCAACCCCGGCGGGCTAGGCGCGCCCCGAATCGGCGGGCGCGCCTAGCCCGCCGCCCTCGGCCCTCGCCGCCCGGCGCGGGCTCGGGCGGCGCCGGCGCGGCCACGCCGAGCGGCGCGCGCCGCGTGTGCGCGAGCGACCCGGACTTGGTCGCCGCCAGCGCGAGCGGCCCGACGCGCACGGTGCGCAGACCTTCGCCCGCCTCGCGGCGCATCAGTAATCCAACCGTGGCTGGTTGGTTCGCCCGCGTGCGTCGGCCCGGCTCGCTAGCATCGGCCCGGGCACGGAGCCCGCCGCCCCTTCCGTCGCCGCTGGAAAATACCGCCGAGTGCCGAAAAAGAGCCCCGCCGGGCGGCCCGTGCGCGGGTTGAGGCCGCCCTCCTGGTGGCGCGAGGCGGTGATCTTGACCAGCGGCGAGGCCTCGGCGGTCTCGGCGATGAGGGTGCGGAGTCGGCGACGGGCAGCCGGCGAGCGCGAACGCGGCGGCGGAGAACCAGAGCGCCCTGGGATTCATGGCGGCAGCTCCCGTCGCGGGGCCCGGGCGGGGCGCGCCCGGGCGAGCCAAAGGATACGTCGAGCTACGCGATGCGGCGTCGAAACGCCCCCCGACGGGAGGGCCCGAAGGGGGGCGTCGATCCGGCGTCGCGTCGGCCCCCGCGGGGCCCGCGAGCGTCGGGGCCTCAGTCGCCGGTGGGGGAGTCGCCCACGTCGGACGTGTCGCGGACGACGCAGCCGCGCAAGAAGTCTGGTTCGGAGCTGGCCACCTGATCGACGAGCGCCTGGTAGTTGAGGACGAAGCTCTCGCGCGAGATGACGCCGTCGCTGAACTCGCCGTCGAGGTCGAGGTTGTCGAGCACGTCGAGGAAGGCGTCGGCGTCGGGCAGGCCGAGTTCGGCCGCGGCGTCCAGGGGCGACAGGTCGCGCTTATACACCTCGCTGAACGCCCCGATGGCGTCCCCCAGGAAGCCGTCCTCGGGGCGCACGAAGTAAACTTGGCGCAGGGCATCCGTGTAGGACGCCGCGTCGATTTCGAAGGTGGCGTCCCAGGCTTCTTGGTCCTGCGAGCGCTTGAGAATGTAGCTGAACTCGAGGGGGCCTCCCGGCGAGAACTCGATCGCGTCCTTGATCGCGTCCTTGAAGGGGATGGCGAAGCCCGCGTGGCAGGAGTTGCAGGTGGCCGACGAGGCGGGGGTGTTGCCGTCGAAGGGGCTCAGGTTGTAGGGGAGCGCGTTGCTCACGAGCTGGAAGTTGGCGTTGAAGCCGAGGAACCCGAGCATCGAGTTGGGCAGCTGGTAGATGCCCACGCCCCCGTCGATCGCGAAGGGCTCGATGCCATCGTGGGGCCGCACGAGCGGGTCGCCCGCGGGGTTGCCCGGGCCGACGAAGGCGGCCGCGAAGAAGTCTTTGCTCGGGTCGGCGTTGTTGAACGCCAGCACGTCGAAGGTGAGGTACGTCGCGCCGTTGGAGGGGGAGCTCTGCGTCAGGCGGTCGATGCAGCGGTTGCCCGCCGACACGTTCGATTGGAGCAAGCAGCCGCGCACGAGGCGCTCGCGGTCGCCGACGTCGTTGTACAGCAGGTCGAGGGTCGCACGGTTGAAGTTGACCGGGTCGACGGCGGCGAGCGCGTCGTAGAGGGTGACGTTCGCGACGTTGGTGACGCCGTTGGCGAGGAACTGCGCCTCGCTGACCGGGTCGAAGACGAGCTGATCGGGGCCCAGAATGCCCGCGTTGACGAGCAGCTTGCGCAGCGCGACGTTCGAGTAGACCGACTCGAAGTTCTGGAAGATGGGGTCGAAGACGTCGTCGTTGGCGGCGAGGTGCAAGAAGTCGAGCCCGGGGACGGCCGGCACGTCGCACGAGAAGGGGTCGTTGACGTCCTGGCGGCGGGCGAGCCGCACGACGGCGTCGACGATGTCTCGCTGCTTGTCGAGGTTGAAGCGCGACGGGTTGAAGCGCACCGCGATCGGCCGGCCGAAGTCGTCGGTGACGACGGAGCCGGCGCTGGCGGCGAAGGGCGTGAGGACGTCGAGCTGGTTGAGCAGCTTGAACGTCGCGTTGACCAACACGCCCAACTCGCCGTCGGTGTAGTTGGGGTTGTTGTACGCCGCGTGAAACTCGACGTACACGGCCTCGGCCTGCTGGGCGCGCGGCACCGTGGCGAGGTCGAGCCGCAGGCGCTGCTGGTACTCGTCGAGCGCCATCGGCGTCCGCAGGGGCAGCCCGCCGCCGCCCGAGCCGGCCTTGCCGCCCCCGCCGGCGTAGCCGCCCCCGCCGCCGTAGCCCCCCTTGCCGCCCCAGCCGCCGCACCCATCGTCGTCGTCATCGTCGTCGTAGCAGCCGGGGCCCTGACAGCCGTGGGGCGGCGCGTCGCCGTAGGGCGGCAGCGGACAGCCCGTCAGGAAGACCGTGGCGATGGACAGTAGGCAAAGCGACCCGCTCTTCAGCATGAGAAACACCTCGGGGCAGACCGAGCGTGCACACGCCCGGGCAAGGGAGAACCTCGGGGAGACAGCGCAACGGCGGTCGGCTCGAAACGGGAGGAGTGGGGGCGGCCCCTCGGCGTTCGGTCGCCGCGGGCCGCCAGTCGTCATGGACGCAGGGGCCGGGCCCCGGACTCGGTCGAAGCCTACGCAAGAGGCGTGCCCGGCAGGGGCCTGCGCCGGCTTCGTCAGAAATGCCCCCCGGAGGGCCCCCCGAGCATGGTGACGTGCTTTACGTTCGCCGCCACCGAGACCATTGTCCATCCATCCTTTGCCCAGAGTAAGGGCTTTTTGGCGGCCCGGCCGCCGCCGCCCGCGAGCGCGCCGCAGTGCGCAAGGGGCCGGCCCGGGCCGCGGCAGGTCGCCGGGGGCGACGTACAAGGGTGAACAACAACTTGCTCAGCCTTGAGCAACTTGCTCAAACGCCCTCGTCGAACCTCCCATCGTTCGCCCCGGGCTCGCCCGGAGGGCCCCGCGCGCGGCGCCGACGCGCCACCCACGCCGGTGCGTTTGCCTACCAGGTCGCTTGGGCCGGTCAGTTCGCTCACCGGGCCCTCAACGTGCCGGCGCCCGTCAAGCAGCGCCTGGTCGACCGGGCCAACGAGATCATTGATACGTCCTTCACGAACCACCCGGGCTTCTACCTACAGGACGCGGACGTGCCCTTCCTCGGGGACGTCGACGGCGACGGGCGCGACGAACTCGTGGTGTGGCGGCCGGCTGGGGGGCTGTGGTTCGCCATGAACCCCATCACCGACAAGTGGACGACGAGCTGGCTTCAGTTCGGCGGAGATACGTCAGGCGGCACGCCGTTGCTCGCTTTCAGGCGCCGCGCGCCGGCGGCTCGAACTCACGCGCACGCGACTTTACCGAGGTACGACCCGAGGGCCAACGGTCGAGGGGCACATGCGCGCGTCACGCACCCCGCGACGCCCGTAGCCTCCGGACGAGGAGAAACCCGTCTTCGTCGATCTCGGCGTCGCCCCGCTTGAGCAGCCGCCCAGCGGCGCGCTTGAACGCCTTCTTGGTCAGCCCAAACAGGGCGCGGATCTGCTCGGGGCTCGACCGATCGCCCACCCTGGGCGCGCCCGGGCGGGCGAGGGCGGCGAGCAGGGCGTCGGCGTCGGCGTCGAGCTCTTCGGACGCGAGGCCCCGGAGCGACAGGCGGATCTTGCCGTCGGGCAGCACGCTCGCGACGCGGAAGCTCGCGGCCTCGCCGCGCGCGAGCCGGTGCGGCTCGCTCTCGGGCAGCAGGCCGACGAACGCGCGCTCGACGATGACGAACACGCCGAGCCCCGGCTCCTTTCGCCACGCCTCGCCTTCGACCCATTCGCCGGCGCGAAACTGCCCCTCCGCCGCCTCGAGCATCTCGCTGACGCGCATCGTACCGGTGAGCCGCCCCCTCGTGTCGCGGAAGAGGCCGAAGAAGTGCTGCTGCCCGGCGGACAGCTCGGAGGTCTGCTCGTCGAAGGGCACGAGCAGATCGCGGTCGAGGCCCCAGTCGACGAAGGCGCCGAAGCGCGTCGTGGCCGCGACCCGCAGGAAGGCGACCTCGCCGAGCTCGAGCTTGGGCTTGCGCGTGGTGGCGAGAGGTCGACCTGCCGGGTCGAGGTAAACGAAGGCCTCGACCGCGTCGCCCTCGCCGACGCCCTCGGGCAGCTCGGCGCGCGGCAGCGCGACGGCCGAGGCAGGGGGCCCCGGGGCGGTGGTGCCCTCGGGGGCGAGCAACGCGCCCGAGGGGCCGAGGCGCAGCACGCGTAGCGTCGAAGTGCGACCGAGCAGCTCGTCGAGGCCCATCGCGGCCGAGTGTGGCACGTCGGCCGAGAACCGAGCAGAGCTCCCGCCGGCGCCGGCCGAAATTGCCCTCGCGCGCGGCCGAAGGGTAGGGGGGCCCCAGGGCAAGGAGCCCTGCGCCTCCGTCGGCCACGACCAGCGCCGCCGTCGGACGCCCCGGGCGGGGGCGGTCCGGCGGCTCGTCTCGTGCGTGCGCGCTCGAGCGCGGCCGATCGGTGGCGTGCCCGGACAGCTCACGGGGGCTCGGCGCGCACGTCGATCCGGTTGTCGTAGAACGTGCTGCCCCCGCCGGCGTCGGCGAGCCGCTGCGAGGTCAGCCCGTTCACGTTCCGCACGTTGCCTTGCTGAATCGAGTGCACGCCCTCGGCGACCGCGATGCCCGGGGGCACCGCGTCGGTGACCTCGAGCACGAACGACACCTCACCCTGCGCGTTGAAGGCGGTGACCCGCTGGCCCGCGGTCAGGCCCCGCGCCCCCGCGTCCGTCGGCGAGAGACGGAGCGTCTGGGCGCCCAGCTTCTTCGACAGCTCCGCCCGCTCGGTGAACGACGAGTTCAGCCGGTAGAGGGCCGGCGCCGTCTGCAGCCGGAGCGGCAGCGCCTCGCCGTCCAGGTCGGCGTGGGTCGGGCGGTGGCGCGGGAGCGGCTCGTGGAGGCGGTCGTTCTTGATCTCGATCTTTCCCGACGGGGTGAGCCAGGCCCCGCGCGGCACGTTCAGCCGGACCGCCTCGCCCGCGTTCAGGGCGTCGAGGTCGACGCCCTCCAGCCAGGGGGTTCGCCGCGAGAGGATCAGGTCGATGTGCTCGTCGGCGGAGAGCTGGAACACGTCGTCCGTCAGACCGAGGGCTCGCGCGAGGGTCCGGATCGTCTCCCAGTTGGATCGTGACTCGCCGAGCGGCGGGATCGCCGGGCGCGTTCGCTGGGCGTAGAAGTGGCCGTAGGCCCGGTAGAGGTCGGCGGTCTCTAGCATCGTCGGCGCGGGGAGCACGACGTCGGCATAGAGCGCGGTGTCGGTCATGAATCGCTCGTGGACGACGGTGAAGAGGTCCTCGCGGGAGAGGCCCCGCAAGACCGCGTTCTGGTCCGGAGCCACCGCCGCCGGGTTCGAGCTGGCCACGAACAGAGCCATCACCCGCGGCCCGTCGAGCTCGTTCAGCGCGTGCCCGAGCGCGTTCATGTTCACGGTACGGGTGGGGCCGGGCAGCAGGTCCGGCCGGACGAAGGAGCGGAGATCGAAGGCCCCGCCGGTGTTGGTGCTCGAGAGAAGCCCCCCGCCCTTCTTCGCCCAGGCGCCCACCGCGGTCGGGAGGCAGATCATCGCCCGGGTGTTCAGCCCGCCGTTCCCGTAGCGAGACGGCCCGCCCCCGAGCCGGATGAACGGCGCCCGGGCCCCGCCGTACTCCCGCGCGAGGAACCGCACGTCCTCGACGGGCAGGCCGGTGAGCGCCGCGGTGTGCTCGGGCGGGTGCTCCGGCAGCACGTGACGCTCGAACTCGTCCCACCCCACCGCCTCGCGGGCGAGGAAGGCACGGTCGACGAAGTTCTCGCGGACGAGCAGGTGGAGCATCCCCAGCGCGAGCGCGCCGTCGGACCCGGGGCGGACGAGAAAGACCCGGTCGGCGTACGCGGCGCTGGCCTGCCGGTGGGTGTCGATGAGAAAGACCCGGCCGCCGCCCCTTCGTACTGCCTTCACCTGGGTGAGGAAGTGGATGTTGGTGGCCAGCGCGTTGATGCCCCAGAGAAATAGCCGATCGCTGTGGGCCGCGTCCTCCGGGTCCGAGCCGGGGGTGTGGCCCATCACCTGCTCCCAGCCGGCGTTCTGCGCGGAGGTGCAGATGGTCCGGTCCAGCAGCGACGCCCCGAGCCGGTGCATCAGCGGCTCCTGGGCGTTCCGCTGGATGAGCCCCATCGTACCCGCGTAGGTGTACGGGAGGATGCACTCTCGCCCGTGCGCGGCGACGAGCGCCCGCCAGCGCTCCGCGATGAGCGCCGCCGCCTCGTCCCAGGAGGCGCGCCTGAACGCGCCCTGCCCCTTCGGGCCGGTGCGGACGAGCGGCGTGAGCAGCCGGCCCGGAGCGTGGACCGTTCGCTCGAACCCGTTCACCTTCGGGCAGAGCGTACCGCGGGTGTAGCCGTGCCCGGGGTCGCCCCGCACCGAGCGCACCGAGCGGCCGTCGGTCTCCACGACGAGGCCGCAGGCGTCGGGGCAGTCGAAAGAGCAAGTCGAGCGTCGCGTCTCGGGCATCGCCGTCCGAGTGTGACCGAAGGGGCTCGGGGGGCGCCACCCCGCTTTGCCCGGCAGCCCGCGGCGTTTCCGGCGGCAGCGGAGCGGGGCGCGAGGGCGGCGCCGAGGGCGGCGGGGCCGGGCGGGCGCTCGCGCGGCACCGCCCCGGCGCAGAGCACGGTGAGGGCGGCGGCCAGGCTCGACAGGGGCCCAACCGGCCCGGGCCGAGCGTTCGAGGCGGGCCCGCCGGCGAATACCGCCGTCGCGCTAATGGTGCCGAAATCGTTCGCGGTAGTCGCGCGGGGCGAGGCCCGTGCGGCGGGCGGGCTCGGCTCGGCCGTCCCGGCGGGAAGGTCCGCGAGCGAGGGGGCGCCGGACGTGGGGGGCCGGGGCGGCGGCGCGCCGAACGGAGGGCGCCGTGTCGTCGGACGGGCGCGTGATAACGGGCCGGCGCCGGCGGGGGAAAGTCGGGCGCGGTCGGTGTTACAGCTCGTCGGCCCGGTCGAAGTCGTACGCCGCCGTCATCGAGCTGTAGGGCGCCGTCGTCGACTTCGCGGTCACGGTCGAGTACACGTCGATGCAGTTGGCGTTGTCGGGGTCGCAGAGCCCGCAGCCCGCCTCGACGCCCGCCTGGTGCCAGACCCAGTTCAAGACGCCGCCGTTCGCGTTGATGTCCACCTGGGGGAAGTCCTTCGTCCAGGTGCACGTGAGCGCCTTGCGCACCGGCCCGAAGGGCCAGCTGAACCCGCCGGGCGGGCAGAACGAGCCGCGGCACTCGGAGAGGCCGCTGAGCTCGCAGATGGGGCTCTCGAACGTGCTCGAGGGCGCGGGGCAGAACTTGTAGCGGTACGTGATGTCGGCGTCGACGGCGGGGGCGGTCACGTTGCCGGTGTTGATGACGAACGCGTTCGCCGCGCCGTCGGACGCGACGGTGAGGCTCGCGGTGAGGTGGGGCGCGGGCGAGGTGCCCTTCGCGCTCACGGTCGCGGCGGAGTTCACGTAGACCGGGGTGCCATTGAAGAACGTGCGCGTGCGCGCCTGGGCCATCACCCGCAGCTTGGTCGTGGTCGACGCGAAGGGCACCGAGGCCTTCGCTTCGCAGCGCGGGTTCGGAAACTCGCCGCCGTCGGTGACGAAGGTCGAGGTCACGTCGGTCTCGAGGATCTCGCTGTAAATGGGCACGAGGGTGCCCGGCGCCGCGGTGGTCCGCAGGACCCGCACCGAGAGCGAGCGGGTCGGGCAGCTCGCCTCGCTCGCGCCGGCCCAAGCCTTCACCACCGTGACCGAGCCGTTCGAGGTGTTCGGCTGGGGCGTCACCTGCACCTGATAGACCTCGTGCGAGGTGGGGTCGGCGTCGGTCGCCGAGCCCGAATCGGTGCCCGGGATGAGGTCGATGGTGTCGTGGGCCGCCCCGCTCCACGTCATGTTGGCGGCCACGGTGAACGCCGCGCTCTGCTCGGCGACGGGCCCGTCAACGGCCTCCGCGTCGGGCCCGCCCTCGGCCTCGGCACAGCCGACGAACAGGCCGGCGAGGGCGAGCAAAGAGGTGCTGACGATGGTGTGCGTGCGCATGAGAAGAGTCCCTCCCGAGCGGGTTGGCCGCTCGCTAAGGTCTCATGCGCCCCGAGCCACGCCGGTCTGACGTGAGGCATCGGCAGTCCAACCGGGGCTCGGCCGGGCGCCGGCGCGCGTCGGCCCGGCTCGCTCGGGTCGGCCCGGGCGTGGTGCCCGGCGCTCCTTCCATTGTTGCTGAAAAATGCCGCCGAGTGCCGAAAGTAAAATTGGGGTGGTCGACATGCCCCAACGTTATCTCGCGAAGTAACTTCGGACGGCGGCGGGGGGGTCGAAGTTACTTCGCGAAATAAACTTGGGGTGGTCGACCACCCCCGACGCTCGTTCGCGAAGTAAGAATGAGGTGGTCGACCACCTCGGGGCTATTCCGCGAACTAAGCCTGGCTTTCGGTGCGCCAGGACAAGCCTGGGTGAGGAGGAAGCCATGGAGTAGCAGGACCAGCCGAAACTTCACGTCGCAACCCAGCGGGTTCGAGCCCCGCCCGGCGACGCGACCCCGTCGCCGAGAAGCCCGTCTTGCGTGGT
>DASTPP010000169.1:0-14898 GCA_035762175.1 Polyangiaceae bacterium | reverse complement strand
GGGCACCCTGAACTCGCCTTCGGCTCAGACAGCAGGGCACCCGCCCTCCGGCCGCGCAAGGTCACCCGCCGCGCGTATCAGGCCCGGTCGTCGTCTGGCGCACCTCGCTGCCGGGGGCCTGAGGCCCGGTCGAACGGGCTCGGGCGACGCCCCCCTTGACGGGCGGCTGCCGAAGGCGTCGAAGGGGCGGGTGAGCCCGATTCGAATCACCTCCCTTCTCATCTACCCGATCAAGGCGTGCGGGGGCGTCTCGTCGTCGTCGGCGCGCATCACCCGGCGGGGCTTCGCCCACGACCGCCGCTGGATGGTGGTCGACGAGCGGGGCGACTTTCTGACCCAGCGCGGGCTGCCCCGGCTCTGCCTCCTGCGGACGACCCTGAGCGAAGAGGGCATCGGGCTCAGCTACCCGGGGGCCGGGGCCTCGTCGCTGCCCCTGCGCCTCGACGAGGGGCCGCGGGTGCGCACGCGCGTGTTCGGCTTCGAGGGGCCGGCGCTGGTGCACGAGGCGGCGAGCGCCTGGGCGTCGAAGGCGCTCGGCGTCGACTGCCGCCTCGTGTTCATGCCCGACGAGGTCGAGCGGCCGGTCGAGCCCGCGTACGCGCGCCCGGGCGACGTGGTCTCGTACGCCGACGCCTACCCGGTCCTGCTCGCGTCGGCCTCGTCGCTCGACGATCTGAACGCCCGGCTGCCCGAGCCCCTGCCGATGGCGCGCTTCCGGCCGAACGTCGTGGTCGACGGCGCCCCGGCTTTCGCCGAAGACCGGTGGCGGCGCATGCGCTTCGGCGGCGTGACGTGGCGCAACCCGAAGCCCTGCGGGCGCTGCCAGGTCACCACCGTCGACCCCGCGACGGGCGAGCGGTCGGCCGAGCCCCTGCGCACGCTCGCGACCTACCGGCGCCGGGGCAACTCGGTCTTGTTCGCGGTGAACCTCATCCCCGACGGCGAGGGGGTGGTGCGGGTGGGCGACGCGCTCGAGGTGCTCGAAGAGGGCGAGCTGCCCTGAGCGGCCCTCGCGCCGCACGATCGACCATCATTCAGGCGCCGCCCCGGGCCTTCGCGCGCCCGCCGCCGCCCCGGACGGCGCCCCGGCTCGGACGCCCGCGCGGGCTCGCCGCGCGCGCCTCGGGGGGCGGGCCCACGGTCTTGCAGCACCGAAAGCCGAGGTGGTAGTTGACGTGCCAGGCGCGGTCCATCGGCTCGACGTGCCAGCGCGGGTCGTGCGCGCAGTGGTCGGGGTAGGTCTCGCGCCGGCGGCGCGGCGGCAGCGCCTCGCCCGGGCGCCGCGCGACGTCGGCGTAGAAGAAGGCGCTGCCCTTGAGCTGGCTGACGGCGCGCCCGTCGTCGTCGCGCCGGGTCATGATCTCGGCCACGTTGCCGTGCAGATCGAAGGCCCCGAAGCGCGACCGGCACCGCGGGAAGGCCCCCGCGGGCTCGGTGTTGGTGCGGCAGGTGCGGAACGCGTCCGCCGCCGTGCCGGCGTCGCAGGGCGGGCCGCCGAACGAGGCGGCGGGCTTGTTCGTGTTGCAGGCGGCGAGATCGAGCTCGTCGCCGTAGGCGTAGCGCCGGTCGGGCCCGCCGCCGGGGTCGCCCGCGCAGGCGAGCACCCACTCGTCCTGGGCGCAGAGCCGCTTGCCCTGCGCCTCGCACATCGCCTTCGCCTGCGTCGGCGACGCCCAGACGAAGGGTAGCTCGCAGGCGACGTTGGGAAACTCGAAGAGGTCGACGCACGCGCGCGCCCCGGCCGCGTCTCCGCCCCGGTAGATGGGCACCATGTTCTCGGCGCCGCAGACGGCGCGCTGCTCCGGCGTCTGCAGCGTCAGCCCCTCGAGCCCCCGCCGGCACGCGGCCGCGTCGATCGCGTGCCGCGCGAGCGCGGCGTTGCCCTGGTTGAGGCGCGCGGGCGAGCCGGGGCCGACGTTGCGGCGCAAGAACTCGAGCGCCCGCTCGCCCGCCTCGGGCGACGCAGGCGGGGCGAGCGCGGGGGCGAGCAGGGCGAGCAGCTCGGCCTGCGTGTCGCGGTGCAAGGGCGACTCCCCGGTGGGCACCGGGCCGGCGGCCACCGCCGCGGCGTCGGCGGCCGGCGCGTCGGTTCCAGGCGCGCCGGCAGCAGGCACGCCGGCGCCAGGCGCGTCGGCGGCCGGCACGCCAGCGTCAGGCGCGCCGGCGGCGTTCGCGTCGGCGGCCGGCGCGCCGGCGGCGTTCGCGTCGGCGGCGGCGAGCGCGGAGCCGAGCGCGGAGCCGAGCGCCGCCGCGGCCGCGGCGTTCGCGTCGGAGAGGGCTGCTGCGCCGCGAGGCGGGGTGCAGGCGCCCACGGCGAGGGCGAGCAGATGCGGGGCAGCCAGGGCGCGCGCACCCGAGCGGGTTCGAAAGAGGCGCACGGGCCAGCCCATGCCCAGGCGCGGGGCAGACGGCCAAATTTTTGGCCCTGCCTGATACTTCGGTGCCATAAGGCCCGAGACGGGGCGGCGCGCGCGGCCTCAGCGCGCTCGGCCGAGCCTCAGGTCTCTGGCTGAGGGGCGAGGCGGGGCGACGTCAACGACGTCTCGGGGTGCCCTGCCTCGGGCCGAGCGCGCCCGGCTCAGGTCAGGGCGAGCGCCCGGCCCGGCGCGAGCAGAGCCGGGGCACGAAGGCAGGGCTCGATGCGAGGCAAAACCGGGGTAACGATCGAGGGGTGGGCCAAGAAGGACTCGAACCTTCAGCCAACGGATTAAGAGTCCGCTGCTCTACCAATTGAGCTATTGGCCCGTCGCCGAACCGGCAGGGAGGCGCTCTATGGCACAAGCCCTTGAGCGGTTCAACATGAAAAATCGACCCACCACAGACCCTCGACCAGAGGCGGGCATCGGGCGGGGCATCGGGCCGGCCGCGACGAGCGCGGCGGTGCCGAAAGGCTCGGGGCCGACCGCAGTGAACGCGGCGGCGCCGAGGGGCTCGGGGCCCACCGCAGTGAACGCGGCGGCGCCGAAGGGCTCGGGGCCGACCGCGGCGGGCGCGTCACCGCAGGGCCCACGGCCCTCGGCGAGCGTAGCGGGGCGCGGCCCCCGCCCGCAGGAAGCCTTCGGGGCGCCGGAGGGTAGGTTGGCGGCATGTCGAACGTAGCGGCCCGGCCCTTGTTTCTGCCGGCCTCCGGGCTGCCTTGGCCTCGGCGCCTCGGCGTCGTCGTGGCCGTGGGCTCGCTGCTTTCCGTCTGGGCCCGGGTCACGGCCGCGCCGCACCGGCTCGACTGGCAAGCGCTGCTCGTCACCGCGTCGCTCGCCCTGTCGCTGGCCCTGTTCAACCTCAACCACGTGGGCGCGCAGATCGCGGCGCGGGGCCTCTGGTGGGCCCAGTTTCTGTTCGGCCTGGTGCTCTGCTGGGTGAAGCCCGACGGCTTCGAGCGCGAGGCGCTCGCCGTCGTGCTGGGCGGCGGGGGCGCGCTCTTGCTGGCCGGCTCGGCGGGCCTGCGGGCCGACGCCCCGACCCGGGGGGCCTTCGCCCCGGTGGCGTTTCGGCGCACGCTGCTCGTCTCGATCGCGCTCTCGGTCGCCGAAGTTCAGGCCCTCGGCGTCGCGAGCTCGGGCCTGCTCGGGGCGGACGACCCGCTCGGCGTCGAGCTCGGGGCCTGCGCCCTCTTGCTCGCCGCCGGGCTGATCGGGCTCTACCGCCTGCGCTTTTGGGGGGTGCTCTTGCACTGGCTGGGCACGGCCCTGCTCGCGGCCTTCGCGGTCCGGGCCCTGCGGGCGGCCGCCGAAGCCGACGTCGTGTACGTGTGGGGCGCCGGCGTCGTCGTGCAGCTGCTCTTGCCCCTGCCGATGCTGCTCGCCATCGCGCGGCGCACGCCCGTCGCGCCCGCGGCGGCTTCGCCGCTCGCGCCGCGGCTCTTCTTCGGGGCCGTCGCGGCCTTGATGCTCGCGTCGGCCGGCAGCCTGGTGTGGGCCCGGTTATAAGGGGGCCCGGCCCTTCGCCCCCAGCCGTGGTAGCGTCGGGGGGTGAAAGCACTCGCGGGGCTGGCCGCCTTGGCCTTGGTCGCTTGCTCGGGCGGTTCGCCCTCCTCGGGCGGCCCGGCGCCCGCCGGCTCCTGTGCCAAGGTCGGCGCGTCCTGTCAGTTTGCGCCGGGCAAGCTCGGCGTGTGCAGCGCCGACGAGCGGCCGCGCGATTGCGGCGGGGCCCCCTGCACCGGCGACCCGCCCCTCGTCTGCGTCTCGCTGCACTGATGCGGGGGCGCCCCGGCCCTGTCCGGGCTGTGCCACCGCCCTGACATCGCGGCCAGACGCCCCGGGGGGGCCCGGCGGCGCGGCCGCGGCCGGGGGGCGCCCGGCGCGGCCTTGGCCCGAATGTTGATTGCGCCCTCGCCCATGCGATCGAGCTTGTTTCTGGGTCTTTCGGGGCTGAGCGCGCTGCTCGCCGGGTGCATCGTCGTCGAAGACGTCCGTCGCATCGAGGGGCCGAGCTGCCAAGACTACGCCGTCGAGTCGCTAAACCTCAGCGTCCGCGACGAGCAGGGGGCCGAGCTCTGCGACGCCAAGGTCGTCGCGCGCGACGGCGCCTTCGAGCGCGAGCTCTTGTCCGAGTTGGGCCCGGGCCTCTGCGGCTGGGGCGGGCTGCTCGAGCGCCCCGGCACCTACGAGCTGACGGTCTCGAAGCCGGGCTTCGAGACCGCCGTGCGGCGCAACGTCGTGGTCGGCATGACGGCCGACCGCTGTCACGTCGAGCCGACCCGGGTCGACGTCACCTTGCGCCGCGCAGCGTGCCCCCCCGTCTTCGTCGAGTCGTTCCAGATCGACGTCCGCGACGCGTTCGGGCGGCCGCTCTGCGACGCGAGCGTGGTCGCGCGCGACGGCCGGTCGGAGCAGACCCTGCGCGCGAGCAAGGGCCCCGACGGCGCCTGCTTCTGGTCCGGCTCGGACGGGCGGCCCGGCACCTACCAGGTGACGGTGTCGATGCCCGGCTTCGAGACCGTCGTCGTGCCCGAGGTGGTCGTCGAGCTCGCCGAGAACCAGTGCACTGTCCGGCCGGCCGAGATCGACGTGCGGCTCGAGCCCGCGACGGTGGCCTGCACCGAAGAGATCGTCGAGACGCTCGCGGTCGACATCCGCGACGAGCGGGGGGCCGAGGTGTGCGACGCGAGGGTCGTCGCGAGCTCGGGCGGGCTCGACATCGAGCTCGTGCCCTCGCCCGTCGGCGGCGGCGATTGCTATTGGTCGGGGCTGCCCGAGCGGCCCGGCCTCTACACCGTGACGGTGAGCAAGCCCGGGTATCTGACCAGAAAGGTCGGGCCCTTCGAGGCGAGCCTCGACGCGCTGGGCTGCCACGTGGTGCCCGTCCCGGTGAATGTTACCATCCAACCTGATATCGTCGTGCCGCCCCTCGAGCCATAGCGCGTCGCGTCGTGGCCGAATCGAGCACCCCTTGACGCACGGGCCGGGGGGGCCGAGAAGGTGTTCATGCTACACCACAAGCGCACGCAGCCCGTGTGGTGGGCGCCGGCGGCCCTCGGCGCCCTGCTCTGGCACTGCTCTCTCGATTCGGGCGGGCTCTCGCCCGGCGAGGGCGCGGGCGGCGGCGGGCTCTCGCCCGGCGTTCAGGGGGCGGGCGGCGGTGTCGTCGGGGGGCAAGGGGGGGCGCAGAACGAGGCGGGGGCCGGCAGCGGGGGCAGCGGCGGGCTCATCACCGAGGGCGCGAGCGGCGCAGGTGGGGCTGACGTGGGCGGGGCGGCCGGCGCCGGCGGCGTGGCGGGCGCGAGCGGCGCGGGGGGGCAGGCGGGCCAAGCGGGCGGCGGGGGCCAGGCAGGCGGCGCGGGCAAGGGGGGCGGGGGCGTGCCTTGCGACGGCGCCAACGAGTTTCAGGTGAAGAGCGCGCCGGGGTCGTGCTTTTTCGTCCTCCTGAGCCCGTCTGGCTCCTTCAACCGCAACGGGGCGGCGCAGGCCTGCGCCGACTTCAACGCGGGCATCGGGGCCCTCAGCACCGTCGACGAGTACAACGACGTGCTCGACGAGGTGCAGCGCTTCGCCTCGGGCAACATCTGGCTCGGCGCCCGGGCGACGTCGGGCAACGTCGGCAACGCGAGCGCCTACGCCTGGGACAACGGCGAGCCTTGGTCGTTCACCACCCCGGGCGGCTTCCCCTGGGGCACCAACCCGGGCGCGAACCCCGACGAGCCGACCAACCTCGCGGGCGAGTCGTGCGTCGAGATGAACCGCGATGGTAACCCCCCGTTCTCGATGAACAACCGCACGTGCGGCAACGGGCCGGGCCGCGTGCTCTGCGAGCGCAAGTAGCGGGGCGCCCTCAGCCGGCGCGCAGCCAGGCGACGAGGCGCTCGGCGACGAGGTCGGGGCGCTCGATGTGCAAAAAGTGCCCGACGCCCTCGAGCGTGCACTCTTCGAGGCCCCCGACGAAGAAGCGCGCCTGGCCCTCGGCCGCGCGCGCCTCGACGCAGCCGTCGCGCAGGCCGTGCAGGTAGAGCGTCGGCGTGCGGACGGGGCGGGGCCGCGACGCGCGGGCGAGCGCCTCGGCCGGGGGCCGGAAGAGCGCGCGATAATACCGGATCGGCGCGGGCATGCTCGCGCGCAGGCACCGCTTGAGCTCGCGCCGGTAGTCGTCGCTCGGCTGAAAGCCCGGCGACCAGCGCGCCCAGAGCTCGTCGACCGGGCGGTAGTCGTCGGACTGCAGGCGCGCCGCGGCGAAGGGGGCGAGGCCGAGCGAGGCCATGTACGCGCTCCTTCGGGCCTGGCGCGGCGAGCGGCGCAGGTGCTCGAAGAAGGCCTGCGGGTGCGGCACGGCCAGCGTGGCGGCGCGGGCGAAGCGCGCGGGCTCGCGGGCGAGGGCGGCGTAGGCGGCGACGGCGCCCCAGTCGTGGCCGACGAGGCGGACGGGGCGCCCGGGCGAGAGCGCGTCGGCGAGCGCGAGGGCGTCGTCGCCGAGGCGGTCGGCGTCGTAGGGCCCCTCGAGCGGGCTCGGGTCGTAGCCGCGCGCCCAGGGCGCGACGGCGCGGAAGCCCGCCTCGGCGAGCGCCGCCATCACCCCGCGAAAGCCGTACGGCGTGTCGGGAAAGCCATGCAAACAGAGCACGAGCGGGGCCCCCGCGTCGCCCGCCGCGAGCGCCGCGAAGGCGCCGGCGCGGGTCGGGATGCGGTGGCGCTCGGCGAAGGGGTCGGCCATCGGCCCCGCATCGTAGCGCGCCTCGAGCCTCCGCGGCGCCCCGTGCCGCGGGCGGGCGCGCGGCCGGGCGACGGCGGCGCGCCCGGTGCAATTCGAGGGCTCGGCGGCGTCGGAGCAACCCCGCTCGCGGGGGAGGCGCGTCGGGGGGGCCGGGGCGCCTTCCGCCGTCGTTGAACCATGTCGCGACGTGCCGAAGCGTCGCGAGCCTCGCCAGCGGGCGCGCCGGGCCGTAGAACAGATCGCGCATGCGCCTCGCCATCGTCCCGTTGCTCTTTCTCGCCGTGGGGTGCGCGACCACGCCGAGCCTCCAGATTGAGCCAGAAAGCCTGCCGCCGGCGGTGAAAGACTTGGGGCGGCAGATCGACGCGGTGCACCGGCGACGCCCGAACGACGGCGCCGTGCTCTATTGGGTCGCGGCGGTGCATGCCCAGGCGGGCCACCGCGAGCAGGCGCTGGCGGCCCTCGAGAAGATGCACGCGCTCGGCGCCGGGCTCGACCCGCGCCCGGACGACTTCGGCGCGCTGAAAGACGATCCGAAGTTTCACGAGCTGAAGGCGCGCATTCGTCGCGCGCACCCGCCGGTGCTCCGCGCGCGGGTCGCGTACACGGTGGACGGCGAGTGGCTCGGAGAAGGCGTCGCCTACTCGGGCGCCACGCGCAAGCTCTACAGCCTCGGCAGCAAAGGGCAGATCATCGCCGTCGCGGAAGACGGAACGGTCGAGCAGCTCGTCGCGGCCAAGACCGGCGGCCTCGCCGGGGCGCTAGGCTTTCGCGTGGACGACGCGCGCGGCGAGCTCTGGGTCGTCTCGAACGCGCTCGGCGAGCGCAAGCCGGAGATGGTCCTGGGGCTCTTCCGGTTTCGCCTCGGCGACGGCGCGCTGCTCAAGGCGTACCCCATCGAGCGCGCGGACAAGGACCTGCTCAACGACGTCGCGGTCGCGCCCGACGGCACGGCCTATGCGACGGCCTCGAACTCCGGGGCCGTGTGGGCCGTCCCCCCGGGCGCGGACGCGGCGACGAAGTTCGTCGACGGCTTGCCGGACCCGAACGGCATCGCCGTCACGCCCGACGGCCGCTTCTTGATCGTCGCCGGCTGGCACGGCATCACGCGCGTGGACGTCGCCACGAAGAAGGCGCACCTCCTCGAGCAGCCGGCGGACGTCGCCAGCGGCTGCATCGACGGCCTCTACCTCTACAAGACGGACATCATCGGGGTACAGAACTGCGTGCACGACCCCGGGCGCGTGATGCGCTACCGCACGGCGGGCGACTGGTCGCGCATCGTTTCGGCCGAGGTGCTCGAGTCGTACAACCCGCACTTCGACGGCATCGCCACCGGCGCCATCGACGGCGACTCGCTGCTCTTGCACGCGAACATGAAGGGGCGCAAGCGCACGCCGCCGGTGCCGATGAAGGTCCTGCGCGTCCCGCTCGCGCCGTAGGGCCGCGTGAGCCGGCCGAGCTCTCGGGCGGCGGGGGCCTTCGTCCGACCAAGCTTGAATGGGTACTCACCCACGAGGCTCGTGTCGACCGGGGCCCCGCGCGCCGGGCCGCCGAGCCGCTCGGCGCGCCCCGCGCCCGGCGAAAGTTCGCCGCTGCCGCCGCGGAGCGTTTTAAGCTACGGCGGCGAACGACGCGCGACAGGGCCCCCGTGACGACCGACTACCGCTCGCCCCCCGACGGCGCCGAGCTCCTCTTCGAGGCGCCCGACGTCATCAAGATTACCTCGAACGCGATCGTCGCGCCGAACGTGACCATCAGCATGGAGGCCGTCCGCTCCGTACGTCTCTCGCCGGCGAACGCCCACCTCGCGGCGTCCTGGCTGGTGCGCGCCGCCGGGGCGCTCTACGTCGTCGGCTGGCTGCTCTTTTACGTCGCGGGCCTCGCCGAGCAGGGCGCCCGCTTCTTTGAGGCCGGCGACTGGTGGTTGGGCATTCCGAACATGATCGGCGGCGCGCTCGTCTGGGCGCTCGGCACCCGCTGGCGGCGGCGGCAACGGCCGCGCTACACCGTGCTCACCGGCGGCGGGGTGGCGGGCTCGGCCGCCCTCTTGACCACCGAAGACGAGGCGCTCGCCCGCGACGTGACGCGCGCCATCGGCCGCGCGCTCGAGCGCCGGGCGCCTCGACCGCTCGCCTCGCCGCCCCCTTGAGCCGGAGACGAGGCTGGGCCGCCCCGAGCCCCGCCGCTTGGATCAGCGCGACTCGTCGTCGACGACCTCGCGCGCCGACGTCGCCACGAGCGCCCGCGCCAACCAGCGGTCGAGCCGCGCACCGTCGGCGCACGCCTCGATGCGCGCGCGGGTCTCGCCGTCGACCGCGAGCCCGCGCGCCGCGAGCACCGTCACGAGCGCCGCCGCCTTGCCCTTCACCTCGCCCCGCGCCTCGCCCTCGCGCAGCCCCTTCGCTTCGCCCTCGCGCAGCCCCTTCGCTTCGCCCTCGCGCAGCCCCTCTTCTTTGCCCTCGCGTCGCCCGACCTCGCGGCCCCGCAGCTCGCCCTCGCGCACCCGCGCCTCGATGAGCTCGGCCACGTCGCGCACCCAGCGCCCCAGCGCGGCCAGGTCGTCGGGCGGCGGCGGCAGGCCTTCGGGCAGCGGCTCGCCCGGGGCGGGCGGACGGGGCAGCGAGGGGCTGACGGCGTCGGGACCGCGGAACGAGGCGAGCTTCTCGAGGCACACCTCGCGCACGGGCGCGGCGAGGCCGAGCACGCGAACCTGCAGGGCGGCGAGCTCGTCGGGCGTGATGCGGTACGAGGGCGTGTACCGCGCCTCGATGTAGGCCTTTTTCAACAAAAGGAAGAGCCGGTTGTCTTCGGGGGTGCCCCGGGGCAAGGCGCCCTCGAGCCGCGGGTGCTGCTCGGCCGCCTTCTTGCCGAGCGCTTCGAGATCGTGCGAGCGCTCTTTGTACCCGCTCAAGACCAGGCTGGCGGCGTGAAAATAGCGCTCGGCCGCCTGGTGCAACAGAAAGGCGGAGTGGCTGAGCAGGCCGCGCGCGGCGTAGTAGCGGCAGCCGTGAAAGAACCCGCTGGCGCTCTCGAACCAGTGGGCGAAGTTCTTCTGGCCGAGGTCGAGGCGCTCGTCATCGTTGAGCGCCTTGGGCGTCGCGAGGGTGACGTGGCGCGCGTCGTAGAGCACGACGCCCTCGCGCACGACGTCGACGAAGAAGTACTGCCCCATTCGGATCTCGCGGTTGACGAACGTGACCGCGTGCGCGATGAGCGTGACCGGGCTGGGCGCGGCCGCCTCGCGCAAGCGCGCTTCGAGCTCGCGCCAGAAGCCGACGTCGTCGGCCAGCGCGGGGTCGTGGGTGACGGCGAGCAGGTCAGAGTCGCTCTGGTAGCCGGTCTCGGGGTCGTCGACCCAGTCGCCGCGGGCGTGGCTGCCGAACAGAACGAGCAGGCCGAGCGGCACCTTCTCGCGGAAGAGCGCGGCGATGGCCGCGAGCTTCGCCCGCTTGGCGTCGGGCAAGTGGTCGAGCGAGGTCTTCATGGCGCCGCCCCCACGCGCCGCACCGTCGCCTCGTCGTCGCGCGCTCTCGGCCCGCGCCGCCGCCGCCGCGGCACGAGCCCGCGCGCGACCCAACTGGGAACGACCCGCCGCGCGACCCCGAGCGTCGTCGCGAACTCACCAAGGCTCATCGCTGCCATCGGCCACCCGCCCTCACGTCTCGCCTGCGCATCGCTGCCATCGGCCACCCGCCTTCACCTCACGCCCGACCCGCGCCGGCGCCTCGGGCCCGAGCAGAACGCCTGACCATGTCACAATCGCCCCCCTGCAAGGGGGTGAACACAGAGAAAAACGTCATGATAAGAAGGTTCAACCTTGCTATTCGTGTCATTTTAGTCACAATTCGAACGTTCGGGCCTTCGCTGTCGGCCCATAAGGTCATGAGGTGATGCTTGGACAGAGAGATCGTAGCATGAGACGCATGGTTTTGCATGGTTTTGAAGCCAGAAGATGACGTTTGCGACACATTGTCAAAGGTTGAACCTTGGCAAAATGTCAGAAAACGGCAAGACTTGCCCGTCTCAAGGCTGCGTTCGGGCGCCAGAAGGCCCCGCCGACCCGGCGACCGCCCTACGCTGTGCTCAGCTTGTCATCATCGTCGACTGTCCGACCGTCGTCGCCAACGTTCCGGCGCGGTGGGCGGGCCCGCCGGGGGCGTCCAGAGGGCGGGGGCCCCGCTGTTTGAGCCCTCCTTTCAGGAGGGCGAGTTCGGGGTGCCCGGCGGACGTCCCCGGCGGGCCCGCCCACCGCGCGCCGTTCCGTCGGCCCTCGCGCGCCGTTCTGCCAGCTCCCGCGCGACGTTTCGTCTCGCGAACGCGACGCCGAGCGCGCGGCGGTCGCGGAGCAAGAGCGCGAACGCGAGCGCCGCGGCCTGCGCCAGGCTGCGCGACCCGACCTGCCAGACGGCGCTCGCCACCGGCGGGGTGAGCGCGGGCAGGCCGGCGAAGGTCGCCTCCGGCGCCACGTATTGGCCCGCCCCCGCCGCGACGCCGATGAGCACGAGCAGGGCGCCGAAGAGCACGATGGGCAGCGGCACCTTCGGCGCGCGGGCGCTCACCCCCCAGACGGCGGCGCTCACGGGGTCACTTGCCCGAGCCTGCCGTTGCGGTTCTTGGCCGGGTCGGCCGGCACGGCGTCCTGAGTGCAGTCCCGGTGCTCGACGCTGAGGCCGCCCTCGACGCGGAACCGGTCGGCGAAGGGGGGCGCCCCGGCGTCGGAGTCGTCGCCGCAAGCGGCGGCGAAGGGGGGGCGCAAGCGAGCGCGAGCGAGAGGTCGGAGGAGGTTCGTCGGTGCATCGCTCCCGAACGTAAGCCGCCGGGGTTGCCCGAACCAGGCGGCTGAATTCGGACACGTCGTACGGTACAACCGAACGATGCTCCGCCCGCGCGACCTCCCCCTGCTCGCCATTTTCGTCACCGTCGCCCGGCGCGGCTCGTTCACCGCGGCCGCGCGCGAGTTGGGGCTCGCCAAGAGCGTCGTCAGCGACCACGTGCGCTCGCTCGAAGAGCGCTGCGCGGTGCGGCTGTTCGAGCGCACCTCGCGGCGCCTGCGGCTGACGCAGGCCGGCGAGCAGATCGTGCCGCTCGCCGCGGCCGTGGCCGACGCGCCGGCGGGGGTCGAGGCCGTGCTCGCCGAGCAGCGCGACGCGGTGGTCGGCACGCTGCGCGTCACCACCACGCACGACCTCGGGGCGCGCTTCGTCATCCCGGCCGCGGCGCGGCTCGGCGCGCAGCACCCCGGGCTGAGCGTCCACGTCGTGACCGACGACGACGTGCGCGACCTCATCGAGGGGCGCTTCGACCTCGCGGTGCGCCTCGGCGCGCCGCGCGACTCGGGCTACGTCATGCGCAAGCTCGGGGTCGTGCGCGACGTCATCGTCGGCGCGCCGGCGCTCGCCGACGCGTGGCCGGTCGAACGGCCGGGCGGGCTCGCGGGCGCGCCCTGGGCGCGGCACGTGCTGCTGCCCCGCGCGGACGTGTGGTCCTTCCGCGGCCCGCGCGGCGAGAGCGAGCAGATCGTGGTCTCGGTGCGCGGCGAGACGAATACGGCCGAGGGGCTCCGGGCCTTGACGCTCGGCGGCATCGGCTTCGCCGTGATGCCCGAGTACCTCGTCGCCGACGACCTGCGGCGAGGCGCCCTGCGGCGCGTCTGCCCCGCGTGGCACTGGGCCGACCTCTCCCTTTACGCGATCTTGCCCTCGGCCCGGCGGGCGCCCCGGCGGGCGTCGCTCTTTCTCGCGGCGTTGCGCGACACCGTCCGCGGTAGCGTGGGGATTCGGCCGACGCTCGAGGCGGGCTAGAGCGCCGACCGGACCATGCCCAGCCTTGGGCATGGTCTGGTCGAGCGGCTCTAGCTTGGAAGCAATTTCTAGCCCGCCGACCGGATTGGACGGTCGGCGGGCTAGTCGTTGGCCACGCTTGTCCCGTCGGGCGCAAGCGTGGCCAAGCCTGTGGGCGGGGCTGCCCGGCTTCGCCCGGGCCTGTCTCGTGCGGGCTTCAGGGGAGGCGCGTGATGCGGTCGGCCGGGGGCACCGCGACCGGCGAGTGCGCCGCGACGTACGCTTCGAGCGCCACGAGGTCGTCGCCGCCGTCGAGCCGCGAGGCGCCCTCCTTGAGGACGGCGAAGCCGTCGCCGCCGCCGGCGAGAAAGCTATTGACCGTCACCCGGTACGAGCCGTTCGGGTCGAGCGTGACGCCGTTGAGCTTGATGGTGGCCGGGTCGATGTCGGGCTTGCGGGCCGCGGCGTCGACGAACTTGTTCGGGTCCCAGGCGTAGGTGAACCCGTTCGAGACCTGCAAGATGCGCCCGCGCTCGGTGCCGAGGGGCGTGACCTGCTGCTCGAGCAGCGTCTCGATCTGCCGGCCCGTGAGCGTCATCGTGACGAGGTAGTTGCCGAAGGGCTGCACGGCGAAGAGCGCGCCGTAGGTGACGTTGCCGTCGGCGACGGTGCCGCCGGGCGAGAAGAGCAAGGGCGCGCGGATGCCGCCCGGGTTCATGAAGGCGATCTGGGCGCTGCCTTGGTCGGGCGCGCTCGTGGCGGCGAGCTGCGCGTCGGCGATCAGGTCGCCGAGGGGCGTCTCGCCGCTCGGGGCGGTGGGCGAGGTGGGCTCGTGCAAGATGTCGGCCTCGATCTGCCCGACGACGCGGTTGGCGAGCGGGCCGGCCGTGGCGAGGGTGACGTCGAGCAGGGCGGCGACGGTCGGGTCGGGCGCGACGTCGCGCGTGACGATGTGGTTCTCGGCCGACTTGGCGACCACGGCGTGGGCGGCGCGGTCGACGCGCAGGTCGATCGCGGTCAGCACGCGCCCGGCCGAGAGCGCGCTCGTGACGAGCTTGCCGCCGACCGTACAGTTGTACGCCTGGTGGGTGTGGCCGCTGACGACCACGTCGACCGCGGGGTCGAGCCCCTCGGCGATGGCGACGATGTCGCCCGCGAGGTCGACGCACTCGTTGTAGAGCCCCTTCTGCACGCCGCCCTGGTGCACGACCACGACGACGGCGTCGGCGCCCTGGGCCTTGAGGCCGGGCACGAGGGCGTTCACGGTCTCGACCTCGTCGCGGAAGCTCAGCCCCGCCACCGCGCTCTGCGTGACGACCGACGGCGTCCCCTCGAGCGTCAGGCCGACGAACGCGACCTTCGCGCCGCCCCGCTCGACGACGTGGGTCGGCGGCAAGAGCGTCTGGCCCGTCGCCTCGACGACGACGTTGGCCGCGAGCACGGCGAAGTCGGCCCCGTCGTAGGTCGGCGCCGGCGCGCCGGGCGGGGTGAAGTCGCACTGGTCGACCGGGTGGCAGCCGCCGTTGACGATGCGCAAGAGCTCGTCGCGGCCCTCGTCGAACTCGTGGTTGCCGACGCCGTTGACCGTGAGGCCGAGGGCGTTCATCGCCTCGATCGTGGGCTCGTCGTGAAAGAGCGCCGAGGTGAGCGGCGTGCCGCCGATGAGGTCGCCCGCCGAGACGACCAGCGTGTTCGGCTGGCCCTGGCGCAGCGCGGCGACGTGCGCCGCCAGGTACGCGGCGCCGCCCGCCTCGACCTTCTCTTCGGGCGTCGTGTCGGTCTTGGCCTTCGTGATGACCGTCAGCGACTTGAGCGCCTCGAGGTTGCCGTGAAAGTCGTTGAACGCGAGCAGCCGCACGTCGACCACGCCCCCGCCGCCGCCCGCGCCCCCCACCCCGCCGCCGGCCCCGCCCCCGCCGCCCGCCGGGCCGCCCCCGCCCGCCGCGCCGCCCGAGCCGCTCGCGCCCGCCGTGCC
>DASTPP010000168.1:0-14971 GCA_035762175.1 Polyangiaceae bacterium | reverse complement strand
ACCACGCAAGACGGGCTTCTCGGCGACGGGGTCGCGTCGCCGGGCGGGGCTCGAACCCGCTGGGTTGCGACGTGAAGTTTCGGCTGGTCCTGCTACTCCATGGCTTCCTCCTCACCCAGGCTTGTCCTGGCGCACCGAAAGGCACGTTCAGGGCACGACGAACGAAGGGCCCGAGGGGCTCGACGAGACGAAGGGCGCGGCGAGAGAGCGCGTGGGCGAGAGAAGCCCGAAGGGCGGCGAGTCGATCGAAGCGGGCAGAGCCGAAGGGCGTGCCCCCAGGGGCGATACCGAGCTTGGTGGGAGCAGAACGGGAACGGGGCTGGGCTGACTTGATATGGTGCCGTCGCCGAGCTGGCCATATACGTTGTACCCCCAGCAGCGGGCTTCGCCGCTCGTCAGCGACGCGCAGCTGTGCATGCCACCGAGCGCCAGGGCTTGTACGCCCGTCAGCGAGGGCCCTCCCGGCGAGACGCGGACGGGCACGGGCGTGAGCCGCTGGGTCGTCGTGCCGTCGCCGAGCTGGGCGTAGTCGTTGTATCCCCAGCAGGAGGCCTCGCCTGTACTCAGACGCGCGCAGCTGTGCCCGCCACCGAGCGTCAGGGCTTGCACGCCGGTCAATGAGGGCCCCCCCGGCGAGACGCGGACGGGCACGGGCGTGAGCCGCTGGGTCGTCGTGCCGTCGCCGAGCTGGCCAATGGAGTTGGCTCCCCAGCAGCGGACTTCGCCACTCGTCAGCGACGCGCAGCTGTGCATGCCACCGAGCGCCAGGGCTTGCACGCCGGTCAGCGGCGGCCCCCCCGGCGCCTGCAGCACGGGCACGGGCGTGAGCCGGTCGGTCTGCGTGCCGTCGCCGAGCTGGCCGTACCAGTTTTGCCCCCAGCAGCGGACTTCGCCACTCGTCAGCGACGCGCAGCTGTGCACGCCACTGAGCGCCAGGGCTTGCACGCCGGTCAGGGGTAGCCCGCCCGGCGCCTCGAGTACCGGCACGGGGCCGAGCCGGTGGGTCGTCGTGCCGTCGCCGAGCTGGCCGGAGACGTTGTATCCCCAGCAGCGGGCTTCGCCGCCCGTCAGCAAGGCGCAGCTGTGACGATAGCCGAGCGCCAGGGCTTGCACGCCGGTCAGCGGCGGCCCCCCCGGCGCCTCGAGCACCGGCACGGGGGCGAGCCGGTCGGTCGTCGTGCCGTCGCCGAGCTGGCCGTCGCTGTTGTGCCCCCAGCAGCGGACTTCGCCACTCGTCAGCAACGCGCAGCTGTGCACGCCACCGAGCGCCAGGGCTTGCACGCCAGCGAGCTTCACTCCCCCCGGTGACTGCAGCACGGGCACGGGCGTGAGCCGGTCGGTCTGCGTGCCGTCGCCGAGCTGGCCATAGTCGTTGCGCCCCCAGCAGCGGGCCTCGCCGCCCGTCAGCAAGGCGCAGCTGTGACGATAGCCGAGCGCCAGGGCTTGCACGCCGGTCAACGGCGAATCCCCCGGCGACTGCAAGACGGGCTTGGCGAAGGGCCGGCCACTCTGGGTGCCGTCGCCCAACTGGCCTACGTCGTTCTGCCCCCAGCAATACACTTCCCCGTCCCCCACGATCGCGCAGCTGTGCAAGCCGCCCGCCACGACCTGGCTCACGACAGGCGCCCCCCCCCGGCTCCTCCCCCTCCCTGCTCGCCCGTGCCTCCAGACCCGCCCGGGCCGTTGCCTGCGCTCGCACCGGTACCCGACCCCGCCTCGCCCCCGTCCCCCGCCTGGCCGCCCGCCCCCGCCTCGCCCCCAGAGCCGCCCGCTGCCCCCGCCGCCCCCCCGGCCTCGGGCCCCGGCCCCGACGGGTTGGCAAAGCGCAGGTCGGGAGCGTCATCGATCGTGCACGCCTCCTTGGTGCAGGTCACGCCCGCCGGCATGCAGGTCGTGGCGTCAAAGCAGGTGCTGTCGACGGTGCATTCGACCCCCTCGCACTGCTGGAGCATGGGCACCTCGAGCCGTAGCGTGTGCCCGGGCCGGTAGCGCAGCTCGCGCCGCGCCACGATGCAGCCCTGGTAGCCCCGCGCCGACCCCTCGCCCGGCTGGCAGGCGTCGGGCGAGCGCGCCGAGACGGCCGTGACGACTTTGATGGCAAAAGCCTCGTCGTCCTCGCCCCGAGGCACGAAGACGACGAAGCCCAGGTGCTGCGCGCCGTCGTCGCCCGCCTCGCAGGTGGCGAGCGAGGTGGCGGGGTGGGCGGCCTCGAGCTCGCCGCGCGGGCCGACGGTGACGGTGGTGCCGTGCACCCGGTCGCAGGGCAGGTCGGTCGAGACTCGTAGCTCGACCTGCGTCGGCTCTTGGCAGCCACTCGCCGAAAGGGACACGAGTGCGCAAAGCCCCCACCTGCCGAGGCGCATTCTCATAGGCCCGACCGTATCGAACAGACCTCATGCATTCAAGTCGATTCTTAGCTCGAAGAGCACCACAGGTCTTCGTTCGACATGTCGCACGAAGGGCCTATCGATTTGATCGACTTGTCGCTTCGGGAGGGGGCCTACCTTGAAGGATTCACGGGGCGACTCGGGGGGCACGTTTCGACTCGTTCGTTTTGTCGCTTCGGCGTGCTGACCCGACCGTGGGGCCGTCGCGGGTGTCGGCTGACCCCCGCCAGGCACAGCGCCCGGCCCACGAGCCGTCAGGGGGGGCTGGCCGTATCGCTCATGTACAAACCTCACTTTATTGGCAGAAAAGAATCCAAGAAGTGGCTAGGCAATTCGCGGAGCGTGGCCGTACGATAGGCATCGGGGCATCGCGTGTGATCGCATTGAGCGGGGGCCCGCCGAGCGGCGGCCCTCGACCCGTTTTTCTCCGGAGCGAGCTTCTGGCATGACCTCTGGCGACCTGCTCCCCGCGTTGGGTACCACGCTGGCTGGCAAGTATCGGCTCACCCGCAAGCTCGGCCAGGGCGGCATGGGCGCGGTCTACGAGGCGACACACCTGAGGCTCGGGCAGAGGGTGGCCATCAAGGTGGTGTTGCCCGAGGTGGCCGCGCGCCCCGAGCTCGCCTATCGCTTCGAGCACGAGGCCCGCGCGGCGGCCCGGCTGCGCGGGCCGCACAGCGCGCGCGTCTACGACGTCGACACCTCGCCCGAGGGCCTGCCCTACCTGGTGATGGAGTACCTCGAGGGCCACAGCCTGCGCGACGAGCTACGCAAGCGCGGGCCGCTGCCCGTCGACGAGGCCGTGCGCTTCGTGCGCGAGGCGTGCGAGGGCGTCGACGAGGCCCACCGGGCGGGCATCGTGCACCGCGATATCAAGCCCGCGAACCTCTTTCTCAGCGTCGAGGGCGAGCGCCGCCTCGTCAAGGTGGTCGACTTCGGCATCGCCAAGCTGAGCGACGCGGGCCCCGCCGACTACCGCACCGCGACCAGTGCCCCGCTCGGCACCTACCTTTATATGTCGCCCGAGCAGGTGCGCTCGCCCCGCTCGGTCGACGCGCGCACCGACATCTGGTCGCTGGGGGTTACGCTCTATCAGCTCGTGTCGGGCAAGTTGCCCTTTCAGGGCGAGGGCGCGCTCGGGGTCGTCTACGCCGTCTCGACGCAAGACCCGCCGCCGCTGCGTGCGCTGCGCCCCGAGCTGCCCGCGGCGCTGGTCGCCGTCGTCGAACGCGCCCTGTGCAAAGAGCCCGCGGGTCGCTTCCAGACGGTGCGCGAGCTCGCCGACGCGCTCGCCCCGTTCGACCCCGCGCGCCACCCTTCCTTCGGCGCCCGAGGCGCCGTCGCCGCCGCGCCCGTCAGACACCGACGCGCTCAGCGAGAGCACCACGACGGGGGCGAAGAGCCACGTCGTGCCGCCACGGCCCGCCGAGGCGAGGGCCGGTTCGCTGTCGCGGGGGCTCTGGCTCGCTTTGGTGACCGTCGGGCTCTTCGTGGGCGGCAGCCTCACGGTGGGCCTTCGGGCGGCGCGCCTGCACTACGACGCGGCCCCCGACCTGCACGCGACCTCGCCCGACGAGACGCCCAGCGCGGGCGCGTCGGCTCGAAGCGGGGTGCCGCTCGCGGCCTCGTCGGCGCCGCTCGCCGCCTCGCTCGAACCGGCGCCCCCCTCGCCTTCGGCCCCGGCCCCCGAGAGGGGCGCGCCGCGAGAGCTCGGGGCGGGCACTTCGACCGCGACGACACATGAGGCGAAGGCGCCCGCCGAAGCGCCGAGCGCGCCCGCCGCCGCTCGCCCCGCCTCACCGTCGCGCCGAGGCAAGGCACCCGTCGCCCCGGCGGCGGCCGAGCCCGCTGCCCACGCGACGGCTCCAGGGCCGCCCAAGGCCGCTGCCCCCGCCGCAGCTCCGGAGCCAGCAAAGCCCACCGAACGCTCGGACGTCGAAAGGTTTTTAGGCACCCTCGCATGAACTCGACGAACCTCGCCCGAAGGCTCTCTACCACGATGCTCGCCCTCGCCCTCGGCGCCCTGACGTCGGCGGCGAGCGCGCAACCCAAGGCCGGCCCTCCCCCCAGCGCGTCGCAGGCGGCGGTCGCGAGCACCGCCGCGTCGCCCCAGGCGCCCGCACCGACGAGTACGGGCGCCGCGCTCGCCCCTCGGCTCGTCGGCGACGCGGCCCGAGCGGACGAACTGCGGCGCCAGGGCAACCAGGCCTGGGACGAGGGGCGCTACGCCGACGCCCTTGTCGCCTACCAAGAAGCGGCGAGCCTGTCGCACGACCCGAAGCTCTTTTACAACCTCGCCGCCGCCTCCCAGAAGGTCGGCCGCAATGCCGACGCGCTCGCCTGGTTTCTGCGCTTCAAGGCGAACGCCTCGCCGGGCGAGCTCGAGCAGGCGCCCAACCTCGACAAGCGCATCACGCTGTTGCGCAACCAGGTCGCCCTGCTCAAGGTCAACGTCAACGTGGCCGGGGCGCGCGTGCTCGTGCGCGACACCGTCGTCGGCACCAAGCTGCCCGACCGCCCGCTCGAGGTGCCGGTCAACGCGGGGCGCGCGGTCATCGAAATCAGCGCCGAGGGCTACAAGCCGTACCGCGAAGAGATCGAGCTGCCGAGCGGCAGCCCGACGCTGATCACGGTGCAGCTCAGCCAGCAGGGCGACGCCCGGCCGACCGAGCGCGTCGTGGTGTTTCGCGAACGGGCCGTCGACGCGCGGCCCTTCTGGTCGCAATGGTGGTTCTGGACGGGGGTGGGCGTGGTGGTCGTCGGCGGCGCGGCGGCGGCCTACGCGCTCTCGACCGAGAAGGCGACCAGCGGGCGCGGCCCGGTGGTACCCACCGCGCGGACTTCTGAATTCGGGGTGCGCTTCTGACGCGACCCCGACAGAGCGCGACGAGCCCGCAAAGCGACGAGCTCAACGAATCGAGACCGAACGCTCGTGCAAGCGCGTTCGCCCCCCGAGACTCGGGAGGCTGGCGCTCGCGAAGCCGGCACCACCTTGCCGAAGACGGCAGATTAGTTGGGCCGGGGCGACGTGGGCGGGCCCTCTTCGAAGTCCGAACGGCCCCGGGCGTTGGGTGGCTGGCTGTCGGGTAGGTTCGGGTCGCGAGCCGGCTCGGCAAGTGGTTGCCCTCGTGCCCCACCCTTGGTCAGGCCATCGGCCACTTGGGGAGGGCGCGCGCTGGCCCCCGCGTTCGAGTAGGGCACGAGGCGAATGGCGCGTGTCGGCTGCGAGCCATCGAGCTCGATCGTTTGCGCCCAGAAGCCGTCGCGCTTGATCTCGACCTCGACCGTCCCGCCCGCCGGCACGGGCACCGAGATTGGCATCGTGCCAAGGTCGACGCCCTGCAAGAAGACGTGCGCATCGGGGGGCGAGAGGGTAAGAGCAACGTCGAACCCCTGGGGGGAGAAGCCCGCATCTCGGGGCGCTGATGCTACCGTTGGTGCGCTCATGGCGGGCGCGCTCAGACGGGCGGAGGCCACCGCCTCAAGCCCCCTCGGTATGGGCGTCAAAGGCCCGAGCGCGCGACGGACGTCGGGCACGAGGGCCTTGCCATCGATGGACACGGCCGGCCCTGGCGGCAACGACATGGTTGCGCTCGGGGCTCCCAGTTGGCGCGCCACGAAGCAGTGATACGATTGCCAGGCGGGCGCCGCGACCAACAAGCATAGCGATATTCTAAAGGCTATCTCGATGGTGCGCCGGCGGCGAAACGTGTTCGCGAGGTGTCGCCTGAGCGAACCGTTCTTGAAGGAAGAAAAAAAGCTCGGCTTCGGGAGCAGGCGGCGGTCCGGGTCCGCGTCCGCGCGGGCGAGCAAGCGCGGCACGCGCTGCTGCGGGGCCTTCTTGGCCTTGATGGCCGTCACCCCCAGCGCGAACGCGTCGCGCACCGAGCGGCCGTACACGAGCGCCTCGTAAAAGGCGCCCGAGAAGGCGATGGCGGCCCCATCATCGACGGCGTTGCTCATGCCGATGGCGAGGCCCACGCTCTCGCACACCGACGCGGCCTGCGCTTTGCTGAAGCACGCGTTCAGCACCACGAGCGACACGTCGTGGCCGAGGACCTGGAAGAGCGAGGCGAGGGCGTCGGGCGGCAGCGGCGCGGGCTGGCCCGTCTCGTCGAGGAGCATGAGCTCGGAGCTCGCGTTACCGTGGCCCGCGAAGTGGACGATGTCCGGCTCGTGCTCGAGGAGGCAACGCTGCAAATCTTCGAAGGTGACGGCCCACGCCGACACGAGCTCGACCAATTGCCGAGAGGGAGACGAGCGTACCTTCCGTTCGATGAGCTTGTACTCTCGGTCGACGCCCACCCGCCGCGACGGAGCCGCGTTGGCTGAGAGAAAGAGCAGCTTGACGCCTTCACGCCGCCGCGGCCTAGGCGGTGTGCAGGGCGGGGTGAAGGGGTCGCTCCCCCCCTCCTCGTCGTCCTCCGCCTCTGCGGCCAATGGCCGAGGGCCGAATGGATCAACGTCGCGTGACAACGCGCGCCCATCGTCATTCTTGGCCACGAGCCACCTCCGTTAAGCCGAACCCGAACGGGTTGGCGACGACGAAAACGATAAAAATGTTGACGAAAGCCATGGTAGTGGCATGTGTGATGCCGGGGGGGCTACAACTCTAATGATTGGACGGCCGAGCCGGAGCCAAGACGACAGAAAATTCTAGCCTTCGAAGCCATTGGTCTGAGGCCGGCCCTTGCTGTTCGCGCGTTCAGCGTGCGCCCGCGCGTGGCGCGCCAGCGGCCATGCATTGAGATGTTCTTCGTAGCGTCGTCGATGCGAACGCGACAAGTGCCGTCGACGAACTCGGCCTCGCCCCACGCGAGCTCACAGGCCATCGCCCGGGCTCGCGCCTGATGAGGCGCGGGCACCCCGGCGAGCCGGTGCCCTCGACCCGGTCGGCGTGCCGCGAGCCCCGCAGGCGCAGGTTTGCCTCGAGCGGGGGCCCGGCCAGCGCGGCGCCGATGAGCGCGGCCTGGCGGCTGCCGGGCCCCCCGGCCGGCAGTCGCCGACCCGCGCGAGCGAGTCGACGCGCGATGCGCGGGCGAGGCGGCCGAGTAGGTCCGCAAAAGAAATGCCCCCCTCTGCCCGCCGAACTTGCCTTGCACCAGGCCTGCACAGCCTGGCACTAAGACAAACCTCGTGCGGACCTACTTAGCGTACGCGGTGAGCCGGCGGGTGTCCGTTGGTGAAAACCTCGTCGAGCGAGGCCGCCGTCAGCACGCGCTCGCCCCAGCGCTCGAGCTCGGCCTCTCGGCCCGCGTCAGTGCCGCGTGATGGGCCGCTGCGCGCCGTGCCGGACGCGGCGGATGATGACCTCGCGCCCATCGCGCTCGTCGAAGAGCAGCAGTGGCGATACGAGCCAGCGTCGGACGTACCGACCGTCCTTGCGCTGGACCTCGGGGCCGTCGGCGAGCCCTGCGTCGAGCGGCGAGAACGCGTGCGCGAGTCGATCGATGAGGCGGTCGGACGCGTCCGGGGCGACCGAAGCCAAATGGGCGATCTGCGCACCGAGCTCGCGGCGCGCCATCGCCGTCAGGCAGACGCTCAGGCCACGGCCTTGCGAATCGCGGCCACCATCGCGCGCAGGTCGGTCAGCACCTCGTGGGCGTCGTGGGGGGCCGGCTCGTCGAGCGAGGCTTGCAGGTCAGGGTCGTCGATGACCTCGACCTCGTGCTCGTCGGCGGGGGGCTCGTTTGGAGGCATCGAGGCCATGGCTACCTTCTACCACGGCTCCCCGGGCCCGTTAGGCTTTGGCCGGCACGAGCGAGGCTGAGGTCGCTGGACGCGCAGCGCCTGCGGCTGCCGCACGGCCGGGGGCGGGCGCCGTCGGGCGGCGCGGCGGGGGCGCTTGTGCTCGGGGCGCTGGTTGCGGGGGCGAGGCGGCGGTCGCGCCGAGGGCCTCTCGACGCCCCGACACCCACCACGAGGCAACGCGCCTTGCCCGCAGGAGCCTCTCTTCATCATTCGAAGCGCGGCGAGGCAAGGCAGGTGTGTGCACGCAGGCTTTCCGGGCGGGTAGGCCGCGGAAATGCCCTGGGTTTTGAGCGAAGTGCAACGGTCGTACAAGGGGCGCCCTCGGCGACGGAGCGATGGGTTTCTGGCGGGCAGGCTGAGGTAGCGCCTGGGGGCGCGCGCCGAGCGGCGAGGAGCGCCCCACAAAGGCGACGTTGGCCCCTTGGCGGAGCCAGCCGGACGACGTCAGAGGGGCGCGCGGCGACGCCCGCAGAGGCCCCCCCGGGCCGGCAGGGCAAGGGGCGCCAACAAAGTTTGTCGTCGAGCCCCCGGGCCCAGCGTCTCACCTCTCAGCTCGCGACGGCCTGACGCCGTTCGACGAGCCCCGATGTCGGAGGGTGGCGTCGAATCAAATTTGGAAGGTTACCCCGGTTAAAGCCAACAAATTTCGACCGACCGCACGCCCGGTGGCCGAAGCGAGAAGGGAAGAAGCTAGCCATGGCACTCATCGACGACGTTCGGAGTATTTGTGACCGGCTGGCCGCGAAGGGGTGGGCCAAGCTATTCAAAATTCACGGCCTCGACATCAAGTCGGCGGACCTCTCGGCCGAGCTCGCGCGCGAGCTGCCGGGGGTCGATCGCTCGGTGCCCGGGTTCGACGATTTCGCGGCGGAAGGCGGACGGGGCATCGAGCCCGGCGCCCCTTCGCGGAGTCTTCTGTACCACGCCCTGGCGTCGATGAACGTGCAGTCGTTTCCGGCGGCGGCGGGACGCCCGGCCGTCGACCTCGGCGAGTTCCCGACGTTGGCGGACCTCGAGGTCGTCGAAAATTACGTGTTTTCGTCGTGGAAGCCTGCGCTATCGGAGCTGACGGGGCTCGCGGACGGCAGGCCGATGGCGATCGTCGTCTTCGCGACGGAGTACCGGCCGGGCGTGGACACGGTCCACCGAAAGCACGCGGACCTCTGCTTTTCGCGCACCGGGGTCGCGCGCGTCGGGACGGACGCCCCGCACTACGACCCGGCGGCCCGCGGCTTCCAGCCGTGGAAGTCGGGCGACGGGGACCACGCCCTGAGGGTGCTGCCCGCCAAGTACTCCGCGTGGATCGCGGTCCAGTCGAAGGGCAACGCGCGGCGCTTCGGGCCGATGCGCGCGCTGCCGGACGACGCGCAGAGGGATTTTTGGGTGCCACTTTACAAGCTCTTCGACGGCGACGAGTGCATTCAAGGCTTCGACCTGAAGGTTTCTTTCGCGGCCCACCACGTCAACGAGAAGCTCCGCCGCATTCACCTCGAGTTCGCGCGGCGCGGCTTCGACGGCGGGTGGCGGGCCCCCGAGATCGACGAGCCGCCGTTCCGCTTCACCGAAGGGATCGCGGCCCTGTCGAAGGGCGCGAAGGACGGGTCTGGGCTCCTCGTCCCGTCGGTCCACCGACGCCTCGTCGACGCGGCCGAGTTCCGCGGCCAACCGCTCACCTTCGTCGTGCCCAAGGAGGACGCGATCCAAAGCCGGTCCAAGTTTCTCCCCACCTTGGAGATCAGCCAGCTCGCTCGGGGGGTGCGAGCCGCGCCGGAGTACGTGCACGTTCGCACGGCGCCGGGCGAGGCGATCGAAGACCTGAACGAGCTCCCGGACCCCGCGGCCCGGGTGGGCGCGGCCGGATACCGGGCGCTGCACTACGTCGACTATACGGGGGATGGCTGGGTCGACGTCGAGTGCCCGCAACTCCGGTCGCAGTTTCCGCGTTTTATCGCCGCCTATTCGATCGTGGCGGCGCCCGACTTTTTCTTCAACACGGATCAGCGCCAGCTCATGGAATGGTGGCTCCAGAGGGCGCCGGAGCGGCTGCGCGACTTCCTCTGGGGCAGCGCCCCGGAGGCGCTGAGTGACGGGCGGCTGCCGCCGAACCTGAAGCTCAATAACGTCGACTTTCGGCCCGGCGACGCGGGCGTGCCGGCCGCGCGGTTTCGCGCCGAGGACGAGACGGTGACGTCGATTGTCGGGCTCCCGCGGCGCTCCCCCGTCCGGGGCCGGCCGCTGACGGCGGCGCGGCGCAACCGTCACAACGCGCTCCCGGACGGGGCATCGGGCGTCTTCGCGCCGGGGTGGGACGTGAGCCTGGGGCGGACCGAAGCGACGCTTCATCTGTCGGCCTACGGGCTCGGCAGCCCCTTCCCCGAGGACGCGAAGCTGTGCGCGGCGCTCAGCGCCTTCTGGCCGTCGGCCTCTCCGGACGCCGGCCGCAGCTTCTCCCGCAACTTCGCGACGGTCGCGCCGCTCACCGACGAGGAGATCGGGACGACCGGGCGCCTGCCGTGGGACGGCGTGGCCGGCCCCCGCGTCGTGGCGGCGCAGGGCGCGCCCGCGGTCGTCGAGTACGCGAGCTTCGATCACGTCGACTACGTGGCCAGCGCCCTGGCGGGGAAGTTTTCCATCAAGCTGGTGGGCCGAATTTCGACGGACGAATACGTCGCGAGGGTGCTCGCGATGGCGCGCGCCTACCGGGCCCTCGGCGTCCAGGTGCCCGCGGACAAGGGGGCCTGGCGGGTGCTGTCGTTCGCCAAGGTGCGGCCCTCTGACGCCGACGTGCAAGGTGCGTTCGCCGACACCGGCGCGACCTTGTCGGGCGACCTGTTTCGGTTCGAAGTCTTCCGGCCGTCGGGCGAGCCGCGGCCGGCGGGCCTTCGGTCGCAGCATGTCAGCATGGCCGACCGGCGCAAGGTGCTCGTGGGCGGGGACGCCATCGTCCTCGTGCATCGCAACGGCGAGTGGGGCGTCGTCCACGGTGCCTGAGCGCGCCGACGCGGACGTGGTCGTCGTCGGCGGCGGGCCCGCGGGGGCGGTGTCCGCGGCCCGATGCGCCCGCGAAGGCCTCCGGGTCGTGCTCGTCGAGCGCCACCAGTTCCCCCGAGATCGCCCCGGAGAGACGCTCCACCCCGGCGCCGAGGTCGTGTTGCGCGAGCTCGGCGCGTGGGAGCCCCTCGAGGCGCTGGCCCCGCCGCGCCACGAAGGCACGTGGGTCGAGTGGGGCGGGCCCGCCCGGTTCGAGCCGTTCGGCAGGGACGAACGCGGGCCGTGGCGCGGCCTGCAAGCGTGGCGCGCGGACCTCGATCGCATTCTTCTCGACACCGCGCGCCGGGCGGGCGCCACGGTTCTACAGCCCGCGCACGCGCAATCGCTGCTGGTTCGCGGCGGCCGGGTCCTCGGCGTGCAAACGTCGCGGGGCCCGATCGCGGCCGCCTACACCATCGACGCCAGCGGCGGGGCCCATTGGCTGGCGCGGCGGTTGGGGCTGCCGGTGTGCGCGGCCTCGCAGCGACTCCTCGCCCGCTACGGCCACGCCCGGGGTGAGTGCGCGCTGGTTCAAGACGCGCCCCGCCTGTCCGCCAGCGCCGCGGGCTGGACGTGGCTAGCGCACGTCGGGGGGGGTCGCTACGCCTGGGCCTCGCTCCCGATCGGCGAGGGGCTGGCGAGGGGGCCCCACCCGGCCGGCCTGGAGGGCCTGACGGCGAGCCGCGAGCGCAGCGCCGACGTCACCTGGCGCGCCGTCCGCCGCGCCGCGGGGCCGGGGTACCTGGCGGTGGGGGACGCGGCGTTCGTCCTCGACCCGGCGTCGTCGCACGGTGTTCTCAAGGCGATGGTGTCGGGCGCCCTGGCGGCGCGGGCGGTGACCCGCACCCTGGGGGCTTCGGAAGGCGCCGCGGCTGGGGCCCTGTCCGACTACGACGCATGGCTCCGCGAGTGGTTCGCCCGCGACGTGTCTCGCCTTTCACAACTGTACGCGAACGTCTTCCGCGGGTGGCGTGGGGCGCAGGCGCCCCACGGGGCCTGGCGCGGGGCTGCGACCGGAGAGCGAGCCGACGGCCAGGGATAGCAACTATGTCTCCGGGCACCCCATGCGCATCCTGGCGCGCCGGGGGTCGCCCGCGCAGAGGCGAGTCGGCTGCCTCGCCGACCGAGGGCGAGGGCGCCGAGGCCTGCGAGCGGCGCCCGGGGTGCGGCTCGCGCCACCAGGGCGTGTGCGGCCGTCGCGGCGGGCGCGCCCTCGGTTACGACGGCACCACCAGCCCGAGCGGCGGCGGCGACGAACGTCGGCCCTTCGGCGCCTGCCCGGCCCCGGCGGGCGTCAGTCGGCGAAGACCTCGTCGAGCGAGGCGGCCGTCAGCACGCGCTCGCCCCAGCGCTCGAGCTCGGCCTCGGAGCCCGCGCGCACGCGCTTCTCGAGGCCCTCGGCGACGGGCCCGAAACGCCGCGCGAGCAGCCGCAGCAGCAGCTTCGCTTCGCCCTCGAGCCGGCCCTCGAGCCGGCCTTCGAGCCGGCCCTCGAGCCGGCCCTCGAGCCGGCCCTCGAGCCGGCCCTGGTCTTTGCCGAACTCGACGAGGTCTTCGATGACGATGCGCTCGACGCCCACCTGGCTCATGGCCTCGAGCATAGCGTGGTAGCGGCCCTGCGTCGCGGCGCAAACCACCGCCATGTGCCAGCGGTACCAGCCCGCCTCGCCCGCCCGCAGCACCTCGGCCGCTCGCAAGCACAGCGCCTCGGCCGTGAGGGGGCCAGGCGCGGCCGCGGGGGCGAAGCAGGCCGTCGTCGGGCTCGCCAGCAGCGCCTCGGCGGGCACCTCGGGCACGACCACGTGCTCGACCTCGACGCGCACGCGGTCGTGCCGCAGCACGCGCGCGAGCTGCGCCTCGGGCGGGCGCTGCAGCCAGAGCGCGACCGAGCTGACCCGGCGCGACCAGGCGCGCACGACCAGCGACAGGTGGTAGCGCAGCAGCCGGTCCGTAAAGTCGCCCTCGCGGTAGCCCTGGCATTCGGCGTGCACAAGCTCGGCGCCGCCGACGCGCGCCACCCAGTCGGCCTCGCGGCTGGGGGCGAGCGCGTCGAGGCGCGTCGGCTCGAGGTCTTCGGGCGTGACGGCGGCCCCCTCGGCCACGAGCGCCGGGCAGAGCAGGCGGAGCGTGTCGACGATGACGTCGGGTTCGGCGTGCGCGAGCGCCCGGAACGCGCGGTCAGAGCCGGCCATGAGGCCTGGGGCGTAGCACGACGGCGCGCCTCGTGGCGAGGACGTCGCCCCCGGGGTTCTCGTGCACGAGAAGGCCGCTGGCGCCGGTCGGGCCGTACGAGCGCAGAGCGACGGAGTTGGCCTTGTGCTTGCCGCGCCGTCGTATCGAAGCCGACTCAGGCTCTCCGACGATACTCGAGTAACCCCCGCGGGCCGCGTGGCGCACGAAACCGGTACTCGAGTAACCCTCGCAGGGCAGCGTGCCCCACGAAACCGATACTCGAGTAACCCTCCCAGGGCAGCGTGCCCCACGAAACCGATACTCGAGTACCCCTCGCAAGGCCGCGTGGCACAGAAAACCATTCTCGAGTAAGCCTCGGAGGGCCCCGTGGCACACCAAAACCTTACCCGGGTAGGTGGTTTCGAGCCGGCGGCACATGAAAACCGATACTCGAGTATCGATTTCGGGTCGGCGGCACATCGAAATTGATCCTCGAGAAAGGGTTTTTGTGCCGCTGGCACATGCGGGGAGATACTCGAGTATCTCTTCCGGGCCGTTGGTGGCACAAGGGGGGTACTCGAGTATCTCCTCCGGGCTGGTGGTGGCACAGCTGGGCTTACTCGAGTATCTCCTCCGGGCCGGCGGTGGCACAGGCGGCGGTACTCGAGAGCCACCCGCGCGGGCCGCCAGCCCAGGGGCGGGTGGCTCGAAGCTTCGGGCGCGGGCTCGCTCGGGCAAGCACGAAAGCCCCCGGCGATGCGAAGGCTCGCCTCGCCGGGGGCTCGATGAGGCCTCGACGCCGCGGGCGTGCTCACCGCGGCGTCGAGAACCCTTTCTGGCCCGGTGGCGGCGCTCGTCGCGTTACTGGGCCTCGGCAGGCGGCGTCAGAGGGTTGCGACGTCGTGTGCTTCCCCGTCGGGCTCGCCCACGTCGGGCCCGGAGGGCTCGTCGGGCTCGCCGTCGCCGGGCTCGGGCTCGGGCTCGTCGGCCGGTGCGCCCCGACCACGGCGCCGGCTGCGGGCGAGCGGCGGGGCGATGTCGTCGCCGTCGCCCTCGTCCCGGCGCAGGTACAGAATGGCGTGGCGGCACCGCTCGTAGGCCCGGCGGAAGAGCTCGAACGCCTTGCCGAGCTGCTCTTCGGCCTCGTTCGGGTCGCCCGCACCGTCGGTGCCCTGGTTGCGCCGGCCGAGCGCCACGAGCAAGAGCTTGCCGAGCTCGATCGCGCGCTCGACCTCGGCCCGCTCGAGCAGCACCTTCGACCCGATGGCGGGCCACATGTCGACGAACATCAGGCCGAGGGCGGCGAGATCGCCGGCCGTGTCGAGGTGGCCCGTCCCCTGCCGAATGGTGGCCACCTGCTTCGCGTCGAAGATGCCGAAGGTGACGAGCGCGCCGGCCATCGCGAGCAGACGCTCTCGGAGCGGCCCCGCCTCGTTCAAGAGCTCGCGCAGCTGGGTCTCGCCCCCGTCGCGCGGCCGGGCGCGGGCGTGGGCGAGGTAGGCGGCGAGCGCGTAGTCTTCGAGCGCGTCGAGCGTCGCGAGCAGAGAGGGCGCGAACTCGGCCGCCAGCGCGTCGCGCAAGGCGAGCATTCTGGGCAAGGCGCCGAGGGCGAGCATCGCGGCGGCGGGCACG
>DASTPP010000167.1:0-24311 GCA_035762175.1 Polyangiaceae bacterium | reverse complement strand
TGAAAACCTTCCCCCGTCTCCCCCTCTTGGCGCTCGCCCTCGCCGGGCTCTGGTCCGTCTCGACCTTGACCGCGTGCGGCGACGACGACGACGACAGCCCCATCAACCCGCCGCCCGGCACCGGCGGCACCGGCGGCACCGGCGGCACCGGCGGCACCGGCGGCACCGGCGGCACCGGCGGCACCGGGGGCCAGGCGAACCAGCCGGGCACGTTCGCGGTCAGCATCTCGGGCGAAGACCTGTCCCTCGAGGGCTACCCCTTCGACCCGGCCACCGCGCAGGCCGAAGGCGACCCGCCCTCGTTCGTCGACGGCTGGACGATCGCGTTCGACCACGTCCTCATCACGGTCGGCAACCTCCGCCTCAACGCGGGCCCCGACACCAACCCCGACGACCCCACGCAGCTCGGCGCCGAGGTCGCGCGCGCGAGCGGCCCGTGGGCGGTCGACCTGGCCAAGCCCGGCACCGTGACCGACAAGGGCAGCGGGCAGCCGGGCGCCTGGGCCCTCACGACGCTCACCGGCAACTTCGACCCGAGCACGCCCTACGCCTTCTCGTACGAAACGCTCCCGGCCTCGGCGCAGGCGACCAAGGTGGGGGCCTTCGACCCGGCCGCCGACGCGCTCTACCAAGAGGCCGTCACCAAGGGCTGGGCCGTGGTCGTGCAGGGCACCGCCACCTTCGTCGGCAAGAACGACGTCGAGGTCGACCCGCTCTTCGACACCTTCTCGAAGCCCGTCAACTTCACCATCGGCCTCGCCAACCCGGCCACATACGTCAACTGCGCCAACCCCGACCTCGGCGCGGGCGGCGACGAGCCGCCCCGGGGCGTGCAGACGCTCGCCAACCAGGCGACCTCCGTCCAGATCACCATCCACACCGACCACCTGTTCTGGGACACCCTCGACGTCGAGGGCACCCCGCTGCACTTCGACCACATCGCCTCGCAGGCGCTCTTCGACGCCGCAAACCCGGCCGCCCCGGGCGTCGTCACGACCGATGATCTCGCGGCCGTCGCGATCAACACGATGTACGTCCGCGGCGGCACGACCACGCTGCCCTCGCGCAGCTACGTCGCCGACTACACCCCGGCGCAGGGCACCTTCGTGCCGAACCCGGGCTCGACCGGCATCACCACGCTGCTCGACTACCTCGAATACTCGCAGCAGAGCGGCGGCCACATGAACGCCGACGGCGAGTGCGAGGTGGTGACACAGTAACCGGCGCGGGCCGGCGCGGCGCCGAGGGCGCGAGGCGCCGCGCCCGGCGGGCCGCGACGACGCTCCGGCGGCCCCCGCGCCGGCCTTTTGCGAGTCAGAGCCATGTGCAATCTGGTTGCATCAACGCCGCCGCCCCCGTACGCTGCGGCCGATGGCAGCCCCTGCCCACGCCCGCCCCCACGCGCCGGCGCACGGCTCCGCCTGCGACTGCGCGGCCCACCGCCCCCGCCCCCCGGCGCCGAGCCTCTGGGGCGCGCTCCTGCCCGCCCTCGCGTGCGCCGTCTGCCCCGCCTGCGTGGCGACGTACGCCAAGCTGCTCTCGCTCGCCGGCGTCGGCCTCGGGCTGAGCGAGCGGCAGCACGCCCTCTTGCTCGCGGCGGCCATCGCCGGCTCGGTCGCCACGAGCGCCTTCCGGGCCTGGCGGGCGAGGCGCGCGTGGCCGCTCGCGGTGGCGCTCGTCGGCGCCGCGCTCATCCTCGCCGGCCACCGCCTCGGCGAGGCCGCCTGGCTCGAGTGGTCCGGCGTGCTCGTGCTGCTCGCCGGCGGCCTGATCGAGCAGGTCCGGCTCCGACGCCTCGCCGCTCCGCACCGCGCCCACACCTGACGCGCTCGGCGCCCCCACCGAGCGCGACCCCGCCACGCGAGGTCCGCTCTCGACCGACGGGGGCCGGCACGAAGACGCCGCGGCCCCCGGCCGGCGCCCCCGAGGCCAGCCCCCGCCCAGGCTCGCCGGCGGGCCCGGCCTCGCCGCCCGCCGCCGCGCGCGGCCCCCGCCCCTCAGCGCGAGGGCGCCGCCGCGGGCGGGTGCACGCAGGGGCCGCCGCGATGGTCGGGCGCCCCGGCACCCACCCCGCCCCGGTGGGCCCGCCGCACGACGCGCAGGTTGATCACGTGCGCGCACGCGATGCCGAGCGCCCCGAGCGCCGAGAGCGCGCCTTCGGCCACGCTGCCCCCCGCGAACGCGAGCTTGCCCGCGATCGCCCCGAGCGCCCCGGCGACGAAGACCCCGAGCGCGATCGCCCGCCCCGAGCGCAAGAAGCCCGGCACGAGCGCGGCGGCGCCGAGGGCGCACGACGCGAGGAGAAAGGGCCACTCCCACCGCTCGTCGCCGAAGGCGACCCCGAGCGCCGGCGCCGCCGCCAGCAGCGCGGGCGTCGCGGCGCAGTGCAGCGCGCAGAGCGACGAGGCGACGACCCCCGCGCGGTCGAGCAGGGGCCCGAGCGCGCGCCGCCCCGGAGGGGCGTCACCGGCGTCGCGTGCGAAGGCCATTGGGCCCGACCCTAGCACTTCTACAACAAGGTCGCACCTGCAAGCTCGCGAAGACGGCCGGACGGCCCGACCCCCCGCGCCCTTGCAATTTAGTTACGATTGCAACCTTTGCCCGCCCCCCCGGCCCCCCCCCGCGCTTGGCCGCGCAGGGCGTCACCGGCCCCGGCCCCCCCGCGCGTGGCCGCGCACGTCGCCGGCCCCGGCGCCCGCCGGCGAGAGGGCCGCCCGCCCTACGCGGCACTCGGCCGCCCCCGCCCGAGGGCTATTCTTTCAAGAGCTTGTTGATGAGATCGATGCGCCGACTCAGCTCGCTGGGCGGCAGGTAGGCGCGCATCCGGGCCTGCAGCCGCGGGAGCGCGCGGCGGTAGTGCCGCTTGGAGGCGGTCGCCGGGTCGGCACCCACGTCGGCGAGCGCGCGGCGGATGGTGCCCGGGGCGAGCAGATCGGGCAGGCCGCAGCAGTCGACGATCGCGCGGTAGAGGTCGGCGCTCTCCGTGAGCCCATCTCCTACCATGGCCCGTCCGCGCCCCCCATGTTCCGATCAAACGACCTCCAACCTAGCCATAAGGCAACCAAGTAGGGCCCATCAAGGGCTTTCCCAGCTACGACCATACGTCAGCTCCGGGGGCCCTGCCCCAGAAACCCTTACGATCTTTCGGTAAGCGCTGGGCTCGAGGCCGTTGGCACGACAAACCGGCCTCGAGCGCGTCCGTCCTGCGTCGAGTATGCGCCTGTAGGCGCTCCGAGCTCGTTCGCGACCTGAGCCTTGGCCTTTTGCCTGCACGGCGGGCGTCCAACCCCCGGGCGGCCCCCGTTCGGTGGCCTGACGTGCGCACCTATGCGGTAAGGTATTGCGTTAAAGCACCCGAACGGCTCACGCTGGGGCCGAGTTCAACCTGCGCGTCCTGAGACGACGAAGCTCGTAGCGAGCTTCGCCTCGTCAAAACGGCCGGGCTCGACCCGGTCGAGAATCGGGGTAGCGTCGACGCCAATCGGCACGCCCGCTCGGGCGCAGCTCGTGGCAACGCCAAGGAGCGCGCCTGCTTGGGCTGTCGGCCCCCAAATGCGCGAAGCTTGGGCTGCAGGCCCCGAAATACGCGAAGCTTGGGCTGCAGGCCCCGAAATGCGCGAAGGCGCCGCCGGTTTCGGCGAGCGCCTTCGACGCGTTGTTGTGCCCGGGCTTAGCCCTCGCCGGTAGGCCGGCCGGGCCGCTCGTCGGGGTCGGGCTGTGCGTTCGCGAGCCAGGTTGCCCTGGCGCATGCGTAGAGCCCGCGGGCGACGTACTCGCGCTCTTCGTGATCGAGGGGCACGAGCGCGCGGGCTTCGGGGCCGCGGAACGACGAGAGCCGGGCACGCGCTTCGGAAATCGTACCGGGCCAGCCCCCGATCGGGCTTCGGCCTTCGCGGCGCAGTTCGTCGAGGATCTGCTTGGCCCAGCCGTCGCCGACGAGGGCGGCGAGTGCGTCGAGCCCGGCCCGACGCCCCACCACGCCACCCGCCGCCGGCGCCGTGAGCTCACGCCCGGGCTTCATGCGACTTGCCCGAACGCCTCACCGAAGCCGCCGCGTCGGCGACCGCAGTTCGAACGAAGCACGGGCGCGGATAACCAGCGGTTGTTGTTCTTCGGCCGACCGCCGCCCGAGCGACCGCCGCCATCGCGACCGCCGCCGAAGCCGCCGCCACGGCCGCCACCACCGCCGCCGCCGCCGCCACCGAAGTTGCCCCCGCCGCTACGCGGCGCGCGCTCTTCGGCCTCGTTGACGCGCATCGCGCGGCCCTCGAGGAGCTGGCCGTTCAGCTGCGAAATGGCGCGCGCGGCCTCCTCGGGCGACCCCATCGTGACGAACCCGAAGCCGCGGGAACGCCCCGTTTCGCGATCGATCATGACGTGAACGTCGGTCACCTCACCCGCTGCCGCAAACACGGTGCGCAGCACGTCGGAGGTCGCATGAAACGGCAGGTTGCCTACATAAAGCCTGGTGCCCATAAACACACTCTCTCTTCCGAGTACGGCTCGCAAAGGGCGCGAATGCGCCACCAAACCAAACACCTGCCATCCAATGGAGCCGCCGAGGTCGGAAGGAGGGTCGAGGGGATCTTATGAAGGAACCCCCCCCGTACCCACAAAGTCGTCGCCGGAGCAAAGGGACGACCTGAGAACTCGGTACGAGGGCGAAAGGTGTCGAATGCCCGGAAATGCTCGTGAAGGCACCACCCTAGCAAACCGGCCCTTTTCCGCAAGCCCCTTCTCGCGCCGCCAAGGCTCTTTTAGCCTCGTCAGCACTCACCTCGACCCCCCGCTGCGATGCACCCCTTCTCGCAAAACTTACAGTGCCCCGGCCCAAACGTCTCGAGCCCAAGCCCGACCCGAACGCCTCGAGCCCAACCCCGACCCAAATGCCTCGAGCCCAGCCCCGGCCGAGCCCTCCCGCCCGACCCGACCGCCCTGCTCTCGTCGAGACCTCTCCTTATAAGGAGGTAAACCCAAGGGACCGAAACCGACCTCCGCGCCGCCCGGACGCCCGCGACCGGCCCTCTCCGCCGATCGCGGCCACACGAGCTTCACCCGCCAGGCCCCGGCCTTTCGGCCCATTCGAGCGGTTGCCAGCCTGGTTACGCCTGCCTGATGACCTTTGCGAAACGGTTCGGGTGGTGGCCGGCTCGTCTACCCAGGCCTTGCCTGGGGAGGGCCACCCGAACCGTTTCGCAAAGGTCATCAGGCGGGGCTCCGGGGGTCTGCTCCAGCCGGCGGTGGTTCGTGCGCGCTCGGAGGGCGGGGCCCCTGCGGTCGGAGCCGGACGCGAATTTCGGTTGTCCAAAGAGCGTGCACGAACCACCTCCGGCTGGATGAGCCCGGCGGGCGAGTTTGAGGTGCCGGAAGGCAGGCGCAACCAACCCACCAACCGCTCTCGGCATGGTCGCCCCAAAACCAACGACGCCTGACGTCGTGCTCGCGCGGCCCGCACTCGACCCGAGCGCGAGCGTCGCCGAAGGGCCCTCGCCCCAGCCTTTCGAGCGTCCCGACGCCGCGGCCTCTACCAAACGCGAATGCGCTCTCTTCGCGTCGCGAGGGGCGAGCCTCTGGCCACGAGGCGCGCCGCGCGGCGGCCGAGGGCGAAGCGGGCCCCACCCTTGACAGGGGTTCTTGGTGCCCGGCACCCTCCGGCACTATGAAGAATGCATGGTTTTTTCTTGCGGGCTCGGCCCTGGCGGCGGCCCTCACGTTCGTCGCCTGCGGCGGCGATGAAGACACCGCCGGCCCGCAGCCCTCCTCGGGCTCGGGCGGCTCCGGCACGGGCACGGGCGGGCGGAACGGCGGCGGCGGCTCGGCCGGCTCCGGCGCCGGCCAGAGCGGCTCGGGCAACGGGTCGGGCGGCTCGGCGGGCGCGGGCGGCGGCGGCGCCGGGGGCGACGCGGGCGCGGGCGGCGACGCGGGCGCCGGCGGCGACGCGGGCGCGGCGGGCAACGCAGGCGCGGGCGGCGACGGGGGCGCGGGCGGCGACGCGGGCGCGGGTGGCGACGCGGGCGCGGGCGGCGAGGCCGGCGACGCGGGCGAAGCGGGCGCGGCGGGCAGCGCCTGAAGCAGAGCCGAGAGCGCCACGGGCGACTCGCGGCCCCGCGCGCGAGCGGGCCCCGTCACGAAACGGACGCCGACGACGACCGCGACCACGGCCGCCCCGCGAGCGGGCCCCGTCACGTCGCGCGAATCGACCTCCGAGGCCGACGGGGTCGCCTCGCGAGCGGGCCCGGGCCCTCGCGCTCGGGGACGCGCGCTCGGCGCCTCAGACGAGGGCCGAGCCCTCGTAAAAGAGCCCCGCGCACGAGGCGCTCGGCAGCACCCCGAGCGCCTCGGCGTCGCGGGCGAAGGCCTCGACGGCCGGGCGCATGGCGTCGACCGTGAAGTCGATGTACCCGGCCGCCTCGCCGAACCAGTCGCGGGGCTCCGGGCGGGTGCGCAGCTTGATGAGCTCGGCGAAGGCCTCGTCGCGCAACGTCTCGGGCGCGGCGAGCGCGCGCGCGATCTCGGCGGCGAGCGCCTCGCGCACGCGCCCGGCGTCGCCCGGCCGCGCCGCCACGAACTCGCCCCGCGCCGCGACCAGCGCCGAGGCGAAGGTGCGGTCCGGCCAGAGCTCACGCTCGTCGAGGGCCCGGCGCGCGGGCACCTGGTGCACGAGCAGCGTCGCCCAGGGCTCGGGCATCCAGGCGCCGTCGAGGCCGCCCCGGATCATCTCGGCCTTGGCGACCGCCGGGGCGAGGGCGGTCACGCGCACCTCGCCGCCCCGGTCGGTCGTGCGCAGGCCCGCGCGCGAGAGCCAGCGCCGCAGCGCGACGTCCTGGGTGCTGCCGAGCTGGGGCGTCGCGAGGGTGCGGCCGCGCAGCTCGGCGGGCGCGGAGCCGGCGAGGCGCGTCGAAAGCACGAGCGAGGCCCCGCCCGACGCGCAGCCCCCGAGCACGACGACCTTGCCGGGGCCGAGCCGGGCGTGCGCGGCGAGCAGCGGCGCCGGCCCGCAGATGCCCACGTCGATGGCGCGCCCGAGCAGCGCCTCGACCACGCGCGGCCCGGCCCGGAAGACGCGCGCCTCGACCTTGAGCCCGGTCGCTCTCGCGATCCGGCCCGAGGCGACGCCGACCAGCATCGGCGCGTGGGTCAGGTTGGCCGCGTAGCCGACGCGCAAGACGCCCGGCTCGCCCTCGGGGCGGCCGCAGCCCGCCGCCGCGGCCGCGAGCGCGCCCCCGACGAAGGCGCGGCGCGAGAGCGCCCGAGGCCCGCCCATGCGCGCCCCGCTCAAGACGACGGCGCGCCGAAGCGGGTGTGCAGCCCGCACTCGGTCTTGCCCGTGCCGGCCCAGCGCCCCGCGCGCTCGTCTTCGCCGTCGGCGACCGGCCGCGTGCAGGGCTCGCACCCGATCGACAGGTAGCGCCGCTTGACGAGCGGGTGCTCGGGCACGCCGTGCTCGGCCATATAGGCCCGCGCCTCGTCGCCCGTCATCGTCGCGAGCGGGTGCACCTTGACCACCCCGTCGGGCTCGCGCCGCAAGATCGGCACCGCCGCGCGCGTCTTGCTCTGGTCGCGCCGCAGCCCCGAGACCCAGGCGCGGGCGCGGGCGCGGTAGGGCTCGAGCGGGTCGACCTTGTTGCGGGCGCAGCAGAAGTCGGGGTCGCGCACGTTGATGTCGGGGCCGTGCTCGACGACGAACTCGGCCATCGTGTGCGGCGGCTTCGCCACCTCGACGCGCAGGCCGAGCAACCGCGCCAGCTCGTCTCGGTAGCGCAAGGTCTCGTCGAAGTGGAAGCCCGTGTCGACGAACACCACCGGCCGGCCCGGGGCCACGCGGCTCCACAGGTGCAAGAGCACGCCGCTGCCCGCGCCGAACGACGAGGTGAAGAGCAGCCCCTCGCCGAACGCGTCGAGGGCGAAGGCGAGGCGCCCCGCGGGCGTGGCCGCCTCGAGCCGCGCGCTCGCGGCCTCGAGGTCGAAGCCGAGCGCCCCCGCCGCCGGGGCCTCACGCCCCCCTCCCCTCTCCCGCGGGAGAGGGGCCGGGGGCGAGGGCCCCCCGCCGCCCGCCGCGCCGCTCACGCCGCGCACTCCCCGTCGCGCGTGGCGACCAGGAAGCCCTCGGTCTCGCCGAAGTCCGAGTGCTCTTCGGGCAGGGGCGCGTCGGTGGCCAGCGGCCCGAGCGCGGCGACGACGGCCTTCGGGTCGACGCGCGCGAAGAAGGCGGCCGGCGTCTCGCCCTCGGCGCGGTCGCGGCCGTAGAGCTCGAAGAGCCGCACGACCGCGTCGGGCACCCGCCGGGCGAAGATCTTGACGACCTGCCGCCCGAAGCGCGCGCCCTGCGCGTCGACGCCGCCGCCGAGGTGCAGCTGGTAGACCGGCACCGCCGCGCCCGCGACGGTCTTGACCCCGCCGTGAAAGCCGAGGTCGGCGATGTGGTGCTGGCCGCACGAGTTGGGGCAGCCCGAGACCTTGATGCTCGTCCCTTCGAGGCCCGCGAGCCCCGCCGCGTCGGGCCGCGCGAGCCGCTCGGTGAGGGCGGCGGCGAGGCGGCGCGAGCCGGTGACGGCGAGGTTGCAGCTGTCGGCGCCCGGGCACGAGGTCACGTCGTGGGCGGTGCGCACGTCGGCGCGGGCGAGCCCGAGCGGCTCGAGCTCGGCGTAGAGCGCGGCGAGGCTCTTTCGGTCGACCCAGGGCAAGAGCACGTTCTGGTCGATGGTCAGGCGCAGCGAGCCGTCGCCGTAGCGCCGGCAGACGTCGGCGAGCGCCCGCAGCCGCGCCGAGGTGAGCTCGCCGAGCACGAGGCGCACGTAGACCGCGACGTACTCGGGCTGCTTCTGCGCGAAGGTGCTCGCCGCCTGCCAGAGCAAGAAGCCCGGCGGCGTCGGCCCGAGGTGGCGGCGCGGCGGCGCCGGCTCGCGCCCGGGCGGCCCGGGCAGCTTGAGCTCGCCCACCGCCTCGGCGTCGACCTCGGCCCGCACCTCGGCGTACGCCGCCCGGAACTTCTCTTCGCCGAGCTTGCGCAGCACGTACTTGAGCCGCGCCCGGTGCCGGTTCTCGCGGTTGCCGAGCCGGTGAAAGAGCCGCACGATCGACTCGGCTACGCGCCCGATCTCGGCCGCCGGCACGAACTCGTGCAAGACGAGCGCCGCCTGCGGCGAGGTCGAGAGCCCCCCCGCCGCCAGCACCTTGAAGCCCCGCTCGCCCTCGCGCACCGCGGCGACGAAGCCGAGATCGTGAATCGCCGCCTTGGCGCAGTCGCTCGCGCAGCCGCTGAAGGCCGTCTTGAACTTGCGCGGCAGCCCCGCCGAGAGCGGGTGGCCGAGGAAGTAGCGCGTCACCGCCTCGGCGTAGGGCGTGACGTCGAAGGGCGAAGAGCCGCACACCTCGGCCACCTCGCACGCCGTGACCGTGCGCACCGAGTTGCCGCACGCCTCGCGCGTCGTCAGCCCCGCCTCGTCGCAGCGGCGCATCGCCGCCTCGACCTCGGCCATCTTCAGGAAGTGAAACTGCACGTTCTGCCGCGTCGTCACGTGCCCGACGCCGTGCCCCCAGCGGTCGGCCACGTCGGCGAGCGCCTCGAGCTGCTCGGGCCCGAGCAGCCCCGCGGGGATCTTCACCCGCAGCATCTGCTCGTTGTCCTGCCGCTGGCCGTACACCCCGCGCGTCAGCCGGAACGCCCGGAACGCCTCGGGCGACACCTCGCCCCGCTCGAAGCGCCCGAGCAGCTCGACGAACTCGTCGATGTCGGCCGGGTTCGAGAAGCGCGGCAGCGTGCTCACGGCCGCACCTCGCCCCCGGCCGCCACCGGGGCCGCCGGCCGCTCGAGCAGCCCGCGCTCGGCGAACGCCGCGAGCAGCGACTCGACCCCCTCGTCGACCGTCAGCCGGCTCGTGTCGAGGCGCAGCTCGGGCGAGAGCGGCTCTTCGTAGGGGTCGCTGACCCCCGTAAAATTCGGGATCTCGCCCGCCAGCGCCTTCTTGTAGAGCCCCTTGACGTCGCGCTCGATGCACGCCTCGAGCGGCGGCGCCACGTGCACCTCGAAGAAGCGCGGCGCGATGAGCGCGCGCGCCGCGTCGCGCGTCGCGCGGAAGGGCGAGATCGCCGAGACGAGCACGTAGACGCCGTTGCGCTGCAAGAGGTGCGCGACGAAGGCGATGCGCGCGATGTTCGTGTCGCGGTCCTCGCGCGAGAAGCCCAGGCCCTTCGACAGGTGCGTGCGCACGACGTCGCCGTCGAGCGACTCGACCCGCAGGCCCCGCGCCCGGAGCCGCGGCGCGAGCGCGTCGGCGAGCGTCGTCTTGCCCGCCCCCGAGAGCCCCGTGAACCAGACGACCAACCCCTCGCCGCTCACGACGCACCCCGCGCGCGGTAGGCCTCGCCGAGCACCGCGGCGACCTCGGGCCGCGTGAACTCTTCGGGCAGCCCCTGGCCCCGGGTCAAGAGCTCGCGCACCCGCGTGCCCGAGAGCTGCAGCCGCTCGGACGCCTCGTGCGGGCACGTCTTGAGCGACGCCACCCCCCCGCAGCCCCGGCAGTAGAAGCTGTGCTCGAAGAAGATCGGCGTGATGGCGAGGTCGCCCGGCGCGAGCTCGTCGAAGATGCGCTGCGCGTCGTAGGTGCCGTAGTAGTCGCCGACGCCGGCGTGGTCGCGGCCCACGATGAAGTGCGAAAAGCCGTAGTTCTGCCGCGCCACCGCGTGCAAGAGCGCCTCGCGCGGGCCCGCGTAGCGCATCGCCGCCGGGTAGACGCTGAGCAGCGCCCGCCCCCTCGGGAAGTAGCGCTCGAGCAGCACCTCGTAGCAGCGCACCCGCACGCCCGCCGGCACGTCGTCGCCCTTGGTCTCGCCCACGATGGGGTGAATCACCAGCCCGTCGACGGTCTCGAGCGCCGAGCGCAAGAGGTACTCGTGCGCCCGGTGCACCGGGTTCCGCGTCTGGAACGCCACCACCCGCCGCCAGCCCCGCTCGGCGAAGAGCGCCCGCAGCGCCGCCGGGTCGCGGTGGTGCTCGGGGAAGCGCGGCCGCGGCGCCCGCAGCAGCGTCACCCGCCCCCCGAGGGCGAGCTCGCCCCGCTTCGCCAGCAGCGGCGCGACCCCCGGGTGCGCCTCGTCGAGCGTGCGGTAGACCTCGCGCGCCTCGGCCACCCGATCGGGCTCGAAGGCCTCGTCGAGCTCGAGCAGCCCCGCCGGCTCGCCCGCCTCGTCGGCCAGCGCGATCTCGCGCGCGCCGCCCAGGCCCCGCACCCACTCGCGCGGCGCCCCCAGCGTGATCGGCATCGGGAAGAAGACCCCGCTCGCGAGGCGCATCGAGCGCACCACCGACTCGTAGTCGGCCCGGCCGAGGAACCCCTCGAGCGGCGAGAAGCCCCCGACGGCGACGAGGTGCAGGTCGGACAGCGCGCGGGCGTCGAGCCGCAGCGTGGGCAGCGAGGCCGCGCGCGCGATCTCGTCGGCGAGGCGGTCGGCGGGCGCCGCGCGGTCGACGAGGCGGCCGCCGTGCGGCGGGACGGCGGAGGGCGCGCGCCGGGCGGCCTCCCGCGCGGGCGGGTGGGCGAGCGAGTCAGTCGTGGTAGCCATTGTTCATTATAATGGAGACACCGCGCCGGCCCCCCGTCAAGGCCCCCGTCGCGCTCCCGCCCCGGCGGGGCCTCTCACGGGCCGCCAGATAGCCGTTTAAATTGCGGCATAACGCGGCCCGACGAAGGGCGACGCAGAAACGTTTTGTCGTTGGCGAAGTCCGGGCGTTCCATTAAAGTAGACGACATGCTCGCCCCGGCCGCCCTCGCCCCCAGGGCCGCCCTCGCCCCCGACGCCGCGCCCGCGCCCGCCTGGCTGGCGCGCCTCGAGGGCGTCTCGCACGCCTACGGCCGCGACCGCGCCGGGGCGACGGCCGCGCTCTCCGACGTGACCTTCGGCGTGCGCGAGGGCGAGTTCGTCTGCGTCGTCGGCCCCTCGGGCGGGGGCAAGTCGACGCTGCTCGGCCTGCTCTCGGGGCTCTTGCGCCCGACGGGCGGGCGGTCGCTCTACCAGGGCGCGCCGCTCGAGGGCCCGGGCCCCGAGCGCACGCTCGTGCCGCAGTCGGGCGCGCTCTTTCCGTGGCTGACGGCGCTGGGCAACGTCGAGTTCCCGCTGCGCACGATGGGCGCGCCGGCGCGCGAGCGGCGGGCGCGGGCGCTCGCCCTGCTCGAGCGCGTGGGCCTCGCGGCCTTCGCCGACCGCTACCCGCACGAGCTGTCGGGCGGCATGCGCCAGCGCGCCGCGCTCGCCCGCGCCCTCGCGGCCGAGCCGCGGCTGCTCTTGCTCGACGAGCCCTTCTCCGCCCTCGACCCCGAGACGCGCGCGCGCGCCCGGGCCGAGCTGCTGCTCGCCTGGGCCGGCGACCGCCGCGCCGTCGTGGTCGTCACCCACGACGTGCCCGAGGCCGCGCTGCTCGCCGACCGCGTCGTGTGCGTCGCCGGCGGGCGCATCGCCGGCGAGTTCGTCGTCGCGCTGCCCCGGCCCCGCGACCCCTCCGCCCCCGCCTTCGCCGCCCTGGTCACGCGGCTCGAAGGGCTCATCGCCGAGGGCGCCGCCCCGAGCCCCCCCGCGACCACGGGCGACTGGCAGATTTAGCGCCCCCGCGCGAGCGCCCCGGCCACCCCCGAGAACACAGGCACCGATGTCCGCGAAGGGTCCCCTCTCGCTCGCCCTGCTCGTCGCGCTCTGGGCGGCGCTCTCCGGCCTCGCCTCGAGCCCGCTCTTTCCGACCCCTTGGGCCGTGGCGCACGCCTGCGTCCAGCTCTCGGCCGACGGCTCGCTGCCCGCCGCGCTCGGCCTGACCGCCCTGCGCCTCGCCTTCGGCTACGGCCTCGCCCTCGCCCTCGGCGTGCCCCTCGGGCTGCTCGTCGCCCGCTCGCCCGCGCTCTCGGCGCTCGTCTCGCCCCTCTTGCTCGGCACGAGCAGCGTGCCCTCGATCTGCTGGCTGCCCCTCGCCATCCTCTGGTTCGGCCTCTCCGAGGCCGCCATCCAGGCCGTCGTCATCGTCGGCGCCCTCGTGCCCGTCGCCATGGCGACCGACGCGGCCGTGCGCCACACGCCCGACGAGCTCGAGCGCGCCGCCCGCACGATGGGCGCGCGCGGCGCGCGCCTGCTCGCCACCGTGACCCTGCCGGCGGCCCTGCCCGGCATCGTCTCGGGCGCCAAAGTCGGCTGGACGTTCGCGCTGCGCGCCCTGCTCGCCGCCGAGCTGCTCTTCGTCTCGGGCGGCCTCGGGCAGCTGCTCGAGACGGGGCGCGACGTCGGCGACACGCGCATCGTGCTCGGCGTCGTCGTCGTCCTGCTCGCGCTCTCGCGCGCGAGTGAGTGGCTGCTCTTCGGCCGCCTCGAGCGCCTGGTCGCGCGGCGCTGGGGGGTGGCGGCGTGAGGGGCGAGGGCGTCGTGCCGCGGCGGCCCCGCGGCAAGGTGTGGCTCGTCGGCGCCGGCCCCGGCGACCCCGACCTGCTCACCGTCAAGGCCGCGCGCCTCCTCGCCTCGTGCGAGGTGCTCGCCTACGACGAGCTCGTCTCGCCCGAGATCCTGGCGCTCGCGCCCGCCTCGGCCGAGCGCGTCCCGGTCGGCCGGCGCGCCGCGGGCGTGCGCCACCACGACGCGCGCATCCACCCCGTCGTGCTCGCGCGCGCCCTCGAGGGCCGCGACGTCGTGCGCCTGAAGGGCGGCGACCCGCTCGTCTTCGGCCGCGGCGGCGAAGAGGCCGAAGAGCTCGCCGCCGCCCGCATCCCCTTCGAGTTCGTGCCCGGCATCACCGCCGCCCTCGGCGCCGCCGCCTCGGCCCGCGTGCCGCTCACCCACCGCGACTGCGCCTCGCAGGTCACGCTCCTCACCGCCCACGCCGCCGAGCCCCCCGCCGGCGCCCCGCCCGCCTCCGGCCGCGCGCCCGCGGCCCCCGGCGACCCGCCCGCCTCCGGCCGCGCGCCCGCGGCCCCCGGCGCCCCGCCCGCGTCCCCGCCCGGCGAGGGCACGCTCGTCATCTACATGGGCCTGTCGAACCTCGAGGCGCTCGCGGCGAACCTCGTCGCCCGCGGCCGCCCCCCCGAGACCCCCGCGCTCGTCGTCTCGCGCGCCACGACGCCCGCCGAGCGCCGCGTCACCGGCACCCTCGCCTCCATCGCCGGGCTGGTCCGCGAGGCCCGCCTCGAGCCGCCCGCCCTGCTCATCGTCGGCGAGGTCGTCGCCCACGCCGTCGAGAGCCCCGAGAGCGCCGAGCCTTTGCCCCCGCTCGCGCTCGTGCCATTGAGCGCCTGATGAGCGCCGACGCCGCCGAGACCCAAGCGCCCCCCGGCCCCCACCCGCCCGGGCCGCCCGCCGCCGCCCAGCCCGCCCCCCCGGCGGCCGAACCCGCCCCGCCCGGGGCCCCCGCGTCCGGCCCCGTCTCGGGGCCCGCCCCCCGGCGCGAGCCGAACACCGACCTGCACCCGCTCTTTCTCAAGCTCGCCGGCCGCCGCGTGCTCGTCGTCGGCGCCGGGCCCGCCGTCGAGCGCAAAATTGACGACCTGGTCGCCGCCGGCGCCCGCGTCACCGTCGTCGCCCCGCGCGCCACCGACCGCGTTCGCACCCTCGCGTCCTGGGGCCGGCTCGCCTGGCGCGCGCGCCCCTACGAGCGCGGCGACGCCCGCGGCGCCTGGCTCGTCGTCTCCGCCACCGGCGACCGCGCCGTGCAGCGCCTCGTCTTCGACGAGGCCAACGCGCAGCAGACCTTCGTCCTCGCGCTCGACGACCCCGAGCACGGCTCGGCCTACGCGGCCTCGATCGTGCGCCGGCCCCCCTTCGTCGTCGCCATCTCGTCGTCGGGCGAGGCGCCCGCCTTGACGCGCCTGCTGCGCCAGGTGCTCGAGCGCGCCCTGCCCGAAGAGCGCTGGGTCTCGGCCGCCCGCGCCCTGCGCGCCCGCTGGAAGCGCGAGGGCTCGCCGCACGCCTCGCGCTTCGCCGAGCTCGTCGCCGCCTTCGCGCGCGACGCCACCGACGCCTAAAGCGCGCGCCAGATCGCTCGGGGGCGCCGCCCAGGCGCCCAGGCGGAAGAGGGTGGTTCAAAACGAGGCCGGCGGGCCGCCCCCGAGTGAACTCGGGGGCAGCGAACGCGCTCGGAAACGGCGTTCCAAGCCCTGCCGGAGGCAGGGCTCCCGCGTCGCGCGCCGCTTCGCGCGCTCGCCCGGGGGCCGAAGCTCGCGGGAGCCCGGCCCCCGGCGAGGGGGCGGGCTTGGCTCGCCGAATCGGCGCCGATTCCGCGCGGCACGAGCGGGCGTCCGCTGCCCCCGAGTTCACTCGGGGGCCGCCCGCGGGCGCGTTCCGAAACACCCTCTTCCGCCTGGGCGGCCCCCCGCCCTATCCTGACATAGGGCTGACAAACGCACCCGCTAGGGTGGCGTTCATGAGCCAACGCGCCCCCTCCTCGCACGCCCCCGCCAACCCGCCCGCCCTCGTGCTCTGCGAGTTCGTCGACCCCGGCCTGCCGACGCACGAGAGCTACTCGCCCTTCTGCCTCAAGGTGCACCGCGCGCTGCGCGCCGCAGGCCTGCCCTACGAGCGGCGGCACGGCCAGCGGCCCGTGGCCTTCAAAGATCTGAACCCCGCGCTGCAGGTGCCCATCTTGCTCGTCGGCGGCGAGCCCGTCCACGACTCGACGCGCATCCTCGCGCGCATCGAAGAGCTCGCCCCGCCCGCGCGGCCGCTCGACGCGCGCACGCGCGCCGAGGCCCTGCTCTGGGAGGAGCTCGCCGACACCTCGCTCAGCGCCTTCCTCGTCGCCGCCCGCTGGGCCGACGAGCGAAACTGGCCCGCCGTCGAGGCGGCTTACTTCGGCGCGATGCCGCCGCCGGTGCGGGCCGACGTCGTGCCGGGTTTGCGCGCGAACGTGCTCGACGCCCTCTACAAGCGCGACGTCTGGCGCCTCGGCCCCGAGGCCTGCTGGCGCCGCTTCGACGAAGTGCTCGACCAGCTCGAGCTGCGCGCCCCCGACGAGGGCTACTGGCTCGGGCCCTCGCTGAGCGCGGCCGACTTCGGGCTCTTCGCGCAGCTCTTCAGCTTCTGTACGGCCCTGACCCCCTGGCAGCACGAGGCCCTGCGCCGCCGCCCCCGGCTCGCGCGCTACGTCGATCGCGTCGACGCCGCGACGCGCGCCCCGGCCGCCTGAGCCCCCGCCCGCGTCGAAGCGCACGCCCCGGGGCGGGCGCCCCAGACATCAGCGAGCGGCCTCGCGGACGCGGGCCACGCCGGGGGGCCACGCGACGGCCCGGCGTCGCTTTTCTGGACGGCGCCCCGGGGCGGGGTCAGGCTCCCTCGCCATGGCCAACCCCCCCGCGCAACCGACTCGGCAGTACCCCCGGTGGCTTGCTCCGGCGCGCGAGCGCTGCACGGCGAAGGGCCTCGTGCTCGCCGCGCTCACTCTCGCCGCCGCGGCCTGCACCCAGTCGCCGCCCTCCACGGTGAGCCCCGACAACGCGGGCTCGGCCGCGACCGATCCGAACGCGCCGGCCGGGGGCAAGGCCCCCGCGGGCATCGAGCCCGGGACGACGCCCGGCGGCGCGCCGACCGCCGGCACGCCCCCCGCGGGCACGGCGGCCGGGGGCACGCCCCCCGCGGGCACGGCGGCCGGGGGCACGCCACCCGCGGGCACGGCGGTTGGCGGCACGCCGACCGCCGGCGCGCCGCCCGACGGCACGGCCCCGGCGGGCGGGGGCGGCGATCGGCGCCGGCACCCCGAGTTCGTGCAGAAGATGATCGAGCGCTTCCAGAGCGGGCCGCCCGAGAACCCGCCGCGCAAGATCATCCGCGCGACGTACCAGGGCCAGACCGTCTGGTACGTCTCGGCGCCCTGCTGCGACTTTCAAAGCGAGCTCTACGACAGCTCGGGCAAGAAGATCTGCTCGCCCGACGGCGGCATCACCGGCCGCGGCGACGGCAAGTGCCCCGACTTCTCGACCGCGAAGAAAGACGAGCTCATGGTCTGGCAAGACGGGCGCGCCCCCGCGGGCAAGGGCGGCGCGACGGGCGGCACCAGCGTCCCCCCGGACCGCCCCCCGCCCCGCCCGAAGGCGACCGCGACCGTGACCAACTCGCCGCCCACCGTTCCGCCCAAGCCCGTCGCCACCCAGTGAGCCCCGGGCCCCGCGAGCGAGCCCGACGATGTTCGACCTAGCCGCGCTCGAGGAGGCCGAGGGGCTCGTCCGCCGCGACCTGCCCCCGACGCCGACCTACGCCTGGCCCTTGCTCGCCGAGCGCGCGGGCTGCGACGTCTTCGTCAAGCACGAGAATCACACGCCGGTCGGCGCCTTCAAGGTGCGCGGCGGCCTCGTCTACGTCGACGCGCTCCGGCGCGAGCGGCCCGGCGCGCGCGGCATCGTCAGCGCCACCCGCGGCAACCACGGCCAGAGCCTCGCCTTCGCCGGGCGCCGCCGGGGCCTCGCCGTCGCCATCGTCGTGCCCCGGGGCAACAGCGCCGAGAAGAATGCCGCCATGCGCGCGCTCGGCGCCGAGGTGATCGAGGCCGGGCGCGACTTCGACGAGGCGCGGCCCGCCGCCGCGCGCCTCGCCGACGAGCGCGGCTTCGTGCTCGTGCCTTCGTTCCACCCGACGCTCGTGCGCGGCGTCGCCACCTACGCGCTCGAGCTCTTTCGCCAGGCGCCCGACCTCGACACGGTCTACGTCCCGATCGGCCTCGGCTCGGGCATCTGCGGGGTCGTGCGCACCCGCGATCTGCTCGGCCTGCGCACCCGCGTCGTGGGCGTCGTGACCGCGGCCGCCGACGCCTACGCCCGCTCGTTCGAAGCCGGGCGCGTCGTCACCACCGACACGGCCCACACCTTCGCCGACGGCATGGCCTGCCGCGTGCCCGATCCGCTCGCGCTCGAGGCCATGCGCCAGGGGGTCGAGCGCGTCGTGCGCGTCCACGACGCCGCGATCGCCGAGGCCATCCGGGCCTACCATCAAGACACCCACAACCTCGCCGAAGGGGCGGGGGCCGCCTCGCTCGCCGCGCTGCTTCAAGAGCGTGAGCCGATGCGCGGCAAGCGTGTCGCGATCGTGCTCACCGGGGGCAACATCGACCGTGACGTCTACGCCCGCGTCCTGCGCGGCGAGGCCCCCGCGGCAGCCGAGTTAGGCCCCGGCCGGCCCGACCGGCGCGCCGAGGCACGCGGCGTGCACGCTCGCCAGAGAAATGGTGTCTCCCCCCTTCGTGGGCCCGAACTCGGTCAGCCCAACCTGATCGGCTCGCGCCGCGCGGGCGAGACCCCCGCGGCTCGAGGGCCGCTGCTTTGAGCGCGGTGTCGTTCCCCGTGATGACAAAGGAGAACCCGGTCATGAAAGCCTCTTGGTATGCCCTCCTTCTCTTCTTCGTTCTGGCCGCCGGCGGCTCCTTCGCCGCGTGCTCGTCGGACGACGACGACACCGAGCTGAACCTGGCCGGCTACGGGGGCAGCGGGCAAGGCGCCGGCGGCTCCACCACCCAGGGCGGGGGCGGTGGTGGCGGCGGCGCGGGCGGCGCGGGCGGCGCGGGCGGCGCGGCCGGCGCCTCGCAGGGCGGGGCCGGCGCTTGCGGCACGCCCGAGGCCGAGCTCGCGGCGGCGCCCCAGGTCATCAAGGACGTGGTCGCCAACGCCATGGTCAACCCGGACGAGAACTTCCTCGGCGACTTCGCGCGCTACGACTACGAGGACGCGGTGGTTTACTACGTGCCCCCCCGACCGGGCGACTTCAAGAGCCAGCTCTACAGCAAAGACGGCGAGCTGCTCTGCGAGCCCGACGGCGGCATCGCGCCCCTGCCCGATGAAAGGTGCCCTACGTTTCTGACCGATCGTACGAACGCCTGCCTCGTCTGGGAGACCCCCGACAGGGCGCGGTGAGAACGGGCCGCCGCCGGGCGGCGCGCTCTGCCGTCTCCTGCCTGCGAAGCCCCCGGCCGAACCGCCCGCGCGCGTTTCGCCGCGCGGCGGGAAGCCCCCGAGTGAACTCGGGGGCAGCGTACGCCCTCTCGTGCCGCGCGGCTTCGACGCCGGTTCGGCGAGCCAAGCCCGCCCCCTCGCCGGGGGCCGGGCTCCCGCGGGCTTCGGCCCCCGGGCGAGCGCGCGAAGCGACTCGCGGCGAGAGAGCCCTGCCTCCGGCAGGGCTTGGACGGCCGTTTCCGCGGGCGTTCGCTGCCCCCGAGTTCAGTCGGGGGCAGAATGCCGGCGGCGTTTCGAAACACCCTCTTCCGTCGGGGGCTTCCCGCGCCCGGCCGATTCCTCGCCCCCGCCCGAAGCAATTTGCGATCAGCGCGCGCCCATCGCCGCAGCGATGACGCGCAGATCGTCGAGCTCGATCTCGAAGTGCCCGCGCCGCGCCTTCAGCCCCCAGCCCGGCTCGCGCACGAAGCGGAGCGCGGGCGCGAGCCGGGCGAGCGGCACGGGCTCGCTGGGCACGTACGAAACATCACGCCGGAAGGGCACGAAGCCCCCGCCCATGTCGAACGCGTACGCCGGCCCGCCCCTGACGCGCCCGATCGCGGTGAAGGCCCGCAGCGCGTCGCCCCCGCCGAGCGAGACGCGCGGCGAGTAGTAGACGAGCCAATCGCCTTCGTTCATGCGCGCGAGCGGCGCCCGCCGCCCGTGGCAGAGCTGCGCGAAGCCGCCCGCCACGCCGCGCCGGACGTGCTCGTACGAGACGACCCCGACCCACGCCCGCGCCGGCCCCTCGACGCCCGGAGGCGGCCACGCCTCGCCCGAGCGAGTCGCCCCTCCCGGGCTGTGCTCGCCAACGCCAGCCGCGCGTGCCACCAGCGGCGCGAAGACGGCCTCGCGCACGACCGGGCCCCTCACGGCGAGCGCAGCCCCAGGGTGTTGCTTTCACTCACGGCGGTCTCCCTTTCCGAAGTGCCCCTCCCGTCGAGCGGCAGCCTCACGCTAGACCGGCGCTCTGACAGCCTTATGTCAGGTTTCGCCCGCTCGGACGAGGACGAGGACGGTTCCGACCCAAAGCTACCGTACCCGGACAGGCGCTCGGCCCATCTGGACAGTCAGACCTGCCGGGATCGACCCCTTCTCCCCTGCGACAGAGTTCAAAGTGTTCGTCTCGACAGCGGCACACGCCCCTCTGGACAGGGGGGGTACGCCCCTCTGGACAAGGGGGCCCGCTCATCTGGACATGACGCGGGCCCATCTGGACAAAACCCGGCTCATCTGGACAACCCACCTTGTGGGTGCCGGTGTCCGGGGCAGGGTGCTGGTAGAGTGGGGCCTCGGTCCCGGTGTCTGGGGCGTGGGTGCGGGTCTTCGGGGCCTACCCCGAGCGGCGTGCACGGGGGCGATGAGGGGTTGTCAGGCGGGTCTGGGCTTGGCCGAGGCCACCTCCTCACGGAAGGAGGGTAGGATGGCCCGTCGGGAGTTTCGGAGGGCTTTCGTCCGCGGACGCGGTAGGGTGCGTGCGTCCGGCCGGCCCTACGGTGTCTTACGTGCCCTCGCCCGAACTGGCCCCGAGCTCCGCCGCCCCGTCCGAGGGGGTGCGGGCGACGAGCGCCCTGGCGGCCATGTCGGGGGGGCCGAGCTCGCCGGCGGCCTCGGCGGGGGGGTCGAGCGCTTCGGCGACAACGTCGGCGGGGCCGAGCTCGCCCGCCGCCTCGGCCGAGGGGGCGCCGATGCTCTCGGTGCGGGGCCTGACGGTGGCGTTTCGACGCGGCGACGAGGCGCTGCGGGCGGTGTCGGACGTGAGCTTCGACGTCTACCGGGGCAAGACGCTGGGCCTGGTGGGCGAGTCGGGCTGCGGCAAGAGCGTCACGTCGCTCAGCCTGCTGCGCCTCTTGCCCGAGGAGGCGCTCGTCGAGGGGGGCAGCGTGCTCTTCGAGGGCTGCGATCTACTCTCGTTGCCCGAGCGAGAGCTCAGGCGGGTGCGGGGGCGCAAGATCGCGATGGTCTTTCAAGACCCGATGACGAGCCTGAACCCGGTCTACACGGTGGGCTGGCAGATCGTCGAGGCGATTCGCATTCACGAGTCGGTCTCGCGGCGGGCGGCGCGCGAGCGGGCGGTGGGGCTCTTGCGCTCGGTGGGCATCGCCGACCCGGCGAGCCGCGTCGACGCCTACCCGCACGAGCTCTCGGGCGGCATGCGCCAGCGCGCGCTGCTCGCGATGGCGCTCGCCTGCGGCCCCGAGCTGCTCGTGGCCGACGAGCCGACGACGGCGCTCGACGTGACGGTGCAGGCGCAGATTCTCGAGCTCCTGCGGGGCTTTCAAGAAGAGCGGGGCATGGGCATGGTGCTCGTCTCGCACGATCTCGGGGTGGTCGCGCGCTACGCCGACGAGGTGGCGGTGATGTACGCGGGGCGCGTGGTCGAGCGCGGCGCGGCGCGATCGCTCTTCGACGACGCGCGCCACCCGTACACGCGGGGGCTGCTCGCGTCGCTGCCGCCCGAGGGGGCGAGCTGGCACCGGGGGGCGCCGGGGCGTCCTGCGCGCCTGCCGACGCTCGAGGGCTCGGTGCCGGGGCCGGGCGACGCGCTGCCCGGCTGCCGCTTCGAGCCGCGCTGCTCGCGTCGGCGGCCGCCCTGCCGCGAGGGCGAGCCGGCGCTGCTCGAGGTGGCGCCGGGGCACCGGGCGCGCTGCCTCTACGCGAACGAGGCGGCGGAGGCGGGGCCGTGAGCGAGGCGGCGGCGGGGGCGCTGCTCGAGGCCGAGGGGCTCAGCAAAGAGTTTCGGGCGGGGCGCGGGCTCTTCCGGCGGGGCACGCTGCGCGCGGTCGACGGCGTGTCGCTCTCGCTCGGGGCGGGGCGCACGCTCGGGCTGGTGGGCGAGTCGGGCTGCGGCAAGAGCACGCTCGGGCGCCTCTTGCTCAAGCTGGTCGAGCCGAGCGCGGGGCGCCTCGTCTTCGAGGGGCGAGACATCACGGCGCTCTCGCCCTCGCGCATGCGGCCGCTGCGCCGGCGCATGCAGATGGTCTTTCAGGACCACTACGCCTCGCTCGACCCGCGCATGAACGTGCGCGACATCGTGGCCGAGCCGCTCGAGGTGCACCGGCTGGTCGGCTCGCGGGGCGAGGCGTCCGAGCGGGTGGGGGCGCTGCTCGCGCGCGTCGGCCTGCGGCCCGAGATCGCGGCGCGCTACCCGCACGAGCTGTCCGGGGGGCAGCGCCAGCGGGTGGGCATCGCGCGGGCGCTGGCGGCGGGGCCGCGGCTGGTCGTGTGCGACGAGCCGCTCAGCGCGCTCGACGTGTCCGTGCAGGCGCAGGTGGTGAACCTACTGCTCGATCTGCAAGACGAGCTGGGCCTCGCCTACGTGCTCATCAGCCACGACTTGCGCCTCGTCGAGTACGTCAGCCACGAGGTGGCGGTGCTCTACCTCGGGCGCGTGGTCGAGCGGGCGCCGGCCGAGCGCTTCGCGACGGGCGCGCGCCACCCGTACACGCGGGCGCTGCGGGCGGCGGTGCCGGGCGCTTCGCCGGGGCAGAAGCGGCTGCCGCTGCTCTCGCTGGGCGACCCGCCGAGCCCGCTGCGGCCGCCGCCGGGCTGCTCGTTCCACCCGAGATGCCCGCGGGCGAAGCCGGGCACCTGCGACGCCGAGGCGCCGCCGCTGCGCGCGGTCGAGCCGGGCGCGGGGCACGAGGTGGCGTGCTGGTTCCCGGAGGGGGGGTAGCGCGGGGGCGCGCCCCGCACGGAAGGGGGCGTTGCGAAACGCGCCCGCTGGGCCCCCGACGGAACTCGGGGGCAGCGGACGCCCGCTCGTGCCGCGCGGAAGCGGGCCGGTTCGGAGAGCCAAGCCCGCCCCCTCGCCGGGGGCCGGGCTCCCGCGGGCGCCGGCTTCCGGGCGAGCGCGCGAAGCGGCGCGCGACGCGGGAGCCCTGCCTCCGGCAGGGCTTTGAACGCCGTTTCCGCGGGCATTCGCTGCCCCCGAGTTCACTCGGGGGCGCCCCGCCGGCGCCGGCGCGGGCGCGCGAAGATCGAGGGCGCGAGCGCGTCGGCGTCGCCCTCGCGCCAGCGCAGAAAGGCGATCGCCCGGCGCGCCTCGTCGTACGCCCGCAAGAGCACGCAGAAGGCGCGGTTGCGCTCGTCGGCGAAGGGGCTCGGGCGGGACGCGTCGTCGGTGCCGACCGCGCGCCGGCCGATCGCTTCGAGCAGCGAGGCGGCGAGCTGGCCGGCCCGGGCGACCTCTTCGTCGCTCGCCGGCGTCCGGCCCACGAGCTCGGGCCCGCCCTCGCGGAAGAGCGCGGCGAGCGCCATCAGATCGGTGGCCGCGTCGAGGCGCCCCGTGCCCCGGCGAATGGCCGCCACGCGCCCGCCCGACACGGCCCCGTAGGTCGCCAGCAGCTCGGCCGCCGAGAGCAGGCGCTCGCGCAGCGGCAACGCCTCGGCCAAGAGCGCGGGCAGCTCGGGCGGCGCCTTCGACGCCCGCCGCGCCCTCTGGTCCGTAAAGAGGAGCGCGCGCGCGTAATCGGGCAGCCTGCCGATCGCGCCGAAGTCGAGCTTCGGCAGCGCCTCGCGCATCTCCGGCAGCAGCGCCTCGATGTTGGGCAGGGCGCCGAACACGGTCATGACCGCGAAGTCGACCGGCGCCCGGACCGAGACGACCTCTCGCGGCGAGAGCGCCTCGAGATCGCCGCGCACCCGCTCGTAGGCCTCCGCCAGCAGGTCGGGCGAATCGTCCGGAACAGACGCGGGGCACGGGGGCAAGAGGCGAGAGGTCGGTTGGGTCATCGGGCAGCCTTCTTCTTCGGGGCGGCGCTCTCTGCGCCGGCGCGCCGGGGGCGACGCCACCCTCGGCGCGCCCTCTGCTCTTCCCTTCGGACAGCCCTCGGCCCAGTTGCGTGGCCCGCGCCGATTTTTTTCTCCACCCCCGCCCCCGGGCCAAGGCCCCGCCCCTCGCCCCGAGGCCGAAGAGCACCCGGCGCTCTGCCTCCGGGCCATGCCCAGCGCTCGAAGGCTCCCTCGGGCCATGGCTCGAAGCCATGGCGGCAGGCCCTCGGCGGGGCCGAGGCATGGCTCCGAGCCATGGCGACAGGCCCTCGGCGAGACCGGAGCATGGCTCGCAGCCATGGCGGCGGGCCCTCGGCGAGACCGGAGCATGGCTCGCAGCCATGGCGGCGGGCCCTTGGCGGGGTCGGGGCATGGCTCGCAGCCATGGTTCGAAGTCAGAGGCGAGCTGGTGACATGGCTCGGAGCCATCGCCCGAGATCATTCGGGGGAGCCAGCGCCGGCGGGCCGCCCCCGGCTGAAGCCCAATGCCGTTCACGTAGCGGCCGGCGAGAGGTTTCGCGCGACAAAAGGAGGGGGGGCGGCGAAGGTAGGGGTGTGAGGACCCAACCCAGCCGCCCCCTGCTCTTGTTCGACGCGCCG
>DASTPP010000166.1:0-18268 GCA_035762175.1 Polyangiaceae bacterium | reverse complement strand
CGCCATCGGGAAGGGCTCGGCCAAGAGCGGGTGCAGCGGCGCGACCATCGCCGCGAGCTCGTCGAGCTTGTGCGTCGTCGGCTTCGTGCCCGTGAACACCAAGAGCGCCGCCGCGAAGTAGCGCTCGGTCGCCTGATGCAGCTGGAAGGCCGAGATGCTGTTGTCGCCCCGCTGAAGGCCGAACTCGTACATCGCGAAGAAGCCGTCGGCCGAGCCGAACCAGTGCTCGAAGTACTCGCGCGCGATGGCCTGCCGCTCTTCGGGCGTCGCGCCCTTCGGCCGGGCGAGCGTGAAGCGGTTGGCGTCGAAGAGCACGACGCTCTGCGAGACGATCTCGACGTAGAAGAACTGCCCCCGCCGCAGCTCTTGGTTGAGCGTGCGCAGGTCGTAGACCAAGAGCGTCACGGTCGAGGGCGAGGCGATCGGGCGAATCGCGTCTTCGACGCGGTGCCACCGGGACGTGTCGGCGGCGGCCTCGGGGCTCTGCGTGACGACGAGCAGGTCGAAGTCGCTGCGGTAGCCGGTGCTCTTGTCTTCGACCCAGTCGCCGCGGGCGTGGCTGCCGAAGAGCAAGATGAGGTCGGCCGCGGGCGCGTCGAGGCGAATGCGCTTGGCGATCGCCTCGAGCTGCCGCCGCTTCTTGTCGGGCAAGTGTTCGAGCGAGGTCTTCATTGTGGCCCCCGCCACACCCTACCATGAGGCTCGCGCGCCGCTCTCGCTTTGCAGAGACGCCCTCCGCGAACCGGCCCGCGTGAGCACGGTCGCGGCGAGATCTCGCCCCGATGCAAGGTCAGGCGCACAGTTTCGAAAGTGCCGAGCAGCGCCCTGGTGAACCGCGTCGTGCCGGCGCCCGAGCACGCAGAACGGCCCTGCGAAGGTTCGGCTCGCTCGCGCAGAGTTGTCGCCTGACGGCGGCGAGGTTGACCCTAGACGCGTTCAGCGTCGAACCGAGGCGCCGCCATGCCCCGACCCTGACGCGGTGAGGGTTCAACCTTGACCGCGCCAAGGTTCAACCCTGACCGCCGGAGGGTTGAACCTTGACCGCGCCAAGGTTCAACCCTGACCGCCGGAGGGTTCAACCCTCACGAGCTGAGGGTTCAACCTTGACCGCTTGAGGATCAAACCCTGAGGCGGTCAGGGTTTCGCCTTGAAGGTTCGGCGCCCCCGAACCCATCGAGGCTCCTCTCGCCCTCCGCCCGGCCGCCCCTTCGCTTCGGACGCTTGGCCTTGGAGGTGCGCCGCCGAAGCACTACGCCATCGCCAGAGGGCCTCGCTCAGGGCGCGAAAGGGCCTCTTAAGCTGGTCGGGAGCCTTGTTCCGAGCCCCAAACGGCCTCTCGGGGTCGCCGGGGGCCTTGTTCAAAGCTCGAAAGGGCCTCCCGAGATGGCCGAAGGCCCTGCCCCAAGCCTGCTGGGGCTTGTCGAGCGGCGAAAAACGGCTGTCGGGCCGCTCACACGGCCTGAGCCCTTTCGGGGGGTGCCCTCGGAGGAAGCCTTTTGGGGCCTTTTCGAAGCCGACAGACCTCTCTTGGTTCTCGTCGGGCCGCGCCGAGAACTCGACAAGCCCCCCGGAGCTTTCGCCAGGCCTCGCCGGCCACTCGGCGGGCCCCGAAGGGCTCGCCTCTCGACCCGCCGGGGCAAGGCCCTACCCGATGACGACTGGGTCGAAGCCAAGCTGGTCCGGCGGGGGCGTTTGCCGGGGTGGCGGAGCCTGCCTTCTGGCACCCCAAACTCGCCCTTCGGGCTCAAACAGTGGGGTCCCCGCCTTCAGGCAGGCGCCCCCCGCCCGGCAAACGCTCTCGGGGTCGGTCGGGGGTGGACCCGGGCGCGAGGGGCGTCCGGTTGGGGGCGGTGGCGGCGTCGAAACCTGGCGCCCCGACGACGTGCGCGGGGGCGGAGGGTTCGACAGCGTGACGGGCGTTCGGGGTACCCTTTCGGCGATGCCTCCCGAGGGGCGCGGCGCCGACATCGTCGTCTTGACCGCGATCGAGCTCGAATACAGGGCGATGCTCGACGTGAGTGCCGGCGCGCAGCCGGGCAGCGCCTGGAGCCAGGAGCGTCATCAAGGGTTGCCCGTCGCCTTCCGCACCTTCGAAGGCGTCGACGGCCGGCCACTGCGGGTCGCCCTGGCCCGCGGCTCGGGCATGGGCATGGTCGAGACGATGGGGGTACTCGCCCCCCTGGTCGACAAGCTCGCACCCCGCTGCATCGCCATGAGCGGTGTCTGCGCCGGTCGCCCGGGCAAGACGGCGCTGGGCGACGTCATCGCCGCCGAGCGGCTCTTCGCGCACGACACCGGCAAGCAACTGCCCGGGGGGGTTCAGCGAGACCTCGAGACCTACAACCTTCGCCGCGACTGGCGCGTCGAGCTCGAACGCTTCGACCCCGCGGCTCGCTTCGGCGCCGAAGCGTGGTGGCGCGAGCGACCCACCCCCTACGAGTGGCAAGAGAACTGGGTGCTCGCCAATCTATCTCGCCACGACCCTCCGAGGCGCCCTGCTGAGCCCGCCCCGCCGGCCGCCCACGACGCGCGCCCGCTCGCTCTGCCGCCTCGCCCCCCGCTCGTGCTCGGGCGCGATGAGCTCATCGAGCCGCTTTGCGCCACGCTCCTTCGTGACCCGGCGCCGGCGGTCGTCTTGCTCGGCCCCGGAGGCATCGGTAAGAGCACGCTCACGCTCGCCGCCCTTCACCGGCCCGAGGTTGTCGCCCGCTTCGGCACGCGTCGTTGGTTCGTACGCCTCGATGCGGCCTCAACCGCCGACGCGGCGGTGGGCCTTTTGAGCGCGGCGCTCGGGCTGCCTCCGCTCGCTCAGCCCCTGCCGGCGGTGCAAGCCTTTCTGGCGCAAGCGCCGGGCGTGCTGGCGCTCGACAACCTCGAAACCCCCTGGGAGGCAGCGGGCGAGCGCGAGGCGACCGAGGCATTGCTCCACACGTTGACGGCGATACCCGGCCTGGCGCTCGTCGCTTCGGTGCGAGGGCAGCAGCGCCCGCACGGGCTCGGCGCGCAGCACCTCACCGTGCCGCCGCTGCGGGCTTCGGCTGCCTCGGCGCTGTTTTGCGAAATCTCGCAGGCGCGCCCCGATGACCCCGCCTTGGGGCCCTTGCTCGCGCAGCTCGAGGGCGTGCCCTTGGCGATTACGCTCTTGGCGCATGTGGCCGAGGGCGCGAGCGTCGCCGGCCTGGCGGCCGAGTGGCAGCAGAAGCGAACCGAGCTGCTGCGACGAGAAGGGGCAGAGCCAGGGCGAGAGACGAGCTGGGCGGCGTCGATGGCGCTCTCGGTCGGCTCGCCGCGCATGACCGACGAGGCCCGGCGGCTTCTGGCGCTCTTGGGGCGGCTGCCCGACGGGGTGGCGTTCGCCGATCTCGCCACGCTGCTGCCTGAAACCTGGCACGAGGCGCAGCGCCGGCTGGTGCAGGTGGGGCTCGCGTACCACGAAGGCGAGCGCGTGCGCGTGCTGGCGCCCGTGCGCGAGTACGCTCGTGCGACCATGACGCCGGCGCCCGACAATGTGGTGGCAGCCCGAAGCCTCTATGGCCACCTAGCTAAGACGTTGGGGCCCAAGGCAGGGCGCGAAGGGGGTGCCGAAGCGATCGCGCGGCTCGTGCCCGAAACGGCCAATCTCGAGGCGATGGTAGGCGAGGGGCTGACGAGCGACGAGCCGACGTTCTGGGTCGACGCGGCGGTGGCGCTAACCAACTTCGTGCGCATCTCCGGGCACTCGTCGCCCTTGGCTCTGCAGACTGCGCTAGTGATCGCGAGGGATAGGGGCGACCTCGCTCGGCAGGCAAGGTGCCTCGAATCGCTTGGCGGCATCGCGCTGGCCCGCTCGCGGCATGACGAGGCGCGCCGCCTCTATGCCGAGGCGCGGCAGCTCCACCGGCAGGTGGGCGACGTGCTGGGCGAGGCCAACTGCATCCAAGGCCTTGGCGCCATCGCGTTGCGCCGCTCGCGCCACGACGAAGCGCGCAGCCGCTACGAGGAGGCATCGCAGATCTACCGTCAGGTGGGCTCGGTGCAGGGTGAGGCCAACTGCGTCCGGGGCCTTGGCGACGTCGCTTTGACGCGCTCAGATCTCGCGACGGCAACCGCCCAGTATCAAACCGCGCTTTCTCTCTACGCCCAGATCCCCGAACCGTATTCGATGGAGCTCACCCATCGCCGCCTTGCTCGACTGGCTACCGATGCCGCCGAAAGGCAGCGTCACGTGGCTGCCGCTCGAGAGCTTTTGGCAAAGATAGACCGCCCCGACTTGGTGGCCGAGCTCGACGCCGAGTTCGGCCTCGCCCCCCCCCACGGTTGATACCGAATCTGGCGGCGCGCCCGGCGGGCTCCCCCGGCGCGCCGAGAAGCCGAAGGCGAAGGCCCGGGCCAAACGTTCGAGCAGGGCGCCTGGGCGATGACGGACGGCGACGCGGGCGGGGGTGGGGGCGCCGCACCGCCGGGCGCGATCTCGAGCCCGCATCGTGCCCGGGCGGCGGGGCGGCGGACGCCGGGGGCGGGGCGAAGCTCTTGGTGCGTGGGGGCGTGAACGCCGACGCGATCTACTTCGTGCCGCCGCCCGCGGCGTAGCGGTTCGGGCGGGCGCGGGCGCCGACATTTTCGTCGCGCCCATTCAACTTACCCATTGCTTCCCGATCTCAATCGGGTATCTTTCGAACCAACCGACCCGCCGCCCCGCACGTCGCGCGCGGCGCAGCGTCGCCGGCCCCAAGTCGGCCCTCGCATCGGGCGCAATCCGACGCGAGAGCCTGGGCCCCACCCGTGCAAAGAACAGGTGCGACTTATGGTCAAGGTACCCCGCCACCAAAAAAACCGCAAACGCCCGCTGCCGCCCCCCGGGGCCCGCCCCGTCGAAGAGCCGCCCCCGCCCAAGCTCTGCCCGGCCGACGAGCTCGACGCCCGCCTCGAAGACCCCGGCGAGGGCGCCTTTCTGTACGGCCTCGAGACGCGCGTCGTCTACCCCACGCTGGTCGAAGAGGTCACGGCCGCCGGCGCGCGCATCATGAAGGTCATTCAAGAATACGACGACCCGGCCCTCTGGTCGTGGTACGAAGACCTCGAGTGCGACCTCGGCTTTCTGCGCGAGCGCGCCGCCTATTCGATGGGCTGGCAGCACGGCTCGGCCGACGGGCGGGCCGAGTTCTTTCGCAGTCAGGCGCCCGCGCTGAGCAAGAAGGCCAAGCGCCTGGCCGACCAGGCCCGCTCGCTCGTGGTCAACGGCGCCCTGACTCCGCACGAGGCGACGGCGCTGCTGCTTGAAACGGCCTGGTCCATTTTGCTCACTCCGCCCGCCCCGTCCTTCGAGGGCTGAACGCCGGGGCGCCCCCGCCCCGCCGGCGCCTCCGTTCGGTCGCGCGCGTGGGGCGGGCGGTGGCGGCCGCACGGCGTCGCTGAAGAGAACCCCGAGGCCTTGCGGGCGGCTTGCTTCTCGCCCGTCGCTCTTCGCCACGAACGAGCGGGGCGTCCGGGTGCCGGCCGGGGTGCTGCGGCCGGGCAAGCACGACGACGCGCAGGTGTCGGCCCTCGCGCAGCAGGGCCCGGCGTCCGGGTCGATCTTCGCGCAGCACGAGCGCTCGGTGACGGCGACGACCTTCTGCGGCGTCTTTACGCCCTGAGCGGGGCGGCGGGTGACGTGGCGCGCCCGGCGGCCCGCACTGAAGTGCGGGGCACGGCGTCACCAATTCGTGCCGCGCGCAAGCGGGCCGGTCCGCAGCGCAAAGCCCGGCCCTCGCTGGGGCCGGGCTCCCGCGGGCTCCGGTCGCCTGGCGAGCGGGCGAAGCCGCGCGCGGCGCGCGAGCCCGGCCCCAGCGAGGGCCGGGCTTTGCTCTCCGTTCGAGCGGGGTACGCCGTGACCCGCACTTCAGTGCGGGGCCGCCGGGCGCCCCGGGCCCGGGCGCCTGACCGAGGCGGCGGGGTGCCCGCGCGCGCGGCGGGCGGGCCGGTCAGACCTCTTCGCCGATGGGCACGTCGAGCCGCTTGGCGAGCTCGGTCACGAGGGCATTGACGTCTTTGCGGCAGCTGGCGACGGCCTTGTACAGGCTACCGTTGATGCCGTCGGCGCGCTTGAGGTCGAACATCGGCTTGCGCGCGTCGAGCGCGAGCGGCACCAAGCTCGCGTAGTGGCGGAAGAGAAAGATTCGCTCTGGGTCGAGTTCGTAACGCCCGGGGTAGCCCTCGGCCTCGCCGAGCACGTGGCGGTGGTACTCTTCGGGGATGCGCGACACCCACTCAGCGTACGCCTTGATCGGGCGGTCGGCGCGCGCGAGATGCTGTTGCACGATGTAACCGACGGGTGCGAACTGATGCCGCGGCAGGCGCGCACCTTCGCTCGCGGCCACGTAGTCGAGGGCCCGTCGCCAATTTTCGCGCCACGTTCGTAGGGTGGGGCCGACGTTGCGCAGGCCTTGCAGGCTGAAGAGGTCTGGGGCGACGGGCAAGGCGACCGCATCGCACGAGAGCAACGCCGAGCGGTTCAGGGCGCCTAGGCTGGGCCCGACGTCAACGAGCACGACGTGCGCGTCGATCGAGTTGCCGGCAGCCTGGGCGAGCGCCGCCAGGGCGGTCGCGAGGTAGAGCTCTCGCTCGTTGTCGGTGCCGAGCACCTTCGCCCATGCCTCGGCCAAGGTCTGCTCGAACCGGCTCAGGCCGAGGTGCCCGGGCAGCAGCCAGAGGTTGTCGTCGGCCTGGTGCAGGCGGGGCGGCAAGAGCTCGCCCATGCCACGTCGGACATTCTCGAGGCAGCCGAAGACGGTGCGGCCTTCGCCCCGGGGGGCCTCGTCCCCGCCCCAGAGCTCTTCGAGCTCTTCGTCGCGCAAGAAGGCGGCCGAGATGTTGCACTGCGGGTCGTAGTCGAGCACGACGACGCGCAGACCTCGGCGGGCCATCATGTGGGCGATGTGATAGCCGAGGGTCGTCTTACCCACGCCCCCCTTGTTGTTGAACAGCACGAGCGACTTCACGGGCGCGCCCCCGCGGCCAGGCCGAACACGGTCACGTTGGTGAAGCCGTCGTTCTCGAGCTGAAGAGGGGGGTTGCCGTTCTTCTCGAGGTGCTTGCGCGCGACCCTCACCCCGCGGCCGAGGCGCTGCACGTAGCCGGTCTCGAAGAGGTGGAGGGTGACCGTGGGGTTTCGGTACTCAGAGTGCGCCCCGAACTCGCCCTCGCTGGCCTGCCCGTAGGGGCCGCCCGGGTTCGAAAAGACAATGCGGTCGTCGTACCACTCGACGCGACCGGGCGCGTTCGTACCCTCGTAGAGCCGGTGCTGCACGAGGTTGCGGGCGAACTCGCGCAGCGCCTCTTCGGGGTACGCGGGGCGGAAGGCCTCTTGAATGCCCTGCGGGGCGACGGGCACATCGACGTTGTGGGCCTTGATTTGCTCCCACAAGGTCTGAAGCTGCGTGGGCAAGGGGCCACCGATCGCCTTGCGCGAGACGACGGGCGCGTCGATCTCGGTGCCCCCGTAGCGTACGAACTCGATTCGCGCCCCGGGAAAGAACCGCTGGGGCTCGTTGCCGTAAACCAGTAGGGCGGCGGCGTTCGGACGGAAGACCCCTTCGACGTACGCCCCCAGCTCGCGCTGCTTGAGCCAGGCTTCGAACGCGGGGAAGGTGTCGGCGCTCGGGTCGTCGTCGCGCAAGCTCGCGTACTGGGCCCGCAACCCGTCGTCGAGGTCGTCGATCGCGGCGACTTCGATCGGGCGCGAGTCGAAGGGCAGCAGGCGCAGCGGCCTTCGCTCTTCGAGGCGGCGCCGATCGGCGTCGTTCGCGTCCCGCGTGGACGTGCCCTTGCGGACGCAGACCTTGCCGTCGTAGTGCACGGCCACCCCGCCGTCGTAGGGGGCGACGACGAGCACCCAGACCTCGCCCTCAGGGCGTCGAACGACCTCCAAGTTGACCGACGGCTGGGGCAAGAGCTTGGCGAAGACGCGGTCGAGGAGCGAGCGCTGCTCTTTGTCTGCATTCTCGCCGGCCCGCAGCGCCCCGACGACCTTGCCCGCGTCGTTGACGCCGATCACCACGTACCCCGGGCGCTTGGTGTTGCCGAGATCGTTGGCCATCGCGCAGACCGCGGGCCCGATCTTGTTCGTGTCGCGCCCCGACTGCTTCCATTCGACGCGCTCGGACTCGCGCGCGAAAAGTTCGCTCAGCTCTTCGGGCGTCATCGTTGCTCCGGCGTCGGCCTCGGCATTGTTTCACGCCTCCCCCGCCCTCTCAAGCGCCCGCCCGCCGCGCGAGCGCCTCGCGGGCGCGCTCGCCGAGGTGGCGCACGAGCGGGCCGGCGCGGTCGAGCACGCGCTCGACCAGGGCGGGCTCGGCGAGGCGGACGGCGCGCGGGCGCGGGTCGGCGCCGGGCGTCGCGGGCTCGAGCGAGGCGAGCAGGCGGGGGGCCGCGAGATCGACCGAGAGCGAGCGCACGACGACGCCGGGCTCGAAGGCGGCGAGGGCGGCGACGAGCGGGGCGGCGAGCGCGAGCGCCTCGCGGGCGCCCTCGCCGACGAGATCGACGCCGGGGCCCGCGAAGGCGGCGCCCGAGGCGTCGCGGGCGGGCACGACGCGGGCGCGCGCCTCGACGAAGTGCAGCTTGAACGAGCGCAGGGGCAGCGCGCCGCTCACCCCCGGCCCCCGCCCGGTGGGCGCCGCGCCGCCGGCGGGCACATCAGCGCCCCCCGCCCGGGCGGGGCGACGGCGCGCGGGGGCGGGGCCGGCGGGGGCCGGGGCGCGGCTGCATCGAGCGGGGCAGCGCGCCCTTGCCGGAGGCGGGCGGCACGAGGCAGCGGGGCCCGGTGCCGATGAGGTCGCCGCGGCCGGCGAGCGCGAGGGCCTCGCGGGCCTCGTCGTGGTGCGCCGGGTCCCAATAGAGCAAGAGGGCCTTCTGCAGGCGCTTCTCGCGCATCGTCTTGGCGGTATAGACGGGCTCGCGGGTGAAGGGGTCGAGGCCCGTGTAGTACATCGACGTGGCCATCGACATCGGCGTGGGGATGAAGTCTTGCACCTGCCGCGGGCGCATGCCGTTCTTCTTCAGGTAGAGGGCGAGGTCGACCATGTCGCGCAGGGTCGAGCCGGGGTGGCCCGAGATGAAGTAGGGCACGAGGTACTGGTCTTTGCCCGCGGCGCGGCTCTCGCATTGAAAGCGGTCGGCGAAGCGCTCGTAGCTCTCGATGCCGGGCTTCTTCATCTTCTCGAGCACGCCGGGCTTGCTGTGCTCGGGGGCGACCGAGAGCTGGCCGCCGGTGTGGTGGCGCGCCATCTCGCGCACGAACTCGGGCGAGCGCTCGGCGAGGTCGTAGCGCACGCCCGAGGCGACGAAGACCTTCTTGATGCCGGGCTCTTGGCGGGCGCGGCGCAAGAGGTCGAGCAGCGGGCCGTGGTCGGTCACGAGGTTCTCGCACACGCCCGGGTGCACGCACGAGAGGCGGCGGCACGAGCGCTCGATCGCGTCGCTCTTGCAGCGCATCTGGTACATGTTGGCGGTCGGGCCCCCGAGGTCGGTGACGACGCCCGAGAAGTCGCCCTGCCGCCGCAGGGCCCGCACCTCGCGCAAGATGCTCTCGGCCGAGCGCGACTGAATGACGCGCCCCTCGTGCTCGGTGATCGAGCAGAAGGTGCAGCCGCCGAAGCAGCCGCGCATCGTCACGACCGAGTGCTTGACGGTCTCGAACGCGGGGATGGGCTCGTCGTACGACCAGTGCGGGGCCCGGGCGAAGGGCAGGTCGTAGAGCTCGTCCATCAGCGCCGTGTCGAGCGGCTCGGCCGGCGGGTTGTAGTAGACGGCCTCGTCGCCGTGCGGCTGCACGAGCGGGCGCGCGTTGCCGGGGTTCGTCTCGTACTGAAAGGCCCGCGACATCTCGGAGAACGCGCGCGCGTCGGCCGCGACCTCTTCGTAGCTCGGCAAGAAGAGCGGCTTCTTGTCGGTCACGTAGCGCGAGCGCTCGAGCGCCTGCCACTCGGCCCGGCGCATGACGAACGCCGTGCCGCGCACGTCGCGGATGGCGGCGACGGGCTCGCCCGCGCGCAGCCGCTCGGCGACCTCCCACACGGGGCGCTCGCCCATGCCGAAGATGAGCAGGTCGGCCTTGGCGTCGAGCAAAATGCTGCGCCGGACCTGCTCGCTCCAGTAATCGAAGTGGGCGATGCGCCGGAGCGACGCCTCGATGCCGCCGAGCACGATCGGCACGCCGGGGAAGGCCCGGCGGCAGAGGTTGGCGTAGACGATGCTGGCGCGGTTGGGGCGCAGGCCGGTGCGGCCGCCGGGCGAGTACTGGTCTTCGGACCGCACCTTCTTCTGCGCCGTCAGCTTGTTGAGCATCGAGTCGAGGTTGCCCGCGGTCACCCCCACCATCAGCCGGGGCGCGCCCAGGCGGCGGATGTCTTCGATGCCCTGCCAGTCGGGCTGCGAGATGACCCCCACGCGAAAGCCCCGCGCCTCGAGGAAGCGCCCGATGAGCGCGGCGCCGAAGGCGGGGTGGTCGACGTAGGCGTCGCCGTTGACGAGCAAAATGTCGAGCTCGCGGAAGCCGCGCGCCGCCATCTCGTCGCGGGTGGTGGGCAAAAAGGCCTTCAAATCGCGGGCCGGGGCGCGCGCATGCTTGCGGAGCTGGACGAGCGAAGACACGGCGCCCGCAGCCTAGCACGGGCCCTTCGCCGCGGCGGCCGGGGCCGCGCTATACTCGGCGGCCGTGGCCCGCTTCCGCAGTGTCGCGAACGCAACGCTCACCGCCGCCTGCCTCGGCCTCGCCGCCCTGTCGGTGCGCAACGTGTACGGCGACTCGTCGGAGGTCGAAGCGCTCGCCCGCGCCGAGGCCTCGTGCCCCGAGGGCCACTGCCAGCTCAGCCGCATCGAGCGCACGCCCTTCGGCCAGCGCTTCGAGTTCCGCCGCCAGGGCGCGCTCGTGATGGTGCGCTGCGCGCGCTCGGCGCTGCTCGTCGGCCCCTTCGAGTGCGCCAAGGGGCTGCCTTAGGCCCACCCCGGGCGGCCCCGGGGCGCCGCTCAGCCGCCCAGGTTGAAACCGGGCGGCTGGGCGGCATCCGTCCGGCCTCGTTTTGGTGGGTGGGGGTGCCACAAAAAAGCGCGGCGTTATGCAGCGCATCGTGCCAGAGCCCCGAACTCGTCCGTGAGCCGGCGGGGGGCGGCTCGGGGGAAAAACCGGGGCGTTTTGGGCTGGCCTCGAGGTCGATGAAGCCCGAGCCTGCGGGCGGGCCCCCACGACAGGCGCGCACATTCGCCCCGAACTCGACCATTCTTCCCTTTGCGTTCCGCCGGGACGGCTTACCATATCGCACCATGACGAGTGCACAGAGCCTGAGCGCGTTGCTGGCGGCAGGTCTGTTGCTCGGGGCTTGCGCGCCCTCGACGAGGGCGCCGGCGACGCCGGCCCCGCCGGCGAAGCCGGGGGGCGAGGCGCGAGCCGAGGCGACAGGCGCGCCGGCGGCCGGGGTCGCCCGGGCGAAGGCGGCGGCCGAAGAGAACGACGATCTCATTCGCGTCGCCGAGAAGACCGTGGTCGACGCGCCGATCGACGAGGTGCGTCGCCTGCTGCTCGACCCCTCGATCTTGCCGGTGCTCTTGCCGCGGCTGCAGGCGGCCCGGCCGCTGGGCACCTCGCCCGAGGGCGACAAGGTGCTGGCGATCGAGCAGGGCGCGTCCTTCTTTTCGGCGCGCTATACGGTGCGGGTGCGCCAGGTGGGCGACGCCTTCCAGGTCTGGCTCGACCCCCGCTACCCGCACGACATCGAGGCGGCGCACGCGCTGCTGGTGCTGCGGCCGCTCGGGCCGCGGCGCACCGAGCTCGCGTTCTCGGCGCAGGTCGATCTCGGCGGCGCGCCCTGGGCGATGCTCTTCCGGGGGCGGGTGCGGGCGAGCTGCCGGGCGACGCCGAGGCGGCTCTCGCAGTACGTCAAGGCGAGGGCGGTGGCGCCGCCGGCGATCTCGCGCGCGCGATGAGCGGGGGCGCGGCGGACGGGTTCGTGCTCGAGGCCCGCGGGCTCGGCAAGCGGGTGCGCGACGGGCGGCAGCGGCGCGAGGTGCTGCGCGGGGTGAGCCTGGGGGTGCGGGCGGGCGAGGTGGCGGTCGTGACCGGCCCGAGCGGCAGTGGCAAGACGACGCTGCTCGCGCTACTCGGGGGTATGCTCTTGCCGACCACGGGCGAGGTGCTCATCGAGGGCGAGCCGGTCTCGCGGCTGCGCGACGGGCACCGGGCCGAGGTGCGACGCCGGAAGGTGGGCTACCTGTTTCAAGATCTGGCGCTGGTCGGGGGCATGAGCGCGCTCGACAACGTCATGCTGCCGCTCCTGCCGGACGGGCTGGGGGGCCGGGCCGGCGAGCGGCTGGCGCACGAGGCGCTCGTGCGGCTCGGGCTCGGCGAGCGGGCGGGGGCGAAGGTCGACGGGCTGTCGGGGGGCGAGCGGCAGCGGGTGGCGCTGGCGCGGGCGCTGGTGCGGGGGCCGAAGGTGGTGCTGCTCGACGAGCCGACGGCGCACCTCGACGGCGAGCGGGCGCGGGCGCTGCTCGACGATCTGGTGGCGGCGGCGGGCCGGGGGGCGGCGCTGGTGATCGCGTCGCACGATCCGCGCGTGACGGGCGACGCGCGGGTGACGCAGCGGCTCGCGCTCGAGGGCGGGGCGCTCGAGGGCGGCGGGGCCGAGGGCGGCGGGGCCGGCGGGGGGCTCGCGGGCGGCGGGGCCGGCGGGGGGCTCGAGGGCGTGGGCGGCGGGCCTGGCGGGGGGCTCGAGGGCGAATGAGCGTCGAGCCCTGGGTGCTCTTGCGGCTCGCGGCGGGCCTGATCGCGCTCTGCCTCTTCGCGCGGAGCGCGTGGGTGGCGGCGCGGGTCTTGCGGTTCAGCCACGTGGCGTCGTCGGGCGAGGGGCAGCTCGCGCTCGAGCGGCAGGCCGAGCTCTCGGCGACGGCGGCGCGGGTGGGCGCGGCGGTGCAGGTGCTCGCGCTCGTCTTGACCGTGGTCGTCGCCGACCGCATGACGCCCTCGATCCGGGGCGCGATGTGCGGCTACGGCGTCGTGCACGCGAACGAGGCGGGGCCGCTCTCGGTCGCGGCGACGATCGGGGCGGCGCTCGCGGCGGGGGCGTACTGGCAGCTCTTGCGGCTCGACCGCGCGCACCGCTCGCTCGCGCTCTTGCGCCCGGTGTCGTGGGGCGCGCTGATCGTGGCGTGCTCGTCGGCGCTCGACTTCGGCTTCGCGCTCGAGTGGCTCGGGGGGCTCGACTTGAAGGCCGTCGCCTCGTGCTGCTCGACGGGGGTCGACGAGGGCGGCGAGGCGCTCGCGCGCGGGGCGGGCGGCGGGGCGCGCGCGGCGGCGACGGCGGCGGCGCTCGCGCTCGTGCCGTCGGCGCTCGGGGCGTCGCTCTGGGCGGCGCGCCGCGGCGGCCGGGGGCGGGCGCTCGCGGCGGGCCTGCTCTCGCTCGCGGCGCTGCCGGCGGCGGCGGCGGCGGTCGTGCTCGAGGTGGCGCCGCACGTGTACGAGGTGCCGCACCACCGGTGCCCCTATTGCCTGTTCCGGGCCGACGCGTGGGGCATCGGCTACCCGCTCTTCGGGGCGCTCTTCGTCGCGGCCGTCGCCGCGCTCGGCACGACGCTCGGGGCGCTCTTGACGCTGCGGTCGCGCGAAGCGAGCGACCCCTTCCCCGCCTTCGCGCGCGAGCGGCTCGGGCGCGCGGCGGCGGCGTTCGCGGTGGCGCTCGCGCTCGGGGCGGCGCCGGTGCTCCGTTATGCGATCGTGTCGGGGGGCGCGTCGCTCTTCGCGGGGGCGCCTTAAGGCGGGTCGGGGGCGCGGCCGGGCGCGAATCGGGTGAGGGGTCTTATCAACACAAGCGCCGCGGGGCCGCGCCGATCGCGCGCTCGCACCTTGGCGGGCGAGGGCCGACAAGCGCGGCGCCGGCCGCAATGCGGCTTTGCGCCCGACGCGTAGAACTCGCCGTAGCTTTGTGCTTTGCGGGCGTTTATAAACCGTATGATGTTCGCGTGTGCCCACCCCGGCCGTGCCGGCGGCGCCGGCGGGGTCGGCGCGCCGGCGCGGCCCGCGCGGGCCGTCGACGAGGCCCGGCCATGACGCCGCTCGGCACCGCGGCCGACGGTCGCAACGGCGACCCCAGGTTTCACCGCATCGCCATCGTCGGGCAGGGCGGCATGGCCGACGTGTGGCTCGTCACGCCGGCGCGCGGGCCGCGGGCGCTGCGGCTCTACGCGCTCAAAGAGCTGCGGGCGGGCCTCTACGAGGACCCGGACTTCGTGTCGATGTTCTTCCGCGAGGCCAAGCTCGCGGTCCGGCTCGAGCACCCCAACGTGGTGCGCACGTTCGAGGTGAACTTCGAGACGGCGCGGCCCTACCTCTTGATGGAGTGGCTCGAGGGCCAGCCGCTGCACGCGCTGCTCGGGCGGGTCGGGCGGCGGGGCGGGCTGCCGCTGCCGGCGCACGTGTACGTGCTGGCCAAGACGCTGGCGGCGCTGGACTACGTGCACGAGTTCCGCGACGAAGACGGCGCCCCGCTCGGCGTCGTGCACCGCGACGTGAGCCCGCACAACGTGTTCGTGGGCTACGACGGCTCGGTCAAGCTGATGGACTTCGGCATCGCGAAGATCGCCGAGGGCGCGCAGACGCAGATCGGCGTGGTCAAGGGCAAGGTCGGGTACATGGCGCCCGAGCAGCTGCTCGGCCGCCCGCTCGACCGGCGCGCCGACCTCTTCGCCGTCGGCGTCATGCTCTGGGAGGCGCTGGTCGGCCAGCGCCTGACGGCGGGCGACGAGCCGCCGGCGGTCTTCTCGAAGCGCGTGCAGGGCCTGTACGAGCCGGTCTCGAAGCTCGCGCCCGACGCGCCCCCCGCGCTCGCCGCCGTCGCCGAGCGCGCCATGGCGGTCTCGCCCGACGAGCGCTACGCGAGCGCGGGCGCGATGCGGGCCGATCTCGAGGCCTGGCTCGCCACGGCGGGGGCCTCGGCGGCCGACGTCGCGCGCGTCATCGGCGCGGCCTTCGCCGAGCAGCGCCAGCGCGTGCGCGAGCTCATCGAGCAGCAGACGGGGGCCCTGCGCGCGGGCATGACGCCGTCGGCGGTCTTGCGCTTGAACGCCGCCTCGCCCGGCGAGGTGGGCACGGCGTCGGGCGTGACGGGCACGAGCGGCGCGACGGGCAAGTCGGTGCCGGGCGTGCAGGTCTCGCGCGCGCTGGCCGACGCGGGCGCGGTCGAGCCGCCGGGGCCAGGCGACGGGCTCGAGGGGGCGCCCTTCGGGCGCGCGTTCCCGCGGTTCACGCCGGCCGAGAAGCTCTTCGGCGGCCTGCTCGGCCTCTCGGCCGCCGCCGCGCTCCTCGCCTTCGCGCTGCGCGAGCCCGCCCCCGCGCCGCTCTTGCCCCAGGCCGCCCTCGCCGCCGCGCCCGCGCCCACCCGCGCGCCCGCGCCCGAGGCGCCGGCCCCGGCCCGCGCGCCCGAAGAGGTGGCGCGCGAGGTCGATCTGGTGGTCTGGGCCACGCCCGAGGGCGCCCGCGTCTTCCTCGACCAAGAGCCCGTCGGGGCGACGCCGCTCAGCCTGCGCCTGCTCCAAGACTCGCGCCCGCACGCGCTGCGCGTCGTCGCCGCGGGCTTCCAAGAAGAAGAGCGCGTCGTCACCTTCGCCCGCGATCTGACCATCGAGTTCTCGCTCAAGCCGCTCGCCCCGGGCGGGGCGGCGGGCCCGAAGCCCGCCGCGGTCGAAGACTCGCGCGAGCGGCCCCGCCGCGGGCCCCGCCCCTCGCGCGGCATCGACGAGGGCGACCCGTATCATTGACCCCGGCGCCCGCGCGGCTTCGCGCCGGGGGGGCGCCGAGCTATCTCGCCCCCCCTCGCGGCACCGGGCCGTGCTACGACGCGCGGGCCGCCCCCATGGCCCCCCCGCGCCCCTCCCGCCGGCGCCTCTTCGCCGGCGCGCTCGCCTCCGCCCTCGCCGCCTCGTGCCAGCGCAAGGCGCGCTGCGGCCACTGCGGCATGGCGCTCGATCCGGCCTCGCGCTGGTACGCCGAGCTCGCCTTCGCCGACGGCTCGGCCCGGGGCTTCGACACGCCCCGCTGCGCGTTCTCGGCCTGGCGGGGGCCCTCGCGCGAGGCGCGCGAGCTCTACGCGCGCGGCCACTACCAGGGGGCGCGCCTGCCCTCGGGCTCGCTCCGGTTCGCCTCGGGCAGCGACGTGCTCGGGCCGATGGGCCCCGACCTCGTGCCGGTCGAGCCCGAGCACGCCGACGCCTTCGCCCGCGACCACCACGCCCGGGCGATGCTGCGGGCGAGCGAGGTCTCGCCCGCCGTGCTCAACGAGCTATCGTAGGCCGATGAGCGACGACGAAGCGAGCGGTGCCCCCGACGTCGCCGCGCGGCTCGAGCTCGTGCGCGGGCGGCTCGCGGCGGCCGAGGCGAGCGCGGGGCGGCCGCCGGGCTCGGTGCGGCTCGTGGCGGTCTCCAAGCGCCACCCGCCCGAGGCGATGCGGGCGGCGTACGCCGCGGGCCAGCGCGACTTCGGCGAGAACTACGTGCAAGAGCTGCTGGCCAAGCGCGAGGCGCTCGCCGACCTGCCGGGGCTGCGCCTGCACCTCATCGGCAACCTGCAGTCGAACAAGGCGAAGCTGGTCGCCGGGCGCGTCGCGCTCGTGCACGCGGTCGACGACGAGCACCTCGCGCGCGAGCTCGGTCGGCGGGCGGCCTCGGCCGGGGCGCGGCAGGCGGTGCTCGTGCAGGTCAACGTGGCCGGCGAGGCGCAGAAGCACGGGTGCGCGCCCTCCGAGCTCGAGGCGGTGCTGGCGGCGGTCGAGGCCGAGCCCTCGCTCTGGCTGCGGGGGCTGATGGTCATTCCGCCCTTGTCCGACGACCCCGAGGCGGCGCGGCCCTTCTTCGCGGGGCTGCGCTCGCTGCGCAACCTGCACGGCGGCGCGGCGCGGCTGCCCGAGCTCAGCATGGGCATGAGCCACGATCTCGAGGCGGCCGTCGCCGAGGGCGCCACGATGGTGCGCGTCGGCACGGCCATCTTCGGCGAGCGGGCCTGAGGGCGGCCTTGGCGACGCGCGCGCGCCCGCCCCAGCCCCCGACGCTCTTCGAGGCGGCGCGCGAGCGGGCGCCCGGGGCGAAGGGCGACGTGCCGCTCGCCGACCGGGTGCGCCCCCGCTCGCTCGCCGAGGTGGTCGGCCAGCGCCACCTGCTCGGCCCGGGCAAGGTGCTCGCCCGCGCCATCGCCGAAGACCGCGTGCCGCCGATGATTCTCTGGGGGCCGCCCGGCAGCGGCAAGACGACGATCGCGCGCGTCATCGCCGAGCAGACCCGCGGCCGCTTCGTGCCCTACAGCGCCGTCAACGGCTCGGTGCCCGAGCTGCGCGGCATGCTCGCCGAGGCCGGCGAGGCGCGGCTCTTTCAGGGCGAGAAGACCATTCTCTTTATCGACGAGATTCACCGCTTCAACAAGGCCCAGCAAGACGCCCTCCTGCCCGACGTCGAGAAGGGCACCGTCGTGCTCGTCGGCGCCACGACCGAGAACCCGTCCTTCGCCGTCAACGCCGCCCTCCTCTCGCGCTGCCGCGTCTTCCGGCTCGACGCCGTGCCCGAGGCCGACCTCGTCGCGCTGCTCGGCCGCGCGCTCGCCGACCCCGAGCGGGGCCTCGGCGCGCTCGGCGTCTCGGCCGACGAGGGCGCGCTCGAGGCGATCGCCGCGATGGCCGGCGGCGACGCGCGGCGGGCGCTCGGCACGCTCGAGCTCGTCGTCGCCCACGCCCGCGCCGCGCGCCCGGGGCTCGAGCGCCTCACGCGGGCCGAGGTCGAGGCGCTCGGCGAGCACCGCCCGCTGCTCTACGACAAGGCGGGCGAAGAGCACTACAACGTCGCGAGCGCGCTCATCAAGTCGCTGCGCGGCTCCGACCCCGACGCCGCCCTCTACTGGCTCTTTCGCATGATGGAGGCCGGCGACGACCCGCTCTTTCTGTCGCGCCGGCTCGTCATCTTCGCCAGCGAAGACGTCGGCAACGCCGACCCGCGCGCGCTCGAGGTCGCCGTCGCCGCCGACGCCGCCTACCGCCGGCTCGGCATGCCCGAGGGCGCCTACCCGCTCGCGCACGCCTGCCTCTACCTCGCCTGCGCGCCCAAGAGCAACGGCGTCAAGCGCGCGATGAAGCTCGTGCGCGAGGCCATCGAGGCCTCGGGGCCGCTGCCCGTGCCGATGAAGCTGCGCAACGCGCCCACCAAGCTGATGCGCGCCGAGGGCTACGGCCAGAACTACCACGATCCGCACGCGCACGAGGGCCACGTCGTGCCCGGCGA
>DASTPP010000165.1:0-13226 GCA_035762175.1 Polyangiaceae bacterium | reverse complement strand
CGAACGCTATCACGGCGAGCGCCGCGAGCCACGCGGCCCTCTCGGTCTCCGGCTGGCGCCAGTCGGAGTGATCCTTCGGACCGGCTCCGATCCGCTCGGTCCCTTCGCCGCTGCCGCTGCTCAGGGTACGCTCCGGCGCCGGATCAGCCATCCGAGCAGGACGGGAACCCAGATCCAGAACAGCCAGGCCAGTCGCTCATCGGGCGAGATCGTCCGCAGCACGGTCCAGACGACGGCTGGCATGGTGAAGGCGAGCGCGATCGGTGACGCGCCAGCGGTCGTGCGCTCGACGACGTACGAACCCCGTCGTCCTGCCTGGCGGATGATGTCGTCGATCAGGTTGGCGAGCGAATCCGGCGCATAGGCGCGCCACTGTCCTGGAATGCGCATCAATGTCCAGCCGGCGGCGGTGCGTCCTGCCGCTCGCCGGCGCGCGCCTGCTCGCCAGCGACGACGGCGGGCGGGGCTTCGGCGAAGCGCCGGGCGCGCCGCCCGCGCTGCGCGGCTTTCGCGTGCTGCCGGCGGGCGCGCCGGCGGCCTGAGGCGGGCGGCGGGGCGCGCTACGCGAGGACGCCGAACTTCTTGCCCGTCTTCTCGAAGGCCTCGAGGGCGCGGTCGAGCTGCTCGCGGGTGTGCGTGGCCATGTAGCTCGTGCGCAGCATGGCCTGCTTGGGCGGCACGCCGGGCGAGATGAAGGGGTTGGTGTAGACCCCGTGCTCGTCGAGGAGCTCCTTCCACATCATGATGGTGCGCAGATCTTGGCGCACGTAGATGGGTATGATGCTCGTCTGCGAGTGGCCGACGTCGAAGCCGAGCCGCTTGAGCTCGCCGCGCATGTAGTCGGCGTTCTCGTTGAGGCGCTGCATGCGCCAGGGCTCTTCTTGCATGACCTCGAGGGCGGCCATGGCGGCGGCGACCTGGGGGGGCGCGGCGCTCGCGGCGAACATGAACGAGACGGCGAAGTGCTTGACGTAGTCGAGCACCTTGCGCTCGCCGACGAGCCAGCCGCCGATCGAGGCGAGCGACTTCGAGAAGGTGCCGCCGACGAGGTCGACCCCGGCCTCGAGGCCGAAGTGGTGCGCGGTGCCGCGGCCGCCGGGGCCGATGACGCCGAGCGCGTGGGCGTCGTCGACGAAGAGGCGGGCGCGGTGTTTTTTGACGACGGGCAGCACCTCGTCGAGGCGCAAGATCTCGCCCTCGGTGCTGAAGACGCCGTCGGTGATGACGAGCGCGCCCTCGTCGCCCGCGAGCTCGGAGAGCGCGCGGTCGAGGCTCGCCGCGTCGTTGTGCTTGTAGCGCACCATGCGCGCGCCGGCCGCCTGGCCGAGCCGGACGCCGTCGTAGATGCTGGCGTGATCGTTGCGGTCGATGAGCGCGACCGACTTCTTGTTCGAGAGCAGCGCCGCGAGCGTGGCGAGGTTGACCTGGTAGCCGGTGGTGAAGACGAGCGCCGACTCTTTGCCCATGAAGGCCGCGAGCCGCTCTTCGAGCTCTTGGTGCAGCTTCATCGAGCCGTTGACCAGGCGCGAGCCGGTCATGCTCGTGCCATACTCGCGGATGGCCGCCGCGGCCGCCTCGCGCACCTTCGGGTGCGTCGTCAGCCCGAGGTAGTTGTTCGAGCCGAGCATCAAGACGCGCCGGCCGTCGATGAGCGCCTCGGGGCCGTCGTTCTTGTCGAGCGGGCGAAAGTAGGGGTACATGCCCATCTTTCGCGCGTTGTCGGTCGTCGTGTACTGGTAACACTTGGCGAACACGTCGCGGCCGCCGAGGTTCGCGAGCGAGGTGCGCGAGGCGATCGAGGTCGCCAGGCCCGCGAGCCCCTCGGCGCTCGCCGGGGCCGCCGCCGCCCGCGCGGCCGCCGCGCCGTTGCCGTTGGCGTGCCCGTTCGCATGGCCGTTGGCCGGCGCCCCCCCGTGCCCATTGGCCGCCGCCCCCGCGTGCCCGTTGGCGTGGCCGTTCGCATGCCCGTTGGCGTGGCCGTTCGCGTGCCCGCTGGCCCCCCCGCGGCCGTTCGCGCGCGCGGGGGCCTCGCCCGGCAGGTCGTCCATCGAGGGGTCGAGCAGGGGCAGTGCGCGCCCGTTCAGCAGCAGGTGCCACGCCTCGTTCGCCTTTTCGGCGGCGGCGCGAACGCGGCTACGCCCGTCGAGCACGCCGTTGACCAGCCGCATGACGCGGTCGTGCGAGGCGACCCGTACGACCGCCGGGCGGGAAGCCAGGCGTTGCCCCTGTTTGACGAGGACCTCTTTCAAACTCATCGCGCCACCACTTTCGCGTGCGAACCAACCGCTCTTCGCTACCTTACCCCCAGGGGGCGCCCAAAGCAAAAACGATGCCGGGCACCCGGGCCACCCCTCCTTGGCCCAAACGCGCTCTAACGCTACGTAAACCAGAGGTCAACGTCGAGAGTTCGACACCTTCCGCTGTCTCCGTTTCGACACGCCCACCTACACGCCGCGTTCACGCCAGGCCCCGGCCCCGGCGGGGTGCCGGCGCCCCGCGCGGCGCGCCCGCCGACGCTCGCGCCTGACGCCCGGCGCGTGGCGCTCCACACTCCGCCCGACGCGCCCGCCGGGGCGCGCCCCCGCCGCCCATGCGCCCCATCAGCCGCACCACCCGCCGCCTCGCCGTCGCCATCTTGCTCGTGGCCACGGTGCCCCTGCTCGCCTCGCTCGTGGTGGCGCGCCTGCTCGTGCGGAGCGCCACCGGCTACCTCGTGCGCGACGAGGTGGGCCAGGAGCTCGAGGGGGCGCTCGGCGTTTACTCCGAGCTCGCGCGCGCGGTCAAAGAGTCGATGCGGGCGCGGGCCGACGTGCTCGCGACGCGCGAGCCCTTGCGCTCGGCGGCGGCGCGGCGGGCGCGGGCCGAGCTCGAGGGGGCGCTCGGCGAGGCGCTCGCCGACTACCCCGACCTGGTGAGCGTGGCGGTGTTCGAGGGGCCCGACGGCGCCGCGCTCGCGGCGCGCGACCGGGGCCGGCCGGTCGACGAGGCGAGCGAGCGGGCGCTCTCGGTGCGCCGGCCGCTCAGCGCCGCCGAGGGGGCGCCCGAGCTCGAGGCGGTGTTCGCCGCGCCGCGCGCGCGCTTCGACGACCTCGAGCGCGCGGCCGACTTCGTGCGCCTCTACCGCGCCCTCGAGCGCGAGCGGCCCCACGTCGAGCGGGTCTACCTCGGGGTCTACGCCGCGCTCGTCTTCGTCACGCTGCTCGTGTCGGTGGCGATCGCGTACGCGCTCGCGCGCGACGTCACGCGGCGCATCCAGTCGCTCGCGCTCGCGACGCGCGCGGTGGGCGCGGGCGACCTGAGCGTGCGCGTGCCGGTCGAGGGCGACGACGAGATCAGCGATCTCGCCCGCTCGTTCAACCACATGCTCGGCGAGGTCGAAGAGGGGCGGGCGCGGGTCGAGTTCTTGCGCCGCGTCGGCGCCTGGCAGGACATGGCGCGGAGGCTCGCGCACGAGATCAAGAACCCGCTGACGCCCATCCAGCTCGCGGTCGAAGAGTGCCACCGGCGCTATGACGGCCCCGAGCCGGGCTTCCGGCGCCTGCTCGACGCGACGCTCGAGATCGTCGCCGAAGAGATCGGCACGCTCCGGAGACTGGTGGGCGAGTTCAGCGCCTTCGCGCGCCTGCCGCGCGCGACGCTCGCCCCGCACGACCTCGCCGTCGTCTTGCGCGAGCGGGCTGCGCGCCTCGCGCTCGGCGGCGAGGGCGGCGAGGCCGAGGGGGGGGCGCGGCCGGACGGCCCGCCGGTCGAGTGGGCGCTGCCGCCCGGCCCCGCCCCCGTCGCGCTCGACCCGGACATGTTCGGCCGCGTGCTCGCCAACATCCTCGACAACGCCCGCCAGGCCCTCGACCCGCCGCCGCCGGGCGGCGGCCGCGTGCGCGCCTCGCTCGCGGTGGGCGAGCGCGAGGTCACGCTCGACGTCGACGACGACGGCCCCGGCATCGACCCGGCCCTGCGCGCGCGCGTGTTCGACCCCTACGTCACCACCAAGGCCGAGGGCACCGGCCTCGGCCTCGCCATCGCCAAGAAGATCGTCGTCGAGCACGGCGGCACCCTCGAGGCGCTCGCGAGCCCCCTCGGCGGCGCCCGCTTCCGCATCCGCCTGCCGCGCCTCGGCACCCCCGCGAGCGACGCGGCCGTGGGGGCCGCCGCCGCGGCCGAGGCCGGCGAGGCGCCCGCGCCCGGCCCCGCCGCGGCGTAGGGCGCGCCGGGCGCAAACGCGCTAAGCTGCCCCGCGCATGGCCCCGCCGCCCCAGCCCGCCCCCCGGCCCGAGAGCGCCTCGCCCTGGGGCTACGGCCTCGCCGCCCTCGCCGTCCTGTTCTTGCTGGTGGCCCTGCCGAGGTTCGGGCTGCACCGCCACCCGCTCGTCGGCAAGCCCGCGCCCGACTTCGCGCTCGACGTCATCCACAACGGCGAGCCCGGCGCGAAGCTGCAGCTCGCCAAGCTGCAGGGCCAGCCCGTGGTCCTCGCCTTCTGGGCCACCTGGTGCGGCGTCTGCCGCACCGAAACGCCCGCCCTCAACCGCCTCGCCGAGCGCTACAAAGAGCGCGGCCTCGTCGTCGTCGGCGTCGACACCGCCGACAAGCCCGGCCTCGGCGCCCCCGCCGCCCGCCGCCTCGGCATGGTCTACCCCGTCGTCTACGACGACCGCGACGTCGACGACCTCTACGGCGTCGAGGCCCTGCCCACCCTCGTCGTCGTCGGCCGCGACGGCCAGGTGCGGGCGGTGCGCGTCGGGCTGACCGACGACAGCGCCCTCGACGCGCTCGTCAGCGCCGTCCTCTAGCGCGGGCCGGGCCGCCCCCCGCCGGCCCCGCTCTCAACCTAGTGCGCGCCGGGGCGCCCCCGCCGGCCCCGCGCTCAGCCCGGCTCGAACCGGACGCCGATCTCGACCTCGTCGTCGGCCGACTTGCCGCGCGACTGCGGCGTCACCCGGTACCTCGGCCCGCCCCCGGCCAGCGCCGCGAGCACCGCGCGCACGACCTCGGGGCGCACCTCGCGCGACCAGCGACGCAGCCACTCGCCGCCGTCGTCGTCGCCCTCATACTCATCGGGGAACGTCGCCTCGAGCTCGATGCGAATGGTGAACGTCTTGCCTTCTCGGTAGGGCTTCATGCGCCCGAGCCTAGATCAGTGCTTCGGCACCGAGAGACGTTTCGAGCCGCCCGGCGCCGCCACGCCGCCGGCCAACTACACCGCGCCCTCTAAAGGGACGCGGCGGTGGAGCTGAGGGGGTTCGAACCCCTGACCTCATGACTGCCAGTCATGCGCTCTCCCAACTGAGCTACAGCCCCGCGAAAGCCTTGCCGTCGGAACCCCGACCGCATGTGGGACGCTTCATAGCGCAAGGCCGAGCGCTTGTCGCGACCTTTTTTCCCCCGGGGGGGTACCCCGGGCAGCGCCCGGCAAAAGGGCCCGTCTCGCCCCTCGCCTTCGAGGTGGGGGCGGCCTCGCGCCGACGAGGCTCGGGCGGACCCCTCCGCGCCGCAGGGCGCGCCCCTTTGCTTGCTCGCGCCCCGCCCCCCGGCGACGACGCACGCGGGCCTCCAGCGTGCCGGCGGCGGCGGCCTGCGCAGACCTGCGCCCCCTCGGCCCGGAGCCCGAGGGTGGCGTGGGGGCTTGCGCCCCAACCGAGCAACGTGCGCACCGCGCGGGCCCGCCAGCGTCCCTGCCCACGGCCCGCAGCGTCGCGCTCGCGCTCGCCGACGGCGGCGCATTCGACCGAGGGCACGCGAAAATCCATTCGCGGTCCGGCGGCCCTCGCGCGGAGATGCGCAACGTCGAGCCAGAGCTCTTCGCCGAGCGCCCCGGCCGAAAAGCCCTCGCTCGAGGCCCTCGCGCCGGGGTGAGACAATCGTGTCACGCTGCGCAGATGTATCGAATGATTCTTCTTATGAGGTAGCCCGGCAGACGACGTAGCGTGCCGAGGCGAGACATCGAAGGTGGCCGGCATACATCGTTCGGTGGCCGCCGCGGCGGCAACGAATGCCACAGCGACGCACAGCGTCGGTGCCGACCCCTGAGAGGGTAGAAGAGCCCGAGACGGAGCTTTGTCTGCGCGGCGAGTTGTGCAAAGCTTCTCGGTCGGGGGCGTCCTGCAGGTTTCTGCCGCGCCTGTGCGCTCTAAACTCAGCGATGAAGGTGGCCTAACCCATGACAAAGCATAGAGCTCTTTTCGGTTTGATGATCGCGTGTAGCGTGGGCCTGGTTACGTTGGGCGCCTGCGGCGACGATGACGACGACAACCCGGGCGTCCAGGGCGCGGGCGGGTCGACCGGCACGGGCGGCTCGGGCACCGGCGGCTCGGGCACGGGCGGCTCGGGCACCGGCGGCTCGGGCACGGGCGGCTCGGGCACCGGCGGCTCGGGCACCAGCGGCGCGGGCGGCTCGGGCGCCGTTACGTGCGCTGGGGGCCTCAACGCCTGCGCGGCCAACGAGAAGTGCGCCAAGGTCCTCGCATGCGTCCTCGCCTGCGGCCAATCCGATGAAGACCCCCCCACGCTCACGGCGGTCAGCCGTTGTAACACCGCGCTCGGTTCTACCCTCGAGGACGTCGCCGATGTGCTCGGCACGCTTCAGTCCTGCCAGACGGGCGACGCGTGCAAGGCGCTCTGCGGCGCCGGCACGGCCGGGGCCGGCGGGGCGGCCGGCGCCGGTGGCCAGGGCGGCGGCGTGAGCGGGGCCGGCGGCGCGGCGGGCGGCGGCACGGGCAAGACTTGCCCGCCGGCCGACGTCACCGCCATCGCCCCGGTGCAGGCCTGCGGGACTCCCATGGGCGCCCAAACGCTCTCGCAGTGCTTCGCCTGCTTCTGCGAAAATTAAGGCCCAGAGCCACAACCTCGCGGCGGCCGCCCTCCCCGGGTCGGCCGCCGCGGCCGCTTTGTCCCCCGCCCCCTCGCCGCCCGCGGGCGCGCCTCTCGCGCGACGGCGCCGAAGCCGCCGCGGGGGGCCGGGCGTCAGAGCCGCTCGAGCTCGCGCCGCACGTGCCCCCAGAGCGCCGCTTCGCCGGCGCCGATCGGCGCGTCGCGTTCGAACCGAAAGCGCGTCGGGCGCGCCGCCCCCGCGCCCTCGCGCTCGACGCGCAGCGTGGCCGAGAGCAGGCGCCCGGGGCCCTTCGTGCCGACGAAGAGCGAAAGCAGATCGGGGCCCACCGCGCGCCTCGGCGCGGTCGCGACGTGCAGCACGCGGCCCGAGGGCATGCGCGCGTCGAGCCCCGCGAGCGGGCGGGCGACCGGGTCGGCCCAGGGGTCGGGCGCGCCGGGCAGCCCCGCCGCCAGCCAGGCGTCGATGCGTAGGCCCTCGTGCCCCTCGGCCGGCAGGCGCAGCGCGCGCGCATGCAGGCGGCGCCGCAGCTCGCCCAGCGTCATGTCGGCGGGCGCGCGGACGAGCAGCGAGGCCTCGTCGACCTGAAACGACGGGTCGTCGGGCGGCGCGGGCGCGCGGCCCCCCTCGTCGGTGGGGGCGAGCGCGCCGGGGTTGAAGAGCCCGGCCGGGTCGAAGGCGCGGCGCAGGGCCGAGACGACCTCGACGCCCAGGCCGAGCTCGGCGCCGAGCCGCGGCGCCTTGCTGCGCCCGACGCCGTGGTGGTGCGAAATGGTGGCGCCGGCGCCGACAGCCGCGTCGAGGGCGTCGCGCCAGGCGCGGTCGTAGAGCGCGGCCGAGGCCCCGTCGTCGGGCGCGGAGCCGGCGAAGGTGAAGTAGAGGCTGCTGCCGTCCGGGTAGGCGTGCGACAGGTGCGCCATGACGAACACGTGGCGCCCGAGCGCGCGCCGCACGGCCTCGTACACGCCCGCGACGCGGGCCCAGGGCGCCGCGACCTCGAAGGTGTCGCTGAAGAGGCCGGCGCGGAAGACCGGCGCCTGCCGGTAGCTGACGCTATAGCGGTGCGCGAACCAGCGGCGCGCGGGCCCCTCGCCGAGCGGACGCGCGCCGGCGCCTTCGCAGAGCCGGTCGGCGCGCGCGGCGTCCTCGGCCACCTCGCCGGCCGCGCCCTCGAACACGAGCACGAGCAGGCTGCGGCCGCCGAGCGCGCGGGCGGCGGCGCCGGCGAGCTGGTTGAAGAGCGCGGGGCTGCGCAGCGCGGCCCGCAGCGCCCGCTCGCCGGCGCCGGGCCCGCCGCCGTGGCGCCCCCCCTTGCGCCGCGAGCTCGCCCGCGCGAGCAGCGTGTCGAAGGGGTCGTAAAGGCGCGTCACGGCCGGCCGCAGCCCCGCCTGGTACGCCTCGCGAATGGCCGCCGCGCCCGCCTCGAACGAGGGGAAGGCGAAGGCGCGGTAGGCGCGCGCCGCCGGGGCCGGGTGCAGGCGCAGCGTCGCCGCCGTGATGACCCCGAGCGTGCCCTCGCTGCCGACGAGCAAGGGCGTCAGGTCCGCGCCCGTCGTGCGGCGCCGCAGCACGTGCGCCTCGCCCCGCCCGTCGACGAACTCGAGCCCGGCGACCATGTCTTCGATCTTGCCGTACTTGCCCGAGCACTGGCCCGCCCCCCGCGCCGCGAGCCACCCCCCGACCGTCGAGCACAAGATCGACGACGGGAAGTGCCCCGCCGTGTAGCCCCGCCGCTCGAGCCCCTCCTCGAAGGTGATGCCGAGGGCCCCCGCCTCGACCTCGACCGCGGGCGCGTCGGCGAAGAGCGCGCGCTCGGCCGCCATCGCCTTCAGATCGAGCACGATGGCGCGCGCGCCCGGCAGCACGCCGGCGCACACGCCCGAGCCCGCCCCGAAGGGCACGAGCGGCCAGCCCTCGTCGCGGCAGAGCCGCACGACGGCGGCGACCTCTTCGGTCGTGCGGGGCCAGACCGCCGCCGCCGGCGGCGCCCCCGGCGCCCGGCCCGCGCGCACGTCGAGGTGGTGCCGCGGCCAGAGATCGCGCCCGTAGGCGCCGAGATCGACGGGCTCGGCGCTGGCGCGAAGCGAAGGCAAGGCACGGCGAATCGACGAGAGGGCGTCCATGGCGGCGGCCCCCTTTGTAGCGCGAACCCGCCCCCGAACCGAGCCCCCGCGGCCGCCGGTCGCGGCGCCCCCCTGCGCCGCGCGAGAACGCGGCGCCCGGTGCCGCCTTGACCTTCCCGAGAACAATGCTTGATGCCGCCGGCAAGCGGCCGGGCGGACGCCGCCCAGGCTCAAGCCTGGGCGACGCGAGAGCCGAGCGTACGGCCCGGCAAGCCCGGCGCTTTGGCCGGGCTCCCTCGACCGGCGCCGCAGGGGGCACGCGCGAGCATCGCCACGACTCGGCGAGCCCGGCCGGAGCGCCGGGCTTTGCTCTTCGTCCGAAGGGGGCTTGCCGGAGCCCAGGCTTGAGCCTGGGCGGCGCGCCCCGCGGCGCCTTCCCGCTCAGTCGTCGCCGCTCTCGTCGTCGCGGTCGCGCTCGCGCTTCGGGCGCTCGCTGCGGCGCTTGTCGCCCTTGGCCGCGCCCTCGTGGCGCCGCTCGCCCTTGGCGTCGGACGCGTGGCGCTTGTCGTCCTTGCCACCCGCCTCCGCGTGGCGCTTGTCGTCCTTCTTGTCGGCCTCGGCGTGGCGCTTGTCGCCGCCCTCGCCCTCGTGCCGCGCGCCGCGGTCGGCCTTCGCGCCGTGGCGCCCCGACGACGCTTCGTGCGAGCGGCGCGCGCGGCGCTTCTTCGAGCGGGGCTCGCCGTCGTCGGCGCTCGCGCTGGCGCCCCGGCCCTGGCCGAGATCGATCTCGAGCGTGCGCCCGCTCGCCTTCGCCAGGAAGGGCGGCACGTCGCCGCCCTTGAACGAGAGGGTCACCTCGGTGTCGTCGCCGACGGGCACGGCCTTGACGCTGGCGAGGCGCGGGTCGCGGCGGGCGAGGGGCCCGGCGGGCTCGATGTTGTGGCGGCCCGGCACGGTCACGACGAGGTTGCCGTCCGAGACGTTGCCCCGCAGCGCGCCGATCGGCGCGTCCATCTGCAGCCGCACCGTGCGCGGCCGGCGCACGTCGCCCTTGCCGAACGACGAGGCGCCCGCGCCCTCGCCGCCGCCCGCGTCGACGCGCCCCACCGCCGCGCCCGCGCCCGGGGCCGCGCCCGGACCCGCCGCGAACGACGAGGGCACCGGCGCGCCCGGGGGCACGGCCACGGCCTCGATCGTCGAGAGCGGCGTCGGGCCGAAGAGCGGCACGTTCGCCGTCACCGCGTCGCCCGCCGCGACGACCGGGCGCGCGGTCGCGTTCGCCGCGGGCGCGCCCTCGGCCGCCGCCACCGCCTCCGGCGCGCGCGCCGCGTCGCCCCCGGGCGGGGCGTCGGCCCGCGTCTTGAGCGCCAGCGTCGCCAGGAGCGCGGCGGCCACGCCCGCGCCGCCGAGCGCCAACCAGCGGCGCGCCTTGCGCTGCTCCCCCGTCGTAGACCCTTCCGCCGCCGCCGCCTCGCGTTGCTCTTCCATGGTCGCGTCTCTCCCTGCCCCGAGGCCGCGGCGCTCGGCGCTCGTCGGCACGGTCGGCATCTCCGTGGTGGTTCGCATGCCCGTTGTCGTCGTCGAATCGTCCTTGCGCAGCCGGCGCAGCACGAGCGCCGAGGCGCCCTTGACCCGCGCCGCCGCGTCCCCGAGCCGCGGGCCCAGCCGCTCGGCCGACGCGCGGAGCGCCGCCATCACCGCGGCCGCCTTGCCCGCCCGCGCGGCCTCGTCGCCCGCCTCCGGCGCGCCCTTCGCCCCCCCGCCGTCGCGCGCCCCCCCGCCGTCGCGCGCCCCCGCGCCGTCGCCCGCCCCCGCGTCGTCAGCCGAGCCGGCCGCGAGCGCCTCGCCTTCGAGATCGACGACCAGCGCCGGCGCGCCGACCTCGACGATCTTGTCGCCCGCGAGCGACTCTGCCGCGCGGCCCGCGCCCTCGCCGCCGCGCGCCTCGCCCCCGGCGCCGCCGCCGCCCGCCTCACCCCCGGCGCCGCTGCCGCCCGCCTCGCCCCCGGCGCCGCCGGCGCGCGCTTCGGCCCCGGCGCTGCCGGCACGCGCTTCGGCCCCGGCACCGCCGCCGCGCGCTTCGGCCCGGCCCCCCGCGATCGCACCGGCCGCCGCGACCGCCGCGCGCTGGGCCCCGCCCGCGGCCGGAGCCCGCTCCGCGCGCGGCGCCTCGGCGGCGGGTGCGGCCTTGGCGCCCTCGCCGTCGCAGCGCAGGCGCACGAGCAGCTGCGGCACGCGCGAGCCCGGGTCGACCTGCACGCCGACCTCGTCGATGACGGCCGGCAGGCTCTTGCCCTTGTCGACGTCCTCGAGCGAGAGCGGGCGGCCGAGGCGCAAGAACTCGAGGTTCGAGCCCACCATCAGCTTGCCCGTCTCGGCCTCCTGCACCCGGGCGCGCATGGGCGAGCCGAGGCCCTCGATGTGCAGGCGCACGCGGTCGCCCCGGTCGGCGGCGCGGCCCGAGGGCTCCGCCCGGCCGGGCACGACGCCGCAGAAGGACGCGATCGCGTCGCGCGCCGCGGGCTCGAGCCCCTCGAAGGCGAGGCCGAACTCGCCGCCCCGGGTCTGCTCGACCCGCCAGACGACGCGGGCCTCGGCGCGCCGCTCGACGCCGCCGACGTCGAAGCGGCACCGGAGCTTGCGCCCGAGCGAGGGCAAATAGGCCGTGCGCGCCCGCAGCCCGCCGGCCGAGAGGTCCACCGCCTCGCACTCGAAGCGCCGCTCGCCCTCGACCTCCACGGCCACCAGGCCCTCGAAGGGGATGCGCTCGTTCCCGGACGCACGTCGCTCGTCCACCGTCATGGCTTCTCCCGGGCGAGGGGCGCCCTCGGCGGCGCTCTCGCCGCGCGGCCTCGCTCGCTCTACGCCCGTCTGTACGGAAACGCCCCGGCGCCGGCCAACTTTCTGCCGACGCGAAACGAGGCGTTCTCGGCGCCGTCCGGCTAGAGTGCGGGGCGCATGGCGATCACGGTGGTGGTGCGTTCCGACGTCGGCGCCCGGTCGGACGGGGGGGCGGGGGCCGAGGGCGCGCTCACCTTCGACGCCTCGCGGGTCGTCATCGGCCGCGCCGAGGGCTGCGAGGTGCGCCTGCCCGACGCGAGCGTCAGCCCCCGGCACGCCAGCCTGCGCCGGCAAGAGGGCGCCTACGTGCTCGTCGACGAGGGCAGCGACAACGGCACCTTCGTCGCCGGCCACCGCCTCGCCCCCCTCGCCCCCCGCACCGTGGCCGACGGCGATCTCGTCCGCGTCGGGCGCGTCTGGCTCGAGCTGCGCCTGAACGCCGCGCTCGCCGTCAGCCCGCCCCACGCCACCATCGACCTCGCCCTCGCGCTCGTCGAGCGCGCCCTCGCCGACGCGGGCGAGGCGTCCGCCCCCTCGATCATCGTGCGGGCCGGCCCCGACGAGGGCAAGCGCTTCCCCCTCCCGGCCGCCGACTCGCCCTACGTGCTCGGCCGCGGCAACGGCGTCGACATCTACCTCGAAGAGCACGACGCCTCGCGCCGGCACGTGCAGCTCTTGCGCCGGGGCGAGCAGCTCCTCGTGCGCGACCTCGGCTCGAAGAACGGCACCTCGCTCGGCGGCCAGCGCCTGCCCTCCGGGCGCGACGTGCCCTGGCGCGCCGGCGTCGAGCTCGGCATCGGGCGCGACGTCCTCGTCTACGAGCACCCCGCCGCCGAGGCGCTCGCCGAGCTCGAGCGCTCCGCCACCGAGCACATCGGCGAGGCCGAGGCCTTCGACCCCCCGCCCCCCTCGCTCGTCGCCTCCGCCCCGAGCCCTCCCGCCCCCGAAGCCGGCGACGCCCCCGGCGCCCCCCCCTCGGTCGCCCTCGCCCACGAGCGCGGCGCCGCGGCCCCCCTCGCCGCCCAGCCGACCCAGGCCCCCGCGCCCCCCGCCGCCCTGGCCGCCCCGACCTCGCGCCTCGGCGCGAGTGATCTCGCCATCGTCGCCGTCGCCGTCCTCGTCCTCGGGCTGAGCGTCGCCGGCCTCTGGTGGCTCTTGCACGGCTAGAGGCGGCCCGCCCGCCGGCTTCCGCCCTGACGCGGTACCGCGCCGCAACGTCGACGGCGTCGTCGACCGCGTGGCGCGCGGAGCGGCGCGTGCGCCCGTGCTACGCTTCGGGAGCCATGGCGCAGCCCGCCCCCTCGCCCCTCGCTGCATGCTACGACGGCGCGCCCCCGCCGCCGGGCTGGGCGCTCGATGAGACGCCCGTGCCCGAGTCGACGCTTCACGACCAAGTCTTGCTGCTGGCCCGCCTGCTGTGGCTGGCGTGGCTGGCGCGCCAGGGCCGCTCGGCCTACGTCGCGCACAACCTGGCGCTGCGCTTCGTCGCGGCCCGGCCC
>DASTPP010000164.1:0-5138 GCA_035762175.1 Polyangiaceae bacterium | reverse complement strand
GAGCCCGAGGCAGTACTCGGTCTCGCGGCCGCGCAGGCGCAGCACCTTCGGCCCGAAGCCGACGCTGAAGACGAGCACCTTGATGCCGAAGGCCTTGGCGAGCGTGAAGTGGCCGAGCTCGTGCACGAACACGAGCGCGCTCACCAAGATCACGAAGTAGAGGAGGTCCATCGCCGGGCCGTGCGCGCTTCGTACCACCCGCCCGGCGCGGCGCCCAGCGGGGGCGCGGGCCGGGGGCGGGCGGGCGGGGGCGCGGCCGGCGGGCGGGGGCCGTCCCCCCTGGCCCCCGGGGCCGAGGCGGAGAGAGCGGCGGGCGGGGCGCGGGGCGCCGGGGCGGGGCGCGCCCTCCAAAATTGCGCTACGCAGGGGGCCTCGGCCGGTGCTAGCGTCACCGGCGCATGGGCACGCGCGATGACGCGGCTGGGCCCCCGGGGGCCGAGGGCGGCGCCGGGGGCGGGCTGCCGCCCTTCCCCGCACTCGAGCTCGAGGTGGTGGCCGACGTGACCGCCGGCTCGCGGCCCGACGAGGGCTTCGTGCGGGTGCGGCGGCGGCGCCTGCGCCTGCGCTACCCCGGCGGCGAGCGGAGCGCGCCCTTCGCCTACGACGAGGCGTGGCGCGCCTCGCTCGACGCGGTGGTGGTCGCCGCGCACTACCGCGAGAACGGGCGCCGGCGCGTCTTTCTGCGCACGTCGTTCCGGCCCCCCGCGGCGCTGCGCCCGGCCGAGGTGCGGCCGGTGCCCGAGCCGCCGACCCTCGGCCACTTTTGGGAGCTACCGGCCGGCCTGGTCGAGGCCGACGAGCGCTCGGCCGAGGGGCTCAAGCGCGCGGCCGCGCGCGAGCTCGAAGAAGAGCTCGGCGCCTCGGTCGCCCCCGACGCGCTCGCGCCGCTCGGCCCGCCCAACTTCTCGTCGCCGGGCCTCTGCGGCGAGCGCCTCTTCTTCTACCACGTCGAGGTCGACCCGGCCGCGCGGCGCGAGCCCGCCGGCGACGGCTCGCCGCTCGAGCGCGGCGCCGTCATCGTCGCGCTCGACCTCGACGAGGCGCTCGCGCTCGCGCGCGCCGGGCGCTTCGAGGACATGAAGACCGAGATCGGGGTCCGCCGCCTCGCGGACCTCTACTTAACGAGGCGCCGCCGTGACCCGCCGCCTCTCGGTCGTCGTGGCGGTCAAGCGCACGTCTTGGCGCCGGGCGCTCGACGGCGCCGGCGACCCCGAGGTGCGCGCGATGGTGCAGCGGGGCGACCCCGCGGTCGCGCGCATGCGCCTCGCCCACCAGGAGCACGAGGCGACGCTGCGCGAGGTCGAGGCGGCGCTGCGCGAGCTCGACATGGCGGCCACGTACGTGCCCGCCTCGGCCCCCACCTTCGACGCCGACGGCGCCGACCTCGTGCTCACCGTCGGCGGCGACGGCACCCTGCTCACCGCCTCGCACCACGTCGCGCGCGGCCCCGTGCTCGGCGTCAACAGCGCGCCGAGCTCGAGCGTCGGCTACTTCTGCGCCGCGCGCCTCGGCTCGGTCGAGCCGGTGCTGGCCGCCTTCCGGCGCGGCACGCTGCCCTCGTACACGCTCGCCCGCATGGAGGTCACCCTCAACGGCGAGACCGTCTCGCGCCGCGTGCTCAACGACGCCCTCTTCTGCCACGCCTCGCCCGCGGCCACCTCGCGCTACGTGCTCGCCTTCGGGCAGACCGAAGAAGAGCAGCGCTCGAGCGGCTTCTGGGTCGGCCCGGCCGCCGGCTCGACCGCGGCGCAGCGCTCGGCCGGCGGCGTCGTGCTGCCGCTGACGAGCGAGCAGCTGCAGTTCGTCGTGCGCGAGCCCTACACCCCGGGCGGCAGCCCGCTCGCGCTCGCGCGCGGCCTGGTGACGCCGGGCGAGAGGCTGCGCGCGATCAGCAAGATGGGCGGCGCGCGGCTCTTCCTCGACGGGCCGACCGAGGTGCACGAGGTCGGGCTCGGCGACACGCTCGAGTTCCGCCGCTCGGACGAGCCGCTCGCGGTGCTCGGGCTGCGCGCGGGCTTAGCCCCGCCGCTCGGGCGAACCGCCCGCGGCGCCCGGGCGGCGCGCGGGCTCCGCCCGGCCGGGCGCCCGCGGCGGCCGGGACTCAGGGCAGCTTCTCGCCGCGCAGAATGTCGTCGAAGACGCTGTCGAAGTCTTCGTCGAGGCTGAGCTTGCCGCCGCTGGGCGGGCGCATCGAGCCGACGACGCTGCGCAGCGAGCGCACGCGGTCGGCGACGTCGCGGTAGGACGGGTCGCGGCGCTCGACCCACTCGAAGTGGCTGAGCGCCTTCTGCAGGTTGCGCCGCGCCTCGTAGAGGCTGCCGAGCTCGTAGCAGAGGGCGAGCTCTTGGTCGCGGGTGCGCTGGGACGCCTCGAGCGCGCGCGTGAGCGCGGCGATGGCCTCCTCGGGCTGGCCGCGCTCGAGCTCGATCTGGCCCACGATCCAGTGGCAGACGCAGGCGCGGGCGGGGTCGCGCGCGGCGACCATGAACTCGGCGATGGCGTCGGCGAGCAGGCCCATCTCGCGGTAGGCGACGCCGAGGTCGTAGTGGGTGGCGCTGTCGGTCTCGGAGACCTGGGCTTTGACGCCCTCTTTGAACTTGGCGAAGACGGCCTCGACGTCGACCTGGTCGGCGACCAGGCCGATCGCGTCGCGCGCCTCGGGCGTGGGCTCGAAGGCCTCGAGCGCCTCGGTGACCTCGGCCGAGACGGGCTGGGGCTGCGAGCGCTCGAGCTGCACCGAGCGGCGGGTGCCGCTCTCGTCGCGGGCGGCGCGCCGGGCGTACTCTTCGACGTCGCGCAGGCGCCCGAGCAGCTGCGGGTGGTCGGGGTAGCGGGCGAGCTGCTCGTGCAGCACCGAGAGCGCGTCGTCGTAGAGGCCGCGCGAGGCGAAGAAGTCGATCTCGTCGAGCGCCGCGTCGAGCGAGTTGTCGCCCTGGAAGCCGCGCGTGCCGCTGAGGATCTCGCTCGCGGGCACGCGCGAGCCGAGCGGGCCGCCGCCCTGCGTGTCGAGCGCCCGGCCCGAGGGCGCCGCGCGCGGCGGCAGCCCGTCGGGGGCGGTGCGCCCGGCCTGGGTCGCCGTGTCGCGCACGCCGCCCGCCGACTCGGAGAGCGGCCGCACCGCCTCCAGCTCGGCCGTGTCGGCGAACGACTCGCCCGGGCCGATCTCTTCGAGGTCGTACGACGGCAGGTGCTCGCTCGGCTGGTAGCTGCCGTAGCTCGCCGACGACTTCGAGCCCGAGGCGGTGCGGTGCAGCGGGTTCGGTACCCCGAGCGGCGCCGTCGGCGCGGTCACGCCCTCGCGCGCCGCCCCGGCCGCGCGCGACGAGCGCCTGGCCGGCGGCTTCGGCGGCTTCGGCGGCCGCGCCCGCGCGCTCTGGCCGAGGTGCTCGAGCATCTCTTTGGCCCGGTGGTGGCCGGGGGCGAGCGCGATGATCTCGTGCAAGATGGCCTCGGCCTGCCCGTACTCGCGGCGGTCGATCGCGATGGAGGCAAGCGTGATCATCTCGCCGAGCGCCCCCTCGCGGTCGCCCGTCTCGAGCAAGAGGTCGCGCAGCTGCTCGCGCAGCGCCGCCGAGCCCGGCACCACCTCGAGCGTGATGCGCAGCGCCTCGATCGCCCGCTCGGGCTTGCCGTCGACCCGCAGCGCCTCGGCCTCGTCGAGGGCCTGGCGCACGTACTGCTCGGCCTCGGCGTCGAGCCCGCCGCGCAAGGACGCCGGCACCGAGAGCGGCCCGTCGCCGCCCAGCGTGTGCACCTCCTCGAACTCGATGTCCTCGGCGTCGTCGAGGTTCTCGACCTCTTCGTCGTGCGCCCGGCTCGCGCTCGAGCCCGCGCCCGTGCCCGTCCCCGGCCCCGAGGAGCCGCCGCGCAGCAGCGCCCGGACGGCGTCGTCGTCGGGCGCGACGCGCATGAGGTGCCCGAGCACCTGCTGGTAGACGTCGCGGTTGCCCTGCTCGCGGGCGAGGCGCGCCATCTCTTTTTGCACCTCGATCGCCTTGGGCGCCTGCCCGATCATCTCGAAGGCGTGCGCGAGCAGCGCCAGCGTGTCGAGGTCGCGCGGGTTGCCCTGGAACGCGATCTGCAGCTTCGCGAGCGCCAGCATGCCGTCGTTGCCGACGCCCCGCTCGAGGTACAGGTAGGCCGTGCGCCGCGCGAAGTTCGGGTCGGGCCGCACCTGCAAGAGCCGGTCGAGCACCTTGAGCGCGTCGTCGCGCCGCCCGAGCTTCAACAAGATGTCCGCCGCCGTCGCGAAGTGCCGCAGCGCCCCGTCGCGCCGCTCGGCCTTGACCAGCGCCTCGGCCAGCCGCAGGTGCGGCAGCGGGTTCGTCGGGTCGAGCGCGACGATCTTCTCGAACACCGTCACCGCGTCGGTGACCCGCTCGGCCCGCAAGAGCTTCGTCGCGACCTCGTCGTACGCCGCGAGCGCGTCGCTCACGAGCCCGCACTGCTCGTAGAGCTCGGCCAGCTTCGGCAAGATGTGCGCGTACTGCGGCTCGAGCTCGGGCACGAAGCGCACGAGCAGGTCGCGCACCTGCAGGTGCACCGCCAGCGCCTTGCGCACGAAGCCCTGCGCCACGTAGTAGCGCCCCACCCGGTCGTACGTCTCGAGCGCCGCCGCGTGCTCGCCCCGCTTGAGCTGCTGGTCGCCGATCTTCAGCAGCGTCCGGACGTCGGCGCCCTCGGCTCGGGTCTGGCCGGCGATGGCACCCGCACCGCGATCTTTGCTTTGCAAAGAAAGCGCCTGCTGAGCCATCTTTTCGCGATCCACCGTCACGACGCTTTGGAAAGTGCCTCCCGCGCCGCCCCACGGCCACCTTCGCGAGACCGGCTACAACGGTTTTACGGGGCTCTTTGCAAGGGGTCAAGAATGCCGGACGCGAGCCGCACAAACCCCTCACCCCCCCGGCCCCTCCCCCTTTGTTAACCCCCCCTGTGCTTTCCTTCGGGGCGGCCTCTAGGGCCCCTCCCTACCCTTGATTCTTGCGTCACACCCAGCTCTCTCGGTACCTCGAACGTCCGCGGCGACTCCGTCGCCCGGAGAAATTTTCGCCCCGACTGCCACGCCACCTGAAGGAGGCCCCCCCGTGCGCATCCTGTACGTCATGGACCCACTCGAGCGGATGCACCCCGAAAAAGAC
>DASTPP010000163.1:0-20973 GCA_035762175.1 Polyangiaceae bacterium | reverse complement strand
TGTGCAAAATGGCCCGGAGTCGACATCTTGGTGCTCCCTTCAGCGCCGAACCCGTGGGTTGGGGACCAGGCGCTTGCGCAAGGTACGGATTTGCTCTCGGGTCTCGGGCGTGTCGTCAACGAGATAGACGTTCGTGTCGGGGTCGCGCTTCGCTCGCACCAGGCCCCGTTGGATCTGGTCATAGATCCAATCGCGGGGGATGCCGAGCGCGCGCTCGAGTTCGGGCACCGTGAGCGAGCCTTCGACGTGGCACGGCAGACGCGCGGGGTGGCGACGCCCGTGGCGTGCGCGGATTGCCTCCACGGTATACGGGCGCACGCCCCCGAGTTGCGCCGAACGGAATCCCTCGGCGGTCAGCCTGCGCGCCGCTTGCGCGTCCGACAGGCCCTCGGCTGCCAGCTCCAGCGCCCGCGCCTCCAGGGCCGCGAAGTCGCTCAGGTCGCGCACCGAGCCCACCGTCATCGGCACGTCCGCTTCGCTCACCGCGCCGCCCTTCCACACCACGCGCGCCTTCGCCCGGTCGCGCCGGTCGCGCCGGACGACGACCTTGTCGATCAGGCATCGCAACAGCGACTTGCGCTGCGCGCGCGTCAAGGCGTCGCCTCGCCAGAGCCGAGGCAGCCCCTCGCCGAGCGAGGTGAAGGCGGCGCGCAACTCGTCCGACGGGCCGGGCTCGAGGCCGGCGTCGGTCGCGTCGCACGTCGGCACCGCCTTCGCCTCCGCCTCGTGCAAGGCGCGCAAGGCGACCTCCCAGCGGCGCTCGAGTTCGGCGGCGACCAGTCGGTTGTCGGGGTCGACGCGGTCGTATTGCTTGCGCGCCAGGTGCACCTCGTAGCGCAGCCGTTCGAGCTCGCGCGCTCTCGCCCGTTCGGCGCTCGCGTCGACGGCACGGCACGCCTGGAGGGCCCGCGCGTAGACGTCCAGCTCGGCCGGCGCGAGCGCCTCGAAGAAGGCCCGCACGGCGTAGGCGTCGAGCGGGCCGGCGGCCACGTGTTGGCAGACGCGTGCGCCGGTCTGTGACGTCTGCGACGAGCAGACGTAGCGCGGCCCGCGCTGGTAGTGGACCGTCATCTTGCGACCGCATTCGCCGCAGTACAGGATCCCGTGCAAGAGCGCCGCGCCGTCGCGGGCGACGCCGCGGCTAAGCTTCTGGCGGTAGTCGGCGTGGTTGTCGCGCATGAGGGCTCGGATGCGGAGGAAGGTCTCCCACGGGACGTAGGCGGGGTAGCGATCGTGCACCAGCACGGCCCAGTCTTCCAGCGCGCGCCGCCGCTGCCGCGCCGGCCCCGCGCCGCCCGGCGGGCGCACCGACTCGGTGCGCCCGTAGGCGAACGCGCCGGCGTAGGCGGGGTTGCGCAAGATGGCGCTGACGGACACGACCGAGGCCGGGCGCCAGACGGTGCGTTCGTTGTCGTGGCGGCGTGGCAGCAACACCCCCTGCTGGTTGAGGTGGCGCACGACCTTGCCCACCGAGCGCCGCTCGAGGAAGGTGGCGAAGACGGACGCGATGAGCGCCTGCACGTGCACGTCGGGGTTCTTGACCACGCGCCCGTCGTCGAGCCGCACGAGCCCGACCGGCAGGGCGACGGCGAGCTCGCCCCGGCGCGCCTTGTTCTGCACGCCCGCGAGCAGGCGGCCGCGCAAGGTGTGCAGCTCGACTTCGCTCACGATGCCCTTCATGCCGAGGAGCAGCCGCCCGTTGGGCGAGGACGGGTCGTAGACGCCGTCGCGGTCGGCAATCAGACAGCGCGCGTAGGCGCACAGGTCGAGCAGCGGATACCAATCGGTGCAGTTTCGCGACAGGCGCGCGCTCTCGTAACTGAGCACGAGGCCGACGACGCCCATGGCGATGAGGCCGAGCAAGTTCTTGTACCCGTCGCGGCCCTCGGTGCTGCGGGCCGAGACGCCGGTGTCGGACTCAACGAGTTCGATGCGCGCCTCGTCCCAGCCGAGCCGCTTGGCCGTCTCGCGCAGGGCGCGTTGCATCGCGCGGCTCTCGACGTTGGTCATCACTTGATGGGGGGTGGATTGGCGAATGTAGATGACCGCCTTGCGGGCGCGGTGGTGATCCTGGACGAGCTCGGCGTTGTTCATCGAGCACCTCGGCGGCCACGCGCACCAGCTCGTCGAGGATGCTTCGTTTCAGGTCGTCGGACAGCGTCCGCCACAGGTGACGAGGGGCGAGGGCCATGGCCGAACGCTTGAACGAGGGCGACCAAGTCCGCCACTGAGGCCGCCGTCAGCTTGGTCGCCGGCCCGGCGGGGGGCACGAGCGAGGCGCGGGGCAGGCGCAGCCGGTGGCCGTCGCGGTAGTCGACCAAGACGTGCGCCACGCGCGTGTCCTGGTGGGACAGGGGCACGCAGCGGAAGCGCCGAGAAAAGAGCGGGTGGGTCGGGTCGAGGACGACGACGTGGTCGGCGTCGTCTAGACCGACGGATTCGGGGGGAGGGGGGGTATCAAGGAGAGGGCTCTCCAGGCCGTCTCGAGCAAAATCGCCGTCGCCTCGTGCGGGCTCACGCCGCCGTTGACCACGAGCGCGCGGGCCTGGTCGGCCAGGCGCTTGGCCTTCTTGCTGAGGGCGGGCGCCTGCGAGCGAAAGAACTCGGCGCGGCCGTCGGCCGACCCGTGCTCCCAGCCCATACTAAACGCGGCGCGCTCGCGGACGAAGCCGAGGTCGCATTCAAGGTCTTCGTACCACGACCAGAGCGCGGGGTCGTCGTGCTCGCGAACCACCCGCATGATGCGCATGCCGGCCTCGGTGACCTCTTCGACCAAGGTGGGGTAGACGATGCGCTGCTCGAGGCCGTGCAGAAAGGCGCCCTCGCCGGTGTCTTCGAGGCGGGCGTCGAGCTCGTCGGCGGGGCAGAGCTTGGGCGGGGGCGGGTCGCGGTCGGGGCGCGGTTCGGGCGGCGGAAGCGGGGCGGATTTGCCGTTCGGGCGGCGGCGCGGTACTCTGGCCATAAGTCTCGTCTCCGTTGTTGGTGAACGGGTGAGGCCCAGGTTCTCGCGTCGGGTACCAGCCGATGCGAGAGCCGCTATGGGCGGGCGACGAGAAGTCGCCTCGCAACCGTGCGAGGCGCGTCGCCTGAACAGAAGAATAGCGCATTGCGGATAGAAGGCAATGTGTCGTTTCGAGAAGAATGACGAAACATCGCGTCGGGCGAAGCTCGCAAGACGCATGCCACGAGCGCCCCTCGCCGCGCCCCGCCGCTCATAGGAGGGCACGCAAGTGCCCTCCTGGCGCCGTCGCTCGCGACACGCACGCTCGGTCGCACTCGTGCCCCTCCCCTACCCCGCCCGCCATCGACCTGTCCCCTGCCAGGCGCCGCACGGGCCGACGGTGCGACCGGCCCCAGGGCCCGAGGCAGCGTACGGGCCACCGCGACGCAGGTCGCCCGATGCGCCGCTCCCCCCAACGCGCGCTCGGGGGCGCCCCTCACATCAGGTAATTTTGATCTCCTCCTCGCTGTCAGCCCTCTCAACGACGGCCTCGAGCGGCCACACCGCGGGCTCGCCCCACTCATCGCGGCCGAACCAGCCGAGGTGACGCCAGGCGCTGCCAAGCGCGTGCAGAAGGCGGTTGGTACCAGGGCGCCAGGCGGCAGAGCCTTGGTCAACGTGGAGGTGGGCTTGCGTACATTCGCCCGTGGCGATCGTCCACAACCGCAGCGTGCCGTCACCGCCCCCGGAGATGAGCGAGCGGCCGTCGGGCGAGAAGGCGCAGGCGCGGACCCCGCCCTCGTGCCCGCGTAGTACGCCGACGCATTCGCCCGATGCGACATTCCACACGCGTAGCGTCGTGTCGACCCCCGCCGAGAGGAGCCAGCGGCCATCTGGTGAAATCGAACAGGATTGGACGAACCAGTAGTGGCCACCGCTCAGAGCCAAGCGGCGGTCGACTCTCGGTCTCGGCGTTGCTTCAAGCATACCTGGGCAACGAAGAAAGCGTACCAAGCTTTGCTCGACGTGATCGAAGCGGGCAGAGTCTAGCCCCGTGCGGCGAAACACCGCCCCCGCCAGGTCGGCGTAAGCCCAGGTCGTACGCCGCGCCGAGCAGCCCAAGAATTCGGCCTGGGTCGCGAACGCACCGGTGAATGTCGCGTCGTCGAGAAGGACGTGCCAGAACCGCGCCCGCCGCAACCGCGCCCCCTGCAGGTTCGCCCCGTTCATCGCCAGCCGCGGCGATGCACTCGAAGGCTCTTCCCTGCGGCTACCGAAATGCCAGTCGCTCAGATCGGCGCCCTGCAAGTCGATGCCCACCAAGGTCGGCATGGGCCACCCCTTGCGGTGCGCGCGCAGCGCGTAAGCGAGTTGCAGCTCACTAGCTTGCGCCAGGTAGGGCGCACGCCATCTCGACAAGGTGGCCAAGGCGGAGCCATGAGACAGTCCCCCCCCGGCGCCCCCCTCTTCGGCCAGCATCTGACCCAAGAAGTCGAGGGTCTCGTCGCTCGGCATGGGCAGCACCCAGCACTGGCGTGCCGGCCCGTCGGGGGGCCCGCCGCTCCGCAAGACGCGCCACAAATGGTCGGCCAGAAAGAACTCTTGCAGCGAGGTGTGCGCGAACTCAAAGCGGCTATCTTCGGGCCGCCCGCCGTCTTGGCGGCGTAGAAAGGTGGAGTTACGTAGATCTTCTTGCAGCAGGTCTCGCGGCTTGGTCTGAAAGTCGGCGTGGGGGTCTTGCCGGGCGAGCCAGCGACCCAGCCAGGCCTCGAGCTCGCGAGCGCTCAAGCCTCGCTGGCCCTCGCGCCAGAGGTAGGCCGCGAGATCGCCGGCGAGCTGCTCTTTATCTTCGGGCTGAAAGCTCTGCTTCTGTTTGTCGCGAATGAGCCACTCGCGCGCGACCTCGCGGTACAAAGTGGCGCCGGTGACGCGACGCCCCGCGGCGCGCCACTCTTCGATGCGAGGTATGAACTGCGCCACCAGCTTGAGCGTGAAGGGGCGGCCGGCCAGTTCGCGCAGGTTGTGCACCGACTCGATCTGGCTCATCAACCGCGGCACATCTTCATCGGGGAACACGGCCTTCAAGTAGGCCCGAATCTCTTTGTCGCCGAAGGGTAGCAGCACGAGCGCCCGGTACTGCCGCGCCCCTTGCGCGCCCCGGTGCTCGCCGGTGAAGTGGTTGTGCTGCTCGGCCAGGTTGCGAAAGAACTGCGTTCGGCACGACAAGAGCACGCGCGGCGGGCGGCGCTCGCCGGAGCCGGCGCCGCTCTTGGCGGCGCGCGCGGCGGCCTCGGGCAGCAGCTTGAGCAGGTTGGCCGTGAAGCTCAGGCCTTGCTTGTCGCCGATGCGCGAGAGCACCTCGTCGAGCCCGTCGAAGATGACCAAGGCGCCCTCGTCAATCGCCTCGAGCACTTCATCGTAGCGCGGCGGCTCGCCCTCCTCGTGCAGGTAGCCATGGCGCAGGCAGTCTTCGATGCTCTCTTGCAAGGTCGGCACCCGGCCCGGGTGATGTGCGCTGGCGGCCACCACCCGCTCGACCTTGCGCAGATCGAAATAGAGCGGCAAGGGCACGGCCGGGTTCTTCTCATGCAATTCGCGCAGGTGCGCCGCGACGCGTTGGCAGGTGGTCGTCTTGCCCATGCCGTACTCGCCGAGTAGCGCGTAAAGAGGTCGATCGTCTGGGTCTTTGGCCCAGGCGATGATGTCGTCGAAGGCGACCGCCGTCGGTCGGTCGGTCGGGGGCTCTGCCGGAGCCTGCTCGGGCGTGCTCATGAGCGTGTCGAGCTCGGTTCGTAGGCCGCCCTGCCCCTCGACGAGGTAGCCAGGGCCGCTGGCCTCGGGCAGGTGCTGGCGGCGGGCTAGTTGACGGGCACGCGTAAGCTTGTCGACCAGTTGTGGCGGCACCAGCGCTCGCTGACGGCGTGAGCCCGAATGGTCTTGGTACAACGTGCCAGTGTCGAGCAAGGCCTTGACCACCTGCGCGGCGTTGGCGGCAGCATGTTGCTGTCGACGCTCCTTGTCTTCGGCCTTGCGACCGTCGGCCCAGTCGCAAATCGCCTTGACGACGATCCAATCGATTGGCCGCCCCGCGAGTGCCGCGGAGATGCCGGCGCCCTCCATCTCGCCGCCGATGAACTGGTCTGAGTTGGCGAGTCGTTGCAGTTGGTCGCGGTAATGCTGGTTGTCGATCAGCTTGTCACCGCTGAGCAAGCCGCCGAAGCGCAGGGTGGGCCAGCAGGCGCTCTCGTCGCAGTTGCGCTCGCGCAAGTCGAGCTCTTTCAAGGCGTTGAAAAGGCGCGGCGAAGCGGGGGGCCTGGGGCCGCGCAGCACCAGCGTGCCATCTTTGCTGGCCTTGGCGGGTTCGTAGTCGCAAATGAACTCGGAGATCAGTACGTCGCCGATAGTCTGCTTGCCCTCGTCGACGCCGAACGCGATGCCTACGGCGATGATGGCCAGCGGCTCGTAGGCCCGCTCCAAGTTGGTGGTGACGCGCTGCGATTGGCGGTTGCCCTGCCGGCTATGGCAATGCAGCACCCGGAGGCCGCCGTGAACGCCCAGGTCGTCGACCGACACGTCACCCTCATTCCGAACGGGCGGGCGGCCCATCGGGTAAAAGGCCTTGCGTACGGCGGCGTACTCATGGTCGTTGAAGGTCAGCAGAATGACGCGACGCTCATCGACGAGTCTCTGCCCCGTCTGGCCCGGGATCAGCTCTTGCGGAGGTATGGCATTGAGGCCCTCGGTGTCTGCCACCAACGCGGGCCTCGGGCCGGTGAAGTAGAGCCGGCGCTTGGCGACGCCCTCTCGCTTCGCGCCCTTGTAGGCGTGCTTGAGCAGCAACCCTTCGCCCTCCGCACAGGCGTCGATGGTCTTCAGCAGCTTCGACAGCTGCGCGCTCGCGCTGGCCGTGTCTTCAGCCGCAGGAAAGAGCGCCTTGTGAATTGCATCGACGGACGCCGTCCCGTCGGCTTCGAGTAGTTTGGCCAAGTCGTCGGCCAACCGAGCCATGCCCGCCGGCAGGTGAGGCGAGATGCGGCGCAGCGCGTTGAGGGCTTTGGACCGATCGAGAGGGACGGTTCTGGGAGGCGTTCTCGCTGGCATGGTACCCCTGCCGGCTTATTGGCACTGGCTCTACCTACATGTCGTGCGTAGTGAGCGTTGGGCTGCGGCCGAGCCGATGCTTGCAGGGTACGACCCAGGGTTGAACGGTCAAGCAACATTGGTTGTATTGAATGATATATTGCAAATTCTCTGGCAAAAATAGGCAATGCGCCGAATGTGGCACAGACGCCTTATATTGTCGCGAGAAGTAGGCACCTACGTACCTGCCCTGACAGTTTCTCCTCTGCCGACGCTTCCATCTTCGCTCGGCGATGAACCCCGGCATTGACCCGTGGGCCTCTCACTCGCCTGCCGTGATGTCTGCGCCCCGAGGGCGGCCTCTCTCGCGACGGCGGGCCGACGCTTCAGAGCCCAACTTGGCGACTGGCAAGCGACGCGGGCTTCGTCAGCCCCGCCAGCACCCCGCGAGTGGCACTCGAAGCTTCGACCGGGTGTGCCAACGACCTCGGGCCAAGGTTCGAGGGCGTTTTCGCCTGGGCCGACGGCCCGGGGGGGGTACTCGACCCTTCACGCCCAGGTGTCACTGTGCCACGGGCAAGGTTCGAGTGCCTCGCCGCATGTGCCAACGACCTCGGGGAGGCACTCGAACCTTCAATTTCATGTGCCAACGACCTCGAACCAAGGTTCAAGTGCCCTTGCACATGTGCCAACGCCTTGTTTGAGGCACTCGAACCTTCTGTTTTCTGTGCCAAGGGCCTGCGCGCCAAAGTTCGAGTGCCTCGCCGGGCGCGGCGAAGGCCTGCGCGACGCCGTCGGTACTTCGCCAGGTGCCGTCAGCGCCCCCGAACGAAGGCGGCCCGTTCGCGTCGACGCGGCCTAAAGGGCCCCGACGCCGTGGGCGTTTTCACCACGGCGTCGAGGCCCCTACCCGCTTGCCTGGCGTCTGCCCGAGCGTTGCTCGCTCGGATCGTGTCGCCGGGCTGGCTCGCTCCGACGAAGGCCCTTACAGGCCTGGCACGCCCGGCTCGCTGCCGGGGTCGACGGGGCCGGGCTCGTCGGCCTGGGCGCGCCTTCCCCGGCGACGGCTATGCGCGAGCGGAGGGGCGATCTCGTCGGCGTCGCCTTCGTTCCAACGTAGGGTGTTCACGGAGCGGCGGCACTCATCGTACGCGCGGCGCATGAGCTCGAATGCCTTGCCGAGGTGCTCTTCGGCCTCGCCCGGGGCGCCCTCGCCGTCGGTGCCCTGCTGGTGCTGCCCGAGCGCCTCGAGCACGAGCTCGCCGAGCTGGGCCGCGCGCTCGACCTCGGCGGGCGTGAGGGGAGTCTTCGCGACCAGGGCGGGCCCCGCCTCGCGAAAGAGCGCGGCGAGGGCCAAGAGGTCTTGGGCCATGTCGAGGTGGCCCGTGCCCCGGCGAATGATCGCCACCCTCGTCGCGTCGAGCAGGCCGAAAATGACGAGCGCCTCGGCGCTGACGAGCAGGCGCTCGCGCAGCGGTCCGGCCTCGTTCACGAGGGCGCGCAGGCGCTTCTCGCCCCCGCCGCGGGGCAAGGCGCGGACGTAGGCGTGGGCAGCGGCCAAGGCATAGTCGCGCAGCCGGTCGATCGTCTCGGGCGGATGCATGGGGAAGGTCGCGAGAATCTCGTCGCGCAGGGCCAGCAACCGGGGCAACGTGCCGAGAACGAGCGCGACCGCGCTCGGCACGTGCACGTTGATGGGGCGCAAGCTCTCGCGGGGCACAGCCTTGATTTCGGCTTCCACGCGGGCGTAGGCCGCCGCGCGCTCGGTTGAACCGCCGTCCGCGAGGACGAGGGCCGCCGCCCCCTCGCCCGGGCCGGCTGGTTCGCCCTCGCCACCTTCGTCGCCGTCGCCGCCCTTGGGCGCGCGGCGGGTGGCGCCGGCGCCCTCCTTCGGGGCGCGGCCGGCCTTCGGGCGGGCGCGGGCCTTCTTGGCGGGCGGGGCGGCCGCCTTCGGGGGCTGGTTGGGGGGCTCGGTCACGGGTCGCGGAATGGGGCGGTTGGGCTGGTGATGGAGAATGGCTTCGGTATTGGTTCGGTTGGTCACGGCAGGGTCTCCTCGATCGACACCCTCCCCCCGGCCCCTAGTGGCCAGGCTTTGGGTGTCACCTACCCGCTCGGCCAGGCCACGGGGCCAGTTGCCCGATTTTTTTGGCCGCCCTCCTTTTTCGGGGGCCAGAGACAAAATCGGCCCTTTGCTCGCCCGCTGCGCCTCTCCGCCAGTACAGCGCCCAGACCGCCCAGGTTGAAACCTGGGCTCCGCCAGCGCCCTTCGAACGGAGAGCAAAGCCCGGCGCTTCGGCCGGGCTCTGCGAGTCCTTGCGATCCGCGCGTGACCCCTGGGCTACCGACCGAGGGAGCCCGGCCGAAGCGCCGGGCTTGGAGGGTCGTTCCCGCGGTTCTGGCGGAGCCCAGGTTTCAACCTGGGCGGTCTGGGCGGCGCTGGGCCCACCGTTGCGCAACGCCCTCGTCCGCCTGGGCGGTCTGGGCCGGGCTGGGCCCATCGTTGTGCAACGCCCTCGTCCGCCTGGGCGGTCTGGGCGGCGCTGGGCCCACCGTTGCGCAACGCCCTCTTCAACCTGGGCGGCTGGGCTCTAGCTCTGCGGGAGTAAGCACATCGCTTTCAACGTACCTCGGGCCGGAGGATACAAGTGCCGATGCAGCGAACGCAGATTCGTGTGGTAACGATGACGGCGGTAGGGCTCGCGGTGGCGTACGCAGCGGGCTGCGGGCGGGCGCGCGAGCGGGGCGGCGGGGGCACGGGGGCGGCCGCCTTGCCGACGCAGGCCGAGGTCGGGGTGACGGACACCCAGCCGGGAGGGCCGCCGGGGCCGCCGCCGGGGCCGGCGTTGCCGCCCTGCAACGTGCAGAATGACGCGCAGGGGCCGCTCGTCTCGTCGCCCGCCCCCGGGGTCATGAACGTCAATTTGGCGATGACCCAGTGGGTGCTGGGGCGCTGCGGGCCGGGCTTCATGCCGACGCCGCGCGACGTCACCTGTTCGTTCAAGACGAAGATCACCGACCCGAAGGCGGGCGCCATTCGATACATGCCCGCAGACTGGAGCATGCCCGAGAACGGCGAGTACGAGCGTTGGCTCGGGGGCTCGAAAGAGTACTTCGACGCCGAGGGCAAGTCTCTCGGCAAGAAGGCCTTCGGGCCGAGCAACCCGCCGACCGAAGGGCACCGGGGCCGGTACTACTGCATGCTCGCGTGCCAGGGTAAGCTCTCGGCCACGATCGCCACGGCCGAGGTGGTCGGGGGCAGCGCCCACGGGGTGCCGCCCGGGTACATTCCGCCGCCGTTCGACGTGCCGCCGGGCAAGTCGTTCTGCGACGAGTACCAGAAGCAGCTCGGGCTGAACGGGGCCGACTGCAACGTCGGCAACGCCCAGACCGAGTGGTCGGTCAACCTCAGCGGCGGCGAGGGTATGGCGACGCCGTGGAAGCAGACCGACCGCAAGGGCTCGGGCCAGTACGAGAGCCGGTGCTATTTCAGCGACGAGCAAGACTACCCGGGCTGCGCCAAGGTCGTCACCAAGTACGATTACGAAATCTGGACGCTCGACCCGAGCGAGATGCAAAAGGCCTGCGACGATCTGCTCGAGTCGAATGCGCCGAGCGAGGCGGCGAAAGACCAACTTTGCGGCGACAAGTTGGAGCGCACCATCTTTCGCTCGGTGGTGCCGGCGGCCATTTGCATCCCCCAGCCGGAAGCCGAGGTCGACGACAACGAGTAGCCCGCCGGGCGCGCCCCGAAGGCCCCTCGACCCCGCGAAATCGTAGGTCGAGGGTCAATGAAAGGGGAGGCCGAAGCCCGGGGCACGAGCCACCCCGGGCGCCTCGAGCCGGCCCACGAGCCACCCCGGGCGCCTCGAGCCGGCCCACGGGCCAACCCGGGCGCCTCGAGCCGGCCCACGGGCCAACCCGGGCGCGCCTCAAGCCGAGGCACGGGCCAACCCGGGCGCCCCAACAGGCTTCAGGGCAGGTCGACCGAGACGTGCGAGCCGCCGAAGCCGCTCGCCCCTCCGCCGGTGCCACCCCCCGAGCCGCCGCTACCGCCCGTCGCGCCGCCGCCCGAGCCCCCGCTGCCGCTTGTCGCGCCGCCGCCCGAGCCGCCGCTGCCGCCCAGCTCGTCGCCGCAGAGCGCAATCTTGTCGGGGCAGCAGTCTTCATACTCTACGCACAGGTCGTCGCACTGGCAAACGAAGGATTCGTCGTAGACGCCGCACTGATCGACGCAACTGGCGGTGACACCCCCCGCCCCGCCGGTGCCGCCCGCGCCACTGAAGCCGCCCGAGCCACCGCTGCCGGGGAAGCCGCCCGTGCCGCCCGTGCCGCCGCTGCCAGGGAAGCCGCCGGTGCCGCCGGTGCCGGGGAAGCCACCGGTGCCGCCGGTGCCGGGGAAGCCACCGGTGCCGCTACCGCCCGTGCCGCCGCCACCTGTGCCGCTACCGCCCGTCCCGCCGGGACCGCCGCCACCGCCCGTGCCGCCTGCACCGGCCGTGGTGCCACTTCCGCCAGCGCCGTTGACGCCGCCCGTGCCGCTGCCGCCCGTGCCGCCGCCGCCACCCGTCATGCCACCGCCCGAGCCGCCGCTGCCGCCCGTCGCGCCGCCGCCCGAGCCGCCGCTGCCGCCGGAACCGCCATCACCGCCCGAGCCATTGCTTCCGCCCGAGCCGCCCGAGCCACCTGTGCCGTCCGAACCTCCGGCGCCGCCGCTGCCGCCCGAGCTGCCGCCGCCGTCTCCGCCGCTGCCGCCGGAGCCGCCGCTGCCGCCGTCTCCGCAGGCACATGGGCACAAGGCCTCGCAGGCCGGGTCGCCGGTGGTGCAGAGCGAGGGCCCGATGGAGGCCGGGCCTTCGGGTGGTGGGCTGACGAACATGTACCCGGTGGGCGGCGCCTCGCGCGCGCCGCGGGGCGAGGCGTCGGGGGGGGCGATGTCGGCCGGGGGCGGCGCGCCCAGGCGCTTGGGCAGCGCCTTGGCAGGGCAGCCGGGGCCGCCGCCGCCGGCGTCCTTGATGTGGCCATTGATCCACTCGCAGAGCGGGTCAACGCGGGCGAGCAAGTCGACCCCCTTGTCGTCTTCCTTCTTGACCTTCAGCTGGACGACGCGCGAGTTGACGGCGACGATTTTGTGCGTATCGGTGTCGCCGACGATGGCCTCGACGGGGCCGCCCGAGTCGCCGGGCTCCATGATGGGGTAATAGCCGGTGTAATCTAGCTCGTAGGCTTTCTTGGTGGTGTCCGCCAACCAGGTCATCAAGGTATTTTTTCGATAGAACGCCGACTCGGTCGTCTTGCCGTCGTCGATGCGGCCGACCTGAATCACCTTGACGGGGGCCTCGTTGGTGCTGTCGGGCAGGGGCTCGTTGGCGAGCTCGGGGTACTTGTCGAGCTTGATGTCTTGGCCCTTGTCCAGCAAGAGCAGGCCGATATCGTGGTGGCCGTTGAGCAGCGAGGTGTCGAGGTCTTCGGTTTTGAGGTCTTTGACCTTGGCGTGGGCGTCGTCGTGGGGCGCCTCGGCGAGCTTGGCGGCGGCCTTCTTGTCGGTCGCCGGCGAGAGCACGCACCACGTCTTGACCTTGAGATCGGAGACGAGCTTTGCCACGAAGACGTGCCCCGCCGTGAGCACCACGCGGGGCGCGATGACCGCGCCCGTGGCGCGTATGCGGACCTTGCCCTCGGCGTCCAGGCCGTTCAAGATCACGGTCTCGGGGTATTTTACCCCGTCGTCCTTGGTGCCGCTCTTGATCGCCGATCCGCGCTCGCCGGGCGCCGCCGGGCCGTCGACGCCGGAACAGGCGGCCGGCCCGAGGGCGCCGAAGGCCAGCAGAAGGGCGACCGCGCGCCCGAGTGAGGGCGAAGTTCGTGAACGCATCGAGTCCTCTTTCGATGGGCCCGCCCGGCGCGGCCGGCCCGGGGCGCGCGACGAGCCCCGCGCTCGTGCCGCGATTCGTCGGCCGTGCCGGCCCCGTGGGCGAACCGGGGCTAGGTAAATTGTTGGGGGGGTCTGCCCTCCTACGTCGGGAGCGCCCCGATTGCCCCCGGGGCGCTTACAATCGCGTTTGCACGACGGGGCCCGGGCCCGCGAGGCGAAGCCCCCAGCCGGCGGCGTCGGGGGCGGGGCGCGGCCGGGCCCCCCGGAGGTACATGGCCACGGCGCGCGAGCCGGCGGCGGCGAGCCGATCGGCCGTCAGGCCGAACGTGCGCGTGCGGCGGCGGGCGCCGTCGACCTCGTCGCCCTCGACCGGAAAGGTCGTGAGCGCGCGGTCGTCGTCGCGCTTGGCGTCGGCGACGAGGGCGTCGGCGACGAGGGCCCCGGCGCTATGCGGCCCGCCGCGCCTCGCCGAGCAGCTCGACGAGCCGTCGGTAGTGCGACTCGTCGTTGTAGAGCTGGGCCGAGGCGCGCACGAGCTTGCCGCCGGCGCAGGGCCAGAGGCAGAACCACGACTCGACGCCGCGCTCGCGCGTCCACTGCGAGAGGCCTTTGTGGTCGAGCCGGGCGAGGGGCGAGCCGGGCTCGGCGGCCGGAAGGGGCACCGACGCCATCGCGCCGACCATCGAGTCGGGGCAAGGCGGCGCGACGCCGAGCGACGCGACGAAGAGATCGCGGGCGCGCAGGGCCAGGGCGCGGTTTCGGGCCATGAGCTCGGGCCAGCCCCCCGGCAAGAGGGACCCGAGGTACCGAATGCACTCGGGGATGGAGAGCCACGCCGTCGGATCGCTCGTGCCCGCCCAACCCCACTCGGCGACGAAGTTCGCCTCGCCCGACGAAGGGTCGTAGCCGTGGCTGATCGTCAGCGGGTGAATGGCCCGCTGGCGGTCGCGGCGCACGTGGAGGAAGGCGGCGCCCTTCGGGGCGCAGAGCCACTTGTGCGCGTTCGCGCTGGTGTAGGCGGCGCCGGCCTCGCGCAGGTTCATCGGCACGTTGCCCGGCGCGTGCGCCGCGTCGACGAGCGTGTCGACGCCGCGGGCTTCGAGCTCGCGGACGATGCGCGCGACGGGGAAGACGAGCGCGGTCGGGCTCGTGACGTGGTCGATCAGGGCGAGGCGCGTGCGCGGCGTGACGGCCCCGACGAGGGCGTCGACGATCGCGTCGTCGCCCGCGATCGGGAAGGGCACCTCGGCGACGACGACGCGGGCGCCGGTGCGCGAGGCGACGTAGTCCATCGTCTTGCGGCAGGCCGCGTACGCGTGATCGGTCGTCAGCAGCTCGTCGCCCGGGCCGAACTCGAGCGAGCGTAGCACCGCGTTCACCCCCGAGGTCGCGTTCGTGACGAACCCGAGATCGTCGGGGTCGGCCCCGACGAACGCGCCGAGCGCCGCCCGCGCCTCGGCGAGGCGCCCGTCGAGCTCGCGCGACAGAAAGTCGGTCGGCTCGGCCTCGAGCTCGGCGCGCAGCCGCGCCTGATGCTCGAGGATCGCCGCCGGGCACGCGCCGTACGAGCCGTGATTCAGGTAAAAGACGTCGGGGCGCAGGCGCCACAAGGGCGCCCAGGGGCGTTCGGGGGTCGGCGAGTCCATGGGCGGCTACCCTACCGGATGGCGCGACGTCGGCGGTAGCGCGCCGCGAGCCCCGCCCGCCTGCTCGCCCCCTCGCCCACGTAAGGGGGTCGTGGGGCGGTCGAGCGTCTTCGCGACGGCGGCTCCGGGGGCGCGACCGCCTCGTTCACCGACCGCGAAGGCCCCGCCCCGGCGCCCGCGCCTTCGCGCTATTCTACGCGGGTGAGCCGCACGGACCTCGACCGCCCCGCCCCGCCCCCAGGCGCCGCCGAGCGCCCTCGCCACGACGCGCTACCGGCTGCACTCGGCGACGAAAGGGGCGCGCCGACGGGCCCGGGCGAGGCGAGCGCCCGCCCGAAGCCCCCGTCGGGGCGCTTCGTCGCGGCGCTGCTCTTGCTCGCGAGCGCGTGCGGGCCCCTGCTCGGCATCGACGACGTCGAAGAGGCCCCCGTCGGCGGGGCCGGCCAGGGCGGCGGCGGGGCGTCGCAGGGGCCGGCGGGGGCCGGCGGCACGCCAGGCGCGGGCGGTGGGGCGTCGGGCGCCGGCGGCGGCGCGGGCGGCGGCGGGGGCGGCGGGGGCTCGGGCGGCGGCGGCCAGGGCGGGGGTCCGACGGGCCCGGTCGGCTATTTGCGCTTCGCCAACCTGGTCCCGCCCGCCTTCGGCCCGGCGCCCGGCGCGTTCGATCTGTGCCTGCGGCAGCCGGGCATGACGGCGTGGACGGGGCCGATCTTGCGCGCCCTGAACGCGCCGCCGCTGCAGTTCGAGCAGGTGAGCAACCACGGCCCGCTGCCGGCGGGCAATTACGAGCTCGTCGCGGTCCGCGCGCCCTTGGGCGAGTGCGAGAGCGCCGAGGCGATCGGGCTCGCGAGCGGGGTGCTCGAGCTGAGCGAGGGCTCGTTCCACACCGTCGCCGTCGCCGGCGACCCGCTCTCGCCCGATCTCGTGCCCTTCCTCGACGGCCTCCCGCGTGGCCCCGACGCCGAAGAGGTCGAGATCTCGTTCGTCGGCGCGGCCCGCAACGTCGACATCGTGGCCCTGTTCGGCTCCCCCTCCGATGGCGTCTTCTTCGGGTACACGGGCAGCGGCCAGAAGGTCGTCAAGCCCGGGCCGTGGCCGGTCACCGAGCTCTTTGCCAACAACAAACCCGTCGTCGCCCTCAGCCCCCCCTTGCCCTCGCCGCCGCGCGGCTACACGGCCTTCTTCGTGCCGGCGCCGGGCGAGCCGCCGCTCGCCATGCTGGTGTGCAGCAACCTGCCGCCCGCCGTGCCCATGCCGGGCGGCAATTGCGTCCACGTGGCCCTCGGGCTCCCCGAGCAACCGCCGCCCTGAGCGCTCCGCTGTCGCGCCACGCCGCCCGCCGCCTGGGGGCGGGGGCCGCCGGGCGAAGGCGGCCGACGCCGGGCGCCGCCGCTCAGGGCCCGCTCACTAGCTCGTGCAGGTGCTCGCCGTCTCTGGCCAGCGACAGCCGCGCCGGCTGCGGGAGCGTCAACAGGCGGCTCACCTCGGCGACCTCGACCGCCTCGCGGGCGAGCGCCGCCTGCTGCTCGGGCGTCGCGCCGCCCCGAAAGCTCAGGGCGCACGAGACGTCTTGGATCTTGTCCGGCACCGCCGCGTTCAGGCCCAGCAGGCCGTGCAAGTCGACCCGCCCCTGGGCCAGGCACGTCACCTCGTGCACGGAGATGTCGCGGGCGCGCGCGAGCGAGGCGGCCGTCTCGGCCACCGACGCGGCGAGGCCGCAGAGCAGATACTCTTGGGGGTTCGGGCCCCGGTCCATGCCGCCGAACTGCTTGGTCTGGTCGACCGGGAAGCGCGCGTGTCGCGCCGACTCGGAATCGGGCCAGAAGCTGAGCTGCACGCCGTAGTCCCAACGGACGCCCAGGTGTCGCCCGCCCGCCGACCGCCGGCGGTCGCTCGCGAACGGCCACGGCTCGCTCGCGACCGCCACGTCGCGCGCGGCGCTGACGATGTCGCCGGGCCGCGCCGCCGTCGCCGGCGGCTGGCGCAGCGACCACGACACCGCGCCGCCCTCGACGAGGGAGCGGTGGCTGGGGCTGCGCTCGCACGACGTTCGCACCGTCTCGATCAGCTCTTCGGGCGTCGCGTCGGCGCGCACGAACAGGTCGTAGTCGACGGCCCACGGCCGCCCGGGCTCGGCCCGCCCCATCAGCAGCGACGCGCTCAGCAGGGTGTGGCCCTTCGACGACGCGCCAAGCACCGCCGTGGTGAGCAGGCACGCCCCTGCCCCCACCAAGAACATCTCGGCCGGGGTCAAGAGCTCGGGCGACGGCGCGGGGCCCGGCGCCCGCGGCCCGGGCGTGCAGGAGACCCGGAAGTCTCGCCCCACGCGGCTCGTGCCCAGGGTGACCGAGCCGGTGCGCGCCTGGAGCGAGCCGCGCGCGTCCCAGGTCGCGCCGACGCGGTAGACGTGGTGCGCCTCGACCGGCCGCTCTCGGATCTCGTGCGCGGACTCGCTGACCCCCGCGATGTTGACGCCGTTCTTCATGGTCGGTTCCTTACGCAGGGGCGGCGTCAGCCGAGCCGAGCCAGCCCGGACTCGAGGTCGGCCACCAGGTCGTCGATGTCTTCGATGCCCGCCGACAGGCGCACGAGGCCGGGGTTGATGCCCACCGCCCGGCGCTGCGGCTCGGTGAGCGAGCTGTGCGTGGTGTTGAACGGCGCGCTGATGAGCGACTCGACGCCGCCGAGGCTGGTGGCGACCAGCGGCAGCTCGAGCAGGTCGAGCAGCTTCTGCGCCTGGGCGTCGCCGCCCTCGACCTCGAAGCTCACCATGCCGCCGAACCGGCCCCCGGTCGCCTCGCCCAGCCAGCCGGCGCCGTCGCCCGAGAGCGTCGGGTGGTACACGCGCCGGACCTTCGGGTGGCCCGACAGGTACCGGGCGAGCGCGGCGGCGTTGGCCGAGTGGGCGTTCATGCGCAGCGGCAGGGTCTTGAGGCCGCGCTCGAGCAGGAAGCAGCCCATCGGGTCGAGCGAGCCGCCGAAGCGCAGCAGCTGGGCCCAGATGCGGTCGACGTACTTGCGGCTGCCCGAGGCGGAGCCCGCGGTCAGGTCGCTGTGGCCGTTCATGTACTTCGTGCAGCTGTGCACGACGACGTCGACGCCCAGGGCGTGCGGCTTGAGCAGCGCGGGCGACAGGAAGGTGTTGTCGACGACCACCAGGATCTCGCGCTCGCGGGCCAGCTTCACGACGGCCGGCAGGTCGGGGACCTTGAGCAGGGGGTTGGTGAGCGTCTCGAGGTAGATGACCTGGGTGTTGTCGCGGATGGCGGCGCGCACCTGCTCGACGTCGGTGCCGTCGACGAACGAGACGGAGCGGCCGAACTGGTACATGTCCTCGCGGAAGAGGTTGTAGGTGCCGCCGTAGATGTCGAACGACGAGACGATGTGGCCGCCGTGGTTGGTGAGCGTAATCAACGTCGTGGCGATGGCGGCCATGCCCGACGAGAACACGACGGTGCTCTCGGCCTGCTCGAGGGCCGCGATCTTCTCTTGGACGGCCCACTGGCTCGGGTTGCCGTAGCGGGTGTAGATCGGCAGGTCGCGCGTGACGCCCTGGGAGAACGCCTGGTAGGATTGGGGCGTCAGCCGGAAGGTGGTGCTGGCGAAGATGGGCGAGCCGACGGCGCCGGTGGTCGGGTCTTGATAGGTGCCGCTCTGCACGGCGACGGTGGCGCTCCGCCACGTGTCGCGGGCGACGATCTGGGCCCGGTGGCGCGGGCCCGCCCGGCGGCGCCGCTGGAGGTCGGACATCCACGACACCGGGGTGCGCCCGTCGCTAGGGAATTCGACCTCGTCGTTATCGTGCGAGTTCTCGCTCACGGCCTGCTCCTAAATCAAACGCTTCGTCGCGGCGCGTCGGCCCCCGTGCCCTCGCGCATTCGTGGACAATTCGGCGCGCCGGCGCGCGACGACCCGAGACGCGTCGCCGCGCGACGTTCGTCTCATAGTCGCCGCCGCCCCGGATCGGGGTCAAGGGGAGAATCTCGTACAAACACGAACGCCCCCGCGTCGTGACGCGCCCTTTGCGCCGCGCGCCGTCAACGCCCCGCCCCCCCGGGCGCGCCGACCGGCGCGCCGCTCGCGCGAGGGCCCGGCGGCGCGGCTTCGCCCGCCCGGTCAGAACGAGCCGCGCGCGGTGAGCACGAACGCGCGCGGCGGGTCGACGAACGCGGCGGGGGCGGCGGCCGGGGGGGCGAAGCTCGCGAGCTGGTCGTAATAGTCGTGGGCGCGGCGCTCGGCGAAGTAGTCGAGGGCGAGCAAGAGCGCGGCGTGCGAGGCGAGGGCGGTGCCGGCGCCCTTGAGCCCGTCGCGATCGCGCACGAGCCCGGCGGCGAGCAGCCCCCCGCCGGCGGCCAAGATGGCCAGCTCGGCGAAGCGATAGACGACGAAGCGGGTCTTGACCCCGGCCATGCGGCCGAGCTCTTCGCGCTTGTAGCTCGCGGGCTCGGCCCGGATCTGCCGCTCGAGCCGGTCGGCCTTGGCGTCGAGCCCGAGCGCGTACGAGCCCACCCCGAGCGCCTCGACCAAGCCGAGCCCGAGGAGCGGCCAGGCCGCGCCGCGCGCGAAGCCCTCTTTGCGCGTCAGCAGGTAGCCGCCGAGCGCGGCCGAGCCCACCCCCAGCCCGAGGAACACGAAGCCCTCGGACTTCTCGGCCGAGAAGTAATCGCGCATGGCCCGCGTCATCGCCGGCGGGTCGAGCGGCCCGGCGGCGAGCGCGGCGCGAGCGGCGCCGACGGTCGGCAGGGCGAAGGCGAGGGCGGCGAGGGCCCGGCGGGCCCGGCGGGCGTGCCTCGGGGACATGGCCGGGCAGGCTACCACGCCGGGCGTTGGGGCGGGCGCTATCGGGTAAGGCCCGCGGGGGTCGCGCGCCCCGCGCCGGCGCCCTCGGCGCCGGGGGCTTCAGCCCTTGCGCGACAGGTGGCGGACGGCCTCGCCGAGGCCCTCGAGGCTGAGGTGGAACATGGGGAAGACGCCGCCGATGACCTCGGCGGTGCCCTGGCCCCAGTAGCGAGGCTGGTCGGGGTTGAGCCAGACCGAGCGGGGGAAGTGCTCGGCGAGGCGCATCAGCCAGCCGAGGCCGGTCACGGCGCCGTCGGCGCGGTCGTAGCGGCCGCTCCAGGGGCTGGAGCCGAGCAGCTCGGCGGGGTGCATCGAGGCGTCGCCGACGACGACGAGGCGCCAGCGGGAGTCGAGCTGGTGCATGAGGTCGGCGACGCGCACCGACTCGGCGAGGAACTCGGTCGGGTAGACGTGGCCGTAGATGCAGTTATGAAAATAGTAACTGCGGACCTCGCGCAGGTTCGAGGCGCGCTTGGCGGCGCTGAAGAGCTGCGAGACGGCGTGGGCGTAGGGGTCCATGCTGCCGCCGACGTCCATCAAGAGGAGGACGCGCAGGTTGGGCTTGCGCGGCGGCCGCACCTTGACCTCGAGCTCGCCGGCGTTGCGGGCCGTGGCGTCGATGGTGCCCTCGAGGTCGAGCTCTTCGGGGGCGCCCTCGCGCAGGAACGAGCGCAGCTTGCGCAGGGCGACCTCGACCTGGCGCACGTCGAGGGTCACGTCGCTGCGGTAGGGGGCGAACATGCGGGCGTCGGCGACGCCGAGGGCGCTCCGGGCGCCGCCGCCGCCGACGCGCAGGCCGGTCGGGTGCATGCCGCCGGTGCCGAAGGGGCTGGTGCCGCCGGTGCCGACGAAGCGGTTGCCGCCGTCGTGGCGCTCTTTCTGCTCGCGCAGGCGCGCTTCGAGCATGGCCCGCAGCTCGTCGACGTCGAGCTCGCGCAGGGCCTTGCGCTGCTCTTCGGTGAGCTCTTCGAGCTGCTTCGGATCGCTCAGCCAGTCGAGCACGCCGGCGAGGGCGAGCGTGGCGTCGTCGACGGCGCCGCGGAAGTGCTTGGCGAAGGCGCGGTCGAAGGCGTCGAGGTCTTGCTCGCGGTGCACGAGCAGGGCGCGGGCGACGTCGTAGAAGCCGTCGAGGCTCGAGCGGTGCAGGCCGAGCTTGAGGGCGCGGGCGAGCTGGACGAGCTCGGTGGCGCCGGCCTTGACGCCCTGCGCGCGCAGCTCGTAGAGGAAGGGCACGAAGGCCTGGCTCACGGCGCGCCCCCCGCGGAGCGGCCGGGGCCGCAGCGCGCGTCGCCGGGGGTCTGGGCGCTGAGCTCGTAGCGGCCGGGCCCGACCGAGGCGGGCACGGTGACGGCGCCGCGGAAGTCGCCGGCCTCGTCGGTGGCGAGCGAGCCGAGGGGGGTGGTGTCTTTGCCGACGAGCAGCACGTCGACGCGGGTGTTGGCGCAGGGGTTGCCGCCGGCCTCGACGTGGCCCTCGACGTGCAGGGGCTGGCTGCGGAAGACGTCGCCCTCGAGCGAGCGCAGGGTGAGCTGGGCCTCGGGGCGCAGATCGTCGGCGCCGCCGGCGGTGGTGGGCGGGGGGGCGAAGCCGGGGGG
>DASTPP010000162.1:0-11251 GCA_035762175.1 Polyangiaceae bacterium | reverse complement strand
CGGGGGTCGCGTCGGCGAGGAAGCGGTACTTGCGCTCGCTGTCGGCGAGGTCGCGCGCGCGCAAGACCGCCGCGTGCCGCCGGACCTCTTCGCGCGCCTCGTACAGCTCGAGGAAGACGGCCACCTTCGCCCGCAGCGCGTCGGGGTCGAGGGGCTTGGCGATGAAGTCGACCGCCCCGAGCTGGTAGGCGCGCGCGACGCGGGCCGGGTCGGCCCCCCCCGCCGTCACGAAGAGCACGGGCGTCTTCGGCCCCCGCTCGCGCTCGCGCAGCCGGGCGAGCGTCTCGAGCCCGTCGAGAGCGGGCATCTGCACGTCGAGCACGACGAGCGCGAACTCGTCGGCCGCGAGCCGCGCCAGCGCCTCTTCGCCCGACGAGGCTTGCACGGTGCGGGCCTCGAGCGGCCCGAGCAGCCCCTCGAGCGCCAAGAGGTTCGCCGGCCGGTCGTCGACCAGCAGCACGCCCGGGCGCCGCACGGCCGCCCCGACCGGCAGGCTGATGACGCCGTCGGGGGCCGCAAGCCCTGGTCGCGAGGTGCCCGCCATGGTGGTCGTAAAACGCACGCCGCCCGGGGCAACGGTGGCCGCGAAACGCGCGCAACTCGAAGGAAAAGTGTAACCACGCCCGGCCCCGAGGCCACCAGAACTTCGACCGAGCGTCGCCGGGCGCCCCGCCGGGCGGGGTGAATGTTTCTACCGACACGCGAACTCCGCCTATCGAGTATCCGCCAAGCCCCCGCGCCCAGGCTCGTTCTGGCCGGCCCGACCGCCTCAGCGCGCGGGCTTTGAGAGTTTGGTAAGGCTCGCCAGCACGGCGACGAGCTCTTGCGGCTCGACCGGCTTCGGGACGTAGTGGTTGAAGCCCTCGACCAGCGCGCGTGTGCGGTCTTCGGGGCGGGCGTAGGCCGTCAGCGCCACCGCCGGGGTCTGCCCGCCGGCCTCGGCCGGCGGGGCGCGTACGCGGCGAATGAGGCTGTAACCATCTTCGCCCGGCACGCCGATGTCGGACACGAGCAGATCGGGCGGCTGCGCTCGCAGTCGGTCGAACGCCTCGGACGCCGAGGCCGCCGTCGTGACGGCCAGGTCGCATTGCGACAGGACCGCCCGGAGGAGCTCGCGCGCCTGCTCGGCGGCGGCGTGCTCGCGCTCGAGCTGCTCGCGGGCGAGCCGCTCGGCCGTCAGATCGTTGAACGTGATGGCGACGGGGGTGACGCGCCCCCGGCGTCGAAGAGCGGAAAGAACGTGCCCTCGACGTAGACGTGCCGCCCCTCGAGCACCTCGACCTGGCGCAACTCGCGGGGGTCGTACCAGGTCGGGGGCAGCCGGACGGTCTCGCCCGCGAAGGCCCGGTGGATGAGGCCGAGGTAGCCGGCGCGCGCGGCGAGCTCGTCGCGCAGCACGTTGTAGCCGGGCGGCGGCTCGGCCCCGAAGAGGTCGCGGAAGGCCGGGTTGACCAGGACGCAGTGGCCGTCGGCGGCGTAGATCTGGAAGGCCACGGGAGTGAGCGCGAAGAGGCCGGCGAGCAACGCCGCCGGTTCGGCCACGCCGGCGAGGCGTGTGCGCACGGCGCCGAGCAGGCCGGGGCGTCGGGCGCCGGCGCGGGCTTGGGCGGGGGCGTCACGCCGCGGCCCTTCGCCGCGCCCGCGCCGGGCCGCGCCCCGGGGCCCGGCGCGCGCCGTCAAATTGCGCTGGTGTCATCGGGGGGCTGCTTGCCGGGGGGGAGTCGGCCCTATGATGCCCCCCGCCCGCCAGCCGGACAACCGGAGGTACCAGGATGGCTTTGAACGTCGACCTTTTGCGCCAGAGCTTCGACTTCGTCGTCGAGCGACAGCCGCAGATCACGCCACGCTTTTACCAGATTCTCTTCGAGCGCTACCCGGCGGCGAAGCCGCTCTTCCGCCGCAACGCGCCCGAGCGGCAGCAGAAGATGTTGCAGGACGCGCTCGTCGCGGTCGTCGACCACCTCGAGGACGCGCCCTGGCTCGCGCAGACCATGGGCGCCCTCGGCCGCAAGCACCTCGACTACGGCGTGACCGACGAGATGTACGCCTGGGTCGGCGACGCGCTGCTGACGACGCTCGCCGAGATCGCGGGCAAAAACTGGACGCCCGAGCTGAAGGCGGCCTGGGCGGAGGCCTACGGGGCGCTCGTGTCGATGGCGCTCGCGGGGGCGAACGAGGCCCGCGGCGAGGCGAAGGGGGCGGGGGCGGGCTGAAGGGGGGCGCGCGACCGCCCGCGCCCGGGCGCCGGGGCGGCGCGGCGTCCGCCCCGCCCGCCGACCTTCTCGCGCGCCAGCGACCCGGCATTCTCGCGCGCAGTGGTCCGGCATTCTCGCGCGCCCGCGGGCCGGCATTCTCGCGCGCCCGCGGCCCGACCTTCTCGCGCGCAGGGGTCCGGCATTCTCGCGCGCCCGCGGGCCGGCGTGTGGGCGAAGCGCGTACGACCGCCTTCGTCGTCATTGCGAGGGCAGAACGCCCTCGGTCGGCCTCCGGGGCGCGGCCGGTCGAGGTGATTTCCCCATCACCTGTCATGACGGTGAAAAAGAGGGCCCCGCACCGTTCGTCGAAATCGTGACGGTGAAAAAGAAGGCCCCCCGCCGTTGCGCGCCGTCGTGACGGTGAGAAAGAAGGCCCCGCGCCGCTTTGAGTGATCGTGGCGCTGAAAGAGAGGGCCCCGCACCGTGCATCAAAGCGCACATGTGACCGATTTGTCGCGCAATCGTACCTTCACTTCTCAACCTTCTGGGTAAAGAGGGCTCTGGCTGATTCTCGAGGGTAAGTTTAGCCTAAATGGTTATGCAACATTGGCCATCGCTCACCCTTGCGCTCGCCGCGGCCGCCGCGTGCGTCGGCGCCTGCCCGGCCGCCGGCGCGGCGCCCGCCTTCACCGCCTTCGAGAGCGGGCAGGTGCGGCCGCTCGCGCTGTCGCCCGACCGCTCTCGGCTCTTCGCGGTGAACACGCCCGACAACCGGCTCGAGGTCTACGGGGCCTCCGGCGGGGGGCTCGCGCACCTTTATTCGGTGCCGGTGGGCCTCGAGCCGGTGGCGGTCGCGGCGCTCGACGACGACGAGGTCTGGGTGGTCAACCACCTTTCGGACAGCGTCAGCGTGGTCAAGCTCGGGGCCGCGGGGGGCCGGGTCGAGCGCACGCTGCTCGTCGGCGACGAGCCGCGCGACATCGTCTTCGCGGGCAAGGGCAAGAAGCGGCGGGCCTTCGTCACGGCGGCGCACCGCGGCCAGAACGCCCCCTTCGACCCGCAGCTGACCACGCCCGGCGTCGGGCGCGCCGACGTCTGGGTGTTCGACGCCGCCGACCCCGGCGGCGGGCTCGGCGGCGCGCCGCTCGCGATCGTCAACCTGTTCAGCGACACGCCCCGGGCGCTGGCCGCCTCGGCCGACGGCACGCGGGTCTACGCCGCGTCGTTCGCCTCGGGCAACCGCACCGCCGTCGTGGCGCTCGGGCAGATCCCCGACGCGGGCGAGGCGGCCGGGGGCATCCCCCGGCCGAACGTCAACCACGCGGGCCTGCCCGAGCCCGACGTGAGCCTCATCGTCAAGTACGACGGCCAACACTGGGTCGACGAGCTCGGCCGGCCCTGGGACGACCGCGTCAAGTTCGGCCTGCCCGACAAGGACGTCTTCGTGATCGACGCCGCGGCCGACGCGCCGAGGCTGGTGCCGGGCGCCGCGGGCTTCTATTCGGGCGTCGGCACCGTGCTCTTCAACCTGGCCGTCAACCCCCAGAGCGGCCGGGTCTACGCCTCGAACACCGAGGCCCGCAACGACGTGCGCTTCGAGGGGCCGGGCGACTTCGCCGGCACCACCGTGCGCGGGCGCGCGGTCGACAGCCGCATCACGGTGCTCGACCAGCAGGGCGCGCGCCCGCGGCTACTCAACAAGCACATCGACCGCGCCTCCTGCTGCGCCCCCGCGCCGAACGACGAGAACGCCCTCAGCGTCTCGCAGCCGAACGGCATGGCCGTCACGCCCGACGGCAAGACGCTCTACGTCGCCGCGCTCGGCAACGACAAGGTCGTCGCCTACGACACCGCCGCGCTCGAGGCCGACACCTTCTACCCGAACGCCGCCGACCAGGTGCACGTCTCGGGCGGGGGGCCGACGGGCCTGGCGCTCGACCACGCGCGCCGCCGCCTCTACGTGCTGACCCGCTTCGACGACGGCATCTCGGTCATCGACACCGCGGCCCGCCGCGAGATCGCCCACGTCACGATGCACAACCCCGAGCCGGCCTCGATCGTCGACGGCCGGCGCTTTCTCTACGACGCCGCCCTCACCTCGAGCCACGGCGACCAGTCGTGCGCGAGCTGCCACCTCTTCGGCGACAAAGACGAACTGTCGTGGGACCTCGGCGACCCCGACGGCGACGTCGAAGCGCCGCCCGACGTCATCCGCGCCGCCTTCGGCGTCGGGCAGACCTCGTTCCACCCGATGAAGGGCCCGATGGCCACCCAGAGCCTGCGCGGCCTCGCCAACCACGGCCCCATGCACTGGCGCGGCGACCGCCACGGCCCGGGCCCGGGCGCGCAGCCCGACGGCGGCGGCTTCAGCGAGGCGGCCGCCTTCGACGCCTTCAACGTCGCCTTCGCGGGGCTGCTCGGCCGCAGCGGGCCGCTGACCGCGGCGCAGATGCAGGCCTTCACCGCCTTCCAGCTCCAGGTGATGTACCCGCCGAACCCGATCCGCGCGCTCGACAACGCGCTCAACGCCGCCCAGCAGGCCGGCGCCGACTTCTTCTTCACCAACGTCTCGTTCGCGCTCGGCGAGCCCTTCCGTTGCGTCGACTGCCACGCCACCGACCGCGACGGCAACGCCGAATTCGGCGTCGACTTCCCCGGGTTTTTCGGCACCGACGGCCGCGTCGTCACGGGCGAGTTCTCGCAGACGTTCAAAATCCCCCACCTGCGCAACCTGTACACGAAGGTGGGCGCCTTCGGCTTCGGCGACGACGACTTCTTCTTCAACCGGCCGGGGCTGCCGTTCTACGACCCGTCGTTCCAGGGCGACCAGATCCGCTCGTTCGGCTTCACCCACGACGGCTCGAAAGACTCGCCCATGCGCTTCTTCAACGCCTTCGTCGCGACGCCCGACACGCCGGACGGCTTCACCACGTTCGCGCGGATGGAGGAGGTCGCCCAGTTCGTGTTCGCCTTCGACAGCAACCTGCGGCCCATCGTCGGCCAGCAGGTCACCCTGGCCTCGGACAACGCCGCGGCGGCCGGGCCGCGCGTCGACCTGATGCGCCAGCGCGACGAGGCCGGCGAGTGCGAGCTCGTCGCCAAGGCCAACGTCGCGGGCTTCGAGCTCGGGTTCTTCTACCTCGGCGGCGGCGCCTTCACGACCAGCTTCGCGGCCGCGCCGGCGCTGGCCGACGCGCAGCTCCGGCAGCTCGCGCAGGCCGCGGGCGCGCCGGTGACCTACACCTGCGCGCCGCCGGGCTCGGGCTTCCGGCTGGGCGTCGACCGCGACGGCGACGGGCACCGCGACGGCGACGAGCTCGTCGCCGGCAGCGATCCGGCCGACCCGGGCGACACGCCCTGATACGAGCGACGGGTGACCTTGCACGCCCTGCGGGCACCCTGAACTCGCCGCCGGCTCAGACAGCAGGGCACCCGCCCTCCGGGCGTGCAAGGTCACCCGCCGCTCGTATGAGGCCGCGAGCCCCGGCGGCCGGCCGCGCCGGGGCGGGCGCCGCGGCCGCCGCTCAGCGCCGGCGGGCGGGCGCGCGCCGGCGCGCCACGCCGTACGCGAGCCCCTCTTCGAGGCTGCGCAGGGCGATGAGATCGCCCGACTCGACGCCGAGATCGACCACCGCCCGCGCCCCCTCGGGCGAGACCCCCACGAGCACGGCCTCGCTGCCGAGCAGGCGCGCGGCGCGCACCGTGCGCAGCACGTGGCCGACGACCTCGGCGTCGAGCCGGGGGATGCCGCTCACGTCGAGCAGGAGCAGCCTCGCCCGCGTCTGCGTGATCGCCGCGAGCGCCTTGGACACCAGCACCTGGGCCCGGTACAAATCGAGCGCCCCGACGAGCGGCACGACCAGCACCCCCTCGTACACCTGCACGATGGGGATGGAGAGCTGCCGCTGCTCGGCGACCTTCACCTCGATCTCGGCGGCCTGCCGCTCGATGAGCTCTTCGCGCTGCGCGAGCAGGTGCAGCGCGCCCTGCTGGGTCAGCTCGTAGAACCAGTCTTCGATCGGGCGGGCGTCGCGGGCCAGCAGCTCGGCGGCCTCGACCCGCGCCATCACCTCGCCCCGCAGGCCCTCTTGCAGCAGGCGCAGGTCGCGGGCGCTGATCGGCGAGGCCGCGAGGGCCGCGAGCGCCTCGCGCAGGGCCCCGCGCGCCTGCCGCGCGGACCCGGCCGCCACGTCTTCGCGCAGGGCGACGACCAGGTGCCGCAGCGCCCGCCCCGTCACCTCCGCCCCCTTCAGGCGGAAGACGCTGCCGGCGCGCTCGCTCAGGCGCCGGCCGGCGGCCTCGACGATCGCGTCGGCGTCGGCGAGCAGGCCCCCGAGCGCTCGCGTCATGCGGGGCTCACCACGTCACGTGGAAGGTGCACGACGCCGCGCCGCCATCGATGCAGCCGTCCGGGCCGTGCTCGACCAGCGCCTCGGGCGCGAACTTGCGGGCGCACCCCCGCAAGATGCCGCGGCTCAGCGCGCAGGGGAAGGGCGTGGCGAAGGTCACGAGCGCGTTGCCCTCGCCCTCGAAGTCGCAGCTGATATAGCCGATCTCGGGCCCGCGCACGTTCATGTGGTAGGCGTGATCGAGGCTCTGCAGCACGCTCTTGATGTCGTTGATGCCCGGGGGGAAGGGCGCCGAGTCGATCATCTGCAGGCCGACCGCCTGCAGGCTGCGCTCGCCGATCTGCTTGCCCACCGTGTAGTAAATTGAGCGGGCCGTGTTCAGGTCGTACCACAGGGCCGGATCGACGTGGTCGATGCCGTGCGAGCGCAAGATCTGCTCGGTGAGCGCCTCGGACTGGCTGAGCCCCTTGACGAACGAGTGGAGTGCGGCGCCGAAATACTGGCCTTCGAAGAGCTTCATGGTGCCCTCACTCTCCGGCTCAAGCTTGCCACAAAACTGACCTTGCGCGCGCGAAGCCGGCGGCCGGGCCCGTCATGCGGGCGCGCCTACCACGTGCGCGAGACAAAAAGAGTGACAATCGACCCGCTGCCGTCGATTTCGGTGACGACGGAACCGACCGGGGTTCGAGCGCGGGGGTGGGGCCCGCCGCCCGAACATTGCTAGACTGTCAACTTCGCGCCCGACGCCGGGCGCCCCGCCGCGCGTGCCGCTCGCTCATGCCTACCGGACCCGCCCCAAGGCGGGCGAGACCGTCTGCGGGGACGCCGTGGTCGTTCGGGGCTTCGGCGCGTCGCGCGCCCTCTTCGCGCTGATCGACGTGCTCGGGCACGGGCCGGCGGCGGCCGAGGCGGCCGCGATCGCCGTCGCGGCGCTGCACGCCTGCGACGCCTCGACGGACGCGCCCGGGGCCGTCGCCAGGCTCGGGGCCGCCCTGCGGGGCGGGCGCGGCGCCGCGGCCCTCGTCGGCGTGATCGACGGCCAGGACGTGGAGGCCTGCATCGTCGGCAACGTCGAGCTGCGGGCCTCGCGCTCGGGCGCCGTCGGCGTCGTGCACTCCCCCGGGGTCCTCGGCGTGTCGATCCGCAAGCTGCACGTCTTCGGGGGGCAGGTCCAGCCGGGCGACCGGCTCGTCGCCTACAGTGACGGCATCGCCGGCACCTTGGGCCCGGCGGACCTCGAGGGGCTCGCGCCCGAGGCGGCGTGCGAGTGGGCGCTCGACCGCTTCGGCTCGCCGGACGATGACGCGTCCGTGCTCGTGCTCGACGTTTTGCGTTAGGCCGCCGGCCTCTTAAGGGGTGGGCGCGGGGCGCGGGGGCCGCAGGGGTGCGGGGGCGCGGGGGCGCGGGGGGCCGGGGTCGCCCCGGCGGCGATCGGGGGGGCCGGCGGATTTGCTTGTCGAGCGCGCCGCCCGAACCGTACTCTGCGGCGGGGGTGGCGAGCATCGGCCCCGCGAGCACGAACACGCCCTAGTCTCTTTGTCGAGGTCAGAAGGCTGCTCGACGAACCACGATGACGGATCGACCGCGAGGCCCGACTCAACCGCCCGACCGGGCGGGCAGCGAACCGGCGCCGGTGGGCCTGCCGCGCTGGCAAGACCTCGAGGCCGTGCTCGGGCGCTACCTCTCGCCCATCATCGTCCAGGGCGTGGCGGCGCGCTTCGGCGGCAACGGGCCCCGCAGCGCGCCCCTGAGCCCCGAGCGGCTCGCCGAGGTCCTGCCCCACCTCGAGGCGGCGCTGCGCCTCTTCGCGGCCCCGGGGCAGCTCGCGGCCGCGCTGCGCGAGCTCGAGGCGTTCTGGGGGCGCGGCGCCCTCACCGAGAGCGTCGTCGCCATCGTCCAAGAGCGGGACGTCGGCGAGGCGCGGGCGTGCGCGCGGCTGCTCTGCGAGCAGGCGGGCGCCAACGACTTCGTCGCCCAGCGCGCGGTGACGATCGTGAGCGAGCTCGCGCGCAACATCTTCAAGTACGCGTCGCCCGGCCGGGTCGAGTTCACCGTGGCCGACCGCGCGCTGCGCATCGTGGCGCTCGACGCGGGCGCGGGCATCGCCCACCTCGACGACATCCTGGCCGGGCGGTACAAGAGCCGCACCGGCCTCGGCAAGGGCCTCACCGGCGTGCGCCGGCTCGCCGACACCTTCGAGGTGCGCACCGGCCCGACCGGCACGCGCGTCGAGGTCACGCTCAACCTGCGGGGCTGACCCCGGGGGCCCGCGGCGCGCCGATGACGACCACGACGATCAGGGACGAGCGGGAGGAGCCAGGGCGATGAGCGCACGAGAGACGATGATCCCGGTGTTGCGGCTCTGGGACCGCGTGCTCGTGACGCTGCAGGGCGACATCACCGACGACGTCGCCGCGCAGATGCGCGACGACGTGCTCGAGGTCATCTACCGCCGCCCCGCCCGCGGCCTCGTGCTCGACATCACGGGGCTCCTGACGCTCGACAGCCACCTCTGCTTCGTGCTGTCGAACCTCGCGGCCGCCGCGCGCCTGATGGGCACCCCCACGGTCATCTCGGGCATGAGCGCCCGCATCGCCTACACCCTCGAGTCGATGGGGGTCGAGCTGACGGGCGTGCGCACGGCGGCGACGGCGGAGGTCGCCCTCGAGATGCTCGGGGTGACGGTCAAGCTCGCCGAAGACTCGGACGCCGCGCGCGCCGCCCTGATCGCGAAGCTGCGGGGCGAGGGGCGGTCGTGAGCGGCGCGCGGGCCCTGCCGGTCGAGGTGAGCGGGGACGTCGTGCTCGTGCAGCGCGCGGCCGTCGCCGTCGCCGAGGCGACCGGCTTCGACCGGCGGTCGAGCCATGAGATCGCCCTCGTGGCCACCGAGCTCGCGACCAACATCGTCCGGCACGCGGGGCGCGGCACGCTGATCTTCGAACCGTTCGAGCCGGGCGCGCTGCGCATCTGCGCCCGCGACCGGGGCCCCGGCATCGCCGACTTCGGCCGCGCGCTCGAAGACGGGTGCACCGCCCGCGGCCCCGTCGACCCCTTCGCCCGCGCGGCCGCCGCCCGGTTGCACTCGGGCCTCGGCGCCGTCCGCCGCCTGAGCGACTCGGTCGAGTATTGGACGGACGGGACGGTCAACGAGGTGCGCGCGCTCCGGCGCCGCCCGCCCCCGGCGCCCCGCAGGTCCCGCTGAGGCGCGCCCGGCGCCCGGCAGAGGAGACACGACCATGGCGAGTTCCGACGACCCCAGCACCCGAGCCGGCAACCCCACGATCCGCGTCGGCGGCCTCGAGTTCGAGTGGGACGCGGCGCGCGGGCGGCTCTCGTGCGCCGGGGCGCCCACCGCCTGCCTGCCGGTCGAGACCACGCTGGCCGGCTTCCTGCGCGGCCTGCACGCCATGGTGGGCACCGAGCGCTTCAACCTGGCGCTCTACGGCGGCGGCCAGGAGGGCGCCGAGGCCGAGTTCGACGCGGCCGCGGGCGCGACCACGGTCGAGGCGGGGCTCGCCGCCCTCGGCGAGCGCGCGGGCGCCACCGGCCTCGGCCGCTTCGAGCTCGCCTCGCTCGACCGCGCGGGGGCGACGGCCGTCTTCCGCGCCTACGAGGGCTGGGAGGGCCTCTACCAGCGCGCGCTCGGCGTCTGCTGGGGCTCGAGCTGGCTCGCGGGGCGCTTCGCCGGCTACTGCCGCCAGATCTTCGGGGCCAACACCTGGGCCGAGCAGACCAAGTACCTCGCCCGCGGCGACGAGTGCGACGAGTTCGTCGTGCGCCCCTCCGACCGGACGGTGGGCCGCGAGCTCGAGGCCCTCATGGCCGAAGACAAGGCCTCGCGCGCCGACCTCGAGGCCACGCTCGAGCAGCTCCGGCTCGAGGTGCGCGAGCGCCGCGCCGCCGAGGAGCGCCTCACCCAAGAAGTGCACGAGCGCAAGCAGACCGAGCGCACCCTGCTCGAGAAGCTCGAGATCATCCGCCGACAAGAAGAGTCCATCCGGGCCATGTCGACCCCCATCCTCCAGCTCTGGGAGGGGATCCTGGCGCTGCCCGTCATCGGCCTCGTCGACAGCGCGCGCGCCTCGCAGATGATGGAGAGCCTGCTCGAGGCGATCGTGCGCACCAAGGCCCGGCATACCATCCTCGACTTGACGGGCGTCGACGTGATGGACACGAGCGCGGCCAACCACCTGCTCAAGGTCGTGCGCGCCGCCACGCTGCTCGGCACCCAGTGCCTGGTGTCCGGCATCTCGCCCCGCATGGCGCAGACCATCGTGGGCCTCGACCTCGAGCTGGGCGAGCTCGTCTCCTTCAGCACCCTCGAGTCGGCCCTGCGCTACGCGCTCGAACAAGAAGCGCTGCCCGCCGAGTAGCGCCCGCCCGGGCGGGCGGCGCCGCCGGCCGGGGGGCGCGCGCCCGGGCGGGCGGCCGCCGCCGGCCGGGGGGCGCGGGGGCCGGGGCGGGCGGCGCCGGCCCCCGCCTCAGCCCGCGCCGGCGCCCTCGGCCGCGCGCCGCCGGGCCACGTTGCGCGGGTCGAGCACCTTGGCGAGCGCGGCCTTGTCGATCGGCTTGACGACGTAGGCGTCGAAGCCCGCGTCGAGCGCGCGCGCCTTGTCTTCGGGGCGGCCGTAGCCGGTGACGGCGACCAGGAAGATCGACCCGCCCCCGTCGGACGCGCGCAGGTTCTTCGCCACCTCGTAGCCGTCG